>JBKPAA010000087.1:0-24667 GCA_046726215.1 Actinomycetota bacterium | reverse complement strand
ACATAAGGATCGGCCCGACGTGTTCTGCAACGTCCCCGTCGTCGATGCCGCCGAGCGCCTCTCCGAATTGTTCGATCGGTACCAACCTCAGGTGGTCGTGACCTACGACGAGCTCGGCGGCTATGACCACCCCGATCACATCCATGCCAGCCGCGTTGCCATGGCCGCGGTCGCACGAACGGGGATTCCCTGCAAGGCCTACTTCACCGCCTTTCGACGGAGCATGTTCGAGCAGTTTCGGGTCGTCCTCGAGGAGCAGGGGGCCGATGTATCGCAGTTCCCGCAACCGGATCCCGAACAGTTGCGCATGATGGACGCGGTCGAAGCGCGGATCACGACCGCGATCGACATCACCCCGTTCGTCGAGCGAAAGCGCACGGCGCTCGCTACCCATGCCAGCCAGATCGAGGAGTCGTTGTGGTCCCGCCTGCCGACGGAGGCGTTCGGAGCGCTCTTTGGTGAGGAGACGTTCATCCGAGCGCACGACACCACCGGCGCGCCGTTACCCGAGAGGGACCTGTTCGTCGGCTTGCGCTAGGACCCGTAGATCCGCGGGCCACGGCGTGAGCCGGAGCCGATCGCGAGCGGCGGCTTCCTCTGGAATCGGCGCTGGGCGCCAGGCGTTGCGTACATCTGTCCGGGTCCCCAACCCGATGAGGTCGGCTCATGATCCAGGTGCCTGCGGTCGTAGGTCAGTATCAGGACGCACATGATCGGCGTGACGTCGAGGCTGCTCTCGCCGCGTTCGCGCCGAGCGCGATCGTGAAGGATGACGGACACGAGTATCACGACACCGATGAGATTCGGGACTGGCTGTCCGTTGCGTCGACGCAGTTCAGCTACACGCGGACACTGACGGGCGCGGAGGCCGTCGATGCGAACACTTGGCTTGTGACCAACCACCTCGAAGGTGACTTCCCCGGCGGGGTCGTCGATTTGCGCTACCGCATTGTGTTGGCCGACAAGCTCATCTCCGAGCTCGAGATCGCGCCGTGACTCGACAGGCCGGCGTCGGTGCTCGAACCGGCTAGGTGTAACTCTCGGGCCGTCCGAGTGCGTCGAAGACCGCGAGCGGGTCGAGGTAGTCGCGCCCAGCGCGTGACGAGACGGTCGGAGATCGTCAGCACCGAGACATAGTGGTTCGAGTACGGACGGCCGTCTTGGACCGTGCGGCCTTCGGACGCGTACTCGAGTACGACCGTTCCGGTCGTCGGGTCGCGGTGGACCGCGAGCTCGAAGCAGCGGTCGAGCTGAATCAGGTCGCCGTACGGGCGATAGAGCTCGGCGACTGCCTTGCGGCCCTTCATGCGGCGGGGGTAGCCCGGGACGGTGATGACGTAGTCGACCACCAGGTCAGGCGGTTGACGACGCTCACCATCACCTCGCGAGCGAGTGCGGTGCGGAGTGTCACCGCGAACGAGCCGCACTCCTTGAGCTCGACCGGGACACCTAGTCCGTTCCCGCGTCGCGGCGGGCGACGAGCTCGAGAACGACGACGGGAATCTGGCGCGTGGTTCTGCTCATGGCGGCAGTCACCGCGGCGCTGGAGCTGGCGATGCGATCTATGACGAGGGCGCGCTCCGCAGCAGGCGCGACTCGGGCGTTGACTGTCCACCAGTCGCGGTCGATCTCCACGAGGGCGGTGGGTTGTGCGATGAGGTTGTGGTGCCAGCCCGGGTGACGTGCGGCGCCGTAGTTGGAGGCGAGCACTGCGACGCTGGTGTCCGACACTGGCCAGTACGCGAGGGGTGTGATCCGTTTGGATCCGGACTTCGCGCCGACGTGGTGCAGCTGCAGTAGCGACAGGCCTTGCTGTCCCGCGCGTGCAGGCTGGCTCCGGGAGTTCATGTCACCCACCTCCTCTCACGGCTCGTCGGCGGGCGGCGTCGGTTTGCGTCAACTTGGACGTTGACCTCGACGGGGACTTTCGTCCCGTCGAGCGCTCCGTCGGATCGGCGTCGCTCCGGGTGCTGTCGGCCAGCTGCGAGCGATGTGCTTCGGCGTTCTCGTCGTCGGCGTTGCTCGTTTGATCGAGGTGGGCGAGGACCCGGTCGAACACGCGCGTGAGCACGTCGATGTCCCGGCTGGAGAGGTGGTCGAAGAAGTGGCGGCGGGTGGCTTCCACGTGATCGGGCGCGGCGCCTTCGATCGCGGCCCGACCCGCGGGCGTCATGCGCACGAGTGCGCCGCGGCCGTCCTCGGCGCACTCTTCCCGGACGACGAGGCCGCGCTTCTCCATGCGGGTGAGCTGGTGTGACAGCCGGCTGCGGTCCCACCAGATCTCGCGGCCGATGTCGCGGGGGCGCAGCACGCCGTCGGCCGACTCGGAGAGTGGGATGAGGATGGCGTAGTCGGCGGCCGAGAGCCCGCTGCCCTGGTTGATCTCGTCCTCGAGTACCCGCGGGAGCTCGTGCGCGACCCGCAGCCAGGCCCGCCACAGGTGCGCTTCACGCTCGTCCAGCCACCGGGGTGTCGCCATGGGAATACCCTACCCGCAATGTTGTTGACGTGTCAGCATCTTCACGTATTGTGGACGTGTCAACAGAATCGAGAGGAGTGGTCCCCATGTCAGATCGAACCGTGAGCGTGCTCCGAACCCACGACGACCGGGTCATCCCCGTCGCCGGCGCCTACGACATCGACGGCGCACATACGTCGGTCGAGTTCGTCGGCCGCCACCTGATGATCACCAAGGTCCGCGGCCGGTTCACCGACGTGCGCGGCCGGATCACGATCGCCGAGGAGCCCGAGGCGTCCCACGTCGAGGTTCAGATCGGCGCCGCCAGCCTCAGCAGCGGCAACGCCGACCGCGACACCCACCTCAAGAGCGCCGACTTCTTCGACGTCGAGCGCTTCCCCACCATCACGTTCCGCTCCACGAGCGTGACCGCGCGGTCCGACAACACCTGGGAAGTCGTCGGCGACCTCACGGTGCGCGACACGACCAGGCCCGTCACCCTCCAGGTCGACTTCGACGGCGCCGACGTCTCGCCGCTGGGCGACGAGCGCGTCGGCTTCAGCGCCGCCACCGACCTCAACCGGGAGGACTTCGGTCTCACCTGGAACATGGCCCTCGAGACCGGCGGCCTGCTCGTCGGCAAGAACGCCCGCATCGAGCTCAATGTCCAGGCCATCGCCGCCACCGCAGCAGCCGCTGCCTGATCAGCGCTAGCGCGCAGCGCGCGCTGCGATCCCGAGAGGAGTTGACGCCATGCCCGCCATCACGGTCGAGGACACGCTCGTCCTGCCCCGCATCCCCCGACCCGACCCCGCCAGCTCCCGAGCCCGCCCGGTCGCCCGGATCGTGCCGTCACATGCCGGCACCGAAGGCGCGGGTGTGCCCATCCGCCGCCCGTTCCCCGGCGCGCTGTCGATGGCCGACGCCGACCCGTTCGTCTTGCTCGACCACGCCGGCCCCACGCTGAACGGCCCCGGCGAGGCGAGAGGCGCCCAGTGGCACCCGCACCGAGGCTTCGAGACCGTCACCTACATGCTCGACGGCGAGCTCGCCCACCGCGACACCACCGGCGGCGGCGGCGTGATCGCCGAGGGCGAGACCCAATGGATGACCGCGGGCAGCGGCATCCAGCACGAGGAGCTCCCCACCGAGCAGCTGTATACGAACGGCGGCCTCTTCCAGGCCGTGCAGCTGTGGGTCAACCTCCCACCCGCCCTCAAGATGACCACACCGCGCTACCAGTCGATCACCACCGACTCGCTGCGGCTCCTCACCACCCACGACGGCGGAGCGCTCATCCGGCTCATCGCCGGGAACGTCGCCGGCTCCGAAGGCGCCGGCAGCACCCACACGCCGATCACCTACGCCCACGCCACCCTCGCCCCCGGCGCCCGGCTCGAGACCCCGTGGGCACCCGAATTCAACGCCCTCGTGTTCGTGCTCGCCGGCCACGGCACCATCGGGGCCGAGGATCGACCCCTGCAGGACGGCGAGCTGGCCGTCCTCGGGCGGGGCGACCACATCGTGGTGGCCGCCGCCGACCACCACGCCCAGCCGCTCGAGGTGCTCCTGCTGGGCGGGCTCCCCATCGGCGCCCCCATCGAGCACTACGGGCCCTTCGTCATGAACACCCGCGAGGAGATCATCCAGGCCATCGAGGACTACCAGTCCGGGAGGCTCGGGATCATCCCGCCCGACCAGCGGGCGCCCCGCAACTTCGCATAGGCAAGGCTTCAACCACACCGACCAGGAGGCGAACGATGGATCCAGCGTGCCCACACCTCGACCAGGCCGCTGACGTCTCGCCGAGCAGCGAAGGCTGCGAGGACTGCCTGCGCATCGGCGGCCGATGGGTCCATCTGCGCATGTGCATGTCCTACGGGCACGTCGGGTGCTGCGACAACTCACCGAACCGCCACGCCACCGGCCACTACCGCGCCACCAGCCATCCACTCATCCAGAGCTTCGAGCCGGGTGAGGACTGGTGGTACTGCTACCTCGACGACACCGCGTTCATCCTCGACGGCGCACCGACGTTCTCGCACCCGTGAGCAAGGGACCGGCAACCGCCGTCTACGACCGCGACGCCAACACCACCCGCATCGCCGGGTCGGCTGTGCTCATCGGATCCGCACGCCTTGGCGAGGGGGTGCTGCTCGCCGAGGGCGCCGTCCTCCGCGCCAGCGGCACCGAGGTCGCGATCAGCACCGGGTCCGCCGTGCTCGAGAACTCGGTCGTCATTGGCACGCGCCAGCTGCCGACGAGGATCGGCCGGCGCACGACGTTCGGGCATCGCTGCCTCGTCATCGGCGCCACGGTCGGCGACCTCTGCGAGATCGGCAACGCGACCACGCTCATGCCCGGCTCCACCCTCGGCGACCGCGTGTTCCTGGGCGAAGGCACCCTCGTGCCCACGGGCATGCACCTGCCCAGCGACGTCGTGGCTGTCGGCCGCCCGGCGCGGGTCATCCGCGCCGTCGGCCCCGCCGACCTCGAGCGCCTGCGAGGCCTGCGCGACGGCGATCTGTCCATCCCAGCGCACACGGCCACGGACATCGGACCGAGAACGGAGGGCCTCAACGTGGGTCAGCTCTACGAGTACCGGGGCATCACGCCCACCATCGCGCAGTCGGCCGTGCTGTTCCCGACCGCGGAGATCACCGGCGACGTCGTCATCGGTGCGCGGAGCATCGTCGGAGCCGGGGTCAAGATCATCGGCGACTCCCACGGCCCGGTCCGGATCGGCAGCGACGTCCAGATTCTCGAGAACACCGTCCTGCACCTGCTGCCCCACAACGAGCTGAACATCGACGACGGCGCCACCGTCGGACCCGGCACGATGATCCACGGCTCCCACATCGGCGCCGGCTCGGTGGTCGAGCCCGGCGCCGTCGTCTGTGACGGCAGCGTCGTCGGCGCCGGGTGCGTCGTGCGCGCCGGCGCGGTCCTCAAGCAGCGGTCAACCTTCGGCGACGGCGTCGAGATCGACGGCGCCCCGGCCATCGAGACCGGCCCCATCGCGACGCCGCAACGGCCGCCCTGGGCGCTGACGCCTGATGACCTCCCTTCACCCGCCAGCGGCAGGGAATCTCAATGAGCGCGAGGCACGTCGCGCACGCCGTCGCGGCCACGGCTGCGAGCGCACAGCATTGGCACGTCGAACTTCGGACCGGCGCGCACCAGCTCGTCGCCGACGAGCCCACCGCCGGCGGCGGCGGTGACACCGGGCCGACGCCATTCGGACTCCTTCTCAGCGGCCTCAGTGCTTGCACCGCGATGACGCTGCGCATGTACGCCGACCGGAAGGGGTGGGCGCTTACCTCACTGGAGGTCGACGTCCGCTACGACGTTGACGACAATGGGCAGGCGGCGATCGACCGTACCATCACCATCCCGGCCGACTTTCCGCAAGAGCAGCGCCATCGGCTCGCCGACATCGCCGAGCGAACACCGGTGACGCTCGCGGTTCGCGCTGGCACACCCATCGCAACGAGGGTGCAAACGAAGGCCCCGACCAAGCCCGCATCGGGAACGGACGCGTAGCGATGCCGTCGCCGCCGTCCGGATGGCCCGCGCTGCCGTACGACGCGTGGAACACCACATGCGACACGTTGCACGCGCACACGCAGGTGCTCGGCAAGCTCGCCGCGGCATTGGCGCCGCCCGAACCTCAGCTGCAACACGCCGCGCTCCGGCTCAGCGTCCGCGGGTGGGAGACCTTGCCACTGCCGGCACCCGACGGCTCCGGCGCCATCGTCGCCGCCCTCGACCTTCGCTCGCATCATGCCGTCGTCGAGCACACCGACGGCCGAACTCGCCGTGTGCCGCTCGGGCCGGGCCGGCCGGTCGCCGAAGTCACCCGAGACGTGCTGGAAGCGGTGAGCGAGCTCGCCGGCCCCGTGCAGATCAATCCGACGCCGCAGGAGACGCCGTGGACGACCCCCCTCGACGAGGACTTCGACCACACCACCTACATCTCATCGCACGTGGACGACTACTTCGCGGCAGCGACAAACGCGTCGCTCGTGCTCTCCGCATTGCGGGCTCCGTATCGGGGACGCTCCAGCCCCGTCAACGCGTGGTGGGGCACCTTCGACCTCGCCGTCAGCCTGTACTCCGGCGAGACGGTCGACCCGCCGTCGAACGACTTCATCATGCGCAACTCGGCCACTGCCCGGCAGATCGAAGTCGGCTGGTGGCCCGGTGACGCCCGCTACCCCCGACCCGCGTTCTTCGCGTTCGCCTTTCCCGCTCCCGACGGGTTCGACCAAGCGACTCTGTCACCAGCGGCAGCGCGTTGGGACACCGAACTCGGCGAGTACCTCCTCGACTGGGACGACGCGCGTCGCGCACCCGATCCACATAGCGCCGCCCTCGAGTTCGGCCTGTCCGCGATCCGCCACGCCTGCATGGTGTGCGGCTGGGACCCGGCGCTCGCGGCCAGCGCGGAAGGCGTCCCACATCCGATCGCCTAGCGCGAGTTGCGCGTGCTCATGCCGCCGACGCCGACGCCGACGCTCTTCGTCGGCACCCAGCAAGCGCCGGAGTCCGGGACACTCAGCCGGAACGTCGTCCCGCGCACGCTCGACGTAGCCAGGCGAGTTCGATCGACCTTCCGATTCACCGTCAGAAGGTTCTCGATGAGGAACGGCTGGTCAGCGTGCTCAGACGTGTTCAGGCGTACCGGGGATTCCGATTCCCAGAGCCGCTTGACTGCACGTCAGAAGGTCAAGACCGCGAAGCGCAGCGGCCTGACCAGCACATTCAGCGGCAAGGAGTAGCGCGCTCGGAGGGACTCGAACCCCCAACCTTCTGATCCGTAGTCAGATGCTCTCTCCAATTGAGCTACGAGCGCCGGTTGCGGAGAAGAAAGGCTACCGCGGCGCCGAAGCGGCCCCCAACCGCGGGCGCAGCTACGCTCGGTAGCCCCACAGTCGCACGCACAGGGGGTGATGGGGTGCCCTACAACCAGACCGGGTTGCTCGTCCACGACGCCGACGCCCACATCATGGAGACACCCACCTGGCTGCGCGACCATGCCGACCCCGGGATCCGCGACCGCATCCAGCCGCTGCGGTACCCATCGGGGAACGAGCTGCGACAGACCGGCGATCCGGCCGAGCAGCAGCGTGACCTGGTAGCAGCGTTCGACCGGCTGGCGGCGACGCACAGGTCCGATGAGTACCGGAGCAGCGAGGCCGAAGACATCATGGCCCGCAAGAACTTTTCCGCCACCGGCGGCTTCATCGCCGAAGACCGGTCGCGTGCCCTCGATCTCCTGGGCTTCGCCAGCCAGCTCGTATTCAACACCTTCCACAACCGCCGACTCCGCGACTGGGAGCACAGCGGCGATTTCGAGCTCACCATCGGCGTCGCCCGCGCCCACAACCGGGGGATCGTCGAGTTCTGCGACGTCGACCCCCGGCTCCTGCCCACCTGCTACGTGCCGCTCGTCGACATCGAGCGAGCTCCCGCCCTCGCCGACGAGGCCATCGCCGATGGCGCCGCGGCCCTGCTCGTGGCCTCGGGGTGCCCGCCCACCCATTCGCCGAGCCACATCGGGCTGGACCCGGTGTGGGCCCGGGCCGAGGAGGCCCGGATCCCGGTCGTGTTCCATGTCGGCGGCACCGGCGATCTCATCGACCACAACTACTTCCGCAACGGACTGCCCATTCCCCCCGATTTCCACGGCGGCGAGGAGAACTTCCGCTCGGTCGACTACATGGGGATCCCCGGTCCCCCGGCCCAGACGCTTGCCACGATGATCTTCGACGGTGTGCTCGAGCGATTCCCCGACCTGCGGATCGGCGTCATCGAGCAGGGCGCGATCTGGGTGCCGTCGTGGACCCGGCAGATGGAGTCCGCATTCGACGCCTTCGCCCGCCACGAGAAACGCCTCCAGGGCCTGTCGCTCCGGCCCAGCGAGTACGTGCGGCGCCAGGTCCGCTTCACGCCCTATCCGACCGAGGACGTGGGCTGGATCATCCAGCAGTCCGGCCCCGAGGTCTGCCTGTTCTCCTCGGACTACCCCCACGTGGAGGGCGGCCGCAGGCCAATCGAGCGGTTCGAGGCGTCCCTGGCGGCGGCCGGGATCGACGACCACGCGCGCCACCGCTTCTACTGCGACAACTTCGCCGACCTGATGGGATCGGCGCTCGAACCGCTCGCGGCCTGATCGGCCGCCTGGGCGGGGCGATCAGGCGGCGGAATCGGCGGGCATTCCGGCGATCGCCCCCACGAGTGCGCGCATCTCCTCGGGCACGCCCTTGCGCCGCCACCAGTCGATGGCGGGCACATCGTGGTGGATGGCCGCCGCAAGCTCGAGTTCACCGCCACGGGCTCGGATGGCCAGTTCCAAGAGGTCCTGGTCCATGCCGACCAGGATGCAGGTCGCCCCGCCGGATGAGAAACGAGTTTCGTACCGTGGTGGAGCCGTTCGCGCGTTGTTCACACAACGGTCGGTCGGTGTTCACTGCTCGGGGGACGCCGCGAGTCAGGCCGAGGCCAGGCTCCACACCGCCACGGGTGCATCGAAGCCCTTGACCTGCCGACGGCCGGCGGGCTCGAAGGACAGGCCCTCGTCCTTTACCTCGTCGGCCACCGACGCGTCCACCAGCACCTCACCCGGGATCGCGGCGTCGACCAGCCGTGCAGCCAGGTTGACGACCGGTCCGTAGTAGTCACCGTGCCGGAACAGCACTTCGCCGCAGACCAGCCCGCCGCGGGGCTGCGTCCCGTCGTCGGTGAAGGCGTCGACCAGATCGAGCACGATCCGGCATCCGGCCACCGGATCGAGGGCCCCCACCATGATTTCGTCGCCGATGAACTTCACCAGCCGGCCACCACCTGCGGCGATGACCTCGAACGCCCGGGTCTCGAACCGGGTGACCAGCGCACCAAGCTCCGCCGGATCGAGCCGGCCCTGCAGGGTCGTCGATCCCACCAGGTCGACGAACCCGATCGCGAGCCGCGCCAACTCACGCCGGCTCACCCCGCTCTGGGTCACTCGCTGACGGGCGATCGCCTGGCGCATGTGGTGGCGGAACACCTGGGCCAGCCCGACGCCGATGTGCATGGCCAGCTCGGTGGCCTTGGCGTTCCTCTCGGCGTGCTCCAGCGGGGTGGCGCCGCGCCGCCTCAGCTCCTCCTCGGGGCCCTGGACGTAGACGGCCACGGCTGCCTCCGCGATCCGCTCCATGGCACCGGCAACCACCCTCAGCACCTCTTGGCCGCTGACGATGCCGCTCGTGGCTGCCTGCGCAAGCTGGCTGACGAGCGTGACGTCGTCCTCGGTGAAAAGGGGGGCGTTCGTGTCGGGGACGCTGATGCCGAGGTCGCGGTAAATGGCGAGGACCGCGTCGACATCCAGTGCCGAGCGCTGCGCCACGTCGCGTGCCGACAGCGTGGCATCACGGCTGAGCACCAGGTCGGCCGCCAGCCCGTCAGCATGGCCTTCGTCTTCGGAGGCCTCGATCTGCTCGACGGCGGCGCCGTGCGCGATGAGCCACTCACGCAGCTCGGCCGCGGCGTTCTCCAGGGCGTCCTCGGGGTCGTCCATTGCCAAGCACGCTACGGCGCTCGGCCGTTTTTCCCGACCGTCAGCGGGTCGAACGCAGCGCCCTGATCAGCTGGCCCTTGTTCATCGAGGACCGGCCGGCTATGTCCAGATCGCGGGCCCGCTTCATCAGGTCCTGCTTGGACCAGTCGTCGTATGGCGGCTGCTTTCCGCCCTTGCGGAGCGCGCCCTGGCCAGCGTTGGAAATTCGGGCTGCCTTGCTCTTGCTCATGCCGGACGAGCGCATCTTCTCGTACTGGCGGGGGTTCTTGACGCTCGGACCAGGGCTGCTGCCACGTGGCACGGTCACCACCTCCTAGCAGTCGGTATCCACGCGTCGCCTACCCGAAACGGGGCGGCGGCACACGCGGAACCGCCCGGCACGGAGCCGGGCGGCGTCGGCGGAGAGGGTGGGATTTGAACCCACGGAGGACTTGCGCCCTCACTTCCTTAGCAGGGAAGCGCGATCGACCGGACTCCGCCACCTCTCCGTATGGGAGTACGCCAGCCTAGCCTGCCCACGACCAGCATGGCCCCAGCCGCCACCTGGAAACGCTCCGGAGGTTCACGAGCATGCTTCGCCCCTTCGCGCAGGTTGACGTGTTCGGCGCACAGCCGTACCTCGGTAACCCGGTGGCGGTCGTCCTCGACGGCACCGGGATGACCACCGAGGACATGCAGCGCTTCGCCCGTTGGACGAACCTCTCCGAGACGACATTCGTGGAGCCACCCACGACCTCCGAGGCCGACTACCGGGTCCGCATCTTCACCCCCGCGAGCGAACTGCCGTTCGCCGGCCATCCGACCCTGGGTACGTGCCACGCCTGGCTCACGACCAGCGGCGTTGACCACCACCGAGACATCGTCGTGCAGGAGTGCGGCGCGGGCCTGGTCAGGGTGCGGCGCACCGCAGAGGGCCTGGCCTTTGCGGCACCGCCGCTCGTCCGTTCTGGCACGGTCGACGAGACACTCATCGGGCGGATCGCCGAGGTGCTGCGGATCGAGCGCGCCGAGATCCTCGACGCCCAGTGGGTGGACAACGGCCCGGGCTGGGTGGCCGCCCTGCTCGCGAGCGCCGCCGAAGTGCTCGCTCTACGTCCGGCCTCCGTCGACTTCGACCTCGGCGTCGTGGGCCCCTACCCCCAAGGATCACCCGAGGCCTTTGAGGTCCGAGCCTTCTTCCCGGCGGGCGGCGTCACTGTCGAGGACCCCGTCACCGGCAGCCTCAACGCCTCACTCGCCGAATGGCTACTGCGAACCGGCCGCGCTCGGGCTCCCTACACCGCCAGCCAGGGCGCAGTGCTCGGACGTTCGGGACGCGTCCACATCACCCGCGACGACGGAACCATCTGGACCGGCGGCAACACTGTCACTTGCCTCAGCGGCCACGCCGACATCTGATCCGCAGCGACCGTGTCAATGCGCGTTCCCGGGACCGTCACCCGAGGTTCCGGTAGGGGCGCTGGGTAGCATCCCGGCTGGCGCTCTTCGAGGGCCTCCGCGGGCCGATGATCCACCGCTTCGCCGAACTCGAGCTGGACACCCGATCGTTCGAACCTCGCTGCGGCGCCGACGAGGTCATCGCAGTGGAGCCGCAGGTCTTCGACGTGCTGTGTTTCCTGGTCGAGCATGCCGACCGAGTGGTCGCCAAGGGGGAGCTGCTGGACTCGGTGTGGGGCACCCGCTTCGTCACCGAGTCGGTGCCCCCTTCTCGACAGGCCCGCGCCGTTGCCAACGACGCCAACGACCACGCCGACCAGCGACCATGCTGGAACGACTCATTGCCGCCTGGGATCAGGTGCTCACGGGCAGGCCGCAACCGCCCTTGGCGTCCTCATCAACCTGGTCGGACACGACAGCGCCACCAGACGATGCCCGCCCACCATGATCGACGGGCTCTCCCAGTGGCGCACCGCCATCGCCGACGGAAGGGCAAATGGCTCGTCGCGGCCGGGCCGACCCCGAGCAGCACCTGAGGCAGGCGTTCTCCGCCTCAGGCCATCGAAGTCCCCACCCTGTGGATGCACGGCGACGACGATCAAGTCGTGCCGGTTGCTGACTCAGCCGGGCTCTCGATCAAGCTGCTGAAGAACAGCACGCTGAACGTGTACGCGGGCTACCCGCATGGCATGTGCACCACGCACGCCGACACAATCAATGCCGATCTGTTGGCATTCATCCAGTTATGACCGTGCGCGGTCGATGCGAAGCCGATGGCCGTGGGGGGCTAGGAGCTCCAGGCGTCGGCCCGCAGGAAGCGACTGGCGGCGAACAGCCACAGGACCGACAGGATCGCCACGAGGACCAGCCCGAACAGCCACGGCGCGGGGCGGGCCGAGCCGGCGACGAGCGATGCGGCGGCGGCGACTGCCAGCGCGACCCGGAAGGGCCGGTAGACGGCGTCGAGCCGCTCGGCGTCAACGAGCGCCTGCTCGGTGAAGATCAGCGAGACCAGGCCGAGCGCGACCGCGCCGGCGAGCAGCCAGGCCGTGGCGGCGGGTGTGCGGTCATCGCCGGCATGGCCAATCAGGCTGACCATCGCAGCGCCGGCGGCGGCGATCGAGAGCGTGATCGGCAGGTGGCTGATCATCCAGCTGACGAGTGGCCCGCCGTCGTTGCGGGGCGGGCGCCGCCCCACCAGGTCGAAATAGATCCACCAAAAGCCGAAGCCGATCACAAGGGCGATCATCCCGGTCACGATGACGAGCCCGTCGCGGTCGGGCGTGGACAGTCCGTCCACGACGCCGAAGATCACCTCGCCGAGGACGACGATCGTGAACAGCCCGAACCGCTCCACCAGTGAGTCGGTGGGCGGCAGGCCCTCGTGGGTGACCGCCAACCGGCCGATGAGCGCGATGCCCACGAGCCAGCCGATGCAGAAGCCCGTCCAGACGACGAGCCGCGGGACGTCGGGGAGGAAGGCACTCGTGACGATCAGCAGCACCGCCACGGCCATGCCCAGCACGTAGCGGCCGGCAGGGGCCAGGAACTCGGGGTGGCCCTGGCGATCCTCGCGTCGGACGCTGTACCAGAGCCAGGTCATGACCGCGAGGAACGTGGCGTAGACAAGGGCGAAGGCGGTGCCGCTGTCGCCCGCGGCGTCGCCGGTGAACACCGCCAGCAGTACCAGGACCCCCATCTGAAGGAACACGGCGCTCCGCGTCCGGCCGTCCTCACGGCCGTGAAGCTCGAGGTAGAGCGACCCGTTGACCCACGCGGCCCAGATCATGCCGAAGACGACCGCGAACTCGGCGACCCCCCGGGCCGTAACGTGCTCGGCGAGGTGGTGGGCCGCCTGCCCGATCACGGCCACGTAGACCAGGTCGTAGAACAGCTCCAGGAAGCTGACGGTGCGATCGGCGATGATCTCGCCGTGGGCTCGCGGCGGGCGCCAGAGCCACTGCCGCAGGCCGCCGGACGTCCGGACCCCGTCGCTCACGGCGCCACGGTAGCGATGCGCCCCTCAGCCCTATTGGCGCTCGCCCCTCACTCGTCGAACGACCAGGACGTCGCCCCGCCCGGATCGTGGGCCTGCAATGCGGTGGCCTTGGCGGGCGTCACCCGGTAAAGGTGCCACGGCGGCGGACCCGCCGATGGCGCGCTGTACGGGGCCGTGAGCGCGGCACCGGATTCGTCGACCTCGCACGGCCAGCCCCCGGCGGCGTACCGCTCGGCCGCCGCGGACACCAGGCCGGGGTCGGTGACCAGCTCCGCCCTGCCCTCCACCACGACGTCGTACCCCTTCGTCGAGAGGGAGACCGCACAGCGCGGGTCACGCTCGAGGTTTCGGCCCTTGCGTGCGGTGCGGCCGGACACGATCCAGTACGCGCCGTCGTCCCATCGCGCCCCGACACCGGTGACGTGCGGGCTGCCGTCGGCATTGATCGTGGTGAGCCAGGCCGTGTACCGGCCCGGGCCGCCGTCAGCGTCCCCGGCCTGCCCTTCGGGCAGAGAGGCCGAGGCGGCGTCCCAGTCGAGGGGCGCGAGGTCATAGAGCTCAGCGTGGTTCTTCGTCTTCATGGTGGGTGGACTACGCCGGAGGCTGGAACTCATCGGCGACCGTCCTCAGTCAGCGCGAGGGTCGCCGGATCGTCACGGACCCCGTCGGACCCCTGTGCGGAGCGGGTGGGATTCGAACCCACGGACCCCGGAGGGTCAGCAGTTTTCAAGACTGCCGCCTTCGTCCACTCGGCCACCGCTCCGCACGGGAGGGTAGCGCCGGGCGCCGTGGCGCCCCTTCGCCCCGACGCCCGCTATCGGATGGCGCGGCGCAGGCCGTCGACCCACTCACTGGCGGCGCGCCAGCGGGCCTCGGCCTCGCGGCGTCGTGCGGGTCCGTGCTCGCCGGCGGCGGGGTACGAGCCGAGGAACTTCACGTCCTCGACCTTGGAGCGGAGGTCGCGCAGGCAGTCCGCCACCAACTCGTCGCCGACGTGGCCCTCGAGGTCGATGAGGAAGCAGTAGTTGCCCAGCCCCTTCTTCGTGGGGCGGGACTCGAGCTTGGTCAGGTTGATCGAGCGGGCGGCGAACTCCTGGAGGATCGTGAGCAGCGAGCCCGGGCGATCATGGCGCTGGAAGACCACGATCGAGGTCTTGTCGTGACCGGACGGCGTCGGGATGCCGTCGCGTGCCACGACCACGAACCGGGTGGCGTTGTCGGGATGGTCCTCGATGTCGGTCGACAGCACGTCGAGCCCGTAGACCTTGGCGGCCACGGCGGGGGCGATCGCCGCGCTGTGCCCGTCGTGCTCCCGCCCGGCCACCAGCTGGGCGGCCTCCGCCGTTGACGGCGTGGCCACGGTGGCGGCGCCGGGCAGCTCGCGGTGCAGGAACGAGCGGCACTGGGCGGTGGCGACCGGCATCGACAGCACCCGGCGGACGTCGCCCAACGCCACGCCGCTCGGCGCCAGCAGGTTCATCTGCACGCCCATCACGACCTCGCGCTGGATCAGCAGCCCGGTCTCGAACGCCAGGGCATCGACGGTGACCGTGACCGCACCCTCGATGGAGTTCTCGATGCCGACAAAGCCGAGGTTGACGTCGCCGTCCTCCACGGCGTTGAGGACGTCGGGGATCGACGGCAACGCCACGAGCCGGTGGCCAGCCAGGTCGGCCTGGGACACCAGAGCCTGCTCGGTGAACGTGCCCTCGGGCCCCAGGAACCCGATGCGCAGCGTCGATTCCGGACCGTGGACGGTCGACATGTCGGGGGATCGTACCGAGCGATGCCGCCGTGCCTCGAAGCGGTTCCCCGGTGCGTAGCGGTCGCGCCGCTACCGGGTGCCGGTCACAGCCCCTGCCACGGGGGCTTGTGGGACCACGTCTCCCGGTAGTAGTCGGCGAGGCGCAGCCGGGAGGCGGCCGCCTCGTCGATCACCACGGTGACGTGGCGATGCAGCTGGAGCGCGGAGGCCGGGACCATCGCAGTGACGGGCCCCTCGACGGCGGCGGCAATCGCCTCCGCCTTGGCGGATCCGAACGCCAGCAGCACCAGGTGGCGCGCCTCGAGGATCGTGCCCACGCCCTGAGTGACGACGTGACGAGGCACCTCGTGGAGCGAGGCGAAGAAGCGCGCGTTGTCCTGACGGGTCCGGTCGGTGAGCGTCTTGATGCGGGTGCGCGACGCGAGCGACGACCCCGGCTCGTTGAATCCGATGTGCCCATCGGTGCCGATCCCCAGCATCTGGAGGTCGACACCGCCGGCGGCCTGGATGGCGGCCTCGTAGGCGTCGCAGGCGGCCAGCAGGTCGTCCGCGTGGACGTCCGGCCCGCGGATGGCACCCGGGGAAAGGTCGACGTGCGGCTCGAGCTCGCGGGCGACGAACGACCGGTACGACTGCGGGTAGCCGGCGGGCAGACCCACGTATTCGTCGAGCAGGAACGCCCCCGCCGCCGCCAGCGTCAGCCCCCCGGCGGCGTGGCGGTCGGCGAGGTCGCGGTAGACCGCCAGCGGCGAGCTGCCGGTGGCGAGGCCGAGTACGGCACCGGGCTTGCGGGACACCAGCGCGGCGATGGCGCCGCCCACCAGCTTGCCGGCCTCGTCGGGGCCCGCCAGGATCACGACCTCCACGTCACCTACCGGAACCCGAACCTGCGGTGGATAGCGATGTCATGGCCGTTCCAAGCGCCGCAAGTTCGTGTCCTCGGGCGACGACGCCCGGCGGTCGAACGCGACGCGGCCCCCGATGACCGTCGCCACCACCCGGCCGGAAGGGTCCAGCAGCACGAGGTCGCCGACCGCGCCCGGACGGATCACGCCGCGGTCGTCGAGCCCGAGCAGCGCCGCTGGCGACGCCGTCACGGCCGACACCGCCGCGGACAGCGACACCCCGGCGAACGCCATCAGGTTGCGCACCGCCCGGTCGAGCGACAGGTCGCTGCCCGCCAGCGTTCCATCCGCCAGCCGCACACCGTCGGGGGTGGCGAACGCCTCCAGCGTTCCCAGCGGCACCCGACCGGCCGGCATGCCGAGGGCGGCCACCGCGTCGGTCACCAGGCACAGCCGCTCCCCCAGCGCCCGTGCCGCCAGCGCCACGGCCGCCGGGTGCAGGTGGAGGCCATCGGCGATGGCGCCCACCCGGACACGCTCGTCGGTCAACGCCACACCGGCGAGGCCGGGTTCGCGGTGGTGGAGCGGTGCCATGGTGTTGAACAGGTGGGTCACGGCCGTCACGCCAGCGTCGATGGCCACGGTGGCCCGCTCGGCGCTCGCCGACGAATGGCCCGCCGAGACCACCACCCCGGCCGCGACCAGATCGCGTGCGACATCGAGCGCGCCAGGCAGCTCGGGGGCGAGCGTCACGAGTGACACACCGGCCTGCCGGCTCCAGCCCTCTTCGGCCACCAGCGCCGGGTCCGGCGACCGGAGGTGCTCCGCCGGATGTGCGCCCCGCCGTTCGGGGGCCAGGAACGGTCCCTCGAGATGCAGCCCCAGTGGCACGGCCACTGGTCGCTCGCCGGGCGACTCGCGGTCCGGACCCGACCGGAGTGCCGCCAGGGCCCGTGCCCGGATGGTCGCGGGGGCGGTCACGACCGTCGGCAGCCATGCGGTGACACCCCAGCGCGGCAACGCCGCGGCCACCTCCCACAGGCCCTCCGGCTCGGTGGTGATGTCGACGCCGGCGGCGCCATTGCACTGGAGGTCGAGGAAGCCCGGAACGACCAGCAGCCCCGTGGCATCCAGGCGGGCCCCCGAGGATGCCGGCGGGTCACCGCCGGTCGCCGGGGCCCCTCCCCCGGCGACCGTTGCGGTTTCTTCGTGCGAGGCGAACAGTCGGAGGGCGGCACGCTCGGCCCCGGCACCGGCCGTACCAAGCTCCGTCGGTTCGTCTGGTCCACCGCCTCCTGTCCCGCTAGTGCCAACGTCGGGACCGGCGCTGACGATGCGGCCATCCGCCAGGAACACGTCGCAGATTGACCATCCGTTCGCTGTCAGAACGTTTCCGTCCGAAACGACCAGCGAATCCGGCGATCGCACGGTCACGATCGGGCCCGACGGCGGCCCGCCGTTTGGGCGCGAGCACCGTCACCAACACTGTCGGCGGTGGCGCTGACACTTTCCGCATCAAGGTGGGCACGTGGGAGCAGGGCAGCCCCCAACGCCCCGGCGGGCACACCCTCGGGGACGAGCGCCACCCGGCCCGCCAGGTCCAGTGCGGCCAGGACGGGCGACCGCTCGGCCCGCGCGTGCAGCGCGTCGACCACGGCGTCGAGCAGCGGCGCGCCGGCCTCGGCCACGCCGCCACCGAGCACGATGATCTGGGGATCGACCGTCTGGGCGATGAGTGCCACGGCGCCGGCCAGGTACGCCGCCACCTCGTCGCGCACCTCGGTGGCAACGCCGTCGCCGGACGCAGCCGCGGCGAGAAGCTCGGACGCCGCCGTCGCCGCCCCGCCGGCCGACGGCCAGCGCCTGGCGATGGCGGTGCCCGAAGCGACGGCCTCCAGGCAGCCCCGCTGGCCGCATTCGCACCGCGGGCCGCCCGGATCGACGGGGAGGTGACCGATCTCGCCGGCGGCGCCGTGCGCGCCCTGGCGGATCCGCCCGCCGAGCACGAAGCCGGCGGCCACGCCCGTCCCCACGCTCAGGTAGGCGAGGTCGCCCGGGCACCGGAGCGCCGAGGCGGCCCCCACCGCAGCCACGTTGACGTCGTTTTCGAGCACCACCGGTGCCCCGGAGAGGTCGGCGACGTGAGCGGCGAGCGCCACGGGCTCGTCGCCGAGGCCCAGATTGACCGCGTGGCGCACGGTCCCGGCGTCGCGATCGACCAACCCCGGAATGCCGACGCCGACGGCCGCGAACCCGTCGACGGCCACGCCCGCCGCGGCGGCGAGCTCCGTGAGGGTCTCCGCGATCGAGCTGCGCACCTCGTCGCCGCCGCGGGTGGCGCGTCGCACCGTGGCGACGATCGACCCTTCGACGACGGCGGGCCCGCCGGCGACAACCGCCGCCGGGACCGAGACCGCCACCGCCAGGGTCTTGGTGCCGCCGATGTCGAGGCCGGCGAGGAGCCACTCGGACACGCGAACCTCAGCCCGGCCTGGCGGCCCGCAGGGAGGCGCCCGTCTCGGCGTCGAACAGGTGGAGTCTGGCGGTGTCGACGGCGAGCTTCACCACATCGCCGGCGGACACCCGGCTGCGGGTGGTCAGGCGGGCGACCGCCCGCCCCCGCCGGGCGACCACCTGGCCCCAGGCGTCCGAGGCGCCGTCCGGCCCCGGGGGTGCCGTCTCGGAGACGGTGACGTGAACCATCAGCTCGACGCCGAGCGACTCAACGAGGTCGACGGTCGCTTCGATCACCCGGTCGGCGGGGACGCCCGGCTCAAGCGCCACGTCCGCCAGTCCTTCGGGACGGATGCCGATCACGACCGGCCGGCCGACCATGTCCGGCAGTGCCGGATGGGCGGCCACGGTGGCGCCGTCGAGAAGCAGGCGGTGCTGGCCCGAGCGGAGCGCGAGCTCCGCGTCGGCGCCGGGGGCATCGTCGGCCGTCTCGACGCGGCCGGGAAACAGGTTCATGGCCGGCGAGCCGATGAAGGTGGCGACGAACAGGTTGACGGGCTCGTCGTAGAGCCGCTGGGGAGTGGCGACCTGCTGCAGCCGGCCCTTCTGGAGCACGGCCACCCGGGTGCCCATGGTCATGGCCTCGACCTGGTCGTGCGTCACGTACACCGTGGTGACGGCCAGCTCCCGCTGGAGCCTGGCGATCTCGGCCCGCATCTCCACGCGCAGCTTGGCGTCGAGGTTCGACAGCGGCTCGTCCATGAGGAACGCCTGCGGATGCCTCACGATCGCCCGTCCCATCGCCACGCGCTGGCGTTGCCCGCCAGAGAGCTGGGCCGGGCGACGCTCGAGCTCGTCGGTGAGCTGCAGCAGCTGGGCGGTCTCCTCGACCCGGCGGTCGATGTCGGCCTTGGGGGTCTTCGCCAGCTTGAGCGGGTAGCCGATGTTCCTGCGGACCGTCATGTGCGGGTAGAGCGCGTAGCTCTGGAAGACCATCGCGATGTCGCGGGCCTTGGGCGGCAGGTAGGTGACGTCGCGGCCGCCGATCGAGACCGAGCCGGCGGTCACTTCTTCGAGCCCGGCGATCATGCGCAGCAGGGTGGACTTGCCGCAGCCCGACGGGCCGACGAGGACCAGCAGCTCACCGTCGGCGATGTCGAGGTCGACGGCGTCGACGGCGGGCACCGCGGCGCCGTCGTAGATCTTCGTGGCGCCGCGGATGGCAATGTCAGCCACGGGAGGGCCTCCTGGGGATTGCGACGCCGGCGACCAGGATGGCCGCCGCCGCCTCGCCGCTGGCGCGGGACGCACCGAAGGTCGTGATGCGCGCGGCCGCCGGCGGTGGCTCGGCGAGGGGCCAGCCCATGTCGACGACGATGGCGTCGGGACGGGCGGCGATCAAGGTGTGCAGCAGCAGCGCCGCCTGAGCCGGGCGGCGGTCGGGATCCCGCACGACCACGACCAGCGGCCGGCCGGCGGCGGCGGCGAGCGTGCCGGTGACCGCATCGGCGTCGGCCGATTCGGCGAGGCGCCCGGCGCTGGTGGCGGGATCGATGGCGGCCAGCGCGCCGGCGAGGCCCCAGGGGACCGTGCCGGCGGCGACGTTGGCGGGCCGGTCGAGCTCCACCACGTGGGCCCCGGACAGGGCCGGCGGGAGCTCGCCGTCGATGCGCAGCGCCCGCCGGGCGGCCTCGGCGCCGATGGCACCCAGCGGGGAAACCTGCCGCGGGATTGGTTGCTCGGGCCACCGATCCCGCGGCAGCATCAGCGACGAGTCGGTCGTCAGACCGACGCCGTCGCAGGGTGGCGGGTGGGGGTCGGGCTGGACGGCGGTAACGCGAGCGGCGGCCTCGAACAGGCGGGCCTCGGGCAGCCCGCCGTGGGCCACGGCCTCGACGAGCGCAGACGTGCAGGCGCCGACGAGCGCGTCGGTGTTGTCCGGTCCCAGGCAGCACAGGTCGGCGCCGGCGGTCACTGCCCGGACGACGTTGCCGGGGATCCGTGCGCGCCCGCCGATCCCGGCCATGTCCAGGGCATCCGTGACCACGGCACCGGTGAAGCCGAGCTCGTCGCGCAGCAGCCCGGTGAGGATGCGGCGGCTCACGGTCGCCGGGTCGGCGTCGAGCGCCGGCACCCGCAGATGACCGGTCATGACCGCCGCCGAACGGGCGTCGATGGCGGCCCGGAACGGCACCAGCTCCCGGCCGTGCAGCAGTCCGAGCGGGGCGGCGAGCGTGGGCAGGCCGAGATGGGAGTCGACGTCGACGGCGCCGTGACCGGGGAAGTGCTTGACGCACGCGGCCACGCCGGCGCCCTGCAATCCCTCGACGAACGCGACCGTGTGGCGGGCGACGAGCTGCGGGTCGGCGCCGAAGGACCGCACGCCGATCACAGGGTTGGCGGGATCGGTGTTGGCGTCGGCGCAGGGCGCCAGGTCGAGGTCGATTCCCGCGACGCGCAACGCACCGCCGAGCGCCGCCGCCACCGCACGGGTCAGATCGACGTCGTCGACCGCGCCCAGGGCGGCGTTGCCCGGCACCGAGCTGCCGGTCGCAGCCTCGAGGCGCGTGACGTCGCCGCCCTCCTCGTCGAGCGCCACCGCCACGTCCGGGCGCGTGTCGTGGAGCGTCGCTGCCACGGCCGGCAGGTCGGCCGGATGATTGGACCCGTAGAGGCAGACGCCCCCAAGCCCACCGTCGATCCGGTCCAGCAGCCACGCCGGCACCCGGTCTCCCCGGAACGACGCCAACAGCGTGGCCGCCGCCGCCCGCTGCACCTGGTTGGCGGTCACCCCTTTACCGCTCCGGCGGTCATGCCGGCCACGACCCGGCGCTGGACGATCAGGAAGAAGACGATCACCGGGATGGTGATGAGCGTCGACGCCGCCATCACCCCGCCCCAGTTGGTGCCGCGCTCGCCCTCGTTGAAGAACTGGATCCAGACCGGCAGGGTCTGCTTCGAGGGCCGGTCCATGATCACCAGTGCGTAGGTGAACTCGTTCCACGCCTGGATGAAGGCGAAGATGCCGGTGGCCACCAGGCCGGGCGCCACCAGCGGGAACGTCACGGTGAAAAACGCCCGCAGGCGGCTGGCGCCGTCGACCATGGCGGCCTCCTCGAGCTCCTTCGGCACACCCCCTACGAAGCCTCGCAGGGTCCACACCGTGAACGGCAGGACGAATGCCAGGTAGGCGACAGTGAGGCCGATGATCGAGTTGCGCAGGTGCCAACCGTCCAGGACCTTCACCAGCGAGATCATCAACGCCTCGGCCGGCACCATCTGCACGATCAGGATCAGCACGAGGAACGCCACCCGCCCGCGAAAGCGGAATCGGGAGATAGCCAGCGCCGCCAGGAAGGCGGTGAACAGCGCCAGTCCCACGGTGAGCAGCGTGACCATGATGCTGTTGCGGAAGGCCGTCCAGAAGAAGTCGCGCTCGAACACCGTGCGGTAGTTGGCCAAGGTGCCCCGCAGCGGCAGGAACTGGGGGTCGCTGCGGATGTCGAGGTTCGTGCGGAGCGAAGTGTTGACCATCCAATAGACGGGGAACGCCGCCAGCACGATCACCGCCAGTCCGGCGAGGTTGAGCAACCCGCGGTGCGCCCGTATCCGCCGGCGCTGGCGATCGGCCTCCGACATCGTCTCCGCCGCCACCCCCGGCGCGGCCGCGTCGCCAACCACCCCGCCGGGCACCGGCACGACGACCGAGGCGTGCACAGATCCGTCCGTCACAGGGACTCCTGGCGGAACATGTTGCGGAGGTAGAAGAGGGTCAACAGCAGCGTGAGGCCCACCATGACGATCGCGATCGCCGCTCCGATGTCGAAGTCGTTGGCGCCCACCGAGACGCGGTAGGCGTAGGTGCCGAGCAGGTTCGTCTCGCGGGTGATGCTCCCCGCCTGCTGGAGCACGAAGATCTGCGTGAACACCCGCAGGTCCCAAAGGGTGCTGAGCGCGATCAGCACCACGAACAGGGGCCGGAGGCTGGGCCAGGTGACGTCCCGGAAGCGTTGCCAGGTGCCGGCGCCGTCGATCGAGGCCGCCTCCATCACCTCGCCGGGAATCTGGGTCATGCCGGCATAGACGGTGAGGGCGATGAACGGGATGCCCATCCAGACGACGATCAGCGTGGCCACGAAGTAGAACGACAGCGGCTCCGACAGCCACGAGTGGCCCTGGAAGTCGCCACCCAGCCGGGTGAGGAGCCAGTTCACGACGCCGTAGCGAGGGTCGAAGATCCACTGCCAGATCACGCTCGCGGTCAGCGCCGGGACCGCCCAGGCGCACAGCAGCGCCGAGCTCACGGCGATCCTCATCCGCTTGCCCAGCCGGGTGAGCAGCAGCGCCACCAGCGTTCCGAGCGCGATGGTCAGCCCCACGTTCACGAGGCAGAACACGACCGATCGCCGCAGGACGTCCCAGAAGTAGGAGTCGCCGAACAGCTCGCGGTAGTTGTCCAGGCCGACCGATTCGGGTGGCGCCGTGCCGAACTGCTGCCGCAGCCCGAACTCCTGCGTGGACATGACCGCCAGCCGGTACAGCGGATAGCCCATGCCCACCCCGATGGCGGCGATCGCCGGGACCAGCAGGACGTAGGGCATGGTGCGGGGCCGCCGGCGCATCCGGTCGCGCCGGCGGCCCCCCGACCGACCGACCGTGCCACCGCCAGGGAGCCGGGCGGCGATGGGGCCCGGGGGTGCAGCCCCCGGCGGAAGCACGGTCATGGCTCAGGTCCTCGCCGGGTCAGTTGCCGTTGAGGATCTCTTCGATGGCGGCGTCGGCCCGCTCGGCTTCCTCTCGCACGTCGGAGCCACTCGAGATGGCGGTGCCCATGTCGTGGAGGATCTGCTGTCCCTCCACCTCGGCCCAGAACTCGCTGGCCGGAACGAACCGCGTCTTCCCGGCGGCGGCCTCGGCCTGGGCGTCGGCGGCCGCCTGGACAACCGGCGCGGCGTCGGCGGCGGCGGTGACCGTGTCCAGCAGCGACTTGCGGGCGGGGATGAGCCCGTTCTCACCGTACGCAGTCTGGAAGTTGTCGCCGGTCAGGACCTTCAGGAACTCGAGCGCAAGCTCGGGGTTCTCGCTCTTGGCGTTGATGGCCAGGTTGGAGCCGCCCAGGAACACCGGGGCCACGGAACCGTCACTACCGGGCAGGGCGAACGCGCCGATCTTGTCGGCCATCGTGTCGGGGCAGCCCTGTTCGGGATCGAGGAGCTGGCCGGGCTTCCAGCCGGGAGCCATCAGCATGCCGATCTCGCCGTTGCAGAAGTCCACGAAGTCGTTGGCGTCGTCGGTGTCGGGCGGGGCCTGGTTGGCGTTCTGCATGATGTCCTGGACCGTCTCGAGGCCGGCGACCGACTCGTCCGAGCCGAGCTGTCCGACCCAGTTGCCGTCCTCCTGGGTGGCGATGTCACCGCCGGCGTCCCAGATGAACGACAGCATGGCGTGCCAGTTCCTGCCCGGGAAGTAGATCCCCGAGAAGTTGGGCACGTTGGCGTTGTCGGCCTGCAGCTTCTTGCCCGCCTCGATGAACTCGTCGAGCGTGGTGGGAACCTCCAACCCCGACTTCTCGAACAGGTCGGTGCGGTACACGACGATGCGGGCACCGGCGTACAGCGGTACGCCGTAGAACTTGCCGTCGTATGTGCCGGCCTCTACGAGGCTGTCGAGCAGGTCGTCGCCGCCGAGGTCGTCCTTCGACGAGGTGAGGTCGACCATCGCACCAGCCGCTTCGAAGCCTTGGGCCTGCGTGTTGCCCACCTCGAAGATGTCGGGCCCATCGTCAGTGGGCAGCACGTTGGTCAGTCGCTCCACGAGCCCGTCCCACTGCTGCCGCTCGAGCTCCACCGTCACGTTCGGGTAGGTCTCGTTGAACTCCGCGATGGCGGCGTCGACCATCGGCTGCGGCGTGTCGTTGGCATTGAGCCAGAGGCGCAAGGTGGCTTCGGTGTCCGTCGGCGGCGCCTCCGGTGCCTCCGAGGCTCCCCCCTCGCCTTCGGCGGTGGCTTCATCGTCATCGTCGGACCCACAGGCCGCCAACAAGAGCGAACCCGCGAGCCCAATCGCTGCGAGTGTCCTTACTTTCACGTCGTCCTCCACAACGTTGGGCGGCGAGCCCCCCGGCCCGTCGCGTTTTTCATGCGACGCCCAG
>JBKPAA010000086.1:0-18636 GCA_046726215.1 Actinomycetota bacterium | reverse complement strand
GTCTCGGGGCGCTCGCGCCCCACCGGCGGCGCGCGGCCGTCCACCCGTTGGTGGCGCTGCCCACCCCGGCGCTCGGCGCCCGGCGCCTGGTCGGTGCCTGGTACGCCGTCGCCGGCGACCCGCTCGCCCGCGACGTCGTGCGTGCGCTGCGCGGCCGCTGGTTCGAGGTGGCCGACGCCGACCGCCCCACCTACCACGCCGCCGCCGTCATCGCCTCCAACCACCTGGTGGCTTTGATGGGACAGGTCGAGCGCCTCAGCCGCGCGGTCGGGGTGCCGTTCGAGGCGTACATCGACCTGGCGCGGGCCACGCTCGACAACGTCGCCGCCCTGGGTCCGGCGGCGGCGCTGACCGGGCCGGCGGCCAGGGGCGACGAGGCCACCATTCGCCGGCACCTGCGCGCACTCCCGCCCGACGAGCGCGGGGCCTACCGCGCCCTGGCGGATGCCGCCCGGCGCCTGGCGCACGAGGCACGGCCCGGGGCCCAGGCATCACCGGCGCCACCGGCGCCACCGACACCGCCGGCACCACCGTCACCGCCGGAGACCGAGCCGTGAAGACCCTGAGCACCATCGCCGAGCTGCGGTCGGTCCTGGACGGCGGGCGGGCCGCCGGCCACGCAGTCGGGCTCGTGCCCACGATGGGCTACCTGCATGACGGCCACCTCTCGCTCATGCGGCAGGCCCGGGCGGACACCGACCTGGTGGTGGCGTCGATCTTCGTGAACCCCCTGCAGTTCGCAGCCGGCGAGGACCTCGACGCCTACCCGCGCGACCTCGATCGGGATGCCCGCCTGGCCGATGCCGCCGGCGTCGACCTGCTCTTCGTCCCCGACGTCGACGAGATGTACCCCTCGCCCGTGCTGACCACGGTGTCGGTGGCGCAGGTGTCGGAACCGCTGGAGGGCCGAGCCCGCCCCCACCACTTCGCCGGCGTCGCCACCGTGGTGGCCAAGCTCTTCGCCATCGTCGGCCCGTGCCGGGCCTACTTCGGCGAGAAGGACTTCCAGCAACTGGCGGTGATACGGCGAATGGCTCACGACCTCTCGTTCCCGGTCGAGGTCGTCGGGTGCCCGACCGTCCGCGAGCTCGACGGCCTGGCCCTCTCGTCCCGCAACAGCTACCTCATACCCGAGGAACGCGAGGCGGCACCGGTCGTCTACCGGGCCCTCCGGGCGGGGGTGGCGGCCATCCTGGCCGGGGAACGCGACGCGGTCACCGTCAGCAGCCTGATCGCCCAGATCATCGAGGCGGAACCGCAGGCGCAATTGGACTACGCCGAGGTCGTCGACACAGACTCGTTCCGCATCCCGGACCCTCTCGCCGGGAATCTGCGGTTGCTGGCAGCTGTTCGATTCGGGCGAGCGAGGCTGATCGACAACGTGGGGGTGACCGTGCCGGCACCCACCCAGGGAGGTTGACCGTCGTGCGTCGCCGCATGCTCAAGTCGAAGATCCACCGCGCAGTCGTCACCGACGCCAACCTGCACTACGTGGGCTCGATCACCATCGATCCCGCCCTGCTCGAGGCCGCCGACATCCTCGAGCACGAACAGGTGGCCGTGGTCGACATCGACAACGGCGCCCGCTTCGAGACCTACACCATTGCCGGCCGCCGCGGCTCGGGCGACATGTGCCTGAACGGCGCCGCCGCCCGGCTGGTCTCGCCGGGTGATCGCGTCATCGTCATCTCGTACGCCGAGTACGACGAGGCAGAGCTGGGGGATTACGAGCCATTGGTCGTCCACGTCGACGCCGCCAACCACCGGATCGACGCGGCCGCCGCCGAGCGGCTCGCCACCGGCTGAACGCTCCTGGCGGCGCTGGCCTGATGACCGAGGTCCTCGACCTGTTGGTCCTCGGATCGGGCGTGGCCGGGCTCTCGGCCGCGGTGCGGGCGGCGGAGACCCACGGCATGCGGGTCGGCGTGCTGACCAAGGCGGAGCTGCACCAGGCGACGACGCGCTGGGCCCAGGGGGGCGTGGCGGCGGTGCTCGCCGACGACCCCGACTCGACCGATCTGCACTTGGCCGACACCTTGGCGGCCGGTGCCGGCTTGTGCGATGCCGAGGCGGTGCGTGTGCTGGTCGACGAGGGACCCGCCCGGGTCAACGAGCTGATCGCCCAGGGCGCCATCTTCGATCGCGACTCGCAGGGTGAGCTGCTGTTAGCGCGGGAGGGCGGGCATTCGCATGCCCGCGTGGTCCATGCCGGGGGTGCAGCCACCGGCGTCGAGGTCGAGCGGGCGCTGGTCGCCGCCGTCCACCAGACGGCCGCGGCCGTCTACGAGCACTGGTTCGCGCTGGACCTGCTGCTCGAGGGCGGGCGCTGCGCCGGCGTCGTGGCGTTGGGGCCGTCCGGTGAGCGGGCGGAGGTCAGGGCCGGGCACGTGCTGGTGGCCACCGGTGGTGCCGGCCAGCTGTTCGCCGTGACGACCAACCCGCCCGAGTCCACCGGCGACGGCATCGCCATGGCGCTGCGGGCCGGCGTCGCGGTCGCGGATCTGGAGTTCGTGCAGTTCCACCCCACCGCCCTCCACCATCCGGCCATGCCCCGGCCGCTGTTGTCGGAGGCGCTGCGGGGCCACGGCGCCCTGCTCCGCGACGCCAACGGCGAGCGTTTCGTGGACGAGCTCCTGCCCCGCGACAGGGTGAGCCAGGCGATCATGGCCCGGGTCGCGGAGCAGGGCACCGACCACGTGTGGCTCGATGCCACGGGGCTCGAGCGGTTCGGCGAGCGCTTCCCTACGATCGCCGCCTCGCTGGCGGCCGTGGGCCTCGATCCCGGAACCGACTGGCTCCCGGTGGCGCCGGCCGCCCACTACATCTGCGGCGGCATCGTTGCCGACCTCGACGGCGCCTCGTCGGTCCCCGGCCTGTGGGTGGCCGGCGAGGCCGCCTGCAACGGCGTCCACGGCGCCAACCGGCTGGCGTCCAACTCCCTGCTCGACGGCATGGTCTTCGGCCCCCGGGTGGTCGAGGCCGTGGAGCGTGGCAAGGAAGGACCCTCGCCGACCGGCGCCATGCGTTGCGTGCTGGAGGGCAACCACGACGCCATCCCGGGGCAGCGGCTGGCCACGCCGCTGCCCGCCGTCCCCCAGCAACGTGTGGCGGATGGCGAGGCCATGACCCCGATAACCACCGCAAGTTCGCGGGACACGTTGCAGCGGGCCATGACCGCCGACGCCGGCGTGCTCCGCTCGGCCGACTCGCTCCGAAGGGCCAGGGACGCGGCGTCCACCATGCTGGCCCACGCCGGACGGGATCTCTCCCCCAGTGGCGCCCAGTGCGAGCTCGTCAACCTGGCAACGGTGGGCTGGGCGCTGGCGTCCAGCGCCCTGGCGCGCACGGAGAGCCGGGGAGCGCACGCCCGGACCGACTTCCAGGACCTCGACCCGCAGCAGCGCGTCCGCTACGTCGTCGCCCCGGTCGGGCGCCCGGTGGGCCGCCGCTAGCATCTACCGCCATGCCCGAACCGCAGCGGCAGGGGCCCGACGCGCCGGCACAGCCACCGGCCGGGTGGTATCCAGACCCGTTCGGCCGCCACGAGAGCCGCTGGTGGGATGGCGTCCGCTGGACCGAGCACGTGGCGTCCCACGGGCGGCAGGCCCTTGACCAGCCCACCGGCGGCGCCCGCGTCCCTACCGTCAACCGACCGACCGAGAGGATCGCCCGCGACGTCCACAAGGCCGGCGCCGCCACCCCCCAGCAGGGCGGCGGCACCGTCTTCACCGAGCCGGTCCTGGTGGTGAACCAGAAGGTCAAGGTCTTCGAGGTCAACAACGAGTACGCCATCTTCGACCAGCACGGCCGCCAGATCGGCGCCGTCCGCCAGGTCGGCCAGAGCACGGCAAAGAAGGTCATGCGGGTGTTCGGCTCGTACGACCAGTTCATGACGCACAAGCTCCAGGTGATCGACACGCTGGGCAACGTGGTGTTGGCGCTCACCCGTCCCGCCAAGTTCATCAAGTCACGGGTGATGGTGCACGACGGCCTGGGCCGCGAGGTGGGGCAGATCGTCCAGCAGAACGCCATCGGCAAGATCCGCTTCGCGCTCGAGTCTGGCGGCCACACCTGGGGGTCGATCAACGCCGAGAACCTGCGGGCGTGGAACTTCAACATCCGGGATCACACCGGTGTCGAGGTCGCCCGCATCACCAAGTCGTGGGAGGGCCTCGCCAAGACCCTGTTCACAACGGCCGACAACTACGTGGTGCAGATCCATCGTCCGCTCGAGGATCCCCTCCGCAGCCTGGTGGTCGCCGCCTCCCTCGGTGTCGACACGGCCCTCAAGCAGGATGCGAGGGGTCTCGGCTGATCCCCGTGTCGGCGCCCTCAGGTGGCGACGGCGTACACGACGAGGTTCGACAGGTAGTGGCCGGCGTCCCGATCGAACACGCCGGTGCAGGTGACGAGCCGCAGCGTCGGACCCGCGGTCGGGCCGTAGACGGCGTCGGTCGGAAAGGCATCCTTGGGGGCCTCGGCGGTGCCGGTCACGGCGAAGCGCGCGACCGTGCCATCGGTCCGCTCCACCTCGATGCGGTCACCGCGGCCCAGCTCGGCGAGGCGGTGGAAGACGGCCGGCCCGTCGCGGGAGTCGACGTGTCCGACGATCACGGCCGGGCCCCGCTCCCCGGGCGCGGGACCCTCGGCGAACCAACCCGCCCGTGCGAAGTCGGCGGGCGCGGCCAGCATCCCGTCGTCGCGCACGACGAGTCGCTCCAGCCCGGTCTCGACGCCGATGGACGGGATCGCCAGGCTGGCCGGCGGCGCCGGCCGGGCCTCCGCCGCCGACACGCCCAGCGGAGCCGGTCGTTCGGCCGCGCGCACGGTCGGCGGGGTCACCGGGCCCGGCACCCCGGCGGTGCCCGGGCCCGCCACCCGGGCCTCCGCCGCTCCCGCCGTGCTCGTGTCCCGCCCCGCCGGCCATCCCTCACCGCCGACCAGGCGGGCGACCAGCGCCGGTGCGACCAGGGCGCAGAGGAAGGCGCCGGTCAGCGGCAGGGCCACGCGGCCGACGTGGCTCCGCCGGCGACGGCTCATGTCGCTCGCGTCTTCCTCACGAGGTGGGTCGTGCCGCCGGCGAGCAACACCGCCAGGAGCCCGGCCGACGTGGCCACCAGGGCCCCGGCGGTGCCGGCGGCATCCGCAGCCGCGTCGGTCCCCTCCGCCAGCGCACCGCCACCGGTGTCGACGCCGCCGGCCGGAGCGCTGCCCCCAGAGGCGGTGGCACCGGTGGCGTCGGTGACGCTCACGATCCGCAGGTCGCCACCGCCGATGCCGTCGAGGACCACCAGCGAGCTCACGGCGCCCGCATCCACGGTGAGGTTCGCCACCACCGGGTCCGCAGCCTCACCCTCGGCCGTGACCTGCCACGAACCGGCCGGCACCGCGACGTAGTTGCCGACGCTTCCCAGCTCGGCGCCCTGGGCGAAGAGTGGCCCGCCGGCGGCGCTCACGTCGACCGGTCCCGCGTCGATCGCGGCCTGTATCAGGCGCACCCGCCCCTGGCCGGCCGGGGGTGCCGAGAGATCGTCCGTCAGCAGGTCGGTGTTCAGCTCCGCCTGACGCCCAAACGCGGCGAACGTGTACGAGGTGTTGGCGGCCAGGTCGGCCGAGACCCGCAGCACCGCCTCGTCGGTGGCGGGCGACCCGGCCGGGCGCATCGAGAAGGCGTACACGCCGGCAGCCAGCGGCAGGTACTCCGACACCTGTCCGTAGCCCAGCTTGGGCAGCACCAGCTGCTCCCTGCCGTCGAAGCCGGTGGCGTAGACGTCCATCGGCGGCGTGTCCGGCGAGAAGTGCGCGACGCGCAGCTGCACGTCGGTGGCGGCACTCGCTGCCACCGGCCCGCCGGCCAGCGCCAGCGCCCCGGCAACCCCGGCCATTGCCGCGATGGCAGCGATGACCGCCGCCGGCCGCCTTGCCCGCCGGCCCGTTCGGTTCGATCGAGGTTCGATCATCCTGGATCCTCCTGTCCTATCGGGAACGTGATGCGCAGGCGCGGGGTGTCGCTGGTGCGGCCCTCGACGCTGACCTGCCGAGGCCGGTACTCCGACAGCTGGTTGCCGAGGAACGCGACGACCTCGACGACCCCGGGTTCGCCCGCGGCGATGGGGCGGCCGTCGATGGCCGTGAGCTCGACCGTGCGCACCGGGGCGCCCGCCGCGGTCTCGCCGGGCAACCGCAGGAACGCCCCGATATCGATGCGATGGGCACCTGCGAGGGTTGCCAGCACGGTGGTCAGCCGCTCGTCGACCGCACCGGCACGCAACTGCATGACGGCGGCGGGGGGCGCCTCGATCCTGGGGTTCGCAGCCAGCGCCCGTCCGGCCGCCGCCCGTGCCGGGTTCTGCGCTGCCTGCTCGGCGGCAGGTGGCTGGGCATCCGGCGCGATCTGTATGCGCCGGACCTCGACCCGGTCCTCGCCCTCGCCCACGCTGGCGATCGGCACGGAGCTGTCGACGGCGCCGGCCAGCTCGGCTGGCGCACCCGCAGCGCGCAGGGCCGGGGTGGAGACGATGTAGCGGTAGGAGCGCCAGGCGACGCCGTCGCCGATGGCTCCATAGCCCGCAATCAGGGACGGTGCGAGCCCGCCCTCGACCAGGTCGACCCACATGGCGTCGTCCACGATGATCCGGTCGCCGTCGCTCAGGTTGTCCACCACCCAGTCGCAGGCCACGGCCAGCGGAGCCGCCGGACCGCCCGCGGTGAGGTCCCGGTGGGTCGAGACCCAGCTGGGCACCGCAAGCACGACGGCGAGGGCCGCGGCCGTGAGGACCAGCGGCACGGCGGCGTCGAGCCGGCTCACGGCTGCGGATGCCCGGTGGGTGGGCAGGCGCGGCTCGAGACGGACCTCGAGATGCCAAACCCAGACGAGCTGCGCCCCGGCCGCGAGCAGCAGCGCGCCCAACGGCACCATGGCGCTCACGATGGTTCCTGACGGCCGGCCCGAGACCAGGGTGAGGGCGGCACACGCCCAGAAGGCGCAGGCGATCGGGCGGAGGCGTGGCACGACCGGCGGCACGATCAGCGCCGCCAGCAGGGTGGCGCTGACGCCGATGCGGTCCACCCCGATCAGGTCGGCCACCGATCGTCCGTCGAATCCGGCGACGACACGCGCCGCCGGGGCTCCGCCGTCCGTGACCAGACGGATCCGGTCGAGCAGCGCGAGCGACGTGCCGGGGTCGGGCGCCCTCGAAGCCACCAGGGCGGTCACGGCGAGCCACGCAACGGCGAAGGCGGCCGCGGCGGCGAGCAGGCGGCGCCGCCGCCGGCCGGGGCCCGGGGACGACCGCCACAACAGCCAGCCGGCCGCCGGCACCACGACGACCACGCTGGGCTCGGTCAGCACGGCCACGGCCAGGCACAGGCCGGCAGCAACGCCCGTCAGCGGCCGCGGGCGCCGCGCGCTGGCGAGCACCAGGGCCGCCAGCATCCACGGCACCGCCAAGCCGGCGCCGTGGACCGGCCGGAGCAGCGCGAGGGCCAGCGGCGATGCCGCGAACACGACCGCCGCCGCCCCCGCCGCCCAGGGCGCCAGCCCCGAGCGCCGTGCCAGCAGCCACACCAGCGGGATGCCGACGGCGTGGGCCGCGAGCATCGCCTCCCGGCCGGCGGTGATGGCGTCCGCCGCCCGGCCCAGGGCGCCGGTCGCCCACATCCAGGCACCGAGGTGCACCGGCGCCAGCGACGGCCCGGCCGACGAGAACGTTGCGTCACCGGCGGACCCGAGGTGGACGAGCGACCATCCGGCGGCCACCAGCGCCCCCTCGCCGCTGCCGGGCGGAGGCGCCGTGCCCAGGTTGGTGCTCTGCATCGCGATGCTGACGACGACGATGGCGCCGACGGCCCAGACGCTGGCCTGGGGGCCCGCAAGCCAGCGATGCACGCGGAGGCGCCACGACGCCCGCGTCGACACCGCGGCGCCTGGCAGCGCGTGCGAGGCGCGAAGGAGCATGGTTGACACCTCGTAGGGGCAAAGTCCAGCCGTTCGGGGGAGTGTTCGGAGCCGTCCCCGGGGACGGATGAAAAAACCTGCGAGACTCGCCCCCGGTGCACGACGCCCATCCCCCCATCGCGGCGGTGCGCGAGGCGGTGGCCCGCGCGTTGGCCGAGGACCTCACGCCCATCGGCGATCTCACGTCGGCACTGCTACCGCCGGAGCTCGAGGCCACGGCTTCGTTCGTGCCCCGCTCCCACGGCGTCCTCGCCGGGCGCCTGAGCGCCGACGAGGCTCTGCGCCAGGTGGACGCCGCGCTCGAAGTGAGATGGGAGGCCGACGACGGCGATCACCTGGACGCGGGCAAAGAGTTCGGGCGGGTGACCGGGCGGCTGGCGCCGATCCTCACCGCCGAGCGCACGGCGCTCAACTTCCTCGGCCACCTGTCGGGCGTCGCCACCCTCACGGCTCGGTTCGTCGACGCCGTGACCGAGGCGGGCGGGACCCTGCGGATCTGGGACACCCGCAAGACCACCCCGGGCCTGCGGACCCTGGAGAAGGCGGCGGTGCGGGCCGGAGGGGGAGCCAACCACCGCGGCAACCTGTCCGACTGGGTGTTGCTCAAGGACAACCACCTCGAGCTGCTCGGCATCAGCGCGGCCGTCGCCAGGGCCCGCGAGCGCTGGCCGGGGCGCACCGTACACGTCGAATGTGGCGAGATCGACCAGGTGCGGGAGGCGGTCGCGGCCGGCGCCGACGCGGTGCTGCTCGACAACATGTCCCCCGACGAGGTTCGGACGGCGGTGAGCGAGGTCCGGGAGCGGAACCCGGACAGGCCGCTGCTCGAGATCTCGGGCCGCCTCGATCTCGGCACCATTGGCGCGTATGCCACGACGGGTGCCGATCTCGCCTCGATCGGAGCGCTCACGCACTCGGCGCCCGTCTTGGACATCGGGCTCGACGTGGTCGTCTAGCAGGCCGCCCGAAGGCGCCACCCCCCCGTTTTGTTCGCGGGATTGGTCGCCACGGCGACCATTCCCGCGAACAAAACGCCGTGGCATAACGTCACGGCCCGTGATGCTGCTGGTGATCGACGTAGGCAACACGCAAACCGTGATCGGGCTCTACGACCTCGAGCCCGACGACGAGCACAACGTCGGCCGCAAGCTGGCGGCTACCCATCTGCTCGACCACTGGCGCGTTGCGACCAATGCCGAGCGCACGGCCGACGAGCATGCGCTCGTGGTCCAGGAGTTCCTGGGCTTCCACGGGTTCTCGTTCGACGACGACATCGCCGGCATCTGCCTGTGTTCCTCGGTCCCCCGGGTGACGGGGGCGTTGCGTCGGATGAGCGAGCGCTACTTCGGGCAGCCGGCCATCGTCGTCGAGCCGGGCATCCGCACCGGCCTGCCGATCCTCTACGACAATCCCAAGGAGGTGGGCGCCGACCGCATCGCCGACGCGGTGGCGGCCTTCGACCTCTTCGGGGGGCCCGTGGTGGTAGTCGACTTCGGCACCGCCACCACCTTCGAGGCGATCTCCGCCAAGGGTGAGTACCTGGGCGGCGCCATCTTCCCCGGCATCGACATCAGCCTCGACGCACTGTTCGCGCGGGCGGCGGCCCTGCGCCGGGTCGAGCTTGTCGAGCCCCGGCACGTGATCGGCCGGTCCACCGTGGAGTCGATGCAGTCGGGCGTGATCTACGGCTACACGGGTCTGGTCGACAGCATGGTCAGCCGCATCCAGGACGAGCTGGATCAGAAAGTCGAGGTCGTGTCTACAGGCGGTCTGTCAGGCTTGATCACGCCGCTGTCCAGCATGATCAACCACCACGAGCCCTGGCTTACGCTGCACGGCCTGCGGCTCATCTACGAGAAGAACCAGTGACCGAGCACACGTCGCCGCCGTTCCGGCCCCCTTACCGGGTCGAGGTCACCGACCGCGCCGCCAACCTGCGGGAGGCCCACGCCGACCTGGCCGCCGGCGCCGGCAGCGGCGTCACCGTGATCGTGGCCGGCCGGGTGATGCTCCTGCGGCACATGGGCGGCCGGACGTTCGCGACCCTGCGGGATTCGAGCGGGTCGATCCAGCTCATGGCCACCGCCCAGGACAGCGACGACTACAAGGACTTCACCGCCCTCAACCTCGGGGACTGGATCGTCGCCATCGGCGAGGTGATCCGGTCTCGCCGGGGCGAGCTGTCTGTGCTGGTGGGGCAGTGGGAGCTGCTCGCCGAGGCGCGTCGGGGGTTCGGCGACAAGTGGAAGGGCATCACCGACACAGACCTGCGCTACCGCCAGCGCTACGCGGACCTCTGGGCCAACGACGACAGCATGCGGGTCTTCCAGGCCCGCAGTCGCATCATGTCGGAGACCCGCCGGTTCCTCCAGGACCGTGGGTTCGTCGAGGTCGAGACCCCGCTGCTGCATCCCGTACCCGGTGGGGCGCTGGCCCGGCCGTTCACCACGCACCACAACGCCCTCGACCTCGACCTCTACCTGCGCATCGCCCCGGAGCTGTACCTCAAGCGGCTGGTGGTCGGCGGCTTCGAGCGCGTGTTCGAGCTCGGGCGCGTCTTTCGCAACGAGGGTCTGTCCCCACGTCACAACCCCGAGTTCACGATGCTGGAGCTCTACCAGGCCTATGCCGACTACGGCGACATGATGGAGCTGACCGAGCAGTTGGTCGCGCACCTGGCGCGGCAGGTGCGGGGGTCGACGGCCATCAGCTACGGCGGCCGGGACGTCGATCTCACCCCGCCCTGGCCCCGGGCCTCACTGACCGACCTGGTCGAGCGCCACGCAGGGGTGCGGGTGGACGTGCGCATGCCGCTCGACGACCTGCGGCGGATCGCCGGCGAGCACGGCGTCGACGTCGATGCGGCGTGGGGGCCCGGGAAGCTGGTGCTGGAGATCTACGAGAAGACCACCGAACCCGAGTTGTGGGGTCCGGTGTTCGTGACGGACTACCCCAAGGAGGTCTCGCCACTGGCCCGCGACCACCGCGAGCTGCCCGGTGTGGTCGAGCGCTTCGAGCCGATCGTTGCCGGGCGCGAGCTGGGCAACGCCTTTTCCGAGCTGGTCGACCCCGACGAACAGCGCCGCCGTTTCGAGGACCAGGCGCGCGCCAAGGCCGGCGGCGACGACGAGGCCATGGCCGTCGACGACGACTACCTGCGGGCCCTGGAATACGGCCTACCCCCGACCGGTGGCCTGGGCATCGGCATGGACCGACTCGTCATGCTGCTCACCGACACCCACAACATCCGCGACGTCGTGCTGTTCCCCACCCTCCGGCCCGAGCAGGCCTGAGGCGTCGGAGCCCGCGACAACCGTCACCTCGGCCTGCACCCGGGCGCCGAACCACCCCCGGCCCGGCTGGTGGAGGGCCACCCAGACCTCGTAGAGACCCGGCTCGCCGGGCACCTCCAGCGGCACGTCGACGGCGGCGCCGCTGGCGCTGGGCACGACCCTGGGGAGGGGGACGCGGGGATTGGGGAGGGGCTTGCCCCGGCGCCCTTCCGTCACCGGAAACCAGCGGGCCGCCACCTTGATCGGGGACGGCAGCACCGACGCGATCGGCCGGGAAGAGCCGTTGACGACGCGGAGCGGGACCGTGCGCACCGACCCGGCCACCATCTCGGACGGGAGCGTTCCACGCACCCCGCAGCGGCCGGCATCGGCGGCACCCAGGGGGCGGCCCATGGCCGCCGACGAGGCGGCGACACGCGGCGGCACCAGGCGGACCGCCGCCCCCGGAGGCGTCGGCCGGCGCTCGGGGGGCCGCCGGGCCGACCGGTACTGCTCGACCGCCCGTGCGGCGTTCGACCCGAAGCCCCGCGCCACCCCGCGGGCCAGGGGCGATGGCGTGGCGAGGATGTCGTACACCTCGAGGCAAGGAAGGGGAACGCGCTCGACGACGTCGAAGGACTCGAGGTCGACCACCAGCACCTCGGCCCGGTCGTCGTCCCGATCCCGGTGGGCGTTGCCGCCCACGAGGGCCCAGCCGCCGATGAGCGCCAGGCCCCTCGTGAACCGGCGGATGTGCACCTGTCGCAGCAGTCGGCCCGTGGCGTCGAGCTCGGTGAACCGGCCCGGCGTCGATTCGCACACGTACCAGCGGTCGCCGCGGCGCCGCGGGGCATGGGGATGAGTCAGCCCGGTGAGGATCTCCCTGCCTGTACGCAGGTCGAGGACGATCCCGACATCCTTGCGACGGGCGGTCTTCCAGGCCTTGTGCCGCTCGAACCGCCCGAAGGCGCACACGTGCAATGCCCCGTCGACGACCAGCAGCGAGTTGACGTGCCAGGCGTCGGGGGCGGTGCCGTCGGCCCGTGCCTGCCACAGCGGCTCGGCTGTGCCCCCGGCGATGCGCCACACCGTGTCGTCCCAGCTGGAGCTGACGTGGACGGTGCCCTCGTGCCAGCACACGTCGTGCGGATCACGGATGGCGTCGAGACGCCGGTAGCCGCGCAGGCCGCGGGCGTCGTACGACAGCAGCTCACAGGCGCTGGTCTGCTCGCCGGGGGCCCGCAGCACCCGCCACAGTCGGCCACCGCCCACGGTGATGCCCGAGGTGGCCAGGTCGTCGAGCGCCTCGGGGGTGGCATCCGTGAGGTCGTAGATGCCGCCGCCCCACTTGCCGAACCCGCTCACCAGCAGCCGATCACCGCCCAGGGCATCGCGCCAGGTCGCCATCCGGGACACCATCAACGCGCACCGTAGTTGGGCACCGAAGCGGTTGTAGGCGTGCGGCAAGTCTCCGCACAGGACCGCCCCGTGTCGGCCCGCGGCACTAGGTCCGCAGACGGATTTGTGCACGCCGGCGGTCTGAGCCGTGGCCGCGCGGGAATCCCGTGCGGGATCCGGATGATTGCCGGGAGAGCATGTCGTCGATGACCGCTGAGCTCGCCGGCGCCGACACCTCGGTGACCGCCCCGGACGGGGTGTGGGCGCCCGCCCGTCGACGCCTGACCACCGGGCTGGTCCTCACCATCACGCTGGTGGCGTTCGAGGCGCTCGCCATCGCCACGATCATGCCGGTGGTGTCCGACGACCTCGGCGGATTGGGCCTGTACGGATGGGTCTTTTCGGGCTTCTTCCTCGGCAACCTGCTCGGGATCGTGCTGGCCGGCGAGGCGGCCGATCGGCGGGGCACACGGGCGCCGTTCCTGGCGGGCCTGATCCTGTTCTCGCTCGGGCTGGTGATCGGCGGCTCGGCCCAGTCGATGCCGATGCTGGTGGCGGGTCGGGTGGCCCAGGGCGTCGGCGCGGGCGTGATCCCCGCGGTGGCGTACACCAGCGTCGGACGCGGATACCCGCCCGAGCTTCGCCCGCGGGTGTTCGCGGTGTTCTCGTCGGCCTGGGTGGTCCCGGGCCTCGTCGGGCCGGCGGCTGCCAGCGCCATCGAGCGGTGGTCGTCCTGGCGGGTCGTGTTCCTGGCGCTGCTGCCGATGGTGGTGGTGGCGGCGGCGATGACACTGCCGGCGCTGTCGGGCCGCCCACCGGCGGGCGAACCCGGCTTCCCGGCTGTGACATCGAGCCGCGGCCGTCGACGCGACGCAGTCGTGCTGGTTGCGGGCGTTGCGCTGGTCCTGGGTGGGCTCGGCGCGCACCAGGTGGCGCTGACGGTCGCCCTGGTCGTGGCGGGGGCGCTGCCGGCGGCCTGGGCCTTCGTCCGGCTCGTCCCCACCGGGACCGTCGCCCTGCGCCGCGGCATGCCGGCCGCCGTCGGCGTCCGCGGCATCCTCACGTTCGCGTTCTTCGGCACCGACGCCTACGTGTCCCTGGCGATGACCGCCGCCCGCGACCAACCCACCTGGGTGGCGGGCGCGGCGCTCACGGGCGCGACGCTGGCCTGGACCGCGGGCGCCTGGATCCAGCAGCGCCTGGTGGGCGAGCGGGGGCCGGCGTGGCTGGTCCGGCGGGGCTTTGCCGTGCTGGCGCTGGGGATCGCGGGGCTGCTGGTGGCGGTCTACTCCTCGGTGCCGGTGGCCGTCGGCATCGCCGCGTGGACGGTCGCAGGCCTGGGCATGGGGCTGGCGTACGCGCCCCTATCGGTGACCGTGCTCGGCACCGCGGCGCCGGGCCAGGAGGGCAGCGCCAGCGCTTCGCTCCAGCTCACCGACGTGCTGGGCGTGTCGCTCGGCACCGGGTTGGGCGGGGTGTTCGTGGCCTTGGGCGATGGACGGGCCTGGGACACGTCCAGCTCGCTGAGCCTGGCCTTCGCCGTCACCCTGGCGGTCGCCGTCGCGGGGATGCTCGCGGCCCGGCACCTCCCGCGGGAGCTGCCCGCCAGCGCCGCGACCTAGCGCCGGGCACTTCCGCGAGGGTCCACTGGTCCGTCAGGCGTCGGGGGTATCGCGCAGCCCGTCGTTGGCCATGCGATATAGGTCGTAGATCTCCTTGCAGACCTGGCACATGGGGAGCTTCTTGGGGTCGCGCTGGGGGACGAAGCGCTCGCCGCACAGGGCCTCGACGGGGAAGCCATAGATCCGGGCCTCCGTGACCTTCGCGACGGCCGACTCGCCGGGGTCGGTCCGCACGATGTGGGCGACCCTGGGCTTGCCCGTCTCGAGGTCCTCGTCGGTGCGCTCGTCGACGACAACCCCCGTGCGGGGGCGGGTCGACGGCGTCATCGACGGGTGGTCCACCCGGCCAAGCCTAAGAGGATCCAAGGGCGTCACCGTTCCGGGGCGCCGAGCCGGGCGAAGCCCCGGGCCACGTCGTCGAGGTGGTGCACGGGGTCGTGGACCATGTAGCGGGCGAACGACTCCACCGTGAACCGGGCGCCGTCGCTGCGGTTCCCGGTGCGCCGCCAGGCGTCGCCGGTCACGCCGTCGAAGCGATCGGCAAGCCGGGCGGCGGCCGTGGTGATGTCGCCGGCGACCGCCGAGGGATCCTGCTCGTTGTAGCGGGCCTCGACCGCCGCCACGTCCTGGTCCCAGTTGGGGAAGTCGGGATCGTCGTCAGTCAGCATCATCGCCAGCCGCTCGTCGTAGATGCGGAAGACGTCCCGCACGTGGCAGGCGTACTCAAGGGCCGACCAGCGGTCGTCGGAGGGCCGCGTCGTCACCCCTGTGGGCCGGGCCAGGACGTCCTGCCAGGCGGCGGCGTTCTCGCGCACCATCCGGCCCACCTGCTCACGGGGGAAGGCCCCGGCGTCGAACCCGCACTCTGGACAGCGACGTTCGAGGACCCAGGTCCAGTCCTTGGTGTCGGGAACGATCGGCATCGCCAGGACCGTAGCCAGCCCGCGAAATCGGGGTCTACCGAAATGACGCCGGTCGGCCATTCTCGCTTCCTGGCGCAGTATTGGCTGGTCAGCAACCGAAACGGCACCAGAAGGGATCCACTATTGGGACAGGCCGGCAAGCAGGTGGCGGGCGGCGGAGGCCAGTGCGTCGGTGGCGGTCGAGGCGGGCAGCCGCTCCAGTGCGGCGATGGAGGCGTCGACGTACGCACCGGCCGCGGCCGTCGCCTGGCTCATCCCGTCGCCGGCCCGCACCAGCGCCAGCGCTCGGGCCTGGGCCTCGTCGTCGAGCGGACCGCCGAGCACGGCCCGTAGCTCGTCGCCGTCCGGGCCGGCCAGCGCTCCCAGGACCGGCAGGTTGTAGATGCCCTCGGCCATGTCGTGGCCGGCAGGCTTGCCGAGCTCGTCGTCGCTGGCCACCACGTCGAGGATGTCGTCGACCACCTGGAACGCCAGGCCGTATTGCAGGCCGAAGGCGCCCAGGGCATCGATCTGGTCGAGGGGCAGGTCGGCCACGATCCCGCCGATGCGGCAGGCGGTCGAGAACAGCGCCGCCGTCTTGCCCTCGATGGCCGCGACGTAGTCGTCCAGCGTGCGGTCGACCCGATAGGCAAGCGCGAGCTCCCTGACCTCGCCCTCGCACAGCCGGCCGATGGTGGCGGCGAGCAACGTGGCCACCTCCGTTCCGAGCGAGGCCGCCAGTTCCGACGCCCGGGCGAGCAGGAAGTCGCCCGAGAGGATGGCGCGCATGTTTCCCCAGCGGGCGTTCACGCTGGAGACACCGTGGCGGGTTGCCGCCTCGTCGATGACGTCGTCGTGGTGGAGGGAGCCGACGTGCACCAGCTCGCATGCCACGCCCCCCGTGACCGCGTCGTCGGATATCACATCGCCGATCTCACCCCCCGCCCGCACCCGCCCGGACCCGGTGGCAGCCGACACCGCGCCCAGCAACGGACGCAGGCGCTTGCCGCCCGCCTTGACCAGGTGGGAGGCCATCTCGTCCATCGTCGGGTCGTCGGACTCGACGGCGGCCAGCAACCGCTTCTCCACCCGCTCCTGCAGGGCTGACATGGCCGGCAGCTCGAGCAGCGGGTTGGGGGCGGCCACCGCGTCACGGTAGGGGACAGGCGAGCAGGGCGAAACCGCCACTGCGGCAGTAGCGTCGGATGGGGGACGGAGAGGCGCGATGTTCGAACGGTTCAGCGACCCGGCTCGCCGAGTGGTCGTCCTGGCGCAGGAGGAGGCCCGCGAGCTCGATCATCAGCGCGTCGGCACCGAGCACATGCTGCTCGGCCTCCTGGGCGAGGCCGACTCGCTGGCAGGCCGGGCCCTCGGCTCCCTCGGGATCGAACCTGTCACCGTTCGCCAGCAGGTCATGAGGGCCGTGGGCCGCGGCGACTCGCCCTCCCCCCGGCGCATCCCGTTCTCGCCCCGGGCCAAGAAGGTCCTCGAGCTGTCGCTGCGGGAGGCGCTCGAGTCGGACCACGAATACATCGGGACCGAGCACATCCTCCTCGGGATCGCCCGGGAGGGAGAGGGGCTCGCGGCCAAGATCCTCGTCGGACTGGGGGTCGATCTGTCGAACGTGCGGGCCCGGGTGCTCGAACTGCTGGCCGCCGAGGAGGCGAAACCCGCTCGCCGGCGTCCGCACCTGCGCAGCCGCTGGCGGAGTCGCCAGGCCACCGACACGCCGGCGGATGAATCCGGTGACCACTCCGGGGACGAATCCGGGTAGGAAAACGACCGGCTCACCACGGCCGGTGCGGCCCCACGCGCGATCGGGTTAAGAACGCCCGTCATCGTTCTCCGGCAGCGTCGTCGGGTCGGACGGGCTGTAGAGTTTCCCCACGGATCCCCCGACTGGCGGGAGGCAAGACTTGTTCGAACGGTTCACCGACCGGGCTCGCCGAGTGGTCGTCCTGGCACAGGAAGAGGCCCGGCTCCTCAACCACAACTACATCGGCACCGAGCACATCCTCCTGGGTCTCATCCACGAGGGCGAGGGTGTCGCGGCCAAGGCGCTCGAATCGCTGGGCATCAGCCTCGAGGCCGTCCGCCAGCAGGTTGAAGAGATCATCGGTCAGGGCGGCTCGTCGCCCTCCGGGCACATCCCGTTCACGCCTCGCGCCAAGAAGGTCCTCGAGCTGTCCCTGCGTGAAGCGCTGCAGCTCGGCCACAACTACATCGGCACCGAGCACATCCTCCTGGGTCTGATCCGGGAGGGCGAGGGTGTGGCCGCCCAGGTGCTGGTCAAGCTGGGCGCCGACCTGTCGCGGGTGCGCCAGCAGGTCATCCAGCTCCTGTCGGGCTACCAGGGCTCCGGCGGCCCCGGTCCCGAGAAGGCGGGCGCCACCGCCGGTGGCGGCTCCTCCGAGTCGCAGCCCACCGGCTCGCTGGTGCTCGACCAGTTCGGACGCAACCTGACCCAGCTCGCTCGCGAGAAGAAGCTCGACCCGGTCATCGGCCGGGGCCGCGAGATGGAGCGGGTCATGCAGGTGCTGTCCCGCCGCACCAAGAACAACCCGGTGCTGGTGGGCGAGCCCGGCGTCGGCAAGACCGCGATCGTCGAGGGCCTGGCCCAGAACATCGTGTCCAACGATGTGCCCGAGACCCTCAAGGGCAAGCAGCTCTACACGCTCGACCTGGGTGCGCTGGTCGCCGGTAGCCGCTATCGCGGCGACTTCGAGGAACGCCTGAAGAAGGTGCTCAAGGAGATCCGCACCCGCGGCGACATCATCCTGTTCATCGACGAGATCCACACCCTCGTGGGCGCGGGGGCCGCCGAGGGTGCCATCGACGCCGCCTCGATCCTCAAGCCCATGCTTGCCCGGGGCGAGCTGCAGACCATCGGCGCCACCACGCTCGACGAATACCGCAAGCACCTCGAGAAGGACGCCGCCCTCGAGCGGCGCTTCCAGAAGATCACGGTCGACGAGCCGACCGTGGCCCACACGATCGAGATCCTCAAGGGGCTGCGCGACCGCTACGAGGCTCACCACCGCGTCACGATCACCGACCAGGCGCTGGTGGCGTCGGCGAACCTGGCCGACCGCTACATCTCCGACCGGTTCCTGCCCGACAAGGCCATCGACCTCATCGACGAGGCCGGCAGCCGGCTGCGCATCAAGCGCATGCAGACCCCGGGCGACTACAAGGATCTCGAGAACGAGCTGGCCCAGGTGGTCGAGCAGAAGAAGAAGGCCGTCGAGTCGCAGGACTTCGAGGAGGCCGGCCGACTGCGCGACGCCGAGAAGGAGCTGCTCGCCCGCAAGGAGTCCAAGGAGCGCGAGATCAAGGACTCGGGCGTCGACCTGTTCGACGAGGTCGACGAGGAGGCCATCGCCGAGGTGCTCTCGGTGTGGACCGGCATCCCCGTCTACAAGCTCACCGAGGAAGAGACGCAGAAGCTGCTGCGCATGGAGGACGAGCTGCACAAGCGGGTCGTC
>JBKPAA010000085.1:0-6789 GCA_046726215.1 Actinomycetota bacterium | reverse complement strand
CCGGATCACGTCGGTCAACCGCACCGGGGCGGCCCACTTGCGGGGCGGCTCCACCCCGGCCAGCACCAGCAACGACTCGGCGTTGCGGCGCATCCGGGTGGCCAGGTGATCCAACCGGAACAGGTTCGACAACGTGTCCGGATTGGTCTCGTCCGCTTCCAGTTCGGTGATGAAATCGAGCTGGCGGCCCAGCAGGTTCTGGTTGCGGCGCCCCAGGTTGACGAAGGAATCGGCGATGTTGCGGCGCAGCACCGCCTGCTCCACCGCCAGGTCCAGGGCCGAGTCCTGCACCGTGTTGAGCGCCTCGGCCACATCGGCGACCTCGTCGCGGGTGTGCACCGCCACCGGGTCGACCTCGGGGACCTCCACGTCCTCGCCCAGCGGGGTGTCGAGGATGTCCAGCACCGCCTCCGGCAATCGGTGATCGGCCATCGCCGTCGCCTGGCGCGTCAGCGACCGCAACGGCCGCGTGATCGACCGCGACACCAACCACGTGACGGCCACGGCGACCGCCACGGCCACGGCCGCCAGCACGATGAACCACATCCGCGTCCGCTCGGCGGCGGCGTTGAGGTCGTCGGCGCGGTCGAGCAGTATGTCCTCCACGCGGTGGCGGAACCCGTACCAGGCCGTGTCCTGGTCGACGTCGACGGTGTCGAGGATGGGGACGAGCGGAACCGCCCCGGCCTCGTCGATCGTCTTCTGCACCAGCGGAACGAACCCGGCCTCGTCGTTCTCCTTCTTGAGCCGGCGGGCCGGCGGTTCGTAGACACCCGCCCCCAGCTGCTGGACCTGGGCCTCGTTGTCGACCACCTGGCTGAAGAGCTCCGAAGACTCCGCGATCTCCGCCGGCGTGTCGAGCAGGTTGTTCCCGGTGACGCCGGGCAAAAGCAGCGACCGGATGGTGCGGGCGATCACGTCGGTCTGGCGGGAGGAGATGTCGCTGAGCTCGACACCGCGCCGCAGGATGGGGTCGTCGATAGCCAGGGCCACCTGGGTGTTGGCGTCGAACAGCCCGGCGACGATCTCGGTGTACCCCAAGAAGTTGGGATCGGAGGTGCGGGTGTTGAAGGTGTTTCGCTCACCCTTGTAGGTGTCGACCTGCTGGCGTAGCTCGGCGAGCCCGTCGAGCGCCTCCAGCGCCGGGCCGTACGTCTTCGCCACGTCGCCGCCCTTGCTCTCGACGTCGGCACGGAAGCTGGCGATGGCGGCGTCGGTCGCCTGCTTGGCCTCTTCGAAGTTCTTGACCGGCACCTGGACGGTCCCTTCGAAGCCCAGCAGCCAGAGCGAGGCGTAGTTGCGCTCGTTCTGGATGCTGTTGATGATGCCCGAGGGGCCGATCGAGGCGGTGGCCAGATCGGTCTGGTCCTTGACCTCGTCGGCGTCGCGCGTGCTCTGCAACACCTCGAGGCCGGCCACCACCAGCAGGGCGACTATGGGGATCGCCAGCGCTGCGGCCAATTTGCGTCGAATGGGGATGCGTCGTACCACGGTCGTCCTTGGTGCTACCCGACCGGCCGGGGCTCGGCGGCGAGCGGCGAGCTCGTCGGGGAGGGGTCGGGAACGGGTTCTGTCGGGATGGCCAGACGGGTCACGGTCCCGACCTCGCCGGGCAGGCTGATCGCCCACCCTAGGGTCGCCGGGTCGTCGGTGAGCAGCACGACGGGCCGCTCCTCGGCGGCCCTGGCGACCTCGTCGAGAAGCTCGTCCCGCAGGCCTTCGACCTCCCCGAAGGGATCGTCGAGCACCACGGCGACGTCGCCGCCGGTCACGAGGTCCCGCACCGCTTGGCGGAGGTCGTCGTCCGTCACGTCGTCGTCGGGGACCACGGTGAGGTGGTCGTCGAGCTCGGCCTGGGTCTCGTCGATGTCACTGCGGGCACGCTCCAGATCGTGCGTGGCCTGAGCCAGGGCTACCTCGGCCCGGTCCACCTCGGCCGCCAGCGTCTCCCGCAGGCGGGGGAGCTCACCGAGCGGATCGTCGCCGGCCCGCGGGCGCAGGGCCGGTGGCAATGCCTCGGAGATCCTGCGGAGCCGCCTGACGGCGTCAGACAGGGCGGCAGTGGCGCGCTCGAGGCTGGCCTCGGCGCCCGTAACCCCGGCCTCGGCCGCCGCCAATGAGGTGTTGTACTCCTCCTCTGAGCGCTCGAGCGCATCGGTGACCGCGGCGATCTGGGCACGGAGCTGCTCGGCGGCGGCGATGCGTTGCAGCCGTCGCTCGTCCTGCGTCGCCCGATCGTTGAGCTCGTCCTCGAACGTGCGCACGCGGTGCATGGCGACCTCGAGGTCCACGGCCATGGCCTCGGCCGACTCCACGACCCGCTGGGCCTCGTCGGCGGCGCGGACATCCTCGTCATCGAGCGCCTCGAGGTCCCGATCGAGGCGCTCGATCTCGCGCCGGCAGTCCCCGCGGGCGACGACCTCGTGGTCCTGCTGCACCAGCCAGCTGACCGCGGCCTCCCGCACCGAGACACCCACCGGGGCGACGCCATAGGTGCCGAGCACCGCAGCCAGGGCGCGGGTGCGCGCGGGCGGCACCACCGGATGGGCGTAGAGCAGTTCGGCCACGTTGGCGCCGGGATCGCAGCCCAGCAGGTCGGCGGCCTCGCGGTAGATGCGGTCGCGTCGGACCCGCAGCGCGGTCAGGATGGCCGGGGGCTCGGTCGCGGCCCGCAGCGCAGCGAGCGTGTCCTCGGCCACCCGGCGGGCTCGCAGGGCGTCGAGCAGGTGGGCCTGGGTATCGCCGTCGGGCTGGGGTCCCGACATGATCAGGTCCAGGTAGGTCTCGTAGCCGTTGCGCCGCAGCACCGCCCGCTCGTCCTCGCGGGCCTGACGCAACACCTCGCTGGCGCCCGGGTCGTTGGCCTGGTCGAGCGCCTCCTCGGCGGCCAGCACCGCCTCGTGGGCGGCCTCGATCTGGGCGCGGGCCCCCGGCACGAGCTCGCCCTGGCGACCCGCGGCCTCGATCTCGACGATCGTCCGCTCGATCTGGTCGAGCCGATCCTCGGCGGCGACGAGCTCCTCGGCGGAAGGTGGGGGCGGCAGGGCGTCCTCGATGCGGGCGAGTTCCCCGTCCACCTCGAGCCACTCCCGGGCGAGCTCACGCGCCACCAGGTCGGGCTCGCCGATCTCGGTGTCGTCGTCGAAGTCAGCGAGCGTGTCGCGCAGCGGCTGGGTGTCGATCAAGGGCGCCTCCACCCGAGCGACCAGGTTGGCCCGCTCGTAGAGGATGTGGTCGCGCGTGGCGGCGCGCGAAACGGCGGCGTGCTCGATCGCCCTCAGGGCGTCCTGGGACTCGGCCTGCGATTCCTCGGCGGCGGCCAGCTGCTCGCGGCCCTTCTCGAGCTCACGGCGCAGCGTGGGCTCGTCGAGCTCCGATGCCTCAAGGTCCAGGAGCTGGTCCTGCGCGTCATCGATCATCTGCGCCGCGGCCACGCGCTGCTCCTCGACCAGGCTCAGCTTGCTGTGGGCGGTCTCCATGTCGTGCCGGCGGGCGTCGAGGGTACGGCGCGCCTCCTCCGCGGCGTTGGTTAGCTCACCGGCGCGTTCGAGCAGGGCGTCACAATCTTCGAGGTGCGCCGTCATCCGGCGGGTGCGGGCCGCCGCCTCGTCACGCCGGTTGGCGGTGACCGCCTGAAGCTCGCGCGCCCGGCGCAGCTTGGCCGACAGCTCCCCCCGCAACCGCTCGTGGTCCTCGACCCTGCGCATCGCCGCCTCGCGGGCGGCGGCCTGGAACTCGTCGGGACCGAACCCGCGGCTGAGCGTCGTGGGCGCGTCGTCGGCGGCGCGCACCAGCAGCCGGGCAAGGTGCTCGGTGAGCAAGGCGCGCTCGTCCGCAGGGGCCTGAAGGACCGTCAGCCTGGGGTGCAGGCTGGACGGATCGCTAGGCGGCCTCGGTGGCGGGGTCTCTGTCGGCGTTTCCACGGCAACTGTTTGCGCGATCACCGACTCGAGGCCCCAGCCCCCAGCGGTAACCGCCCACTTACGACAATCGTGTTACAAGAGTTTCGCGCGTCCGGGACGGGTTGTGCTCATCGACGTCCCTGCTCGGCCAGTAGGCCTCCCAGGCAGAAGGCGACGGCGGCGTCGGCGACGGCGTCGACAGAGGCGCCACGGGCGGGGAGAAAGGTGCCCGCGAGGCGGCCGACGACGCCCAGGATCGCCTGCGCCACCATCTCGGGGTCGGCATGGTGCAGGCCGCGGCCCACGATGGCGTCCTTGACGTGCTTGGACAGATCGTCCAACGCGATCTCCTCGCCTCGCCGCACGTGATGACGGAACCGGTCGTCGTTGGCGGCCGCCCGGATCAGCTCGTTGTGGTCGGGGTGTTCGTCGATCCACGCCAACGAGGCGCGGATCCCGAGCTCGATGCGACGCACCGGGTCACGTTCCTCACCGATGGCGGCCCGCTGCGCTCGCCGCAGGTCGCGCTGGGCCTCACGCAGGATCTCGACGAACAGCTGCTCCTTGGACTCGAAGTACCAGTAGAAGACGCCCTTGCCGACCCCAAGTCCCGACACGAGCTCCGCGACCGAGGTGTCGTGGTAGCCGCGCTCGGCGAAGCGGGCGGTGGCGTAGGCGATGAGCTGACCGCGACGTTGCCGGCCCCGCGGCGTGAGCTGCTTGCCCATGTCAGTGTCTCCCTGGGGCCGGGCCCCACACCGATCGTCGCTGCGCGAGCTGGCGCTCGCGCCAACGGCCTCCGGCGCGCCCCCGTCAGCGGCCCACGGTACCGGACGCCTTGACCCGGCGGTCAACCAGCGCGGTCCGGGGCGATTCTCTAATCCTCCCGTCGCGCCGCCGAAACAATCGGTTCACAGCCCGTCCGTAGGGTGCGCCCGTGCCCACGTTCGTGATCCGCATGTGGCTTCCCGACCGGCCGGGTGCGCTGGGGCTGGTCGCCAGCCGGATCGGTGCGGTCCGGGGGGACGTCGTGGGGATCGACATCCTCGAGCGCGACAACGGCCAGGCGGTCGATGAGCTGGTGGTCGAGCTGCCGACCTGCGACCTCGTCGATCGGTTGGTCGCCGAGGTGCGCCAGGTCGACGGCGTCGCGGTCGAGGAGGTGCGCCCGCTGGCCGCTGCCCGCCACGACCCCCGGCTCGACGCGCTGGAAGCGGCCGCCCAACTGGTCGGCGCCGACGACGTCGGCGACATGCTCGACGCGTTGATCGGCTACGCCGGTCGCGTCGTGGGCGCCGACTGGGTGGCCGTCGCGAACCTGGAGGGCCGGGGCGAGGGCGCCCTGGTCGCCGGCGAGGACGCACCCAGCGGTAGCTGGCTAGCGGCCTTCCTGGCCGGGAGCCGGGCTGCCGAGGGTCCGGGCGGAGGCCGGGGCCCGGCGTTCGGCGCCGGTGACATCGTGTGGGCGCCCCTGCCGCGCTCGGGGCTTGCCCTCGTGCTCGGCCGGCAGGGCATGCCGTACCGGGCCCGGGAGCGCCGCCAGGTGGCGGCACTCGCCCGCGTGGCCGATACCAGGCTGCGCGACCTGCATGGCGCCCACAGTCGGGCACGCCATCCGAGTCGCTGATCGTCGGGGATCGGTCCGGGGGTGCCCCCTCCGCCCTCGTGACCGCTCACCGATCTGGAGGGGGCAGGGGAGACCTCCCCCCTCCTTCCCGCCAGCCGGCCAGCACTACGTGATCCGCCTGACCGCACCGGACGGCTACACGCCACCGCCTACGTGTGCGGTTCCAGCGGCTTCGTCGACGCCGCCAGCGGCCTCCTCGTCGACCTCGGCGTACCGGTGGACCGGATCCGAGCGGAGCGCTTCGGCCCCGCAGGCTGAGCCCGGGGCCGGGGGCCCCGTGGCCCCGGCCATACCATCGGCCGATGGACGAGGAATGGCCGATCGACGAGCTGTTCGACGAGGACTACCTGCACTTCTTCGCCGAGCGCCTCGCCGACGAGACGACCGACGAGGAAGCGTCGACGGTGTGGAACCTCCTCGGCCTGGGCGAGGGCACGGAGGTCCTGGACCTGGCATGCGGCCACGGGCGTATCGCCAACCGGCTGGCCGGCATGGGCGCCCGCGTGACCGGGCTGGACGCCACACCGCTGTTCCTCGATCTCGGCCGTGCGGACGCCAACCGCCGCGGCGTGGACGTCGAGTACGTCCACGGCGACATGCGCTCGATTCCCTGGACCGAGCGGTTCGACGCGGTGGTGAGCTGGTTCACCGCCTACGGGTACTTCGATGACGCGCAGAACCGCGCCGTCCTGGGGCAGGTGCACCGGGCGTTGCGACCGGGTGGCCGGTTCCTGGTCGAGCTGACCCACAAGGACGGGATCCTGCCCCACTGGGTGCCCGCGACCGTGACCGAGGTCGACGACGGGATCCTCATCGACCAGCGCGAGTTCGACCCGTTGAGCGGCCGCGTGAACGCACGGTGGACGATCGTCCGCAACGGCCGGGTCCGTCGCTCGTCGTTCTTCACCCGGATGTTCAGCTTCACCGAGCTGCGCGACTGGCTCCACGACGCCGGCTTCGGGACGATCGAGGGCTACGCCGGCGACGGCACCCCGTTGACCTCGTCGGCGCGGCGGATGATCGTTATCGCACACAAGTAGCGGGCTCGCACTTGAATTCAACGAAAATCCTCTAAAACACTTGTAACCAAAGCGAATTTCTGGGCTACAGTCGTACGCATGTATGGCGTATCTACTTGAGTGCAGTACTCTCATGATGTGGTGGTCGCGGATGGTGACCTGAAGCCGGAACGGAGTCCGCGATCGGGGCGGGACTATCCGGGGACCTGGCAGGAGTTCGAACGTTGGTTCCTCGACGACG
>JBKPAA010000084.1:0-11492 GCA_046726215.1 Actinomycetota bacterium | reverse complement strand
CGCTTAGAATCGCATTGTCGACAGGCAGATCGAGGTTGTTGATGGCGTCGGCGAGGGGTTCGAGGATGCTACTGACCTGCCTGGACATGACCGATAGCGTACTAGTGTTCGCATCACTGGGCAGCCAAATTCGAAGAATTCCACATGGGGACAATCGCCAAATACCGCATCCGCCGTACCTATATAACGGGCGCGTCGGATTTCAGCAGGGGATTAATGGTGGCGAGAAGGTCCCACTTGGGCTTGCCGGCTCGACGCGTTTGAGTAGGGAGCGCCGTCGTGACCTGCTTCGAGCGCCTCAGCTGATCTGCTCGGCCAGCGCGACGATGATGCCCTCGGGGCCGCGGACGTAGCAGAGCCGATAGCTGTCCTCGTACTGCTCCAGCTCGCCGACGAGTTCGGCGCCGTGGGTGTGCACGTGGGCAAGGACGTCCTCGATGTCGTCAACGGCGAACATGATGCGACGTATGCCCAGCGTGTTCGCCGGTGCGTTCGGCTCGGCGGTGGTGGCCGCCGGGTGTGGAACTTCGTCAGCTCAAGCCGGCCGTGGCCGTCTGGGGTCCGCACCATTGCGATGTCCACTCGGACGTCGTCGAGCCCGACGACGCGGTCCACCCAACATCCCTCGACTGCCGCCTCGCCCTCCAGCTCCAGACCAAGTTCGACAAAGAACGCGATAGCAGCCTTGAGGTCATCGACGACGATGCCGACGTGGTCCATCCGCTGGATCGTCATGTCCCCGAGCACAGGGATGCTGTCGTCTGTCAAAACGGGCTCTACGCGTTGAGTAGGGAGCGCGTGTGCGGATGGGTGGGGGTCGAGGCAGTCGCGGCCAGGTGACGCCGACGGCGTGGAGGAGCACTCGGAGGCGGTAGTGCTCGAAGGTGCGGAAGCGGTGACCGCAGCGCTTGACCTTCTTGACGCACAGGTTCAGGCCTTCGGTCGGCCCGTTCGAGGCTCCGGTGGTGTGGTGGGCGAGGATCCCGGCGCGCCAGCGCTTTCAACGTCTTGCCGAGGGTGCGGACCTCGGGCACCGGGTCGGCGAGGCAGCCGGCGATCGTCTTGTCCAGCACGACGCGGGCGTCGGCGACCCCGAACGCCTGGCGCAGCTCGATGTCGTCCCCCTCGAGAACTGATGTCGTCACATCTCCGGCGTCGCGTCCGTCATTCAGGATGTCGACAGACGAAACGGAGGAACTCGTGCAGTTCGCACTGTTGATCTACCAAGGCACGACGCCGCTCCCGACGAACCCCGACGCGTGGGGGACGCTCTCGGAGGAGGAGCAGAAGACGATCTACGGGGACTACGCCGCACTGAACAAGACGCCGGGCGTCGCCCCCGGGCTTCCCCTCGGTCTGCCGCAGGATGCCACGACCGTGCAGGTCAAAGACGGCAAGACCGTGACCCGGGAGGGCACGTACTTGAACGAAGGGATCGGCGGCTATCTCATCTTCGAGGCCGACGACGTCGACGCCGCGATCGAGCTCGCGTCGCGCATTCCGGCAGCACGGCACGGCGGCGCCATCGAGGTGCGCCCGGTTGCGACCTATTGGTGACGTAGGAGGAGCTGTGACCCTTGGCCGGCCGCAGGCCGCCTGAAGGGCCTGGCCTTGACGCCGACTCCGGGCCGTGGCACTACCGCGCCATGGGCAAGGTCATGGCCAGCTTCTCCGTCTCGTTGGACGGCTTCATCGCCGGTCCCGACGACGGCCTCGAATTGCCTCTTCGCCTGGATTCGTCGTCACCCACGACCCGCCGACGCAGGGCGAGTGGAGCCCGCGCGTCACGTTCGTTCCCGAGGGGCTCGAAGGTGCGCTCGACCTCGCCCAGGGGGCGGCTGGCGACCGGGCGGTGGGCGTGGCCGCCGCCAACCCGGTCCAGCAGCTCCTTCGGTCGGGCAGGATGGACGAGATCGAGCTCAGCGTGGTGCCCTGCCTGCTCGGAGGCGGGGTCCGGCTGTTCGACATCGTGGGCCCCCATCCGGTCGGGCTGGAGCAGACCAGCGTGATCGAGTCCACCGGCGTGACCCACCTCCGCTGCCGCGTGCTCCACTCCTGAGGTGCTGGCCGTCTGGCCGGCGCCGCTACCGTCTCGGCGTGACGGCCGCGCCACCTGACGGGGGGTCACATGCCGCTGCCAGACCTGGACTACGAACCGACCATCCCGGCCGCGGTCCACCGGGCCGCGACGCTCTTCGGCGACAACGACTTCATCGTCATGCCCGACCGCCGCATGACTTACGCCGAGGCAGAGGTGGCGTCGCGCCGGGTTGGCAAGCAGCTGCTGGCGGCCGGGGTGGGGAAGGGCACCCGCATCGCCTTCATGTTCACGTACGGCAGCGACTGGGTCGTGGCGTGGCTGGCGATCGCCCGCATCGGGGCGATCTGCATGCCGTTCAGCACGTCCTACAAGCCGGCCGAGCTGCGCAAGGCGCTCCGCTTCGGCGATGTCGACACGCTGCTCGTGCCCGCGACGATGTTCGGCCAAGACCATCTTGCGTACATCGAGGATGCGGTGCCCGGGCTCGCGGAGGCGGGGCCGGAGGCGTTGCGAATTCCGGCGCTGCCCTTTCTGCGGCACGTGCGGGTGAGCGGTCTCAGCGATCGACTCTGGGCCAAGGCGCTGCCGCTCGACTTCAGGCTCGGCGATGGCAGCCGCGACGACGGCGGCCATAGCGCCGAGGAGGGCATCAGCGACGAATTCTTCGAGGCGGTCGAGGCCGAGATCACGCCCTCCGATCTCATGATGACGATCTTCACGTCGGGCACGACCAGCGACCCCAAGGGGGTCGTTCACACCCACGGCACCTTCCTCCGCCATGGCGCCAACCTCGCCCGCTTCGCCGGACTGACCTCTGAGTCGCGGCGACTGTGCGCCATGCCCTTCTTCTGGATCGGCGGGGTCGGCCTGGCATTGAACATGGCCATGTCGGTCGGCAGCGCCATCCTGTGCGTCGAGAAGTTCGAGCCCGATGCAGTGCTCGACCTCATGGAGGCAGAGGGAGCGACCGAGCTCGCGGTGTGGCCGCAGCTCGGCCAGCGGATGCAGCGCTACATCGTCGAGTCCGGTCGCGACGTGAGCATGATCCCCGCGTTTGCGCCACCATCCACCACCGATCTCGGGCTGCGTCACAATTCGCTGGGGATGACCGAGACCATGGGCCCCCACTCGGCGGCCGGCCCCGAGTCCGAACGGGTCCTCCCCGAGGAGATGCGAGGATCGTTCGGGCTGCTCGTGCCGTGCGTCGAGCACCGCATCGCTGACCCCGAGACCGACGCCACCCTTGACGACGGCGAGGTGGGGGAGATCTGCATCCGCGGTTACAGCCTCATGAGCGGGCTGTACAAGCGCGAGCCGCACGAGACCTTCGACAGTGATGGCTGGTATCACACCGGGGACAAGGGCCTGATCCGGGACGGCTACCTGTACTTCCACGGCCGCCTGAGCGAGATGATCAAGACCTCGGGGTCGAACGTGGCCCCCCGGGAGGTCGAGCTGTTGCTCGAGTCGTTCCCCGATGTGGGCTTGGCGGTGGTCGTGGGCCTACCGGATGTCGACCGGGGCGAGGTCGTCGCCGCCGCGCTGGTGCCGGCGGCGGGAGCCAGCATCGATCCGCTCGAGACGTTGCGGCGCGCCGCCGAGGAGCTGTCGAACTACAAGGTGCCCCGGCGGGTTCTCGTGCTCGCCGAGGGCGACATGCCCTACCTGGCCAACGGCAAGCCCGATCGGCTGACCGTGCGGAAGCTGCTGGCGGAGCGGGCGACCGAGGTGGAATGGCGCTGACGATGACGCCATGACACGTCGGCGATGAGAAATGCGCGCCCACGTCGTCTGGACATCCGAAAGCCCGACGCGGCACGAAAACCAGACAACGAGACAAGAAAGGAAAGGGGCGCGTGATGAGCACGCACGTCTTTGGACTCACCGTGGCGACGTTGGCCGACGCGTCCCGGGCCGCCCGCACCGTCGATCATGCCGTGACCCTCATCGACGAGGCTTCGCATGTGGTGGTCGTCGTCGACCCGCGGGGCCGGGTGACCATGCGACCACTGGAGCGCGCCGGCATCGCCTGACCGGGAGCGCTCGCCGCCGTTGCATACAGGCTTGGAATCCCGGCCGCCCGACCCCCTCACCCGGGCTGCGGCTGCCGGCCCTCGGTGGTGACCTTGCGGTAGGTGAACCGCCAGCGGCCGTCGCGCTCCTCGTACTCGTCGACATACCGGCCCCAATGGTCGAGGCCGCCGGCGCGGATCACGAAGAAGTAGCAGCGACCCGTGGCGTGCCGCTGGTCGCCGAGGTCGATCTGGTGGGTGGCGACGCAGTGGCGCAGATATCCCGGTTGGGAGCGCTCGTCGGCCGCCTCACGAAACGTCTCCGTGGCGCCCGTGAAGACCGTCCTGATCTCCTCTGTGCCCCGGTACGTACGGGTTTCGCCACCCCTGCCGGTGATCTCCATCGTCGCGTCGGGGGTGAACAACTCGAGGACCTGTTCCAGCCGCCCGGTGTCGCCGTTGGAGTTGTACCGGGTCACCAGGTCTCGGATGCCCTCGCGGGCCAGCAGCTCCCACAGGTCCATGTCGTCCTCGCTTCGAGACCTGGCCTCGGCGCGCTAGTCGGCGTCGATGGTGGCGGTCGCCTGGCCCGAGAACACCTCGACCCCGTCCTGGTTGGTGGTGACGATGCGTAGCTCGACGACGCCGACGCCGTCGTCGGTGCGAACGTCGACGACCTCGGCACGCGCCGTCAACGTGTCTCCCGGCCACACCTGAGCCTGGAAGCGTCCGCCGAACGAGCGCAGGCGGCCGTCGCCGACGTAGTTGGTGACCATCTTGCCGGTCAACCCCATGGTCAGCATTCCGTGCGCGAAGACGCTCGGGAACCCTGCCACCTGGGTCGCGAAGATCTCGTCGCTGTGGAGGGGGTTGTAGTCACCCGATGCCCCGGCGTACTGAACGATCTGCGTCCGGGTCAGGTCGTCGACCACCACCTCGCTGTGCACGTCGCCGACGCTGATCGCGCTGGTCTGGAGCGTCATCTTGATTCACCCGGCCCCTCGGCGGCCGCAGCTTCGGGGGCCCGCTCGGTGCGCACGCCGACGCTGCGGGCGGTGATGACGAGCTCGCCGTTCTGATCCCGATACTCGGTGATCGTCTCGCTGAACACCAGCTTGCCGGCGCGCCGGCCCTGCTTCTCCCACGTCTTGCCCCGCCGGGTCTGGGCTCGCAGCAGGTCGCCGGGTCGCACGTGCCGGTGATACTCGAAGTGCTGTTCGGCGTGGAGCCCCCGCGCCATGCCGCCCCCTGCGCCCGCACCGCCGCCGTCGTCAGCACGGGGGGTGCCGCTGGGATTTCGCCCCGAGCCGAACCATGGTTCGCCGACCTTGGGCCGCAGCGGCCAGTCGGGATCGAACTGGGCTCCCGCCTGCACGAACGTCGGCGGTGCGATGACGTGACCGACCTCGCTGTTGGCGGCGTATTCCTCGTCGGCGTAGATCGGATTCGGATCGCCGACGCTGCGGGCGAACATCATGATGTGCCCGAACTCCACCGGAAATCGTTGGACTGCCATCACCTGATGATGTCAGGCCGAGTTGGCCCGCCGCGGCTGGTTTCATGACAACGTAGTCTCGCCCTTCGAAGGGGAGGGGAATCTGTGACCGACTCGACGGCACTGCTCGGGTACACGATGCAGCTACCGGTGCAGGCACAATCGACCCTCATCGCTCAGCCGTGGGAGGCATCGGCCGGCCCCGAGGAGCTGGCGGCAGTGGCCAGGGCGTGCGACGCGAACGGGTTCTACTCGGTCTCGGTGTGCGATCACGTGGCCATCCCCAGGGACCGGGTGCCCACCATGTCCACCACCTGGTACGACACGGTGGCGACCCTGGCATGGCTGGCCGGGCTCACCGGGAACGTACGGCTGCTGTCTCACGTCTACGTCGTCGCCTACCGCCACCCGCTGCAGACGGCAAAGGCGTTCGCCACCCTCGACGCGCTGTCCGGCGGCCGCGCCATCCTCGGCGTGGGGGCCGGGCACGTCGAGGGCGAGTTCGCCGCGCTGGGCGTGCCGTTCGCCCAGCGTGGCCGGATCACCGACGATGCGCTGGTGGCCATCCGCGCCGCCCTGGCCGACGAGTGGGGCGGCGGCGACGTCGGCCAGCAACCCCGTCCCGTGCGGCCCGGCGGCCCGCCCATCTGGGTGGGCGGATCGTCGGGCGCCGCCCTCCGGCGAGCCGCCCGGCTGGGCGACGGCTGGCTGCCACAGGGACCGCCCGAGGGCGGCATGCGCACGGCGATCGCGACCCTGCGGGAGCTGCGCACGGAGGCCGGGCGGGAGGGCCCGTTCGCCATCGGTGGTGGCGTGAACCTCTACGTCGGCGAGCCCCCGTTCGATGTCCCCCGCTGGACCCTCACCGGACAACCGGACAAGCTCGCCGGCGCCGTGCGCGACGTGGTGGCGCTGGGCGTGAACCACGTCGCCATCCGGATCCCGTCGCGCAGCTGCGAGGAGCACATCGACCAGATCGCCGCCTTCGGCCGCGAGGTCGCCCCGCTGATCGAGGCCTGAGGGGCGACTCGAAACACAGGTGTCAGGTCGTGTGTCATGCTGCTCGTGTGGCCGTCTGACGCAGAGAGAGGTGCAGAGCGGGTGGCACAGACTCGAGCCATCAATGCGGCCAGCAACGGGAAGGGCTATTCCCTGTGGATCGGCGGCGACCGCGTCGAGGGCGCGAACGGGACCTACGAGGTCGTCAACCCCTCCACCGAGGAGACCGTGGGTCTGGCCCCCGAGGCCGCCGCCGCCGACGCCCGCCAAGCGGCCGCCGCGGCCGCCGCCGCCTTCCCCGCATGGTCGCAGACCACGCCCGAGGAGCGGGCGCGCCTCCTCGACCGGGCCGCCGATCTCCTCGAGCAAAGGATCCCCGAGCTCATCCCGCTGGTGCAGGCAGAGACCGGCTCCACCGTCCAGATGGCGCGCACGGCGCAGGTGCCGGCTGCGGTGGCCCGCCTGCGCCGCTACGCGCGCGGCGCCCTCGAGGCCCGCGAGATCCCCCTCGCCCCGGCGCCCAACCCGGGCGGCGGCCCCTCGTCGACCGGCGGCGGGCTCGTCGATGCGATGGCCGTTCGCCTGCCAGTGGGCGTCGTGGTCTGCATCACCTCGTACAACGTGCCGATGACCAACGTCATGGGCAAGATCGGCCCCGCGCTGGCGATGGGCAACACGGTGGTCATCAAGCCCGCCCACCACGACCCGCTCGGGGTCATCAGGATGGTCGAAGAGTTCCACGGCGCCGGCTTCCCGTCCGGGGTCGTCAACCTGGTGGTGGGGTCCACGCCCGAGTCGGCCGAGGCGCTTGTGGCCGCGCCTGAGACCGGGATGATCAGCTTTACGGGCAGCACCGCCGTCGGCCTGAGGATCGGCGAGGTGGCCGCCCGCGACATGAAGCGAGTGCTGTTCGAGCTGGGCGGAAAGGGCGCCAGCCTGGTGTTCGAGGATGCCGACGTCGACGCCGCCGCCCAAGGCACGGCGAGCACGTTCGCGTTTCACGCGGGCCAGATCTGCACGGCGCCCACCCGGCTGATTGCCCAGCGCCGTGTCTACGACGAGGTGGTCGAGAAGCTGGCGCAGATTGCGACGGTGCTGAAGGTCGGCGACCCGCTCGATCCCGCCACCGTCGTCGGCCCGGTCATCAGTGCCGCCCAGCGCGACCGCATCGAGGGCTATGTGCGGTCCGGGGTCGACGCCGGCGGCACGCTCGTCGCCGGCGGCGCCCGCCCGGACATCGACCGTGGCTTCTTCTGCCGGCCGACCCTCATCGCTGGCTGCGGAAACGACATGACGGTGGCCCGCGACGAGATATTCGGTCCCGTGGTCGTGGCCATCCCCTTCGACGACGAAGAGGAGGGCATCGCCATCGCCAACGACAGCGACTACGGCCTCTACGACTACGTGTGGACCCGCGACACGGCCAAGGGCCTGCGGGTCTCGCAGCGGTTGCGGGCCGGCAACGTTGGCATCAACACGCTGGCCCGCAACCCGGAGACGCCGTTCGGTGGGTTCAAGAAGAGCGGCATCGGCCGCGACGGAGGCTCGTTCGCCCTCCATGCCTATTCCGAGCTCCAGAGCATCGTCTGGCCCGCGTGAAGGAGGGACGCTTATGAGAGCCATCGTCTGGACCGGCGAGCTCGAGGTTCGCGACGACGTCGAGGTGCGGGACCCGGGCCCGCGCGAGGTCAAGGTGCGCATCCACCGCGCCGGGCTCTGCCACAGCGACGTCTCGGTCATCGACGGGACCATCCCCATGCCACCACCCATCGTCCTCGGGCACGAGGGCGCCGGGGTGGTGGAGGAGGTCGGCGCCGCGGTCACGGGAGTGAGGCCCGGCGACCACGTCGTGCTGGTCACGCTGGGCAACTGCGGGCAGTGCGATGCCTGCGACCGCGGGCTGCCCACGCACTGCCGCAAGCCCTTCGGCTGGTCCGACGCCCGATTCACCACCGGCGGACGGCAGGTGCCGGCGTTCGCCAACCTCGGCGTGTTCGCCGAGTACACCGTGGTGCACGAGCACCAGGCCGTGGCGATCGACCCTGCGGTCCCGCTCGATGCCGCCAGCCTGATCGGCTGCGCGGTCGTCACCGGCGCCGGGGCGGTGCTCAACCGCGCCAAGGTCCAGCCCGGGGAGACCGTGGCCGTCATCGGGGCCGGTGGGATCGGGCAGTCGGTCATCCAGGGCGCCCGCCTGGCATCGGCGGGGCGGATCGTCGTCGTCGACGCCAACCCCGTCAAGGAGGCGGTGGCACGACAGTTCGGTGGCACCGACTTCATCGACGCCTCCGCCGTGGAGGACACGGCGGCGGCCGTCAAGGAGCTGGTCCCCGCGGGTGTCGACTACGCCTTCGAATGCGTGGGCCACCCGAAGCTCATCCGCCAGGCGATCGACATGCTCGGGACCGGCGGATCGTGCGTGCTGCTGGGGGTGCCCAAGCTCGGCACCGAGGCGAGCTTCGTGGTCGCCAACCTATACAACGACAAGTCGATCCTCGGGTGCCGCTACGGCCAGACCCGGCCCCACCACGATGTCCCGCTCATCACCCGGTTCTACCTCGACGGGCGGTTCCTCCTCGACGAGATGGTCAGCCAGACCTACGACCTCGGGGACATCGAGCACGCCCTCGCCGACCTCGCCGCAGGCAAGCTCAACCGCGGCGTCCTGTCCTTGACCTGACCCTCGACTAGAAGGTGAGATCCATGGAGTTCGGCATCTTCATCCAGGGATTCGTACCCCGGTACCGACGCCAGACAGATCCGGATGCCGAGCACACCGCATTGATGCAGGACATCGAGTGCGTGGTCGCCGCCGACAGGGCGGGATTCAAGTACGTGTGGGCCACGGAGCACCACTTCCTGGACGAGTACTCGCACATGTCGGCCAACGACGTGGCGCTCGCCTACCTGGCCCGGGCGACCGAGCACATCCACCTCGGCTCGGGCATCTTCAACCCGCTGCCGCAGGTCAACCATCCCGCCAAAGTCGCGGAGAAGGTGGCCATGCTCGACCACCTGTCGGGCGGGCGGTTCGAGTTCGGTACGGGGCGAGGCGCCGGGAGCCACGAGATCCTCGCCTTCCTGCCGGGCATGTCCGACCTGAGCCGGACCCGGGAGATCTGGGAGGACGTCATCGCCGAGTTCCCCAAGATGTGGCTCCAGGACGAATACGAGGGATACGAGGGCAAGTACTGGTCCCTACCGCCCCGCAAGGTCCTGCCGAAGCCGTGGATGAAGCCGCACCCCGCGATGTGGTACGCCGCCGGCAACGTGAGCAGCTACGAGATGGCGGCGCGGCGGGGCTTGGGCGTGCTCGGCTTCTCGATCGGCTCGATCCAGGAGCTCGAGCCGGTGATGAAGGCCTACAAGAAGGCCATCAAGGAACCCGAGCCCGTTGGCGCGTTCGTCAACGACAACATCATGGTGACGACCGGCGCGTTCGTCGCCGAGGACGGCCATAGGGCGGTCGAGGCCGCGACCCGACCCCACAACAGCTACCTGGCCAGCAACGTGTACCGCTACCACGACACGTTCCCGCACCCGCCCGATATCCCGGTGTGGCCCGAGCTGATGCGCGACGCCACCCCGGAGGACATCCCGGCCGCCCGCGAGCGGGGCGGCATCGTCGGCGACCCCGACCATGCGCTGGAGCAGTGCCGGCGGTGGGAGGAGGCGGGGTGCGATCAGCTGGTCTTCGGCACCGGCTCGGCCCGCCACGAGGACACGCTCGAGATGATCCGGCTCGTGGGCGAGCACGTGATCCCCAAGATCGACATGGATCCGGTGCATCGCACGACGCGGTTCCGCGAGGCCGTGGCCGCACGGTGACGCACGGCGTACTCGACGGCCAGGTAGCGGTCATCACCGGCGCTGGCCGGGGACTGGGCCGCGCCTACGCCCTGGCCTACGCGCGCGAGGGCGCGCGCCTCGTCGTCAACGACCTGGATGCGGGTTCGGCGGCGAGCGTCGTCGAGGAGATCGTTGCGTTGGGCGGCGAGGCGGTCGCCAGCTGTGACTCGGTCGGCGAGCCGGCGGGCGCCTGCGGGATGGTGGCGATGGCCGTCGAGGGCTTCGGGCGCATCGACGTGATGATCACCAACGCCGGCGCCGACCACCGGGGTGCGGTGTTGGACCTCGAGCCCGACGACTGGGAGTTCACCCTGCGGACCCATCTGTTCGGGTCGATCCACTGCTCGATCGAAGCGGGCCGGGCCATGCGGACCCAGGCCGGCGGCGGCGCGATCGTGAACGTCTGCTCGGCCGCCTTTTATGTGGGCACGCCGACGCTGGCGCCCTATGGGGCGGCGAAGGGTGGGATCTACGGCCTGATGCGGGCGTTGGCCGCGGAGCTCAGACCGCTCCGGATCAGTGTCAACGGCGTGGCACCACCGCTGACCGCCACCGGTCCGGCGCTGGCGTTCGTGGACAGCCTCACGGGCATGGGGCTATCCGCCGACCAGGTCGAGGCCATGCGCTCGACGATGCCGCAGCCGGAAGACATCGCCGCGATCACCGTGTTCCTGGCAACGCCCGCGGGCCGGCGGCTGTCGGGCCAGCTGTTCACCATGACGAAGGACGAGCTGACGGTGATCGACCCGCCGGGCGGCGGGCGGCTCGTCCGTGCTCCGGGCGAGCGGTGGACGCTGGAGGCCCTGAGTGCGGCGGTGCCGGGCCTGGTGGGCGCCCGCGGCTAGTGGTGTGTGCCAGGGGCTAGTGGTGTGTGCCCGTGGCCCGGAGGCGGCGCTTCCTGGGCCAGCGTTATCGCCGCCGATTCGACGGCCCATTTAGCAATTGCCGTCGTCCTGAATTCTTCGAATTTGGCTGCCCAGTGATGCGAACACTAGTACGCTATCGGTCATGTCCAGGCAGGTCAGTAGCATCCTCGAACCCCTCGCCGACGCCATCAACAACCTCGATCTGCCTGTCGACAATGCGATTCTAAGCG
>JBKPAA010000083.1:0-38893 GCA_046726215.1 Actinomycetota bacterium | reverse complement strand
AGCCGGGCCCGGTTGAGGACCTCGAGCAGACCGATCACGCTCAGCAATGCGGTGTCCTTCTGCAGGCTGATGAAGTCGTTGAGCAATGGCGGGATGATCCGGCGCACGGCCTGGGGGGTGATGACATGGCGCATGGTCTGGCCGTACGAGAGGCCGAGCGAGCGGGCCGCCGCGGTCTGGCTCCAGTGGATGCTCTCGAGGCCGGCCCGGTACACCTCGGCTACGTAGGCGCCATAGACGAGCACGAGCGCGGTCGTGCTCAGCCAGAAGAGCTTGGTGTTGCCCTGGAGCCGGTCGAACGGCGGGACGTCGGCGGCCTGGAACCCGAGCACGATGAGGTAGATCGTGATGATGGCGGGGAAGCCCCGGAACAGGTCGATGTAGGAGACGGCCAGGAAGCGGACGGGCCGCCCGGCCTTGCCGGGGAAGATGCGCGCCAGCGCCAGCACCAGCCCCCAGATGAGCACCAGGACCTCGGCGACGAGGAAGACCTTGATGTTCAGCCAGAAGCCCTTCCAGAGCGAGGGCAGGAACTCGTCGATGGCGTCCCAGTTGAGGTACTGCTGCCGCACTGCGCCGTCGTTCGCCGCCAGGAAGAAGGCGAAGAACGCCAGCACCAGCGCGGTGACGCTGAGCCCGGCCACGTACCAGGTCCAGTCGGTGGCCGCCGCCCCCCAGGCGCGGGCGGCCACCCGATCCGTGTGGGTGAGCCGGGCGGCGCGTACCGACCGGGCGACGGCCATCGAGCCGCAGGCAGCCAGCACCAATGCGACGGCAGCCGCGAGCACGGCCAAGCAGATCGCCCAGACCGTGAGCGCGGTGCCGACGACCCCGAGCGAGTCGTAGAGGCGCTTGAGCCCGACGGCGGTGATGCCAGCGACGACAAGCCCGGCCACCAGCGCGGCGATCGACCGCCCGAGATGCGTCCGGATCGGGTGTATGCGCTGGATTGCGGGGACGGCCGGCTCTTCGACGATCCCGCCGGCGATTGCCATGGCGGACTAAGGGGTGAGGACCGGCACGGCGCTCGGGTCACCACCCAACCACTCCTCGGCGAACTCGGACAGCGAGCCGTCGTCCTTCAGGTCGGTGAGGACGGAGTTGATGGCGTCGGCGTTGGTGGAGCCCTTGGGGAGGATGCCACCGTACTCTTCGCCGGTCTTGAACTGGGCGGCGACCTCCTCGGCGCCGTTCGACCCGGCGGCCTGCGCGAGCACGATGGCGGTGTCCATCATGAAGGCATCGAGCTGCCCGGCCTCGAGGGCGGCGAACCCGGCCGACAGGTCCTGGAACACCTGGGGCTCCTTGTCCGGCTTCAACACGTTGGTGGCGTAGTCGGACCCGGTCGTGCCGCTCTGGACGCCCCACTGCAGCGCCTTGGCCTCCTCCACCGTGTCGACCTTGGTGCCCGCCGTCACCAGCACGCCTTGGTCGGACTCGAAGTAGGGCTCGGTGAAGTCGACCACCTGCTTGCGCTCGTCGGTGATCGTCACCTGGGACAGGGCCACGTCGAAGTCGCCCACCTGCCCGGCCACGAGCTGGTCGAAGCTGACGTTGACCACCTTGAGCTCGCCCATACCCAGCTTCTCCTGCAGGGCCTTGGCGATCTCGTACTCGTAGCCACCGGTGATGGCGGACGGGTCGTCACCCTCCCAGAAGCCCGGTGCGGGCAGGCTGGTGACCACCGTGAGGGTGTTGTCGGTGACCGGTGTGAAGTTGGCGGCAGCACCCGTCGCCGCCTGGGTGGTATTGGACGTACTGGTGTCGTCGTCGCCACAAGCGACGAGACCGGCGAACAGCGCGCCAACCAACAGGATGGCGCCGAATTTGCGGAAAGCCACTTTGAGCCCCCGGTTGCTAGGGACATGGGTTGAGACGGGGGGAGCATAGATCCGTGTCGCTTCCAGTTCACTTCGGGGTCACCGGTGGCCGTAGGGCTCCGTCGGCTCTCTCGACCGACGACCGGAATGCGACGACATCGCTGCCGCCACCGGCCCGGCCGCCCGCGACTGCGAAACCAACCCGGTGGTGCTCGGCGGTGTCGGTTACGCTGCGCGTGGCGACGGGGCCTGACCTGCGGGTTTGGGCGAGGTGAGGCGGATGGAGTTTCGGATCCTCGGACCGATCGAGATCGTCGGGGCGACTGGAACCCTGGACATCCCTGACTCGGACCAGCGCGCGCTGCTGGCGTTCCTCGCCCTCCACCCCGGCGGGCCGGCAGGCCCTCCGGAGGTCGCCGAGGCCCTCTGGCGCCACGCCGACTCAGACGCCGGCAGGCGGCGGGCGGGGTCATGCGCGTCGCAGCTCAACGCCCTGCTGCAGCGCGACGGCGGCGCAGTGCGCATCGAGCCTGACGGGTACACGCTCGATGTTGACCCCATCGACGTGGACGCGCACCGGTTCGAGGCCGAGGTGACAGCCGCAGATGCCGAGGACGACCCGGCACGCCAGCTGGCCCGTCTCGACGGCGCGCTCGAGCTGTGGCGGGGTGCGGCCCTGGCCGAGTTCGAGGGCATCTCGTGGGCCACCCGCGAGGCCACCCGCCTCGACAGCCTGCGCCGGCAGGCCCTTCTGCAGAGGTGCGCCGTGCTGCTCGACCTGGGTCGTGACGCCGAGGCGGCCGCCCACCTCGCCCCGGTGGAGTCCAGCGCGCACCCGCACGGCGCCGGTCCGGTGATCACGTTCCTGTTCACCGACATCGAAGACAGCACGCGGCTGTGGGCCGACTTCCCGGACACGATGCACGCCGCACTCGAACACCACGACGCGCTGCTCGACGAGGCGGTCGCAGCGAACGGTGGCACGGTGCTCAAGCACACCGGCGACGGCGTGAACGCCGTGTTCACCGACCCGTGTGCCGCCGTCCGGGCTGCGGTGGACGCGCAGGTCGCGCTGGTCGGCTCGAACGGGGCGCCCCCCGAGTTGCGGGCCAGGATGGGGCTCCACACCGGCCCCGTGCTCGAGCGTGACGGCGACTATTTCGGAATGGCCCCCAACATGACGGCCAGGCTGCGAGACGCCGGGCACGGCGGCCAGATCCTCGTGTCGGCAGGAGCGGTCCGGGCGATCGCCGACAGCCTGCCCGACGACATCCGGCTCGCCCCGCTCGGCCTCCACCGGCTGCGGGGTATCCCCGGCGACCATCGCATCTACCAGGTGGTCCACCGCGAGCTTCGCCGCAGGCTCCCGCCGCCCCGCACCCTCGATGCTGCCGCGGCATTGGCGGTGCCCGACACGAGCTTCGTGGGGCGCGGCGAGGAGCTCGCCCGGCTGAGCCCGTTGATCGAGCGGCCGGGCACGGTGACGCTGGTGGGACCCGGCGGTGTCGGCAAGACCAGGCTCGCCGTCGAGGTGGCAGCCGACGCCGCGCACCGCTTCCGCGACGGCGTACGGCTGATCGACCTCGCGCCCGCCGGGGCCGACGCCGTGCCCGCGGTGGTCGCGGCCGGACTGGGGCTGGTCCGCCGGGGCAAGCGGTCGTTCAGCGACAGCGTCATCGACTGGCTGGGGCGGAAGCACATCCTCCTCGTCGTCGACAACTGCGAGCACGTGGTCGATGTGGTTGGCCCGCTCGTTCGCGACGTGTCGGCGGCGACGAGCGAGGTGACCGTGCTGTGCACGAGCCGGCAGCCCCTCGGCTTCCTGGGGGAGGTCACCTTCCCGGTTCAGCCGCTGGCGCTGCCAGGGCCCGGCGGTACCGAGACTCCCGACCGTTCGCCCGCCGTCCGCCTGTTCGCCGACCGTGCCGAGGCGGCCCGGCCCGGCTGGCGCGTCGCACCGGATCAGCTCAATGTCGTTGCGCAGATATGCAAGCGGCTCGACGGCATCCCCCTGGCCGTCGAGCTGGCGGCGGCGCGGGCCCGGACGATGAGCCTGCACGACCTTGCCGCCCATCTCGACGTGGCCTCGCCGTTGCTCGCCACGGCCACGCCGGACCATCCGCGCCACGGCACCCTGCGGGAGACGATCCAGTGGTCCTACGACCTGCTGACACCCCGCCAGCAGGCGCTCTTCGGCCGGCTGTCCGTGTTCTCGGGATCATGGACGGTCGCGGCCGCACGCGCCGTGTGCGCCGAGCACGAGGCCGAGGAGGCGGTCCTGGCGACCCTGGCCGACCTCGCGGACCGCTCGATGATCGTGGCGGAGTTCGGTCAGATCGAGACCCGCTATCGCATGCTCGCGACCCTCCGCGACTTCGCGACTGACCGGTTGACCGCCGCGGGCGACACGGCGGAGCGGCGTGCGAAGCATGCCGAGTTCTACGCCCGGTTCGCCGAGGCGGCGGAGCACGGCCTCCGCACGAGCGACGAGCTGCGGTGGGTGACCCAGGTAACTGCCGACTTCGGCAACCTCCACGCAGCCCACCTGTGGGCGATCGAGCGGCGAGACGCCGACCTGACGGCCCGGCTGCTGGTCTCCTTGTGGAACTACGGTCTGCAGCGGTTGTCGGCGGAGAACTTCCGGTGGGTCGACGAGGCGATGGCCGCGCTCCCGCTCGGGGACCACCCACGGGCCGCCGAGCTCTTGGGGGCAGCCGCACTCGGCGCGTGGATGCGCGGCGATCTGCACCAGTGCATGCGGGCCTGCCGCGCCGCGTTCGACGCCGAGGAACGTCTCGGCACCGGGCTGACGTTGCCAGCGCGGATGGCCATCCTGCTTGCGGCCGCCTACTCGCCCCCGGTCGCCGACGTCGAGCTCCACGCGTTCACGGCCGAAGTGCCGGGTCGGTTCCTCGAGCTCGTCGCTTGGAGCCGCACGCTCGCCGATCCGTTCTGGCTGGGATACAGCATGTCCACCGGGTCGCACGGGATGGTGTTATCCGGTGAGCCCGAGCGGGCGGTGGCGCTCGCCGGCCGCGCCGAGGCGGTGGCCCGGCGGTCTGCATGCCCCACGCTGGTCGCGTGGGCCCTGTTCTCGCACGCCAACGCGCTCGAGCAGTCGGAGGCGGCGCGCGCCGAGGCGCTGCTCGACGAGGGCGTCGGCGCCGCACGCGGGGTCCGGAGCAACCTCGTGCTCGGTGTGTCGCTGGCGCTGCTGGCCACCCTCCGGAGACGACTCGGGCACCCGTCCCTCGCCGTTCCTTTGCTGCTCGAGCTCGTCGACCGGTGGGACAGACTCGGCACCATCCCCCAGTTGTGGCACACCATCCGAGAGGCGGCGATGTGCCTCGGCCTCCTGGGGTCGGATCAGCCGGCCGCTCGGCTGCTGGCCGCCGTCGAGCGGGCCGACCTCGTCATGCCGCTGCACCCGATCGATCGCCCCCAGCTCGTGGACATCACCGAGCAGCTTCGCGAGCGCCTCGGTGCTGAAGGGTTCGCCGAGGCCAGTGCGGCCGGCGCCGCCCTCACCCGGGAGGCGGCCACCGTCCTGGCCACCCGTACCCTGATGGAGGCCCGAGACAGAGAGCCGGTACCGGCCTGACCTCGCGTGCCCACGCGCGACTGCGCGGTACCGGCACGTGGGGACCCGTGTCTACACGCCCGTGGGTGCCCGCATGTCGGGGCCGACCTGGACCCCCCACCGGGCGGCGATTCCTGGATCGATGCGGAGCCCGCGCTCGCTCACCCGGGACCGTGCCACGAAGGCCCGCAGGGCATACCGCGTCAGCATCTGCGAGACCAGGGAGACCGTCACGGCGCCCAATGGGACGCGTCCACCCCGACGCGCGAGCCACTCGAGCGCCCCTGTGCGCACGGTCAACAGCTCGACGTACCCGCCCCCCTCGATCTCCAGCAGGTCGGACTTCTCGTCGCCGATCAGGTAGCGGATGATGACCGCCGGCGCGCCCTGCAGTGGCCCGGGCAGCGGCCACGCCAGCTCCTCGACCAGCGTTTTGGCCAGGCGCCGCCCCTGGTCGGTGCGACCCTGAAGCCGTTGGCTCAGCCGCTGGTACAGGGCATCCATCTCGTCCGGGTCGATGGGAAGGATCTTGTTGTTCTTCCACGTCTTCGTCCGCGGGCTCTTCTGGGGCTTGTCGGTGACCGTCGCGGAGTCGCCAACCCCGAGATGCCAGCCCACCACGTTCCAAAGGTGGTGGTACGCCTCGCGTTCCTCGTCGTCGATGCGGACGGCCATCTTCTCCAGCGCGTCGAGCGTCACGGTGGTGAACGTGCCCAACGTTGCCAGCAGGTCCTCCTGGTTGAGGGGAGTGTCGAATCTCTGTTGACCACTGCCTTCCCGCTCATGACCGAGCTCGATCTGTCCGCAGGCCCAAAGATCGGGCTGGGTCAAGTGACGCTCCCTTATGAGCTCGAAGCGGCGAGCGACGGGCGCCCGCAACAGCCAGCGAACCGCGGCGTGGGTGAGCCGGACCCGACGCACCGCGCGGGCGCCAACCTCGCCTGCCGACAGGCTCGTCCTGTCCTCAGGGAGGGTGTCGGGTGGCGGACTAAGGACGTTGATGAGGAACTGGCCGGTCTCCTGGATGCGCCGCGTCCAGTTGTTGACGAGCTCGCCCGTCATGTCGAGAGCTAGCACCCCCCGGGTACCCAGGTACGCCTCGGGCAGCGCCGCGTGGAACAGCGCGGTGATCACGGCGACCCCGTGCGACTCGAAGAACGACTGCGCCCGTCGTACGAGCTCCGGGTCTAGGTCCTTGTCGATCTCAGCGCCGTCCAGGAGGAACGACTTGATGTTCCCGTCGAGCTTCGGATCGTCGATGCCCCTGGCGATCGCACGCAGGACCGAAGGGAAGGCCAACCGCCGCGCATCCTGGCTGTCAACTTTGGCGCCTCCGTCGCCGTCGACGTCTGCGGCCAACTGGTTGGCCAACGGCCCAACAATCTCATCGGCACGCTTGTCGCCGAGTGTCGCCACCTGTTTCAGCCAACCCTCCGGGAATCGGTCGACGGTCACGGGGCCATTCCGAGGATCTGGACACGCGAGCGGGTGGCGCTCGACTCCCGCGGCGCGACCGGGGCGAGGCGAGCGGGCCGCGGCGGTATGGGCGGGGGGATCGACCGGGGCGGGCCATACAGCGCGGTGAGCTGCTGTCTCGACCGCATGAAATTGACGATGAAGTTGAGGCGCTCCTCGTACCGCAACCAGTTGTCGACGCCGGTGCGGGAGCCCTCGCCGCTGGATCTGTCAAACTGCCTCCACGCGGCCCAGGCGCCTCGCGACTCGAGGGTCTCCAGGTCGCGGGGGAAGAACGAGTCGGGCGCGTACCGTTCCTGATCGACCGCCGGCTGCCGGTCGCGGAGCACGGGGTTGGCGGGAGGTGGCAGAGGCAGGTCTCGGCCGAAGCTCAGCTCCTCGTCACCGAGCAGCAGCGTGTAGACGTGCCGTGTCGCCGCGATCTCAAAGGCCTCGTCGAGGATCTCGCTGGCGTCTCCGAAGCGGCCATAGGCCTTTCGGAGCTGGCGTGCGGTGAACGTGTTCCGCCCGGTGAGGCGGCTGCCCACCACGGCTCTCAGCGCGTCGGGCAGGTACGAGAGGTTGCGTTCGAGCACCGGGCGGACCCGGGTTTGCGCGTAAGCCTCGAGCCTGATGCTCCCGAGCAGGATGAGCTCCGCCCGCAGCTTGCGACCCTTGTCATCGACGTCTTTGCGTGTCAGCTGGGTCGCCATTACCTCGAAGTAAGGCAGCACAGCCTCTTGCAGGACCATGACGTCTTTGGCGCCCATGGAGTCGGGCTGCTCGGGGCTTTGCCGCTGCTGGTTGATCCCGGTGCAGGCTGCCTCGAATCCGTGTGTGTAGTCTTGCCACACCTGCTGCCAGTCCAGCTCCCCGCCAGGGCCGGGATTGTCGAGGGCTTGGAGGACGCTGCGGATCAGCTCGCGGATCGCCGAGCCGAGCTCGTCGTAGATCGCGGCCTCGCCGAGCGCGAGGTTGCGAGCGATGACGTCGTCTCTGCCCAGCACCAGCTTGGCCGCCCGCCGGTAGAGCTCGCGGCCCGGTCGGGCGATCCCGTAGGGTGACAGGGGCCGCCCCTCCTGCCGATCGATCTCCGACCGCAGTGTCTCCGTTGTCCACATCGCGAACGTCGCGAACGTCGCATTCACCACCGGGTCGGCGCCGTGGAGGAGCGCTCCGAGGCCTTCGGACAGCGCGTAGTACCCGTCGAGGATGAACCTGTTCACCGTCTCGGGCGCCGCGGGCGCGAGTTCGCTCACGTGGTGGTCGGTCGCGTCGATCACGCTGAGAACGCCCGGGTATGAGGACATCGCGCCGTGCGCAATGAGGTCGTCCGCTGCGTTAACGAACTGCGATGCGTTGGAAGTCGTCATCGTCCGCCTCCTGGTCCATCGATGGCTCGCCGGTCACACCGTCGGACTGCGCCTCGAGCTCGGCGACGAGCAGTTCGAGGGAGTCGACCAGCCAGCGCGCCGACTGGAGCGTCCCGTACACCCTTTGGTAGAGCCGCGTCCTCGGCGTGGTGGTCCCATCCGTCTCCGCCTGCTCGAGTACGTCGCGCAGGTCGTGCACCAGTTCCACAAGGGGATGCGCCGCCGGGCGCCGGAGGTCCCTCATGGCCGGGCGAACTCCACTTCGAGCTGGCCGTTCGCGACGCGTGCGCTGGTCGCACGACGACCCTGCAGGTGCGTTGGGAGCGGCAGCGACCGGCGGAACGGGCCGATGGTGACCAGCATGGAGGTGCCGGAACGCGCCAGCTCGACCTCGTCGGCGGTGACACCGGGCAGGGGCATCGTCAGGACATGCGCCGGAGCCGCGGGCGCCTCGGCCCGGGGCAAAGGAGGCCCGGCGGGCCACTCCAGCGGGTCGTGGCTGCCATATATCTCAGCGCCGAAGGCGCGCAGCGTCTCGATGCCGGTCACCTCGCCTGGTCGGATCGGCGCCAGCGCCAGCCCTAGCCCGGGGAAGGTCCGGCCGATCTCGTCCAGGTGCGGCCGCTGCGCGTCGCGCAGGCGGCGGAGCCAGTCGTCGCCGGTGCCGTCCGGCACGACCCGGTTCACGACCAGCGAGTCGACCGTGTAGCCGAACAGGCCCAGGTAGGACCAGACGCGTCGGGTCTCGGCAACGACCATCGACTCGGCGGTGGTGACGACGCGGATCGAGGCGCGCGCCGGGTCGGTCAGCGTTGCGTGTAGCCCGCCCAGCTCGTCGGCCAGGTCGAGAACCGCGTCCAGCACCCCAGATGGCGCCGGCGGCAGCGACGCCGTTCTCCGCAGCACGGGGGCGACGGTCCGCGCCAGCCGCCGGTGTGCGGGAAGCACCCGGTCAAGGTAGGTACGCAGGGTTGCAGGAAGGGACAGCAGGCGCACCGTCTCGGCCGTCGGTGCACAGTCGACGACGATCGCGTCCCACCCGTCGGCCACGTTGTCGGCAATCGTGCGGAGCGCCAGCAGCTCGTCCAGGCCCGGCACGACCGCAAGCTCCTCGGCGCGGACCCTCTCGGCGCCCGCCCACTCGAGCAGCTCCTGGAGGTAGCTGCGCACCGTCGACCACGACCTGTCGAACACCTGCTGCGAATCGACCTCCTGCGCGTCGAGCGTCGTGGTGATCGGCGTCGGGTCGGGGCCGACCGGGCATCCCAGCGCGTCGCTGAGCGAATGCGCGGCGTCGGTGGACACAACGAGAGTGCGGGCGCCACGGTCGGCGACGCGCAGGGCCGTCGCCGCGGCCACGGTCGTCTTACCGGTGCCGCCCTTGCCGGTGACGAACAGCACACGGCCACCGGCGTCCGCCTTCATGGCTCTGTGACTTGCCGCCGGCGCCACAAGAGGCACCCCCGCTCTTCGCACGCTCGGAGTGCACCCACTATAAGAGCCCGCTCGGATAGGCGGTAGTGGTGGTATTCAGCCAGTTGTCGTGATGAGGCGCCCGTCGGATCAAGCGGGCCTACCGGCATGGTGCCGTCGTCCACTTGCCTTGCCGGTGCCGTCGTGGATGATGACAGAGGAAGGTGCTGAGCCTCGCGGCGAGTGCACCACGCATCGGCTGTTGGAGGTGTGAAGGTGACGCCCGAGCAGATTGTGGCCGCATGCAGGGACGCGGACGTGCGCCTGGTGCGGTTCCTCTACTGCGACAACGGCGGGATCGTGCGCGGCAAGATCGTGCACCGCGACCGGCTCGCCGAGCGGCTTCGCACCGGCATCGGCCTGACGGTGGCGATGCAGGCCATGAATTCGTTGGACCAGCTGCAGCCCGTCGAGGGGATGGGCCCGGTCGGCGAGGTGCGGCTGGTGCCCGACCTCGACACCTTCGTCGTGGCTCCCTATGCACCGGGTACCGCCGTTCTGCTCGTCGACATGGTGAGCATCGACCGCCGGCCGTACACCGCGTGCCCTCGCGGCTTCCTTGCGCGGATGGCGGGCCGACTCGGCGACCGAGGCTGGGAGCTGCGCGCCGCCGTGGAAAACGAGTTCAGCCTCGCTCGACCCGGCGACGACGGACCGGTGCCGATCGATCGCAGCCTGTGCTTCTCGACCGTCGGGATGACCGCCGCCAATCAGGTCGCCGATGCGATCGTGAGCGCACTGGGCACGCAGGGCATCCAGGTCGAGCAGTACTACCCGGAGCTCGGCCACGGTCAGCAGGAGCTGTCGGTGGCCCCCCGCCCGGCCCTGGCCGCGGCCGACGCTCAGGTCCTCGTACGGGAGACGATCCGGGGAATCACCGCCGGCTTCGGTCTGGTGGCGTCGATGGCTCCCAAGCCGTGGCCAGACGTGGCCGGCAACGGGGCCCACATCCACTTCAGCCTGTGGGAGGGCGGGCGGAACCTCTTCTACGACGCCGGGGGACGGTTCGGGCTGTCGGAGCTGGCGCTGCAGTTCACAGCCGGGATCCTGGCCCACGTTCCCGGTCTGCTCGGCCTCACCGCGCCGTCGGTGAACTCGTATCAACGGCTCCTTCCGCAGCACTGGAGCTCGGCGTTCACGTGTTGGGGTCCCGACAACCGCGAGGCGACCGTTCGGGTCCCCTCGACCTTCTGGGACGCCGAGGAGGCATCGACGAACCTCGAGTTCAAACCGGTGGACGCATCGAGCAACCCGTATCTGGCGTTCGGGGGCCTCATCGCAGCCGGCCTCGACGGGATCGACCGCGGGCTACAGCCGCCCGGCCCGCTTCTCGTCGACCCGGCCACGCTGAGCGACCAGGAACGGACAGCCGCAGGCGCCGAGCGCTACCCCGAGACCCCGCTCGAGGCGCTCGCGCACCTGAGCAAGGACGACGCGTTGCTGGATGCGTTGGGCGAGCCACTGGCGCGTTCCTATCTGGCGGTGCGCCGCTCGGAGGCGGAAGCGTACGCAACCCTTGGCCAGAACGCGCAGTACGCCGGCCACTTCGACAAGTACTGAGGACGCGGGCTCAGGGCTCTGGCATGGCCGACACCGACCTCGACAAGGCCGTTCGCCAGCTGCCGTTCTTCGACCACCACGCCCATCTGCTCGCCGTGCCGACGGCCGGTTACGGCCTTGCGGAGGTGCTGACCGAGGCGCCGGGTTCGGTCCCACAGACCCCGCACCACCTGACATGGTTACGGGCGCAACGCGACCTCGCCAACGGACCAGCCACCACTCAGGGACTCCTCGAGGGCTGCCGCTTCGAGGCGATGCTCGTCGACGACGGCTACCGATTTCCCGGTGCCATGAGCATCGCCGAGCATGCCGCCACCGTGGGCTGCCCGGTTGAGCGGATCCTGCGCATCGAGTCGGCCGCCGAGGACGCAGCTGCAGGCTGGCCGCCCTGGACTGGTGTGCGCGCGCGGTTCCGGGACGCGGTGACCACGGGCCTGTCGGCGGGCGCCGCGGCGCTGAAGACCATCGCCGCCTACCGTTGCGGGCTCGATCTGCCACCACCCGACGGCCAGGCGGCCGCCGCCGCCTACCAGCGATGGCGCCTGACCAGGGGCAGGCTCGAGGAGCCCGAGCTGGTCTCGTGGTTCCTGGCCGAGGCGCTCGACGTCCTGCGAACGGATCCCCGCCCGCTCCAGGTGCACACAGGCATCGGCGATCCCGACCTCTCGCTACAGCGGGCCGACCCCACACTGCTCGGCCCGCTGCTCAGCGATCCCCGCAACGCATCGATCCCGGTGGTCGCGCTGCATTGCTACCCGTTCGTGCGCCAGGCGTCGTGGCTTGCCAGCGTCTACCCGAACGCCTTCGTCGACCTGTCGCTTGCGCTTGCGCTCGCCCCCCACCGGGGCGCCGACCTCGTCCTCGAGGCGCTCGACCTCGCGCCGGTGTCGAAGGTGCTCGTGGCAACCGATGCGGCGAAGGTGCCCGAGGCGTTCTACCTCGCCGCCCGGTGGTGCCGCGAGGCGGTCGCCGCCGGCCTCGGCCGCCTGGTCGACGCCGCCGCCCTCGACGAGGGCACGGCCGTCGGATGGGCGGGCATGCTGCTCGCGGGGAACGGCCGCCGCCTCTACCGCGCCTGATCCTGCGCCCGTTCCGGCTGTCAACCCGCCGCGTCGAGCTCCGGTGGTCGGCCGAGCTCGGGCACGTCGAGCTGCCTCGGCGGGGTGCCGTCCCTAGCCGACCTTGATTGTGCCTTGCATCCAGGCGTGAATGGCGCAGAAGAACGAAAGCGTCTCCCCGGCCGGTGCGTCGACCGTCACGCTGATCGAGGTGCCAGGTGGCAGGAAAATCGTGTCGAGGCGAGCATCGAGGCCGGGACCACCGCCCACGTTGACGAACTGCGCAACGCTCTCGTCGATGATTTGCGGGCCGACGGTGTTGAACACCTCGTCGCACAAGGTCCCGGGTTCGCCGCACATGAACACTTCCTCGACATCGGTCGGAAGCTCGCCCGGGTTGACAACGGTGAGCGTATGTGGCTCATCGGTATCGTCATTGTGGATCAACGTGATCTGTTCACCACTCTTGAGCGTGGTGCTTCCCGGGCTGAACCTCAGGTTCGAGAAGATCTTCGAGTTGATGTGGACGCCTTCTGTGCCCATCGTCCGGATGGTCTTGCCCGTCGCACCGCTGGCGCTGGTTCCGACCGACAAGGTGAGGGCGGCCAGCGCCGCCACGGCCAGGAGCCGGCCCAGCCGAGACGATGTCAGTGCATGAGTTGCAGAGCGCATTGATGTTCCTCCAGTTACCGCATGACCTGGCCCTGAGCCCGCGGCGAGACCGCCGGCGTCAGGGCATGTTCGTGAACGACTTGCTCAAAGGGCTACGCCGATGGCCGCCCGCGGATCCGCCCTCGCCAACGCCACCGTGACCAGCGTCAGCACGGGGCCAGCCACGGCCAGCAGTGCACGTGCTCGTCCCGCCGTAGGTATGCCTCCTTGTGGCCTCAGGGCCCGCCGGCCTCGCCAGTCGGGCGTCGGAGTGCCGTTGGCCCGCAAAGGCCCGTGCGGCCATTGCGCGCCAAACACTCGTGGCGGCGCCACGACCGTTGGCCTACACCCCGTTCCTAAAGCGAACCTGAAGCCGGGGGCAGTTCTCTGCGAAAATCTCTCGTGTCTGCTGGCGGCGGTCGCTCGGCGTTGTCTAGCTGTCCTCGTACTTGAAGGACACCGACAGCTTCGTCCGGTACGTAAGGGAACCGTTGTCTGCAATGTCGAGGTCCTGCTTGACGACTTCGGCCACGCGGAGGTCGCGCAGTGTTTCGCGGGCCTTGGCCACAGCCGAGGACGCTGCGTCCTCCCAGGACGCGGTGCTCGTGCCGATGATCTCGATCACCTTGTAGACGCTCATCGATCCAACCCTCCCTTTCGGCCGCCGCTGCGCCCCGACCCTAACTGGCTCCACGGTCGAGGCGGACCCGCGCGGCCGCTCACCCGACAAGACTTACGACGGGTCGGTAATCATCGCCCGCACGACGGGAGGGAAGCAGATGGCAGAGTTCTTCACCGACGTCACCCAACGGATCCCGTACGCGGGGCCCGAAAGCGACGAGCCGCTGGCCTTTCACTGGTACGACGCCGACCGCGTCGTCGCCGGGCGCCGGATGGAGGACCACCTTCGCTTCGCCGTGTGCTACTGGCACTCGTTCAATTGGGATGGTTTCGACATCTTCGGGGCCGGCACCCTCGATCGGCCCTGGCATCCCACGTTCGCCACGGGATCAGACCCGCTGGAGGCGGCGCGCTGGAAGATGGAGGCGGCGTTCGAGTTCTTCGCCAAGCTGGGCGTGCCCTTCTACTGCTTCCACGACCGCGACATTGCGCCCGAGGGAAGCTCGTTCAAGGAGTCGGCCGCGCTGCTCGACGAGATGGTGGATCGTGCCGCCGAGCACCAGGAGCACACGGGCATCAGGCCCTTGTGGGGCACGGCCAACCTGTTCACGAACCCGCGCTACCAGGCCGGCGCGGCGACCAACCCCGACCCCGAGGTCTTCGCCTACGCCGCTGCGCAGGTGGCCAAGTGCCTGGAGGCAACCCACCGCCTGGGCGGACAGAACTACGTGCTGTGGGGCGGGCGCGAGGGCTACGACACACTGCTCAACACCGACCTTCGCCGCGAGCTCGACCAGCTCGGCCGGTTCCTGACGATGGTCGTCGAGCACAAGCACCACATCGGGTTCACCGGCACGATCCTCATCGAGCCCAAGCCGTTCGAGCCCACCAAGCACCAGTACGACTACGACGTCGCCGCGGTCCACGCCTTCCTGCAGCGCTACGACCTCGACGACGAGGTCAAGGTCAACATCGAGGTCAACCACGCCACGCTGGCGGGCCACGACTTCGCCCATGAGATCGCCGTCGCCGCCGACGCCGGGATCCTCGGCTCGGTCGACGCCAACGCGGGCGACGACCGGCTCGGCTGGGACGTCGACAGGTTCCCGGTCTCGGTCGAGCAGATGACACTCGGGATGCTGGAGATCCTCGGCACCGGCGGGTTCACCACCGGTGGGTTCAACTTCGATGCCAAGCTGCGCCGCCAGTCGATCGACCGGACCGACCTGTTCCACGGCCACATCGGCGGGATGGACACGATGGCGCGGGCCCTGCTCGTCGCCGCCGCGATCCTCGAGGGCGGCGAGCTCGACGCGAACCGAACCGCCCGCTATGCCGACTGGGACGGCGCCCTAGGGCGGTCGATCCTCGGCGGCGACAGCAGCCTGGCATCGCTCCACGAGCGCGCCCTCGACCACGGTGAACCCACCCGGACGTCGGGTGGCCAGGAGAGGTTGGAGAACCTCGTCGCCCGCTACGTCGCCCGAGTGCGCTGAGCGGCGTCGCGCCGCCCGTTCGCCATGCCGCTCGTCGCCGGCGTCGACTCCTCCACCACGGCCACCAAGGTCGAGGTGCGCGATCTCGACAGCGGGCGGGTCGTGGGGGGCGGCTCCTCGCCGCATCCACCAACCCGGGCCCCGCGGTCCGAGCAGCGGCCCGAGGCCTGGTGGGCGGCCTTCGAGGCCGCGTGGCACCAGGCCGGCGATCCCGACGTGGCCGCGATCAGCGTCGCCGGCCAGCAGCATGGGATGGTCGCGCTCGACGATGATCGTCGCGTCATCCGCCCGGCCAAGCTCTGGAACGACACCGAGTCGGCACCCGAGGCCGCGTGGTTGATCGGCCGGCTCAACGGCGGGAGGCAGGCTTGGGCCGACGCGTGCGGGCTGGTCCCGGTGGCGAGCTTCACGATCACCAAGCTCGCGTGGCTGCACCGCCACGAGCCGAACGCCTGGGAACGGTTGGCCCACGTGGTGCTCCCCCACGACTGGTTGACGCTCGAGCTGACGGGCCGGCTCGTCACCGATCGGGGCGACGCCTCGGGCACCGGCTACTGGTCGGCTGCGAGCGGCACGTACCGGCATGACCTGCTCGCGCTGGTCGATTCCGAGCGGGACTGGTCCTCGGTCGTTCCCTCGGTGCTCGGCCCCCTCGAGGTTGCGGGCGAGTGGAATGGCGCTTTGGTCGGACCCGGAACCGGCGACAACATGGCGGGCGCCCTGGGCGTCGGGCTGCGGCCCGGCGACGTGGTGGTGTCCATCGGCACGTCGGGTACCGTCTATGGCGTCAGCGACCAGCCGACGGCCGACGCCTCGGGGATCGTCGCCGGGTTCGCCGACGCCACCGGGCGCCACCTACCTCTGGTGTGCACGCTCAACGCCACGAAGGTCACGGAGGCGGTGCGCCGGCTGCTTGGCGTCGATCACGAGCAGCTCGACCGGCTTGCGCTCGCGGGCGGCCCCGGGGCCGGCGGGCTCACCCTGCTTCCCTACCTCGACGGTGAGCGGACCCCCGACCGGCCGAATGCGACCGGAGTCCTGGCCGGGCTGCGCAGCGACGTCCAGCGTGAGCAGCTCGCCCGCGCCGCGGTGGAGGGCGTCGTCTGCGGGCTGCTCGACGGGCTCGACGCGCTGGCGGCGCTTGCCCCGACCGGCGGGCAGCTCATCCTCGTCGGGGGGGGTGCCCGCTCGCACGCCTACCGGCGGGTGCTCGCCGACCTGAGCGGACGAGACGTGCTGGTTCCCCACATCCGCGAGCAGGTCGCAAGCGGAGCCTGCGTGCAAGCCGCAGCAACGGCGGCGAGCGCCGAGCCCGCCGACGTCGCTGACGCCTGGAACCTGGGCGCGGGTGACGTCGTCGACCCGGGCCCCGGCGCGCCGGCGGCGGCTGACGTTCGCGCCGCATACGCCGCGCTGCGCGACGCAACCGCCGAGTGACCGTCCGAGGGACGTCGCCATGCTTCCTGGCGTCGAATTGGTTGCTCAGCAACCATTCCTGCGCCAGGAATGCGCAGGCTCGAGGCGGGCGGACGTCGATCTCAACTCGGGCGTCCGTGGGGCGGGTGCTCCCGCCCCACGGACGCACTCGCGTCAGTGACCGAGCGGTGGCTCGGCGTTGGCCGCCAACTGCAGCGCCTGTTCGGGGAACCAGTCACCGGCGCCGGGATCGATCATTCCCCACTCCGGGTCGACCGTCTCGCCCGCCGGCCCGAGGCCGCGCGTGCATTCGCCGTCGGACTCGCCGGGGGTCTTCACCCACAGGTAGGCGTCGACCAGGGGCTCTCCGGTGCCGAGGATGGGCGTCCGCCCCAGACCGCGATCGGGCGGGTTGCACCAGTCCTGCGGGTCGGGATACGCGGGCGCCGCCCACGGTCCCTGCCCGTTGCGGCTGGTGTCGATCACGTAGCGGGCCGTGGGCTCGACGCCGCCTAGCATGTTGCTGTAGCGGAGGTTGATCCCCGACGTGTTGAGCGCCGGGTCGTCGGTGTCGTCGCTCCACTCGCCGAACCGATCGAGCGCCACGCCGGTCCACTCGCCCAGCAGGTCGGCGATCTTGGCGGGGTGCGGTCCTCCGTTCCAGTACTGGTTCGGGCAGTTGAAGAAGTCGCCGGCGGCCACCTCGGTGGCGTACGCGATGCACTCCGAGATCCAGCGGCCGTACTGCACGTTGTTGTCGGTGAACTGATAGTTGGACACGTTGAGGAAGAACCCAGCGGCGTCGGCCACGCCCGCCTGGACCAGGCGGTGGGCGATGTCGCCGGACCCCAACCAGGCGCTGTGGGTGCCGTCGAGGAAGGTCGTGACGTTCGGCAGGTCCGCGAGGGAATCGACGGCATGGTTGAGCATGGCGAACCGCTCGGACGCCGCCCTGGCCGGGTCCGCCTCCGCTGGCTGGCACCACTCGAGTGCGTCGGATCCGTCGGCACTGCCATAGGGGTCGTACCAGGGAATGATGCCCAGCCCGTCCGGTTCGAGGATCACGATGGCCGGGTGATCGCCGATGCCGGCCGCGAACCCGTCGATCCACGCCTCGTACTCGGCCCGCGTGGTGGCACCACCGGCGGAAAACTGGGCGCAGTCGCGGAACGGGATGTTGTACGTCACCAGCACGGGGACGGACCGCGTGGCGGCCGCCCGGGTGACGGTCAACCGAACATCCTGTTCCACCGACTTCGGCGTCCCGGCCTCGAACCAGACGGCCTGGGGGGTGTCGGTGATCGCCCGGATCTGGGCGGCCGCCCCCTCGTCTCCCTGTGAGGTCAGCTCGACGATCTGTTGCTTCGCCCCCTTCTGCGGTGGTGGCACGTAAAGCCCGTCACCGGCTGCCGGGGGATCCGCCGACGCGGGCGCCACCACGAACGCGGCGATCATCAGCCCTCCCACCAGGCTGGCGACCCCCCGCGACAAGACCGACCTGCTCTGCATGGCCCCTCCTCCACCGAGCGTTTGGGAGCGCTCCCATACTACGCGCGGATTCCTGCCACCGGTTCCGGTGGTCATGGCCACCATTTCCGCGGCGGGTTTCTCCGCGGACTCAGCGGCCCGGGGCGGCGTCGCTGGCAGCGAGTGAGCGGGCAAGCGCCGCGGCGGCCCGTGCGACCGTCGCTAGATCGTCTGGCGGCATGCGTTCGAGCAGCCCCGTGATCAGCTCGACCCGGTTCTGCCGACCACGCTCCATGACCCGTCGACCCTTGCCCGTTGCTCGAACGAGCGTGGCTCGCCCGTCGTCAGGATGCGGGTGACGCTTGGCGAGGCCGGCACGTTCGAGCCCGTCGACGATGCGGGTCATCGTCGGACTCGTCACCTGTTCGGCCTGAGCGAGTTCAGCGATCGTCCGCGCACCCCCGAAGCTGAGGACCGACAGCGCCGAGAGCTGCCCCGGAGGAACACCGAGCTGTTGGTCAGCGGTGCGCGATCGTCGCACGAGGTGAATGGCAACCGAGTTGAGCTGGAAGGCGACGTCGGCGGAAGTAGGCCGTTGCACTAGATAGGTAGCCTACCTACTATCCCGATATGCAGGTGAACGGCCTCCACCAAGTCGCCCAGCACGTCGAGGACCTCGATCGTGCTGTCGCGTTCTATCGGGACGTGCTCCAGCTCGAGTTCATCGCTCGCTTCGATCCCCCCGGGCTCGCCTTCTTCGATCTCGGCCCAACCCGCCTGCTCCTCGAGGCCGGCGCGCCACCGGCCATCCTCTATCTCGGTGTCGACGACGTCTCGTCGGCGACGGATCAGCTCAGGGCCGCGGGGGTCGCCATCGATGCGGAGCCACACGACATCCACGTCGATGAGGTGGGCCAATTCGGCCCCGTCGGAGCGGCCGAGGAGATGGCCTTCTTCCGGGACTCCGAGGGGAACCTGCTGGGCCTCGCCGGGCGACGAGACCTGCGTTGACGACGCCCGACAGAACCCCGGCCACGTCCCTCGGGCATGTTCGCACCACGCGATCGCGCCGGCAGGGGCTTTGAAATCATCGGCGGCGTCATGCCCAGTGAACACGGGACGACGCCATTCCTGCCGCGGTTCTGGTGGTCATCGCCACCATCCCCACGGCAGGTTTCGGGGAGGCGTCGACGCGCTCCTACTCGTGCGGGCTCGCGCAGTGCTCGCCGTTGGGCGGGACATCGAGCGCGGGATTGCGATCGAAGAACCCGAATGGTGTGAGGAGAAACCCGCAGTACTCAACCGGCATCACGGGCCAGTCCTCGGGCCGAACGAAGTGGGTGACGCCGAACGTGTACCAGACGACCACATCGCTGCCGACGAGGGAACGGTCTCGTTCCGTCCAGCGTGGCAGGCCCTCGCCGCCCTCGTGCTGGTTCACGTAGTCGCCGGCCGCTCGGCGCTCCTCACGATCGTAGGGAGTGACCCAGAGGTTGTGGCTCGTGAACGCAGCCCGCCTGCCGATTGGTGAGTCGGCATGGGCGAACAGCGTCGGGGTCGTCATGGTCGGGACCAGCCTGTAGGCGACGGGTTGGCCGAGGCCGTTTCGCGACTCCGGGTTCACGATCCGCCAGGTACGGGAGCGTGCCGGGTCGATCTGCCGTCGGGCACGCTGTTCCGTGTCGAGCCTGGTGGACTTCGCTCGGAACGCGTTCATCCACGGGTTCTCCGGTCCGGGGGGCAGCGGCTCGGCGTCGGTCTCGTAGACCTCGTTGACACAGCCGTCGACGTCGAGGTCGAGGCGAGCGCAGAACAGGTGCTGGTGGTGCGGTGCGGCAACGCCCTCGGCGATGACATTCGCGAACTGCGGTTGGGTACCCGGTTCGATCGCCATCGGTGAGACGATGCCGGTCAGCTTGACCTCCAGTTGAACGTTGCCGTCGAGGTACAGGTACCAGAAGAACCCGTAGTCGTAGTTTCCGACGGTGCTGATGAAGCTCACCACCAACCGTCGGCTCCTACGCGCGTCACCGCGTCCGCTGAAGAGGTCGACGTGCTTCCAGAGGATCCCGTAGTCCTCCTCGTGCATGCAGATGGCGCTCTCGATCACCCAGGGCTCGCCCTGCTCGTTCGCCAGCGTCGCATCGAAGTAATGGACCTCGCCGATGCAGTCACAGCCCAGCGTCAGTGACTGCGTCATCCGGCCGAGTCCCCACTCGCCGGCATCGAACGCGTTCTTCCAACCGTGGAGCGGGCCGGCGTCACCGTACGGGACGACCATCTCCGCAATCGACGCGCGATGCAGCACCGGCCGGACCCGACCGTCGTCGTCGTACGCAAGCTGATGGAGGACGAGACCCTCGTGGGGATCGAATGAGACGCGGAACTGCCACTTCTGCCAGCGCACGAAGTTGCCGTCGACCGTGAAGCTGGGACCGTTCGGCTGCGTGATCGAGATCGGCTGCAGGTCGGTCCGCAGCCGCGGCTGATCCTCGACCCAGAAGCTCGCGCGGTCACGCGGGACTGGAACTACACCATGGTCGATGACCTCGATGACCTCGTTGCGCCCGAGGTCGAAGTGGACGATCACGCCCTCGATCGGGCGGGCATAGCCGTTGTCGGTCGCGTCTGCACGCAGGAACGAGATGCAGCGCGCGATCCGTCGTCCTTCCTCGCACTCGTAGCCGAACGTCCCCGCCGGCCAAGGGTCGATCTGCACCGCGTCGAGGTCGGTGACGCCGCGCCGCGCGAGCGCCGCCTGGTACTCGGGATGCTCCTTCGTGGTAACGATCGCATTGAGCGCCTCCGTCAGCAGCAGCGCCGGCCGCATGCCGTGGACCTCGCGCCACTCGCGCACCTCGCCCTGGGTCACCGAGACGATCGCCTCGATGAGCGTCAACCCGGGATCGGGAACGATCAGTGCACGGACCTGGCGATCGATGGGGTCGCCGGGCTTCCAGCGCGCCAGCTCCTCCTTTGCGGGCTCGTGCAGCACGACGTGCGCGAACAATGCACCGTCGGGGACGTCTCCCGTTGCCCGCAGCACCTCGACCGCACGCGTGACCTCGACCGCGGTGAGCATGGCGAGCGGGTGAGCCATTGCAAGCCTCCAAGGGGCGGGGTTCAAGAGAGACGATGATGGCTAGACCGGGGGGAGGTCGGGGTCGACGAGTGCGACTCGGGCCTCGTCGAGGAGGACCCGCTCGGCCCGTTTGTACGTCGCGTCCGCCTGGGCGGGGGAGTCGCCCACCGCGGTCAGCCCGACCCGGCCGTGCTCGGTGAGACAGCTGATCATGTGGAACACCACACCCGTCTGGCGCCCCTGGTCGAAGTGGAGACCGTGCCGCGCAACGATGTCGAACAGGTCATCGAGGCTCAGGCCCCGGAGCGCATCCGACTCGAGGTGGTCGGTGGCCACGAGGTGCTTCTCCCGGCCCGCCGGGGTCAGGAACAGTGCTGTGGTCGGGTCGTAGCGCCCGTCAGTGAGGAACTGGAGCGTGAGAAACGGGTGGGTCGTGCCACCCTTGCGCAGGTTCAGCTCGATGGCGTAGGACGTCCACGAACCCGCGGCGTCCTTGACCACGACGAAGTCGATGGCGAACCGGCCGAGCACGCCTTCCTTGGCCAGACGCGCGCCGATCGTGTCGGCGTCGGCACTGATCGCCCGGGCGTATGCGAAGTCGGCCGGAAACCGGCACCCCAGGTACGTCTGGCCGCTGGGCCCGCCCAGCAGTTGGTCGTGGGTCGACAGCAGCTCGACCTCCCCGGTCGGCGTCACCCGCAACTGCACGCTGGGGCTGCGCAGCTCGACCCCGGTGATCAGCTCCTCGACGATCCCGCCGCGCTCTTCCAGCTTGGCGACGTACGCGTCGTACGGCACGTCGGCGCCCTCGAACGCCATCCTCTCCACCCGCGTGCGCAGCTCGGGGCGTTCGTCCGGTGACCCGGGCGGCGACGTCACGCCTTGCAGGTCGATCAGCGCGTTGCCAGCGCCCGAGACTCCCTCGTTCAGCTTGACGAGCGCTCTGGCCATCGTGGGGCGGGCCGCCCGCATCTGGGCGAGACAGTCGACCACGTCATCGATGGTGTTGAGATCCTCGTAGCCAAGGGGGTGGCGGACCCCCTCCTCGGCAAAGAGCCGGCGGCAACCACTCTTGGTGCCGAGCGGGAAGTGCCGCGGGTCGGCGCCATACATCGGAATGCCGAGCGCCACGGCGACGTCACGTTCGAGCGACGTGGTGTTGTACGGCACGAGGTGCGATCGGGTGCGGTCGGGAATCATCGCCGCGATGCTCGCCAGCAGGCGGGGCCGCTCGAGCAGCTTCTCGCTCAGCGCTCGGGGGGACGCATCATTGACCGACACCAGCGCGAGCCGGGCACGGGCATGGCTGGGGATGATGCCGGGCAGCAGCGCCAGGTAATACTCGACAATGGACGGCGGGACGGGAAGCGACGTCACGTAGATCATCCGCAGGCGCGGCTGGCGGAGCAGCAGGAGCAGGAACAGGAAGCGTTCCTCGAACGCCTGGGTCAACGTCCCGCTCCGCTCGCCCACGCGATCCACTGTCACCGACGGGACGACGACCACCGACTCGCCGGGCTCGTTCAGCCGCATGGTCCGCCACACGTCGGCCATACGTCCCTGCAGGCGGTCGAACCGGTCGTAGCGCTCCTCGTCAGAAAGGGCGCTCAGGGTGGCGGGCGACTCTGCCTCGACGGTCACGACGTCACCCGGGCGGCGTCGAGTGCCTCGATGGCGAACGCCGGGACCGGCTTGCTGAACCCGTGGAGGGTCAGTTCTCCCACAGGCTGACTGACCGCGATCTCCTCGGCGGCGCCATGCACCCGCTGGGTGACCAGGATCTGCCACGGCGCCGCCTCGCCGCACAGCCGCGCCGCCAGGTTGGTGACCGTGCCGATCGCGGCGTAGTCGAACCGGCCTTCGAACCCGATCTGCCCGATCGTGGCGTAGCCCTGGGCGATGCCCATCGCCAGGGCCAGGTCGTGGCCGGCATTCGCCCATCCCACGGCCAGATCCCGGGCCCGGGCGCGCATCGCCACCGCCATGCGCACTGCCCGGACGGGACCGTCCGGACACGGCAGCGGATCGTTGAAGAACACCATGAGCCCGTCCCCCGCGAAGTGCTCGAGCGTGCCCTCGAAACGGAAGATCAGGTCCCCAAGCGCGCTGTGGTACTCGCGGAGGACATCCATCACCTCCTCCGGCTCGGCGGTCTCGGCGAAGGCGGTGAAGCCGCGCAGGTCGCAGAAGGCGACCGCGATCTCACGACGGTGGCTGTCGAGGAACGACTCGTCGCCCGACGTCACGATGAGGTCCGCCAGCTGGGGCGCGAGGAACCGACGCAGCCGGCCGACGCGTTCGAGCTCATCGACCTGGGCCGCCACCCTCGCCTCGAGCTCTTGGTTCCAGGCCGCCAGCTCGGCGGCCTGGCGCTCGATGGTGTCGTGGTAGCGCTTGACCCGAACCAGCGAACGGACCCGGGCCAGCAGCTCGGCCTGGTTGAACGGCTTGGTGACGAAGTCGTCGGCACCCGCCTCGATGGCGCGGAGCTTCTCCTGGTCGCCGCTGGCGGTGATCATGACCACGGGGAGGAACGCCGTCGCCGGGTCCTCCCGGATCCGGCGGCACACCTCGTACCCGTCCATCCCGGGCATGAGGATGTCGAGCAGCACGAGGTCGGGAGGATCGTCCCTCAGTGCCGCGAGCGCCTCCTCGCCCGCGCCCGCAGATCGGACCTCGTAGCCCCGGGGTGAGAGCACCGCATCGAGCAGTCGTACGTTCTGGGGAAGGTCGTCGACCACGAGGACGACCTCCCGGTCGGCGCCATCAGTCATGTGACCGCCTCCCTCCCGTCGAGGAACTCGCGAACCTGATCGCCGAGGGCGCGGGCACTGATGGGCTTTTCCAAGTAGCCATCGAAGCCGGCGTCCAACAGCCGGGCGCGGTCGTCCTTCATCGCATGGGCGGTGACCGCGACCACCGGGATCAACGCGGTCGCCGAGCTTCTCCGCAGTTGATGGAGGGCCTGCACGCCGTCCATGCCGGGTAGCTGGACATCCATGAGGACGAGGTCGGGCAGCCGTTCGGTGGCGAGCGTGACGCCGTCCTCCGCCGTTCGGGCCTCCATCACGTCATAGCCCTCGAACTGGAGGATGTCGCGAACGAGCTTGAGGTTCCTCTCGTTGTCCTCGACGACCAGGATGCGACGTTCGCTCATGGTGCCTCCGGGGTCGGTGTGGCGAGGGAGCCGGTGGCCTGTCTGACGAGGTCCGCCAAGTGACCGGAGTCGAACTCGCCCTTGTTGGCGACGTAGGAGATCTGGCCGCGAAGCCGCTCCTTGTCGTCCAGGGTCAGCGTCTTGGCGGTCAGGATCACGATCGGGATCGACGCCGTCTCGGGATCCCGCCGCAGCCGGGCCACCACATCGAAGCCATCCATCCCCGGCATCACCAGATCGACCAGGACGACCGAGGGATGTCGCGATCGCGCCAGCGCTACACCGTCCTCGCCGCTGACGGCCTGCAGGACCGTCCATCCCCCGCGCTCGAGATCCGCGGTCACGAGCGCCAGGGCCCTGGGATCGTCATCTATGGCAACCACGCTCGGTTGCGACTCTGGCAGTGCCAGCGCCCGGTTCAGGGCGGCCAACACCTCGTCGCGGCCCACCGGCTTGACCAAGTAGTCGGCGGCACCGAGTGCGAAGCCCTTGCCCCTCTCGTCCACCATCGACACGATGATCACCGGGATCGCCGACGTACTCGGATCGGCCTTCAGCAATGCCAGCACGTCCCATCCGTCGAGCTTCGGCAGGTACAGGTCGAGTACCACCGCCGCCGGGTGCAGCCGGCGGACGACCTCGAGCCCTTCCCGGCCGTCGCGTGCCGCCACGACGTCGACGCCCGTCCCTTCGAGGTACAGCCCGAGCAGCTCGAGCGATCGTCGGTCGTCCTCGACGACGACAACCGTGGGCGAGGAAGGAGCGGTCGGTTCCCGAGTCTCGGCGCAGCGTTCGCCAACCGTCCGGTGGGACCGCAACGGAATCGTGAAGCCGAAGGTGCTGCCGACGTTTTCCTGGCTCTCGAGCCAGATCCGTCCACCGTGCAGTTCGACGATGCGCTTGGACAACGTGAGGCCCAGCCCGGTGCCCTCGGTCCTCGGCGGTCCCCTCGTGCCCTGCTCGAACGACTCGAAGATGCGCTCCCTGTCCTCGGGGCCGACGCCCAGCCCGTTGTCGGCCACCGTGACTGTCAGGGTCCCATCGTCGACCGCGGCTCGTACCTCGACCCGTCCGTCGTCGCCGGTGAACTTCACCGCGTTCGACAGGAGGTTGAGCAGCACCTGCTTGAAGCGCAGCTCGTCGGCTTCGACTACGGAGACCTCGGCTCCGACCTGAAGATCGAGCACGATCCCGTGTTCCACGGCGCGCTCGCGCACGAGGGACAGGCTCGCCTCCAGGGCGTCGCGGACCGCGAACGTCGAGTAGTCCAGCTCCATGCGGCCAGCCTCCACCTTGGACAGGTCGAGGATGTCGTTCAGCAGGGCCAGCAGATGCCTGCCCGACTCCCAGATGTCGCGGAGATAGTCCTCCTGGCGAGCGTTCAGTGCGCCGAACATCCGCTCCAACAGAACCTCGGAGAAGCCGATCACCGCGTTGAGCGGGGTTCGCAGCTCGTGGGACATGCTCGCCAGGAACTCCGACTTGTGCTGGCTGGCGACCTCGAGCTCGGCGCCCTTGCGCTCCAGTTCCTGGAACAGTCGCGCGTTGAGGATGGCGAGGGCCGACTGGCTGGCGAAGGTCTCGAGCAGGTCGGCGATCTCCTCGCTGAAGCCACCCGGTGTCCGGCGGCGGACGACCAAGGCGCCGATGATCCGCTCCTCGCGACGGATCGGCACCGCCAGCAGGGACCGCCAGCCGCCCTTCTTGAGGCATCGCAGATGGGGGTCGAGCTCCGCGGCGTCCAGGTCGACGACCTGTTGGGGCTGGTGCATGAGCGCCACGCGACCGACGAGCGTCTCGTGGATACCGATGTGCGTCCGGCGCAGCGCCTCCACCAGCTCGGTGCTGGTCCCGAAGGTCGTCCGAATGCGGAACTCCTCGGTGGCCTCGTCGAAGTCGAAGATCGAGCCGCCCTCGGCGTCCGACAGCTCGACGGCGTGTTCGACGATCGTGGCCAGCACGTGGTCGAGGTCGAGGCTGGAGCTCACGGCGTCGCCAACGCTGCCGAGTGCCTCGAGCTGCTCGACCTTGCGCCCCAGGTCCACCTGCCGGGCCTCGAGGGCGCACACCAGGTCGACCTGTCGGATGGCGATCGCCGCCTGGGCGGCGAAGGTCGTCAGAACCTCGCTGTCGCGGTCCCCGAACGGGTCGACCTCGGTTCGCCACACCGACAGGACGCCGACCAGCTCCTGGTCGAGCAGCATCGGTACGCCGACGATCGTGCGGTACCCGCCGAGCCGCTGCAACTCGTGTCGGCCGTATTCGGGATCGGCGAGGACGTCGGTGATCTGCTGGGGACACCGGTCCAGGCCCACCCGGCCCACGAGCGACCGCCGGTCGAATCGAACGGGGTTGCGGTTGAGGAGGTCGAGGTAGTTGTCCTCGTCCGAGAGCCCGGAAAAGCTGGCCAGGCGGTACGCATTCCCCTCGACCAGATGGAGCTGGGCGACGTCGGCCTTGCACAGGCGGCGCGCGCTCTCGACGACGGTCCCGAGCACCAGCTCCAGGTCGGAGGCCGACCGGCCAAGGGCCGTGAGAACCTCGCTGGTGGCGGCAAGCTGTTGCAGGGCCTCGTCGAGGTCGCGGTTGAGGCGCGCGACCTCGGCGTCGATACCAGCCGCCCGCTCGCCCGTCACTCCGGCCTCCTATGACCGCCAGCCGTCCGCAAAGTGTGGCCCGGCGGCGACGCCCCGACAAGCGCGACGGTGCGTCACGCCCGCAACGTCGAGTCCAGGAAGGGGTCGACTTCACGCAGAGTGACATGCCGTGGTAGTGCGCGGCGCTACTCAACCTTGGTCAAAACGACCTCCATCGATGGAACCCACTTGCCGTCTTGGAGTACCTCGTGCTGCGTGGTCTGGGTCTTGCCGTCCGCCGAGAAGATCGACGTCGAGCGCACCGCTTGTCCCTGCCAGACCCACACGTTGTCGTCGGTGTGGAGTAGGGGATCGTCGGTGACGTTGCCTTGGCTGTCGAAGAACCACGCGTGGTACGCGCTGCTCGCCTCGTCGTAGCCGATTATTTCGACTCCCCCAACATCGGCGCCGGCGAGTCGCCCATAGGCGCTGTGGACCACGAAGAAGCCGCTCGGAACCCATTCATAGACATCGCTCGTCAGGATCTTGCCGCCGGGGGCGCCACCCTCGACCAAGGAGCCCTCGTTGATCCATTTACCGATGAAGACATCGAGCTGTTTCACCTCGGACCCTGCCTGCACGGGACGAACGACACCCGTGGCCACGCTTCCTCGTTCCTCAGTCTGGGAGTTGGTCATCTCGGGCCTCCTTCTTCACGCGGTCGATCGATACGACGCACGCCTCCCGATTGCCGCTGTACGGAGCCCTACCTGGCTGGGATGTCTGTACGGTCGATCGATGTCCCTGGACCGCCGCATTGACTCTCGACCGTGACGACCGCGCCTGGCAGGTGCGCCATGCGTTCGATGGCAAGATTCAATGCTCGTCGGGCGCGGACGCCATCCGTAGTTTCACGGATTCGTCATGATCCGGTCGCCGAGTCGTTCGGGACCGTCGGTAGGCCCCATGGCTCCGGCTGAGTGCCGTCCACGTCGGTGAAGCCGTACTCGCGCGCAAGGTCACCGACGGTCAGCAGCTGCCCCGTCTTGCTCATGATGTCGGGGTCCGCCGCGAGCACGGCAACGGCGCGGCCGAGGTACTCGGGCGTCTCCGTGACCCCGAGGTGCCCCGGTGCCAGCGCGACTGCGGCCACGCGGTGCGGCCGCAGCTGGTGGCCGCTGCCGAGGGCGAGGCGCGCAGTCGCGGCCTTGGCGGTGTCATAGATGACGTTGCCGAGAAACGCACCGAACGCCCAGGCGATCGTGTGGACGATGAGGGCCGGCCGCCGCGTGCGTTGCTCGATCAGAAGGGGCGCGGCTTGCCGGCTGGCCAGGAAGTGGGCCCGGACACCGGCGTCGAACATGGCCTCCCAGCGCCAGAGCGGCTGCTCCCAGAACGGCGCATCGAAGAAGGGCACCTCTGGCTCCCCGAGGCGCTGCTCGTAGCCACCCCACGCGTTGTTGACGAGCAGGTCGAGACGACCGTGCTCCCGGCGGACGCGCTCGAACATTAGGACCACGTCATGCTCGAGGGTGTGATCGCAGCGAACGGGGATGGCGGTCCCCCCTCGCTGCTCGGCTGCCTCGGCCGCCTCCTCGAGCGTCCCGTCCCTGCTCGCCCCCGGCGCCGCGCTTCGCATGCTGCGCCCGCTGATATAGACGGTCGCACCCGCCTCCCCGAGCACGAGGGCGATGGCTCTGCCCGCACCGCGGCTCGCGCCGGTCACGACGGCGACCACCCCGCTGAGATCGACCTCGAACGGACCCACAAGAGCAAGGATAGACGGCGCCGGTCAACCATATTTTGGTGATATCAAAACGATCCACGTCGGCTTCTATGACGTGGGCTGAGTTGAAGATATGATGGCCGTCGTCCGATGGGCTTCATTCGTGGTATGCATTGATCAAACTATTTACCGATCGTGAGGAGACCTTGGCATGGCTGACGGCGACCCCATTGTCCTCGGAGGCTCGAACGACTCCGTGGGGATGACCACAATCAACTGCAACGGAACAGGAACCGCCGCCTTCTGGGTGGAAAACGACAACGGGTTGGCTGTGTATGGCCAGGCGGCGCTCGGCGGTACCGGTGTCACTGGCTACTCGGACACCGGTGCCGGCGTGGCCGGCCAGTCGGATAGCGCGGATGGTGTCGCCGGCGAATCCGGTCGCGGCATCGGCGTCTCCGGCCGGGGCGACGACTACATCGGCGTGCGGGGTGAGTCGAATGCGGGGGCTGGGGTCGTAGGCACTACCGGCACCGGCCGCGGGGTGCACGGCCAGGCTTTGCAACCAGGCGGGGAGGGGGTGTTCGGATACACCCGAAGCGGCGCATTCGGGGTGCATGGCCACGCCCCGGAAGCGGTGGGCGTCCGGGGATCCGGCGGCCAGGTGGGGGTCGTGGGCGCCGGCCTGGGATCGGGGGTGGGCGTCCGGGCCGACTCGGCTGGGAATGATGCGATCGTGGGCACGTCGTTCGGGGCCCGAGGCGTGGTCGGGACGACCCTCTCTTCCACCGGGACCGGGGTGCACGGCGTCGCCACGTCCGGCGGCAACCGTCAGGTCGGCGTCCGGGGCAGCTCCTCCGCCGGCTTCGGTCTGCTGGCGTCGAGCACCACCGGGATCGCCGGCGCGTTCATCGGCTCGGTCGTGGTGGTCGGAGACTTCTTCGCCGTCGGCGGGTTCAAGTCCGCGGCGGTGGCCCACCCGGATGGCACGCACCGGCTCACCTACTGCGTGGAGAGCCCGGAGTGCTGGTTCGAGGACTTCGGCCGCGCCCGGCTGACCGGCGGCCGCGGCGAGGTACGGCTGGACCCGGACTTCGCGGCGCTGGTGCGAACCGATGACTTCCACGTGTTCCTCACCCCCGAGGGGGAGACCGCGGGCCTGTACGTTGCCGACCGCAGCGAGGCGGGATTCGAGGTACGGGAGCAGCGCGGCGGCGGCGGCGACCGCGAGGTCCCTTTCAGCTACCGGATCGTGGCTCGCCGGAGCGATGTAGACGCGGGCCGGCTGGCATCCGTCGACCTCCCAGACATCCCAGCGGAGCCGGAGGCTGTCGCGGCTCCCGAGCTGCCCGACCAATCCGCGCTGCCGCCCGAGTGGCCGCCTCGTCCATTGCGGCCGCGCGAGTCCTGACGTCGAGTTCACCCACGCTCAAGGTCCATCGATCGCGACCTCGACGACGGGCGCTCGTCGGCACCCGCGGTGGCGGTCCGTCCCTCACTGTGACGGGTGGGCAAACGCCTGGTACTCGTTCTATGCCAGAATGACGAAGGCGTTAACGACGGGTGTACTCAGGGCGTCGTTGACCTTGCTGGGAACAGCCGCGTTCGCACCGGCGAGAGATGAAGGGGACGCACGTGACGATCGCTTACCTTGACCCGGGTTCGGGCAGCCTGATCATTTCCGCCGTGGTGGGTGGCGCGGCTGGCGCCGCGGTCGTGGTGAAGCAGGCCCGGGCCCGCGCCGTCAGCGTGTTCAAGCGCAGGGGTCGGCAGGCCGACGCGGTCAGCGAGGCGTCGGGTACGGCCGAGCCCGCCGCATCGCCCGAGGCTGCGGCTTCCGCAACGTCGGCCGAGGCGGTCACCCCGGGCGAGTCCGCCTAGGCGCGTGGCCGCCTACGATCCGGGGTCGCTCCGCGACCCCGGCAGCGCCGTCTTCACGAGCGGCGGTCACGTCAGGCGCGGGCTGTCGCACCAGGCGGCCGCCGACTGGGAACGCCTCGCCGCAACGACCTTCTTCGGCCGGCTTTGCGAGTCCGGCCAGGTCGTGGCCACCGCGGTGCACGAGGGCGGCGACGCCCCGCCCTCGCCGCGCGGCGAGCCCTGGGCGCTCGTGCTCGAGCACGAGCGGGTGCCGGTGGTGACCTACCCCTACGAGTGGCCCTTCGCCATGCTTCGTGAGGCCGCCATCAATCAGCTCGACGTGCTGCTCGCCGCCCTCGAGGAGGGCATGTCGCTCAAGGACGGCACGGCCTACAACGTGCAGTTCTTCGGGTCCCGCCCCTGTTTCGTCGACGTCGGCTCGTTCGAGCCAGCGTCGGGGCCATGGCCCGGCTACCGACAGTTCTGCCAGACCATGCTGTTCCCGCTGCTGATCCAGGCGCACGTCGGTGTGCCCTACCAGCCGCTCCTGCGGGGGCGCATAGACGGGCCGACACCGACCGACGTGGCCGGCATGTTCTCGGGGACGCGGCGCTTCCGCAAGGGCGTGCTGCGCAACGTGGCCCTCCACAGCCTGCTCGAGCGAAAGGTCACCGCGCCGTCCGAGAAGGTCAAGGGCGAGCTGCGATCGTCCGGCTTCTCGACCGACCTGGCCAAGGCCACGGCGCGCAACCTGCGCAAGCTGGTCGCCGGGCTGGAGGTGGGCAAGCGGGGCGGCGCCGTGGACCACGACCCCTCGATCTGGTCCGGCTACCGCAGCACCTGCTCCTACAGCGACGACGACGCCGAGACCAAGCGGGACTTCGTCCGAGCCGCCCTGTCCGAGGGCCCGACCGGGCAGGTGCTCGACCTCGGGGCCAACGACGGTGCTTATTCGGTGCTGGCGGCCGAGCACGCCGATTACGTGGTGGCGGTCGACGGCGACGAGAAGGTCGTCGACCTGCTGTTCCGGCGGCTGCGCGCCGAGAAACGCGAGAACGTGCTGCCGCTGGTGATGAACCTGGGCGACCCATCCGGAGGGACCGGCTGGCGAAACCGCGAGCGGGCATCGTTCGCCGACCGGGTGCAGCCCGACGTCACGCTGGCGTTGGCGCTGGTCCACCACCTCGTCATCGGGGCCAACGTGCCACTGTCGGAGGTCGTCGACTGGTTGGGGTCGTTCGGGGGGCGACTGGTGGTGGAGTTCGTCCACGTCGACGACCCGATGGTCGAGCGGCTGCTGGCCAACAAGCCGGCCGGGCTGTTCGACGACTACCAGCGTGAGGCGTTCGAGCGCCTGCTGGGGGAGCGGTTCCTCGTCCACCGCCAGCAGACACTGCCCAGCGGGACCCGCACCATGTACCTGGCCGAGCCGAAGCCATGACCGGCCCGCCGGGTGCGGAGGTGGCGGTGGACGAGGCGGACGCACCGGGCGACCTCGAAGACGCCCGCGACGGCGACCCTGCCGCCGCGCCCCCGGAGAGCCCCGAGCCGCGGTGGTCCGTGCGGCGCGAGGCGCTGCTCGCGCTGGAGATCCTGGCGCTGACCACCTTCATCTGGGCGCGGCCAATCTTCGGTAGCTTCGGGCGGTCACCCGAGACGTTCGTGGCCCGGGGAGCCGACTGGACCGACATAGTGGCGTTCGCCCTGCTGGTCCTCCTCCTGCCGCCGCTGCTGGTGGTCGCCGGGGAGCTCGCACTCCAGGCGGTCTGGCCGCCGTTGCGGCGTGGGGCCCGGTTGGTGGTCGTGGGCGTGCTGGGTGGCCTGGTCACCTGGCAGGCCTTCGGCTACCTCGTGGAGTCGCCCGGCGCGTCGGGTGTCGCCGTGGCGGTCATCGGGGGCGCGCTGCTCGCCGTGGCGGCGAGCCGCCTGCCGAGCGTCCGCACCTTCCTGCGCTGCGCGTCGATCGGGGCGCTGGTCTTCCTGGTCGAGTTCCTGGCGGTGTCGCCGGTGTCGTCGATCGTGTTCGGCGAGCGCCACGGCGGGGTCGAGAGCGCGGCCGCCGAGCAGGTTGCCGCCCAGCTCGGCCCCAACGCTCCGCCGGTCGTGCTCGTGGTCTTCGACGGGCTGCCGACCGAGTTGCTGCTCGACGGCACGGGCCACATCGACGCCGACCTCTACCCCAACATCGCCGCGCTGGCCGGCTACGGCACCTGGTATCGCAACCACACGACGGTCGCTCAGTACACGCTTACCGCCGTGCCCGCCATCCTGTCGGGGCAGCGGCCCGACTACGGCGACACGCCGCCGGTCGTCGGCAACTACCGCCACAACCTGTTCACCCTGCTCGGCGAGTCCTACGACGTGCATGGCGGCGAGCAGATGACCGGCATCTGCCCGGTGGAGATTTGCCCCGAGGAGCCCGGGTCGCCGCTGCGCGGCCTGGCCCACGACGCCCGAGACGTGTGGAAGGCCCAGATGTCGGACGTGCAGCTCGACCCCGAGCTGGTGCCCAAGGCGTTCGACGCCCGCTACGAGAAGATGAGCCGCTGGATCGCCCAGCAGGACTTCCGGCGGGGGGAGCGCCCGGGCCTGTACGTGTACCACCTTCTGCTCCCGCACCCGGGTTGGGACTACCTGCCCGACGGCACCGGCTACGCGGCCTCGGGGAGGCCGCCCGGCATGTTCTACGACACCTGGGGCGAGTGGGGCGAGACGGTCGCCCGGCAGCGCCACGTGCTGCAGGCCCAGGCCGCCGACCGGCTGCTGGGCCAGCTGATCGCCGGGATGCAGCGGGATGGCGCCTACGACGACGCGCTAGTGGCCGTGACCGCGGACCACGGCTACGCCTTCGCGCAGGACGCGCCCTGGCGAGCGCTCGCCGAGGGCAACGCCGACCAGATCCTGTGGACCCCGCTCATCATCAAGGCCCCCAGGCAGCAACGGGGCGTTATCGACGACCGCAACGTCAATGCGACCGACATCGTCCCCACGATCGCCGAGGCCATCGGCATCGACCGCATGCCGTGGGAGACCCACGGCATGCCGGCGTCCGAGGCCGCCGATCGCCCCAAGGGCGACAAATGGGTGGTCGACTGGCGCTACGCGCGCCTGCGGCCAAGCGGCGACGGCCACGTCGTCCATGTCGACGGCGACGCCTACTTCCCCAAGGTCCTGGCCGCCGACTTCGTCGAAGGCACCGGGGACCTGGCCGTGTGGCGCCACACCGAATACGGCGAGCTGGTGGCCACCAAGGTCGCCGACCACGAGGTCGCCACCGGCAAGCCCGTCGCGACCGCGGAGGTCGACGCACCAGACCGCTGGCAGCACGTAGACACCGGCCATCCGCCGCTGGAGCTGGTCGGCATCGTGATGCTGGACGGCGAGTCCCGCGTGGCGGTGGCGGCCAACGGGACGATCGCCGCCGTCGTGTCGGCCAAGCCTGGCAGCTACGCCGTGTCGCCCATCCACGCCCTGATGTGGCCCGGGGCCCTGCGGGACGGCGCCAACGACGTGCGCCTGTACCTGGTTGACGGGCCCGCGTCCGCCCCCGTGCTGCACCCGATGACCATGGTCGCGCGGTCCTGACGGCGCCCCGGGCCGATACCTCGGCCGGGTGGGTCAGTCGGCGGCTGCGGTCCGGCGAGCGACCGAGACGCTGTACGCGCCCGGGCGCGCGTGCAGGATCGGGTCATCGGAGAGCAGGATCCCCTCGGTCACGCGTGTGGGGTCGAACACGAGCACGTCTCCACCGCGTTCTCTGTCCGACGCCAGGCCCGTCACCTCCAGACGCGCGAGCTCGACGACCTCACGATCCTCCGGCCACTGTTCTGTGGGGTCGTCGACCGGATCGTCCCCATCGGCAAGTTGGGCGCGCACGTGGAACACGGCCGGGCCCTGTGCGAGGCGCTCGGCCAGCTCGTCGCGCAGGAACTCGGGAGGGCGCACCGCCGCCTCGTCATCGGTAAGGCTCTCCTCGCCCTGCTCGGGGACGAAGCGGTAGCGACCGTACCTGACCACGCCCTGGGCGTTGACGAAACCGAAGGCGTGCAGGCTGTTGTAGGTGACAGTCGCATAGCTCGCCGGAATTGGATGCGTGATGGCCGCGTTCACGGCTGCCATCGCCTCGGGATGCTCGGCGAGATAGGCGCCCACCCGCGCCATGTCGGGCTGTCCGGTTTCCGGTTGGACCCGGCGGGCGTCGTTGAAGGCCAATAGATCCTCCGGGGTCCGAGCGAAGAACGCCGGCAACGACAGGGCAACGATGTCGGTCCTGGTCGAGTCGGGCAGATAGAACTTCACCGCCAGGCCCCGGGCGTCCCGGGCTCCGTCAGCCGCAGTCGGATCACCGCTGCCATTAGAGAACCTGACATGCGCACGAGTCTCGCCACCGGCTAGGTGGGCGGCCCGGCTGAACCGAGCGGCCTCGGACGTCGGGACGAGACGGGCCGCGCAGAGCACGCCCTTGGCGTGCGCGGCGCGATACCCGGGATGTACGCCGTAGCTCTGATTGATCGAGTCCACCAAGCGTTCGGAGAGGTCGCGATCCGTCACAGCCACCGAGCCTAGGAGACGGCCCCACGACTTGATCCCGGTCCGTTGCCATTGGCCGAGTTTGGTCCCGCGTAGGGTCCAGAGAGTCTCGGGCCACCGTCGACCCGGACGTCGGAATGGCGGGGCTCAGCGTTGTCGCGACATCAGATCGGCGGTCCGCGTGCGCCATCCACCTGTCCGGGGCGCGTTCGGTGTGGCCCCGGACGAACGATCTGGGCGCTGTCGATCTGAGCGCTCATTCTGGCGCGGATCGCGTACACGACGCCGTCGCAGATCCGGGAAGGCGACAACCGCCGAAGTCCAGGAGGCCAACCCAGGCGGCACGCACGGTGATCCGGGCCATACGGGTGACCGGCTGGTCGACCATGTCGAGCAGCTCGCGGGCGGCCTCTCGCCGAGGTACTGCCGCGCCGAGGCTGTGTAGTCAGGGTCGACGCCGTCGACCTCGGTGATCTGCGCCTTACCCCGGATGAGCAGCGCCTCAGACCAGCACGAAGGCGGTGGCGCACCTCGAGCATCGCCCCGCGCGGGCCGCCGATCCGGGCTGAGCTCACTCTTGGGGCAGGCTGTCCTTGGCCTCGTCGTACGAGCCCGTCGGCGGGTTCGGGTCGGGTCCATACACGAGGTGCACCACTCCCGTGCTGAACGGCTGCGAGGAGATCAGCCTGAGGTGTCGAGCGGGCCCGCCATCCTCGAACAGCCTGAGGCCCGACCCGGCGGCAGCCGGGTGGACGAACAGATGCAGCTCGTCGAGCAGACCGGCGTCTAGCAGCTGCCGCACCACGGACACCGACCCACTCAATGCGATCCGCCCGACCGCCGGGTCGTTTTTCAGCGCCCTGACGGTCTCGACGAGGTCGCCCGGCAGCTGCTCCGAGTTGCGCCAGTCGAACTCCTGTGGGCTACGTGACGCGACGATCTTGCGCATGTCTCCCAGCCGCTTGGCGAACGCGGCATCCTCCTCGCCCGCGGCCTCCCGCTCGGGCCAGGCTCCGGCGAAGCTGTCGTAGGTGACGCGGCCGAAGAGCATGACGTCGGCGTCGTGCGTCTCGTTCACGGCCTGGCCCATCTCCTCGTTGAAGTACGGGAAGTGCCAGTTGCCGACGCCCGGGTCGACAACGCCATCGAGCGCCATGAACAGGCTGGCCGTGATCGTTGACATCGGATTCTCCTGTCGTGTGAGTCGGACATTTTGTACTTGCCCTATGACTGCGCGGGTGCGCGGAACTCATCGAGGCGTCCCGATGCAGCCGGCCGTCGCCACCCTGTCATCGGCGGCTGGAGACGACATGCGTCACAGGCTCGGATGCGACCAGCTGCGAGCACTCATAGTGCGTCCTCATGTCTTCGAGGCCATCGAACGGCACTTCGCCGGATCCGAGGATGATCGGCGAGATCGCGACGTGGGCGGGCGGTCACCTGCTGGCCCACGGGTGACGGGTGCCGCGTCGGCCGCCTGCGTGTTCCCAGACGCGGGAACTGTAGTTCGGTCCAGCTTGTAGGGAACGGGGATGACCTATCGGGCTTGACACGCGCAGGCGGATCGGGGAGGGCTCATTTCCGACACGACCGAGACCAGGTAGCCGAGCTGGGTCGCCGTCGACGCGGTGAACAGCACGCAGGTCGAAGTGACCAGCCCAGCGATGAGCGGGCCCCGGATGCCGCGCGCAGCCAGCACCGTCGGTGGCTGCGCCGGCCTCAGCTGCCGTCGTCGCCATGCTCCCAGTTCCACCGGGCCTATCCCACCACGACGGGCACCGCGGTCTAAGCCACTCCCGGTGGCGTACCGGTGGCCCCGGACGTACGCCGGTGATGGCAGGCGAGTATGTCGACGTCGGCCCGACGACAACTGGACCCGGGGTTCGCGATGCTGGCCCCGATGGCCGCAGGCGAGCCGCCGGAAAGGAGACGGAGCGATGCACGCAGACCCGATCGTCGGAGAGGCGAGCACGACCGTGCGGGCCTCGCCGGCCGAGGTGTTCGCCTTTGTCATCGATCTCGAACGCTACCGGCAGGCGGACCACAAGATCGGCCGCGTGGGCGAGGTACGCCGGTCCGGAGACCGGGGCACCGTGCGGTTCTCCGGTCGCATTCGAGCGCTGCCCGGTCCCACGGGGACGTACCCGTTCACTTTGACGGCTCGCGGCTGGTGTTCGGCTCGCCGATCGCCGGGCCCGCTCGCTGGTTCCTCGACTACTTCGAGGGCAGCTTCGATTGCGAGGCCGGCGCAGAGGGCACGCTCGTCACCCACCGGGAGGTTTATCGCTTCCGACGCCCGTGGCGGTGGCTCGCCGAGCCTCGGCTCCGCCGGTGGCTGGAGCGTGACACGGCCGCGGAGATGGTCCGGTTCAAGGCATTACTCGATAGCGATTCACCGCCCGGGAGGTGACGTGAACCCGTCCCCAGCTGGTTGCAGCCTCTCCGGGACCGCCCCTATCCCGGCGGAGGTGAAGCATCTACCGGGACCGGACAACCTGCTCCGTCCTTATGTCCAGTCCCAACCCTGCCGAATCTGGTGCTGGGCTCTACAGATCAAGGGCGCCGGCTTCGCCGGCACCGCCGCCCTGCCTTGCGCGCGGCACCTGCGGCGCCGTCCCCAGCCCACCCGGCGCTGACCTGCTCGGCCGCCCTTAGCGACTTGGGGTTCGAGGGCCGTCAACGTCGTCCCGCGACGGGCGCCTATCGAGGAGATCGTGGCGAGGGTCTCTGCGGTCCTCTATCGTCAGCTCGAGGGGGTCGTGCTGGGTGTGGAACTCGGCAACGCTTGCAAGGGTGGCCTCACGGTGAGCGGTCTTCGCGTGACAACGCTGCCCCGTCGGGCTCGACGTGTGCTGATCGGAGTGGTCGTCGCGTTCGTCGCGGCGATCGTCGGGTCCCCTGCGGCACCTGCGCAAAGCGCGTGGGTGGTTGTTCCTTCTCCCAGCACCAGCAGCGCAGAGCAGAACGTGCTGAACGGCGTTGCATGCGTGTCGAGTACGCACTGCTGGGCTGTCGGCACCTACTTCAATAGCTCGCTCGGCCTTGCTCAGACGCTCATCGAAGAGGGGAACGGGACCTCTTGGTCGATCGTGAGTTCGCCAAAAGTTCCTGGAGTGTTTCAGGAGCTGCACAGTGTCGCGTGCGTGTCGGACACGGAGTGCTGGGCGGTTGGCACCGTGTACTCCTCGCCTCCAACGGCCCTCATCGAGAGGTGGAACGGGACATCTTGGTCCATCGTCGCCTCGCCCGATCTGGGTGAAGGGGCATTGTTGTTTGATGTGACATGCGCGTCAACCTCGATGTGCATTGCCGTCGGCCTGCATTTTGATAGCAATGACCTCCGCGGATATCCCCTCATCGAGCATTGGGACGGCGTCAGCTGGTCCGTCATCCGCCCTCCGACGCCGGGGGGGAATGAAGGCGTGCTCACTGGTGTGAGCTGCGCTTCTCGCTCACGCTGCTGGGCGGTAGGGGGGCACCACATGGGAAGCACCGGCGCGACGCTGGTAGAGCGATGGAACGGGAAGTCCTGGTCGGTCGTTGACTCACCAAACTCGACCAGCGCCTCCCACAGCAGTCTCGGCAAGGTGACTTGTCTATCGAACGGTAATTGCTGGGCCGTCGGATCAACGGTCGAGGCACCCGGCGTCAACGCCACCCTAGTTGAGAGGTGGAGGGGTGGCTCCTGGTCCATCGTTCCCTCTGCGAACTCGAGCAGAGCCGAAAATTTCCTGGGAGGCGTGAGTTGCCTTCAGCGATCAGGTTGTTGGGCCGTCGGTACAACACAAGACGCGTCCGGGGCTAATCCGCAAGCGCTGCTGGAGCACTGGAACGGGAACAGTTGGTCTCTCGTCAACGCCCCAACCCCGACGAGGGCGCTGCTCAGCGGGATCACATGCCAGCGGGGTGAGTGCTGGGCAGTCGGAACAGGCAGCGACAGCGGCCAATTCCAAACGCTGATCCTGCATAGTGGTTACATCGCGGCGACATCG
>JBKPAA010000082.1:0-49312 GCA_046726215.1 Actinomycetota bacterium | reverse complement strand
GCCTCGGCCTCCGCCGGAGCCGCCTGCGGTCCCACGGCACCCGCAGTGGACGGCTCGCCGTTGCCTCCGGGCGCCTCGGCCAGCGCCGCCTCCCACTCCTCAGCCGAAACCGCCGGTCCCCCCTCGGCGGGCTGCCACACCTGTTCTCCGGTCTTGGGGTCGACCACCCACTCGCCCTCGGCCCAATCCTGCTGGCTGTAAGCCTCCTCCTCGACGAGCTGGGTTTCGCTCTTGATGTCGACCCGCCACCCGGTGAGCCGCGCGGCCAGGCGGGCGTTCTGGCCCTCCTTGCCGATGGCGAGTGATAGCTGGTAGTCGGGCACGATCACCTCGGCCACGCCGGTGGCCTCGTCGATGCGCACCTCCTTGACCTTGGCGGGCGACAGCGCCTTGGCCACGAACTCGTAAGCGTCATCGGAGAACGGGACGATGTCGATCTTCTCGCCCCGCAGCTCGTTGACCACCTGCCGCACCCGAGCGCCCCGGGCCCCGACGCAGGCGCCGACGGGATCGACGTTGGGGTCGTTGGACCACACCGCGAGCTTCGTGCGGTGCCCGGGCTCGCGGGCACACGCCTTGATCTCCACGATGCCGTCGGCGATCTCCGGCACCTCGAGCTTGAACAGCTCCAGGATCAGGCCCGGGTGGGTCCGGGACACGACGATCTGGGGGCCCTTCGACGTGCGCCGCACCTCGACGATGTAGGCCTTGAGCCGGCTGTTGGGCTCGGGACGCTCATGGGGCACCTGTTCGGCCTGTGGCAGCAGGGCCTCGACCGGGCCGAGGCTCAGCAGGGTATAGCGGCTGTCGCCCTGCTGAACGGTACCGGTGACGATGTCGCCCTCGCGGCCGGCGTACTCCTCGTAGCGCAACTCACGCTCGGCCTCCCGGATCCGCTGGGTCATGACCTGGCGGGCGGTCTGGGCGGCGATGCGACCGAAGTCCTTGGGCGTGACGTCGAGCTCGGGGCCGTAGGGCTCACCGTCCTCGTCGATCTCCTGCGCGTAGACCCGGATGTCGAAGTTGGTGGGGTCGATCGTGACCCAGGCGTACTCGTGGGCCCCCGGCATCCGTTTGTAGGCCGACTCGAGTGCGTCGGCGAGTGCGGCCATCAACGTGTCGACCGAGATGCCCTTCTCGGCGGCAAGCGCCTGCAGCGCCTCCATCATCTCGCTCATCTACGTTCCCTCTTCTCGTCGCTCTTGCGCCTGGTGGAGCGGGGCGCAGCTGGGCCCCACTCGAACACCGTGCGCGCCCGCTCGATGTCGTCGTAGCCGAGGCGTCGCTCGAGTGCAGTCCCGTCGTCGGCGACCCCGGTCCGCACGGTGACGCCGGTGGTGTCGGCCCCGACGAGCTGACCTTCCACCCGCCGCTCGTCGCCAGCGCCCGCCACGGTGCGAATCTTGACCGTCTCACCCACCGCCCGCTCGAAGTGCTCGGGGCGGCGCAACTTGCGCTCGAGCCCCGGGCTGGTGACCTCGAGCGTATAGCGGCCGCTGATCGGGTCCGCGTCGTCGAGGGCCCGCGACACCGCCCGCGTGGCGTCGGCCAGCACGTCGAGGTCGAGGCCGCCGTCACTGCCGGGAGGGCTGTCGACGACCACCCGCAGGACCGGCCCCTGCATCTCGACGTCGTAGAGGTCGAGATCTCGATCGTCGAGGAGCGGTAGCACGAGGTCACGCACGCGATCGGCGACGCTCATCTGCTGCTACACCTCCTCTTGTCATACGAAAGGCGTGGGCCCAAGCCCACGCCTTCGCTCGATGGGATCGAACGGAACGGACCCCGAAGTATAGCCGGCCGGGAGTCGTCAGCGGAGAGTAGGGGCTGATCACGGGCCGCGCGCTACCGGGCTCGAGAGGAGGTTCGGAGAGGGGCTAGGGAGGGGCTAGTAGGCGCGGGCCACGAACGCGACGAGGTCGTCTTCGTCCTCGGACCGCGACAGCGACCCGTCCGGTCGCTGCAGGCACCGCACGGTGACACCCTCCGCGGCCAGCCGGGTTTCCCCTTCGCCCCGCACGAGCCGCCACGGGAGGCGCGCGAACCCGGTCCTGCTGGCCGCGGCCGCCTCGGCGAGGTCGGACGCGTCCGCGATGTTGGCGTCACGCCGGCTGACGGCATCGGCCAGCATGTCGTGCTGGATGTCGGAGATGAGCTTCTCGACCCGCTCCGGCAGCGACGCCAGCGCCACCTGCTCCTTGGTCCCGGTGTCGCGTCGCACGAGCGTCGCCGCGTCGGCCGCCACGTCGCGGGGGCCGATCTCCACGCGCACGGGCACGCCCTTGAGCTCCCAGTCGGTGACGCGGCGGCCGAAGGTCTGCCCCACGCGGTCGTCGAGCCGGGTGCGGATGCCGGCGTCAACCAGCTCGCGGGCCAGGACCGCCGCCCTGTCCGCCGTGCCGCCCTCGTCTTTCACGACCAGCACCAACGCCTGGATGGGCGCCAGCACCGGCGGCACCACCATGCCGTTGTCGTCGCCATGGGTCATGATCACGCCGCCGATCATCCGCGTCGTCGATCCCCACGAGGTCGTCCAGCAGTGCCGGGTCTCACCCTGGGCGTCGAGGTAGGTGATGTCGAACGCCTTGGCGAAGTTGGAGCCCAGCTCGTGGCTGGTTCCCATCTGGAGCGCCTTGCCGTCGCGCATCATGCCCTCGCACGTCAGGGTGTTGATGGCACCGGCGAAGCGCTCGCTGGCGGTCTTGCGGCCTACCAGCACCGGCATCGCCAGCACGTTGACCATGAAGTCCTCGTAGACCTCACGAAGGATGCGGATCGCATAGGCCTCCGCGTCCTCGCGGGTCGCGTGCGCGGTGTGACCCTCCTGCCAGAGGAACTCGGTGGTGCGCAGGAACAGGCGGGGCCGCATCTCCCAGCGCACCACGTTGTTCCAGGTGTTCAACAGCAGCGGAAGGTCGCGGTAGCTCTGGATCCACTTGGCCATGTACTCGCCGATGACCGTCTCGCTGGTGGGGCGGACGACGATCGGCTCGTCCAGCGCCCTGCCGCCGGCGTGGGTCACGACCGCCAGCTCGGGGCTGAAGCCCTCGACGTGCTCGGCCTCGCGCCGCAGGTAGCTCTCGGGGATGAACAGCGGGAAGTACGCGTTCTCGGCGCCGGCGGACTTGATGCGGTCGTCCAACTCGGCCTGCATGCGCTCCCAGATCGAGTAGCCGTACGGGCGGATGACCATCGTCCCCCGCACCGGGCCGTTGTCGGCCAGCTCCGCCTTCGCCACCACGTCCTGGAACCAGCGGGGGAAGTCGTCGGCCTGCGCCGTGAGCACCTTCGCCATAGGCGACGGATCGTACCGGTCGGGTCGCTCGCGGCCGGAAGCTGTTAGCTCGCGGTGCGGGTGACGGGCCTGCCTACGCGGCCGAGCACGTCGCCGTCGAGCTCGTAGGTCACGGTTGTCAACCGGCTGGGGCAGCAGTTGGGATCGCCGGCGGCGTAGTGGGTCCAGGTGACCTCGACGCGGCGCCCGTCGACCGCCACGTCGCTGACCGCCGGCGGCAGCGGACCGGTGACCGAACGGGGCGGCTCGGTCAGGCTCGCGACGTGCACCGTCCGCCCCGCCCGGTTCTGCGTCCACACCTGAACGGTGTCCTCGGCGCCGTTGGCACCGTAGGTGCACACCACGTGCACGATCGCCTCGTCGCTGCCGTCGCGATCGAGGTCGCCGTAGGCGACGTCGGGATCGACCTCGAGGCGAGTGAAGCGGCCGATGTCGAGCACCGGGCTGCGGCCCCGGGCGACGGGGATGGCGGCGGGTGGCGTGAAGCGCAGCCCCTCGGCGCAGGCCGACCCGGGCGGCGCCACCTCGCCGAAGTCGACGGCACGGATGTCGGGCGGGACGTCGGCGGCCGCGGAACCGGCCACGGACGCGTCGGCGGGCAGCGACGATCGCCCGCCGCTGGAGGCGGCGAACACGGCGGCGGCTAGGCCGAACCCGGCCAGCCCCAGCCACGAGGCACGGGATCGCGAACTACTGCGCACGACGAGCGAAATCTACTCAACCGAATATGTCGATGTGGTTGCAAATCGCGATTAATCGTGGCGATCCGGGGGACCGATCAACACGAACCAGGCGACGATCGCGAACAGCGCGACGAACAACAGCATCCGGATGAGCGAGAACACAAAGCCCAGGACCGACGAGACGAGGAGCCACACGATCAGCACGCCGAGCAGCACCAGCCCGACGCGGCCCAGCCACCCCTCGCCTTGGCGGACCTGTCGTGCCATGCCCAGACCCCTCAACCGAGCTTGCGGATGAGCTGCACCCGCTGCTCGCTCTGGTTGACGTCGTCCCCATGGGCACCGGCCAACGCCGCCCGGTCGCGCTCGGCCTCGCGGCGGGCCTGTTCCCGGGTGGACCGTGCCCGCTCGAAGGCGGCGTCGACGCCGTGGTCGCTGATGAACGTGGCCCACTCCAGCAGCGCGTCGACCATCTGGTGCTCCGGGACCACGGCCACGTTCTGCCCCCGCACGAAGAGGTGGCCCTTCTTGTTGCCGGCGGCGATGCCGAGATCGGCGTCGCGCGCCTCGCCCGGGCCGTTGACCACGCAGCCCATCACCGCCACCTGGAGGGGGATCTGGCGGTCGCCGAACGCCTCCTGGGCCTGGCGCGCCACCTCGATCACGTCGATCTCGGCCCGGCCGCACGAGGGACAGGCGATGAGATCGACGTTCTTGCGCTCGCGTAGTCCCATGGCCTCGAGTAGCGCCCGGCCGGCCCGGGCCTCCTCGACCGGATCGGCGGTAAGGCTGTAGCGAATCGTGTCGCCGATGCCCTCGGCCAACAGGGTGGCGATGCCCGCGGTGGCCTTGATCAACCCGCCCGGCAGCGGTCCCGCCTCCGTGACGCCCAGATGCAGCGGGTGGTCGACGGCGTCGGAGAGCTGCCGGTACGCCTCGATCATCAGCGGCACCGACGACGCCTTGACCGAGATCTTGACGTCCTCGAACCCGACCTCCTCGAAGTAGGCCAGCTCGATCTGTGCCGACTCGACCATGGCCTCGGGGGTGACCTTGCCACCGTGACGCTTGTAGAGGTCGGGGTGCAGCGAGCCGCCGTTGACGCCGATGCGGATGGGGACCCCGCGATCCTTGGCCTCCTGGGCCACCAGCTTGATGTGCTCGGGCTTGCGGATGTTGCCCGGGTTGAGGCGCAGGCAGTGCACGCCGGCCTCGAGCGCGGCCAGCGCCATGCGGTGGTTGTGGTGGATGTCGGCCACGATCGGGACTGGTGACCGGGGAACGATGCGTGCCAGCCCCTCCGCCGCCTCGATCTCGTTGCACGTGCAGCGGACGATGTCGCAGCCGGCCATGGCCAGGTCGTAGATCTGCTGCAGCGTGCCCTCGACGTCAGCGGTCTTGGTGATGGTCATCGACTGCACGGTGATGGGCGCGTCGCCGCCGACCGGCACGTCACCCACCATGATCTGGCGGGTCTTGCGGCGGGGATGCGAGGACTGTCCGAGCTCCATGAGGGTGGTCTATCGCACGTGCGAGGGTGCCCGGGTCACCCGCTGATCGGATCGACGATGTCGAGGTACATCGCGGTCACCCCCAGGACGACGAGACCCATCACCACCGCGTACGCCAGCGGCAGCAGCTTGGCGAAGTCGGCGTGATATGTCCGCCCGGGCCGAGAGCGGATGCGCTCGTAGACGGCGATGGCGGCGTGGCCGCCGTCCAGTGGGAGCAGGGGCAGCATGTTGAAGATGCCGATGAACATGTTGAGGCTGAAGAACAGCGCCAGCAGGAATGCACCCCGGTTCGCGACGTCCTGCGAACCCAGCTGGATCACGCCGATGATCGAGATCAGGCGGTCGTTGTCGTCGCCGGCAGACGAACCCGAACCACCGGAGCCCGAGCCGCGGTCGTTGGCCTGGCCGACATTGTTGGCGAAGTCACTGATCCCCCGGGGGCTGAAGAACCCGGCCATCGCGCCGAAGGTCTGCCCGGTGAAGCGCACCATCTCGCCGGGCGCCCGCACGATGGCCGTCCCGACGCCGATGGGCTCGTCGGAGAAGTGCTTCGACGTGCCGACCCCCAGGAACGGCGATCCGGGTTCGCCGCCGGGCACGCCAGCGGGGCGGGGACGTAGCTCGGCGGCGACCGTCCGCTCGACCCCGTCGCGCTCGATGGTCAGCCGGACCTGGTCGCCGACGTTGTAGCGGGCGAGCGCGTCGGACAGCTCGTCGTAGCGCGACACCCGGTCGTCGTCGACGGCCACGATGAGGTCGTCCTTCTTCAGGCCGGCCGCCTGCGCGGCGCTGTCGCCCTCCACCTGGTTGATCTCCCATGCCGGCGCGCGGTCGGGGGGGTTGGCGATGCTTCGGCCGGGGAACCCCACGACGCCGAGCAGGACCACCAGCAGCACGAACGCCTGAGCGAAATGCATCAGCGATCCGGCGCTCACCACCAGCAGCCGCTTGGGGAAGGACTTCTGCCGGTACGTCCGCGGCTCGTCGGCCGGGTCGACCTCGTCGAGGTTGTTCATCCCGATGATGCGGACGTAGGCGCCGGCGGGCAGGACCTTGAAGCCGTACTCGGTCTCGCCCCGCCGGAAGGACCAGATCTTGGGCCCGAACCCGATGAAGAACTCGGTCACCTTCATGCCCGCCCACTTGGCGGTGAGGTAGTGGCCGAGTTCGTGGAGAAAGATCATCACCACGATCCCGAGGATCACCACCAGCACCGGCCACCCCAGCGCCAGTCCCGCGAGGGCGATGGCGGCGACGAGCAGGGCGAGGCGCAGTCCGCCCGTCTGGTATTCGGGAGGATCCGGCGCGGGCCGCGAGCCGCTCGGCGGCTCGGGGCGTCGCTCCGTGTCAGTCATCGACTGATCCTCTCGATCTCCCGCCGGCTGGCGTCCCGAGCACGGCGGTCGGCGTCGATCACGGCGTCAACCCCATCGGCACGCCCCCCATCATGCCGGGCGAGGACGGCATTGAGTACGTCGGGGATGGCGATCCAGCGGATCCTCCCCGCCAGGAACGCGGCCACGGCCTCCTCGTTGGCGGCGTTGAGCACCGCCGGTGCCGTCTCGCCCTGCCGTCCGGCCTCGTAGGCCAGGCCCAGGCAGGGGAAGGCGTCGTGGTCGGGGGCCTGGAAATCGAGGCGGCTGCACGTCGACCAGTCGATGCCGCCGAACGGCGTGGCGATGCGGTCGGGCCACGCCAGGGCGTAGCCGATGGGCAGGCGCATGTCGGGGTTCGAGAGCTGTGCGATAGTGGACCCGTCGGTCATCTCCACCATGGAGTGCACGATCGACTGCGGGTGGACCACCACGTCGATCGCGTCGTAGTCGACGCCGAACAGCTCGTGCGCCTCGATGACCTCGAGGCCCTTGTTCATGAGCGTCGACGAATCCACCGTGATCTTGGGCCCCATCGACCAGGTGGGGTGGGCCAGGGCATCGTCGACGGTCACGTGCGCCAGCTCGTCCCGGCTGCGGCCCCTGAACGGTCCCCCGCTGGCGGTGAGGACGATGCGCGCCACGCGTGAGGGATCGCCGCTGGCGTTGGCGGCCAGGCATTGGTGCACGGCGCAATGCTCGGAGTCGACCGGCACGATGTGCCCGGCGCCGGGGAGATCCAACACCGCCCGCACCACCGGGCCCCCGGCGATCAGCGACTCCTTGTTGGCCAGAGCCAGCCGCCGGCCGGCCGCCAGCGCCGCCAGGGTGACCTGCAGGCCGGCGAAGCCCACCACGCCGTTGACGCACACGTCGGCCACGGCGCCGAGCTCGGCCAGCGCCGCCTCGCCCGCCCGCACATCGGTGCCCGCCGGCACGCCGTCGTGGACGGCCGCCGCACGGCGCTCGTCGCCCACCACCACCAGCTTCGGATGCAGCTCATGGGCCTGGCGCACCAGCGCGTCGGCGGACGACCAGGCTCCGAGCGCCACGATCTCGAACCGGTCGGGCTCGGCCCGGACCACGTCGATGGTCTGCGTCCCGATCGACCCGGTCGAGCCGGCGACTGCGACCGTCGTCAGAGGCAATGTCTTCCGCTCTTGCGGCTTCGCTGCGGGCCGCCCGGGCCTCGCTGGCTCTCTCGCCGTTCGGGACGCTCGCTCATCCGCCCAGGGTAGGCCGTTCAGGTGAGGAAGAAGTCGGAGACCCTCGCCAGGTACCAGACGGCCGGGAGCACGAACAGCAGCGCATCGAAGCGGTCGAGCAGGCCGCCGTGGCCCGGCAGGATGCTGCCCATGTCCTTGACGCCGAAGTCGCGCTTGACCAACGACTCGGAGAGGTCGCCGAGCGGCGCCACCAGGGCGACGAGCACCCCCAGCTTGAGGCCCTCTCCGGCCTCGTCGAAGGGGAACACACCGCCCGCGGCCGTGGCGAAGACCACACCGGCGGCGACGGCCAGGACCATCCCGCCCAGCAGGCCCTCGATGGTCTTGTTGGGGCTGGCGTCGGACAGCGGGCGCGAGCCGGCGCTCCGCCCGACGAACAGCGCACCGACGTCGTATGCGATCGTCGGCAGCACCGCCGCCAGCAGCAAAGCCACCCCATTGCCGTTCGGTTCCGCCAGCATCAGGCCGGCGAACGAGCCGAACAGGCCGATCCAACAGATGCCGAGCAGGGTCACCCCGATGTTGGGCACCGGCCGATCGGCGGCCGCCCTGACCAGGTACCACAGGAAGCACACGGCCACCGACATGACCATGACCACCGGCAGCGCCTGCTCGCCGTAGTTGTAGGCGGCGATGACAAATCCGACGGTGGATACCACGCCGACCGGCATGAGGGCCTCGTGCCCGGCCTTGTTGCCCACGACGAAGTACTCGTAGGCGGCATACGCCAGCACGGGGACGGCGACGACCATCCCGCCCTGCTCGCCACCGAACTTGAACAGCAGCAGTGCGATGCCCGCGAAGATCAACGCAACGCCGATGGCGACGCGGAGGTTGCGGTCGGCAGTGATCCGACGGGGCGCCCGCCCGGGGGCGCGGCGGCGAGGCGCCGTCGCGACGCCCCGGGGCTCGGCGCCGTATCCGCCGCGGGTCTCGTCGCCGTACGCCTCGTCGCCGTAGGCGTCGTCGTACGTCTCGTCGTAGGTGGCGTCGTACTCGTCGGCGTAGCCCTCGTCGGCGTAGGCATCCTCGTAGGTGGGCTGGCGGCTGTCGGCGTCGGCGAACACCGACCGGCCCGGGGGCGGCTCCACTTCGTCCTCGTACGCCACCGGTGCCCCCTGGCGGGGGTCGCTGGACGGCGGCTGGGCGGGGTCGGGCCAGCTCTCGCCGCCAACGGGGGGCCTCGGGCGCGTCGGCTCGGTCGGCGGACCGGGCGGCCGCCGCGGGGGCGGGCTGCCGGACCCCGCGGGTGACCGGGGGTCGTCCCGCCAACGGGGATCGGAGTCGGCCAGAGTCGACCAGGGATCGTCGCCCTGGCGCGGGTCACGGCGGTTCATCTTCGGGACCTCCTCTGCGGCCGAACCCGCCCAGTGCGACAGCTCGGGCGCCTCGGTGGGCGACTGGACCGGCACGACGGCCGGTCGCTCGATGGTGGCGGGATCGTCGTAGGAGCCGAGGGGGAAGCGCAGGGCCGGCCGGGGGCCTCCGAGCTCGGCCGAAGTGGGACGATCGCCGAAGCGGGGCTGATCGTCGCGCAGGCGGTGGCGGATGTCGTCGCGCTCCAGCGCCTCGGCGGCTTCGTCGGTACCGATGAGACGCACACCCTCAGTGGGATCGCGATGGCGCTCCTGCCGGCGATCTTCGTCAGTCACAAGGCTCTTCCTCTCGTCGTGCCCACCGTGCGCGGTCGTGCGTCCCGATTTTCGACCACCCCATCCTGCACCCGTTGCGTGCCCCGATGGTGGAGGGGTGGAGAATCAGACCTCGAGCAGCTCCTGCTCCTTGTGCTCGAGCGCGGTGTCCACCTCGGCTTCGTGGTGGTGGGTGAGCTTGTCCAGCTCCTTCTCGGCCCGGGCCAGGTCATCGGCGGAGATGTCGCCGTCCTTCTCCAGCGCCTCGAGCTCATGCCGGGCGGCGCGCCGGGCGTGGCGGATGCTCACGCGCCCCTCCTCGGCCATGCCCTTCACCAACCGCACCAGCTCCTTGCGGCGCTCCTCGGTCAGCGGCGGGAAGTTCAGGCGGATGATTTGTCCGTCGTTGCTGGGGGCCAGCCCGAGCCCGCTCAGCTGGATGGCCTTCTCGATGGCTCCGAGCGAGTTCTTGTCGTAGGGGCTGATCACCAGCATGCGCGCCTCGGGCACGGTGAAACCGGCGATCTGCTGGAGTGGAACCTCCGTGCCGTAGTAGTCGACCGGGATCTTTTCCACCAGGGCCGGTGCCGCTCGACCCGTGCGCACGCCGGTGAACTCGGAACGAGCGTGCGAGACGGCCTTCACCATCTTGTCTCGCGCCTCGTCGAGCACCATGGAGATCATCTCATCACTCACCGGGCTCTCCTGCTGTCACGGCCGGCGCCAGTCTCCCCCAGCGCACCCGGCGCCGTCAGCGGATCAGCGTACCCACAGCCCGACCCCCGACGATCGACGCGATGTTGCCCTCGCCCAGCAGGTCGAACACAACGATGGGCAACTTGTTGTCCATGCACAGCGTGATGGCAGTCGAGTCCATGGCCTTGAGGCCGCGGTTGAGCACGTCGAGGTAGCTGACTGTGTCGAGCCTGGTGGCCTCGGGGTTGGTGCGGGGGTCGTCGGTGTAGAGGCCGTCGACGCCCGAATGGGTGCCCCGCAGCATGACGTCGGCCTCGATCTCGACGGCCCGCAGCGCCGCCGCGGTGTCGGTGGTGAAGAAGGGGTTGCCCGTGCCGCCGGCGAAGATCACCACCCGGCCCTTCTCGAGATGGCGGATGGCGCGCCGCCGGATGTACGGCTCGGCCACCTGCGCCATGTGGATGGCGGTCTGCACCCGCGTGGGCTGACCCAGGCGCTCAAGCGTGTCCTGGAGCGCGAGCGCGTTGATGACCGTGGCCAGCATGCCCATGTAGTCGGCCTGCGCGCGGTCCATGCCGGCCCCGGCGCCGGTCATGCCTCGCCAGATGTTGCCGCCGCCGACGACCACCGCGATGTCGACGCCCTGGTTGCCACGAACGCCTGCGATCTCGTTGGCGATGTAGTCGGTGAACTGCCCGTCGATGCCGTAGCCGACATCACCGGCGAAGGCCTCCCCCGACAGCTTCAGCAGGACCCGGTGATACCCCGCTTCTTCCGCTGCCGGGACGCTCACTGCCGTTCCTCAGCCGCCGTCAGCCGCCGATGAACAACTGGGCATAGCGTACGATCTCGGCCTTGCCTCCCGAGGCGACATGGGCGATGGTCTGCTTCTCGTCGCGCACGAATGGCTGCTCGAGAAGCACGCGCTCTTTGTACCAGCCGTTGATACGTCCCTCGACGATCTTGGGCCACGCCGCCTCGGGCTTGCCCTCGGCCTTGGTGATGTTGAGGAGGGTCTGGCGCTCGTCGTCGACCGCGTCGGGCGGCACGTCCTCGCGGGTGAGGTACTGAGGCTTGGCGAAGGCGATGTGGACCGCGATGTCGTGGGCCAGCTCCTCGGTGCCGCCCCGCAGGACGACCGCCACGCCGTTCACTCCCCGCCCGTCCTGGCGATGGAGGTAGGTGCCGACCACCTCGCCGCCGCCGACCACCACCTGGACGATCCGACCCACCTCCACGTTCTCCTTGAGCGTGACCTTGAGGTCGTCGACGGCGTCCTTGTGGTCCCCCACGGCGGCCTCGCCGCCGGCGGCGACCGAGTCGGCCAGGGCCTGGGTGAGGGTGACGAAGTCGGGGGACTTGGCGACGAAGTCGGTCTCGCACTTGAGCTCGACCAGGCCCACCGCGCCCGGGCCGGTGCCGATGGCGATGGCGCCCTGGGCGTTCTCGCGGTCGGCGCGGTCGGCGGCCTTGCCCAAGCCCCACTCGCGCAGCAGCTTCTTGGCTCGCTCGGTATCGCCGGCGGCCTCTTGGAGCGCCCTCTTGGCATCCATCATCCCGGCGCCGGTGAGCCGGCGCAGGGCCTGTACGTCATTGGCGGTGAAGGCGGCCATGGGGGCTCAGGACTCCTGGGAGCCGGGGGAGGTCTCGGGGGTCTCGGCCTCGGCAGGGGCGTTGCCCTCGGTCGCTTCGGTCGGGGCGGCCTCGGCTCCGGCGGGCGAGTCGCCGTCGGCCGCGTCGGCTGAAGCGGCCCCGGGCACGGCGGGCGCGTCGCCGTCGACCGCGTCGGTCGGGGCGGCCTGGGCCGCGGGCACTTCGACGCTTGCGGCCTCGTCGCCGGCCGCCGCCGGTGGCCTGGGCGAGTCGACGGACGGCGCGGCGGGCGGGCGGGGTGAGGCGCGGGTCCCGGCAATGCGGGCGTCGCGCTCGCGGGCCTCGGCCAGCGCCTGACGGCGAGCCTCGGCCTGCTCGGCGGCGACACGGGCCTTGTCGTCCGTCGACCGCGTGACGCCCGGGACCCTCAGGGACGCGATGTGCTTGCCCTCGATTACCGCATCGGCGATGACCCGGCTCAACAGCGTGCCCGAGCGGATGGCGTCATCGTTGCCGGGGATCACGTAGTCGATGACGTCGGGATCGCAGTTGGTGTCCACCACGGCCACGACCGGGACGCCCAGCTTGTTGGCCTCGGTGACCGCGATGTGCTCCTTCTTGGTATCGAGCACGAAGATGGCCTGGGGCAGCCGGTCCATGTGGCGGATGCCTCCGAGGTAGCGCTCCAGCTTGTCGAGCTCGCGGCCGAGCAGCAGCGCTTCCTTCTTCGGCATGGCGTCGAACTCGCCCGAGTCGCGCATGCGCTCGTAGTCGAGCATCTTGGCGACCCGCTTGTTGATGGTCTGGAAGTTCGTGAGCATGCCGCCCAGCCACCGCTGGTTGATGTAGGGCATGCCGCACTTCTCGGCGTACTGCTGGATCGGCTCCTGCGCCTGCTTCTTGGTTCCGATGAACATGATCGAGCCACCGGCGGTGACCGTGTCGCGCACGAACGTGTAGGCGGTTTCGATGCGGGCGAGCGTCTGCTCGAGATCGATGATGTAGATGCCGTTGCGCTCACCGAAGATGAAGCGCTTCATCTTGGGGTTCCAACGGCGGGTCTGGTGGCCGAAGTGGACGCCGGCCTCCAGCAGCTGCTTCATGGTGACCACAGCCACGTGTCTGTTCCCTTTCGTCCCATCGGTTGGTCGTCGCCGGACCCGGCGCTCGAGGGCGACCGTGGGTTGGGTCCGGCTGCGGAGTGGATTGCCGGCCAGAGCGATTCCGGCCGGCGGGACAGCCTATCGGGAGGCCGTCGAGACCCGCCATGTGATTCCGTGATTCCACCGGGGAAGCGGTCATGGCAGCTCGGCCATCGCCGTGGCGCCGATGTGGTCTTCGGCGAACGAGATCCCGTGACTTACGACCACATCGGCGACCACATCGCGCCATCCCTCGCAGCCCGGTGGCTGACCCGCTAGCGCCCGCGCCATCTCGCCGGTGGCCTCGTCCGACGCCACCAGGTCGCCGTGAGCGGACCACCCCGACACCGGCACCGTCACGTTGGTGGCGCCCGCTACCTCGGTGTTGGGCGCGGCCACGGCCAGGTCGCCACGGGCGGCGATGGACACGAGCTCGACACCCTCGGGCACACGCTCGCCGGCCAGCTCGCGCACCACGTCTGACCCCTCGGCCAACTGCAGTACCGCCACCGCGTCGGGGTCGATCCCGCGGCCCAGGAACGCTTCGGCGGCGTCCAGGCCCAGGTCGCCGGTCAGTGTGGTGTTGGCCCCCGCGACGGCCGTCGCGATGTCGGCCCCCCGGTGCGGTGTGCCGAGGGTGGTGACGACGCCGAGCAGGTCGAGCGCCACGCCCCGTTCGACGAGCTCGGCGAGCGCCAGCCGGGTGACGACGCCGCCTTGGGAGTGGGCGAAGACATCGATCGTGGCGTCGGGAGCGGCGGCGGCGACGTCCTCGATCAGGTCGGCGAGGCGCCGGGCTGCGCCGCGGAGGTCGCCTTGGGTCGCCTCGCTGTAGTAGGGGTGGGTGGGGAGACCGTCGAACGCCGCCCCGGAACCTGGCACCCGTCCTCCGGAGTAGCTGAAGCGCACCACCCGATCGCCGTCATAGCCGAGGTCGGCGGCGCGTAGCTCGTCGATCGATCCGGTGGTGCTCGACGAGCCGAGGCCGGCAACGGTGATGGCCACCCGGTTCTGGCCGCGCACGGGGGCTACCGGCACCGGCCCCTCGGAGCACGGCCCGCGGCGCAGCAAGCGGGTGCCCAGGTCAGCGGCGACGCCGAGGCCCCGAGCGGGGAGGTTCAGCTGTGCGGCGTAGGTCACCGCGGAGTGGGCGCGGTCGTAGAGCCAGCCCAGCGCAGCCCCAACCCCCGGGATCTGAACGCCGCTCCCGCCGTCGAGCGCCAGTTGCGCCAGCGCGCGGGCCTCCGACTCCGGCGTGCTGCCCGGGGGAATCTCGAACGGCAGCAGCTCGACCTCCACCTCGCCGCCCGCGAACAGGGACGCGGGGTCGAAGTAGCCGTCGCCGGCGCGGGCACCGAAGTGGAGCCGGTCGCCGGCGGTGCCGACGGGGTCGCCCCGGCGGACCCGCTGGCCGAGCACCACGTCGATGGCGGCGAGGAACGAGTAGGAGGTCCGCACGCCGTCGCCGTGGCGGACGGTGACGTGGAGGGTGCCGGCCACCGGGCCCGCGAAGACGACGATCCCGTCGGCGCTGGTCCGGACGGGGTCGCCGGGCTCGGTGTCGTACTCCAGGCCGCGGTTGCCGGCGCCGTAGGGGCCGGCGGGTGGTCGGAAGGGATCGGCGATGGGCGCCGAGACCGGAGGGCTGTACGTGGGTGCCGGCGGCGCGGCGCGGGAGGGCGGCGCAGCGCTCGCCGTGGCGGGCCCCGCCCCGACGGTCGCGATGACCAGCGTCAACGCCGCGGCGACGGCCGGGCGTGGCGGCCCGAGGCCGGAAGGGCGATGCCACCGGCCCAGCCGACGGCGAAGGCGGCGAAGGTGGCGGAGCGCGGAGCGTCGTCGGGTGTGGTGGCGCCGGCGTGGGCGCAGGCGGACGGGACCGGGCGAGCGGCGGGCCGGGAACATGGCGTCCCCCTCGGGGCGTGCGCGGGTACCTCGGGGGGAAGTGAGGGGGAAGCGGACGAGCGTCCGCGACGCGGCCGCACCGGCAACCCGCCGGCGGGCCGTCCGGCTCGGCCGTCAGCTGCTAGCCGGCGGAGGCCGGCGGCCCTGGGGCGTCAGGCGGGGACGCGACCGGCGGCGGTCATGCGGATCCGCAGCCGGGTCACAGCCTTGGTGTGGATCTGACAGGCACGGCTCTCGGTGACACCGAGCACCTCGCCGATCTCGGCCAATGTGAGGCCGTCGTGGTAGTAGAGGCTGACGACGACGCGCTCCCGCTCGCTCAGGTGCTCGATGGCGGCGGCGAGCGACCGGCGGAGCTCGGCGAGCTCGAACGCGGCGAGCGGATCGTCGTCACCGCTCACGAGGATGTCGCCGACCGTCAAGGGTGGGTCGTCGCAGGCGGCGGACCCCACCGCGGCGTCGAATCTGACCAGGCTCATCAGCGAGGTCTGCGACAGCGCTTCCCGGAGCTGATCGTCGTTCATGCCCAGGGCATCGGCGAGCTCGGCATCGCTCGGCGAACGGTGCAATACGGCCGCGAGCCGGGCGAGGGCGGCCTCGATGCGGCGGGCCTTGGCACGGACCGACCGGGGCACCCAGTCGAGGGACCGCAGCTCGTCGAGGATGTTCCCCTTGATCCGGGCGATGGCGTAGGTCTCAAACCGGCAACCACGTGTCGGGTCGAACCGCTCGACCGCGTCGATGAGGCCGAAGATGCCGTAGCTGACCAGGTCGGCCCGCTCGACGTGGCTGGGCAGGCCGACTCCCATGCGACCCGCGACGTATTGGACCAGGGGCGCGTAGCTGAGGATTAGGTCGTCGCGGGCCGCGTGGCTGCCATCGCGCTTGTACGCAGCCCACAGATCCCCAGTCTCGATATCAACCAGCGTCACGTACTGTGCCCCTAAGCCCGCGGGTGAGTGGCATCGAACACGGTCCGTAGCCGTTCCTTGGAGACGTGAGTGTAACGCTGCGTGGTCGCCAGGTCTGCATGGCCGAGGAGTTCCTGGACAGCCCGCAGGTCGGCGCCCCCGTCGAGCAGGTGGGTGGCAAAGGTGTGCCGCAACGCATGGGGGTGAGTCGGCGCCACCGCTCGCCGATCGAGCACGCGTCGAGCGTCGCGCGGCGTCAGCCGCCGTCCACGCTGGTTGAGGAAGACGGCCGCCGCCGGCGACGCCTCCGTCGCAAGCTCGGGGCGGCCGTCGGCGAGCCAGCGCCGCAGGCCGTCGACCGCAGGATCGCTCAGAGGGACGAGGCGCTGCTTGCCGCCCTTCCCCCACACCCGGACCCGCTGCCGCGCCAGGTCGAGGTCGTCGACGTCGAGCGCCGCGGCCTCGGCCACGCGCAGGCCGCTGCCGTAGAGGAGCTCGAGCAGGGCCGTGTCGCGCAGGTCGCGGCCACCGTCCGCGCCGCCGGGGGCCGACTCGTCCAGCAGCGAGCGCAGCTCGCCGGGGTGCAGGACCCGCGGCAGCCGCGCCTCGCCCCTGGGCGCGCTCAGGCCCGCCGTCGGATCGCTGGTGGTGACGCCCACGCGCCGGGCCCAGCCGAAATAACGGCGCAGCGCCGAGGCCCGCCGGGCGATGGTGCGGCGGGCGAACCCCCGCGTCGCGAGGAAGGCCAGGTACCGCCGGATCGTCGTGCGCTGCACGTCGGCCGGCGACCTCAGCCCCACGCGCTCGGCCCAGGTGACGAAAGACGCCAGGTCGCGCCCGTACGCCTCGACCGTGGACGGTGCCGCCGCAGTCAGCGAGTGGGTGAACTCCTCGACTCGCCAGCCCGGCGCCACGATCACCAAAGGTACCGGCAGTCATGGGGCTCCTCCCGCGACCCTCTCGTACCAGCCGCCGCGCCTAGCCACCCATCCCGCCTCGCACAGTCGATCCAGCGCCGGTGCCAGGACCGCCAGGTCGTGCCCGGTGCGCACCCCGATCTGGTCGAGGGTGGCCGGCTGCCAGCCCACCGCATCGAGCACCGCGGCATCGCCGGCCTCGGGCCGAGGCCGCGTCTCGACGCGGGCCCGGCGACCGGCGGGCCGCAAGCCCAGGGCCACCATCACGTCGTCGGCCGAACAGACCGGCGCCCGGCCCTCGGCGAGCAGCCCATTGGTGCCCGCCGACGCCGGCGCCCGGATCGAACCGGGGACCGCCATCACGTCGACGCCGCGCCGGTCGGCCTCGTCGACGGTGTGCATCGATCCGCCGGCGCGGTGTGACTCGACGACCACGACCAGGTCGGCGAGTGCGGCAATGATGCGGTTGCGCGCCGGAAAGCGCCAGCGCTCCGGCCGTGCGCCCAGCGGCGCCTCTGACAGCAGGACGCCTCGCGACGCCACCGCACGCCACAGCTCCGCCTGACCGCGGGGATAGACGACGTCGAGACCGCTCCCGACCACGCCGATTGGCGGGGCCGGAGCGCCATCTCCCACGGCCGCCAGGGCGCCGCGATGGCCGGCGCCGTCGATGCCCGAGGCGAGCCCCGACACGACCGACACCCCGGCGGCGGCCAGGTCGCGCCCCAGTTCCCAGGCGATGGCGGCGCCCGTGGCGCTGCACCGGCGGGTGCCCACCACCGCTACCCGGGGACCGGCCACGACGTCGGGCGAACCGCGATGGAACACGATCGCCGGCGGTTCGATGTCGGCGGCCAGGGCCGGCGGGTACGCGGTCGAGCCGATGACGGCGACGCCGATGCCCTCGTCGACGATCGACCGCCAAACCGCAACCGGCTCTGTCTCCCGGGCAGCTCGGCTCCAGCGGGCCAGCAGACTGTCGGCTCGGGGCCCCAGCGCCGCCACCACCTCGGCGTCGCGCCACCGGGCGCCGCCGTGGATGCGTTCCCAGGCGAGACCGGCCGGCTCGGCCCGGAGAATGGCGGCCAGTCGTGCCGGCCCCATGCCCGGCAGCCCGGAGAGGGTGGCGGCGAACGCCTCGGCGGGAAGATCCGACGCCGCCGTGCCGCCGCCGGCGCGACGCAGGGCCCGGCCGATCACGCCACCCGCCAGTCGAGACAGAGCGGGTCGGCCCGCAACGCCAATGCCATGCTCACGTGCTCGAAGCCCAGGGGACCGGGGTGGCCGGCGAGGTCGGCGATGGTCCGGGCCACCCGGCGGACGCCGCCGAGGCCCCGCCCCGTGAGGCGCCCGGCCCGCAGCGCCCGTTCGACCAACCGCGTTGCGGCACGGTCGAGCGGCGCCACATCGTCGAGCCGCCATGCCGGGAGCTCGATGTTGGCGCCGACGTCGCGCCTGGCCGCCACTTCGCGCGCCATCGCCACTCGCGCCGCCACATCGATCGTTGCCTCCCCGGCTGACGAGTCGAGCAGCTCGGCGACGTCGGGCCTGCCCACCTCGACGCGAAGGTCGAAGCGGTCGAGCAGGGGACCCGACAGCCGGCGTGCGTAGCGGGCACGGGCGGCGCCGGAGCATCGGCACCCGCCCGGTGGCCCGCCCTCCCCGCAGGGACAGGGGTTCATGGCCCCCACCAGCAGCACCCGCGCCGGAAACGTCACCTTGGCGGCGGCCCGGGCCACCCGGATGACGCCCTCCTCCAGCGGCTGGCGCAGGTTGTCGAGCACCAACGGCTCGAACTCGCCGACCTCGTCAAGGAACAGCACGCCGTTGTGGGCGAGCGAGACCTCGCCGGGCTGCATCGAGCCCGAACCCCCACCGACCAGCGAGACTGCGGACGCCCCGTGGTGCGGCGCCCGAAGGGGTGGGCGGCGTATGAGGCCTCCGGGCGGCAGCGGTTGCGCGGCGGCCGAGTGGATGCAGGTGGTCTCGAGGGCCTGGTTCGGGTTGAGGTCGGGCAGCAGCCCCGCCAGCCGGCGGGCCAGCATCGTCTTGCCCGCCCCCGGCGGACCGATGAGCAGAAGATGGTGCCCGCCCGCAGCGGCGACCTCGAGCGCGAACCGGGCGGCGGGTTGGCCCCGCACGTCGGCGAGGTCGGGGCCGGGGGCCGGCGGCGGCAACACCACCGGCTCCGGCGGGTCGGGCCACGGACCCCGACCCGTGAGCGCACGCACCAGCTCCTCGAGGCGACCCACGGGCCGGATCACGTGGCGGCCGATGAGCTGCGCCTCCACCGTGCACCCGGCCGGCACCACGACCTCGGGATCGACCAGCGCGTCGATCAGCGGCAATGCACCGGGTATCGCTCGCACCGAGCCGTCGAGACCCAGCTCACCCACGAAGGCGCGTCCCTCGCAGGAGGCTGGCGGTAGCTGCTCGCTCGCCACCAGCAGGCCCACGGCGATGGCGAGATCGAGCCCGGCGCCGACCTTGCGCACGTCCGGCGGCGCCAGGTTGACCGTGACCCGAGCGTTGGGCCATGCCAGCCGGGAGGACATCAGCGCGGCACGGACGCGATCACGCGCCTCACGGCAAGTGGTGTCGGGAAGCCCGACCACGGTGAAACCGGGCAACCCCTTGGAGACGTGGACCTCGACCCGAACGGGCCGGCCCTCGACGCCGAGCAGGGTCGCCGACGCGACGGAAGCGAGCACGAGCAGGGCCTCCTGACGAAAGCGGGACCTCAGGGAGGCCGCCCGGTCCTCGGGAGCCCCCGACCCAGCTCGGCCCTACGACCGCAGCGTGCTCACACCATACCCGAAGGGTGTGACATTTACGGCCGGATCAGTCCAGGCAACGAAAGTGATCCATGGCTGCCTGATCCGCCGTGGCGCCGGATCGCCTGAGCGGTGGCCGGTGCGCGCCGCGAGGCAATTGCGAACGCCAACGGGAGCCCGAGGCAATGGCGCACGAACACCGACAGCTATTGCCTCAGCCTCGGCGGAACGAGGGCTATTGCCTCACCGGCCCACGGGCGCGCCAACCAGCGATTGCCTCGCCGGCCCGCCATGGGGGCCAACGGGCTGTTGCCTCGACGGCCCTCGCGGGCACGATACTGAGGCGGTGGGCTTCAACCCGTTCCGCCCGAGCCGACGCTCGCCGGCCGACTACGTGATGGTGGCGGCGGCGCTGGTCGTGTGCGCCGCCCTCGTCATCTGGGCCCTGACGGGCTGAGGTCAGAATGCCGCCTGGATCACGTCGACCGCCGACCCGGTCACCGCCACCACGTCGAAGCGGAGGCTCCGCGCCCCCGGGGCGTCGGGTAAGGGATGCTCGGCCAGGAACCTGGCCGCGAGCGTCCGGAGGCGTCGCTGCTTGGCGGCCGTCACCGCCTCGGCCGGGACGCCGAAACGGTCGGACGTTCGGGTCTTCACCTCGCAGAAGACCAGCTCGCCCGGCAAGGCAACCACCAGATCGAGCTCGCCCTCGGCGCACCGCCAGTTGCGCGCGATCACCTCGTAGCCGGCAGCCCGGTACCAGTCGGCGGCCCGGTCCTCGCCGAGCGCCCCGAGCCGCTGGCGGTGGGCGCGGGGGCGGTCACGCCCGGCCACCTACAGCTCCTTGGCGGGGAGCTCCTCGACGTTCACGTCCTTGAACGTGACGATCTTCACCGACTGGACGAACCGGCTGGTGCGGTACATGTCCCACACCCAGGCATCGTGCAGCTCGAGCTCGATGTAGGTGCGCCCGCCCTCGTTGCGGACCGTCTGGCGCACCTGGTTGGCCAGGTAGGAGCGCCGATCGGTCTCGACGACGTACGAGAACATCGGCGTCAGGTCCTTGTACTCCTTGTAGAGCTGGAGCTCGATGTCGGCCTCGTACTGCTCGAGATCCTCGGCGCTCATGAGGGGGCACCCTACCGGCGGTACCAACCACCGGCGGTCGGCTCAGGTGTCGCGCTTCTCGCGGACCTTGGCGGCCTTACCGATGCGATCGCGCAGGTAGTAGAGCTTGGCGCGGCGGACGTCGCCCCGGCTGACGACCTCGATCTTGGCGATGGTCGGTGTGTGGAGCGGGAACGTGCGCTCGACACCGACGCCATAGCTGACCTTGCGCACCTTGAACGTCTCGCGGATACCCGAGCCCGAGCGTCCGATGACGACGCCCTGGAACACCTGGACCCGCTCCTTGGAGCCCTCGACCACTCGGACGTGGACCTTGAGCGTGTCACCGGGGGCGAAGTCGGGGATGTCGGTGCGCAGGCTGGTCTGATCGACGAGATCGGTGGGATTCATCGCGCGGTCGCCTTGGTCGTCCTGGGAGGTGCGGCGGACCGATGATGCTATCGGGGGTGGCGAACGGAACACAAAGTCACAAGCCCATCCACGCGACGGGCCTCAGGTGCCTTTGCGCTCGTCATCGAGGCCGAACTCGATCAGGAGTGAGCGCTCGTCGGCGGTCACGCCACCCCGCGACTCGATGAGATCCGGGCGGCGGTCGAGAGTCCGCCGGATCGCCCGGGCTCGGCGCCAACGGGCGATCCGGGCGTGGTCGCCGGAGCGCAGCACCTCCGGCACCTCCCACCCCCGGAACTCGGCCGGGCGGGTGTAGTGGGGGTACTCGAGTAGTCCGTCGCTGAACGACTCGTCCTCGGCGGACACCTGGTTGCCCATCACGCCGGGGACGAGCCGCCCCACCGCCTCGATGACCAGCATCGCGGCCACCTCCCCGCCCGCCAGGACCACGTCACCGATCGACAGCTCGCCGTCGCACAGGTGCTCCCGCACCCGCTCGTCGATGCCCTCGTAGCGGCCGCACAGCAGGCTGAACCCGCCATCCAGGGTCGAGAGCTCACGAGCCGCCTGCTGGTCGAACCGGCGCCCGGCCGGACCGAGATAGAGCAGCGGCCGTGGCGGGTCGATGGCCTCGACGGCGGCGAAGATCGGCTCCGGCATCAAGACCATGCCGGCCCCGCCCCCGAACGGCGCGTCGTCCACCGACCGATGGGGGTCGGTGGCGCACGACCGCAAGTCGTGGACACGGATGTCGAGCGTCCCTGCGGCCCTGGCCCTGCCCACCAGGCTCTGGGCCGCGAAGTGGTCGACGAGGCCCGGAAAGATCGTGAAGACATCGATGCGCATCTCGAATGCCCGTCAGAGCTCGAACAGGCCCTCCGGCGGGTCGATGGTGACCCGGCCGGGCCGTCGCTCGACGACGAACACCACCGGCACCAGCTCCCCACCCTCGAGCTCGAGCAGGTCGGACGCGGGGTTGGCGACCACCGCCACGCACGTGCCCACAGGCCGCCCGGCAACGGTGACGACCTCGCTGCCGACCAGGTCGTGCACCCAGAGCTCGTCGGGATCGTCCAGGGCCTCGGCCCGTAGGGCAAGGCCCCGCAGGCGTTCGGCCGCCTCGCGATCGCCGTGACCCTCGAACGCCACGATCCAGCGGCGCTGGTGGCGGCGGGCGGCGGCGACGGTCAGGTCCCCCGCGTCGCTGGCCAGGACGGTGCCCGGGGCCAGGCGCTCGATCCGATCGGTGGTCAGGTCGACCACCGCCTCGCCGCGCAGCCCATGGGGCCTGATCACGCGGCCGATCTCGAGCAAAGGTGCCGTCCAACCACCGGGTCAGGCGCCGGCACGGGACCCTCAGTCCTCGAACTCGACCTCGACGTCGCTGCCGTCGCGGGCGGCGGCCGCGCGGGTCACGGTGCGGATCGCCTGGGCCACCCGGCCCCGCTTGCCGATGACGCGGCCCATGTCCGACGGGCCGACCCGGACGGTCAGGCGCGGCAGGTTACGGCCCCGCTCGGTGTCGACCCGAACGGCATCGCGGTCCTCCACCAGGGAGCGCACCAGGTGCTCGAGCACGGCGCGTGCCGTCGGCACCTCGGGCGGCGCGGCGGTGTCGCTCACTCGCTCTCCCCCGCGGTCTCGTCGGCGTCCGCCTGGACGTCGCTCTCGGGCTCGCCCGCCGCGCCCGGCTCGATCTCGGGAGCCCCGCCCGCCTCGGCCTCAGCCTGCGCCTCGGTCGTGGCCTCGGGCCTGGCGGCCGCCTTCTTGGCCGTCGACTTGGCTGCGGCCTTCGTGGTGGTCTTCTTGGCCGTCGACTTCTTGGCCGTCGACTCGGTGGCGGCCTTGGTCCCCGTCGACTTGGCGGTGGACTTGGCGGCCTGAGCCGGAGCGTCGGCTGGCGCCGACCGGGCCGCGCCCTCGGCGCTGAACGTCTCCCAGGCGCCGGAGATCTCGAGCAACTTGCGCACCGACTCCGTGGGCTGAGCGCCCTTGCGAAGCCAGTCCACGGCCCTGTCGTTGTCGATGCGGATCGCAGAGGGATCTGGACGCGGGTCGTAGACACCCACGATCTCGATGAATCGCCCGTCGCGAGGGGACCGGGAATCGGCCGCCACCACGCGGTAGGTCGGTTGCTTCTTCTTGCCCATCCGCATCAGGCGGAGCTTGACGGCCACTCGTCTTCTTCTTTCTTTCGTGTCGGGGTAGCGAGGTTATTGGTTGAGGCCGGGCAGGGTGAAAGGCTGGCGCGCGGTGACCCGCCCGCCACCGGGGGGCGTCACCCGGCCGCCACCCTTGCGCCCTTTGCGACCCTTCTTGCCGCCGCGGACGCCCTTGGTACCCGAAAGGCCCGGGATGCGCTTCATCATCTTCTGCATCTCGCGGAACTGCTTGATGAGCTGGCTGACGTCTGCGGCCTGGGTGCCGCTGCCGTTCGCGATCCGCAGGCGGCGGGAGCCGTCGATGATGTTGGGATCGACGCGCTCGTCGCGGGTCATCGAGCGGATGATCGCCTCGACCTTGCCCACCTGGTCCTCGTCGACCTCGGTGTTGCGCAGCTCCTTGGGGACGCCGGGCATCATCCCCATCAGGTTCTGCAGCGGGCCCATCCTCCGCACCTGCTGCAGCTGGTCCAGGAAGTCGTCGAGGGTGAACTTCCCCTCCAGGAGCTTGGCGGCGGCGGCCTCGGCTTCGTCCTTCTCGTAGACCTGCTCGGCCTTCTCGATCAGCGTGAGCATGTCGCCCATGCCCAGGATGCGGCTGGCCAGCCGGTCGGGGTGGAACAGGTCGAAGTCGTCGACCTTCTCACCCGTGGACGCGAAGGCGATGGGCTTGCCCACCACCTCCTTGACCGACAGCGCCGCACCGCCCCGGGCATCGCCGTCGAGCTTGGTGAGGATGACGCCGTCGAGCGCCAGGGTGGCGTCGAACGACTCGGCCACGGTGACGGCGTCCTGGCCCGTCATGGCGTCAACGACCAGGAACGTGTAGTCGGGGTTGGTCGCCTCGGAGATGCGGCCGACCTGGCTCATCATCTCCGCGTCGATGGCCAGGCGTCCGGCGGTATCGACGATGCAGACATCGCGGCCGAGGCGCTGCGCCTCTTCGACCCCGGCCTTGGCGGTGGCCACCGGGTCGCCGGGTTGGCTGAAGACCGGTACTCGGATGCGGTCGCCCAAGGTGCGCAGCTGCTCCACGGCGGCCGGACGCTGGAGGTCGGCGCCGACCAGGAGCGGGTTGCGTCCCTGCTGGTGGAACCAGCGGGCGAGCTTGGCGGCGTTGGTGGTCTTGCCGGAGCCCTGCAGGCCGGCCATCAACACCACGGTGGGCGGCCGGGGTGCGTACTGGATGCGCACCGCCTCGCCGCCGAGCGCCTCGACGAGCGCCTCGTTGACCAGCTTGACGACCTGCTGGGCCGGATTCAGTGCCTCGTGGATCCGGGCGCCGACCGCCCGGTCCCGGATGCGCTCGAGCATCGTCTTGACGACGACGAAGTTGACGTCGGCCTCGAGAAGTGCCAGGCGGATCTCGCGCAGCACCTCGTCGACGTCGGACTCGCGCAGCGTCCCCTTGCTGCGCAACCGGCTGAAGATGCCCTCGAAGCGTTCGGACAGCGACTCGAACATGAGGAAAAGAGCCTACCGGCCCGAGGTTGCGCCGAGCCGGTCCCGGTTCCGGACGTCGTGATGGGAGCTACCCGCCGTCGCCGCTGCCGACCACCAGGCGGCTGTCGACATCGGCCACCCCGGGGACCGAGGCCGCGGCGCGCTCGATGTCGGCCTTGCCCGTGGCATGGGGAGCGCCGCCGGTCAGGATCGCCTTGCCCGCCACCACCTCGACGGCCGGTTGGGGCAGGTGCCAGGTCCGGGGCGAGTGCGACAGCTCGTAGCGCACCCGCTCGGCCACAGCGTCGTCGCTCGCCGGGGCGCGCCGGCTCTCCCACGTGCGGCGCAGCTTCTCGCGCAGCTCCTGCCCCGACGTGGGGGCCACGAGCATGCCGATGCCGACACCGGCCGCAAGGACCAGCGCGCGCCTCAATCCGATGAGCCGGCCGACCCGGTAGGTCGAGCGGGCGGAGAGCTTGCCGGTCCGGTAGCCGGCCTTGGCTGACAGCTTGCCGACGCCGACCGTCGCCCTCACTGGCAAGAGCACGGTTCGGATCACGTTTCCACCTCCTGTTGCGTCCCCTTCGGTCACGCGAAGAGCGCCTCGACGAACTCGTCGGGATCGAACTCGACCACGTCGCCCACCCCCTCGCCCAGCCCTACGAGCTTGATCGGTATGCCGAGGTCGGCCTGGATGGCGAGCACGATGCCACCCTTGGCCGAGCCGTCGAGCTTGGTGAGCACCACCCCCGTCACGTCCACCGCCTCGGTGAACTGTTGCGCCTGCGCCAGACCGTTCTGACCCGTGGTGGCGTCTAGGACGAGGAGCACCTCTGTGACCTTCCCCGGATCGCGATCGGCCACACGGCGTACCTTGCGCAGCTCGTCCATGAGATTGGTCTTCGTGTGCAGCCGTCCGGCGGTGTCGGCGAGAACCAGGTCGTTGCCGCGAGCCGCAGCGTGCTGGACGGCGTCGAACACCACGGCCGACGGATCGCCCCCCTCGTTCCCCCGCACGATCTCCGATCCGGTGCGCTCGGCCCACAGGCCGAGCTGCTCTGCAGCCGCGGCGCGGAACGTGTCGGCGGCCGCCATGATCACCGAACGTCCCCCGTCGAGCTGCTGCCGGGCGATCTTGCCGATCGTCGTCGTCTTTCCTACACCGTTTACGCCGACGAACAACCACACGTTGGGGGCCCCGGGCTCGAAGCGCAACGACCGGTCGCCCGCGGTCAGCAACGCCTTGAGCTCCGACTTCAGCCGGTCGAGCAGCACCTCGGGATCGCTGATGCCTTCCGCCTTGGCGGTGGCCTGGAGGTCGTCGAGCACCCGCTGGGTGGCGGACACGCCGACGTCGGCCCGGATGAGCGCCTCTTCCAGCTGCTCCCAGGTCTCCGCGTCGACCTTGCGGGCGCGGATGCCACCCAGGTAGCCGCTGAGGGCTCCGCGAGCCTTGGCCAGGCGCTCGCGGAAGCTGGGCTTGACCGCCGGTGGGGCCGCGGACGACGCCTCCGGCTCGGGTGGCGCCTCCAGGACGGTGCCGCGGCTGGTCTCGTCGTGGACCCCGGCGAAGGCGTCCTCGAGGTCGGCGATCAGGTCCTCGTCAACGGGCTCCGGCGGTGCGGTCGATGGGCCGTGGGGCGGGGCGGGCGGCTCGATGCCGACGCCTCGGTCCCGCCTCCCACGGGCCACGAAGGCAATTCCACCCAGGACCACGACGGCGACCAAGGCGATGATGATCCCGATTTCCATGGTAGAGCCGGAGCCTACCGGCAGCCCCGGCAGCGCTCGACGAGACACCGGGGACCGGACTTCGAGGGTGCGCCATCCGGCGCCCCGGAACGCCGGGTCGCCGGGTCGCCGGGTCGCCGGACCACCGACGTGTGACTACGCGCCGACGGTGACCTTCTCGCTGACGACCTTGGAGGAGCCGCCAGGCTGCATGGTGACGCCGTAGAGGCAGTCGGCGGCCTCCATGGTCCGCTTCTGGTGGCTGACGATGATCAGCTGCGCCTCCTGGCGGAACTCGGCGACGAGGTCCAGGAAGCGGTGCAGGTTCACGTCGTCGAGCGCGGCCTCGACCTCGTCCATCACATAGAAGGGCGACGGCCGGCTCCGGAACACGGCGAACAGGTAGGCCAGCGCCGTCAAGGAACGCTCGCCGCCCGACAGGAGCGACAGCTTCTTCACGTTCTTGCCCGACGGCTTGGCCTCGACCTCGACCCCGGTGTCCAGCAGGTCGTCGGGGTTGGTGAGGCGTAGCCGGCCCTGGCCGCCCGGGAAGAGCGTGGCGAAGAGTTGCTCGAAGTTCTCGCTGACGTCGGCGAAGGCGGCCGCGAACACCCGGACGATCTCGTCGTCGATGGCCCGGATCACCTTGTTGAGCTCGCGGCGGCTGGCCTTGACGTCGTCGAGCTGGTCGCTGAGGAACGAGTGTCGCTCGGACAATGCCTCGAACTCCCCCAGCGCCAAGGGGTTGATCGGGCCCATCACACGCAACTCACGCTCGAGGTCGCGGACCCGCGCCGCCGGGGTGACGCCGTCCGGAAGCTCCGGCGCGTCGGCCCGGACGGCGGCATCGGGCTCGACATCGAGCTGGGTGCGACACAGCTCGATCGCCTGCTCGAGCCGCAGCCGGACCTCCGCCTCGTCGATCTCGACCCGCTGGGCGCGCTCCCGCAGCTCGGTCAGCGTGCGCTCCTTGGCGGACCGCTCGCGGCGCAGGCCGTCGAGCTCCGTCGACAGTGCCCGCTGGGCGTCGGTCTCGCGCCGCCGGCGCTCGTGCACCGCAGCCAAGCGCTCGTCGACCAGCTCGAGCCGGTCGCGCACGAACGCCGCCAGCCGGTCGAGCGCCCGCTCGGCGGCGTCGAGCTCGCCCCGATGGGTCTCGGCCTGCCGCCGCGCCTCCGCGGACCCCGCCAGGCGCTCCTCCACCTCGTCCAAACGCCTCCGCAGGTACGCCCGTCGGTCGGCCAGCGCGGTGCGACGCTTGTCGAGATCGGTCCGCCTGGCCACGAGGCCGGCCGCCCGCTGGTCGAGCTCGAGGCGGGCGGCGGCCATCGCGTCGGCCCGCTCCCGCCGGGAGGACTCGTCGGCCTCCAGCTCGGGCAACAACGCCACCAGCTCGTCGGCACGCCCGCGATCGCGTGCCAGCTCGGTCGCGGCCTCGTCCTGCTGCTCCCGCAGGGTCGCCAGCTCGGCTGCGGTGTCTTCGCGCTCGAGCGCGACCCGTCCCCGCGCCGCCGCGACCGCCGCCGAGGCCGACCGCACCTCGTCGAGCCGGCGCACGGCCGCCTCCTCGACCGTGTGGGCGTCCTCGACTGCGGCACGGGCGGCCGCAAGGTCGCCGGCGGCTTGTTCGGCGGCGGAGATCGCGGCCTCCGCCTGCGCCCGGGCCTCATCGAGCGCATGGCCAGTGGCGCCGGTGGCGGCGGCGCCGACGCGCCAGCCGGTGACGCCGAAGCGACCGCCGTCGCGGGTGACGACCACCGCGTCGGGATGTGTCAGGGCGGCATCGAGCGCGGCCTCCCAGCCGCCCTCGACCACCACCGCAGGGCCCAGCAGGCCCGCCAGGAGCGGCCCGACGTCGGCCCGGCGGGGGCGCACGTGGCGCAGCACGGGCTCACCCGTCGGTGGTGTCGGTCGCGGCGACGCCGCCGCGCCCAACGCCAGGACGGCGCCGGGCACATCCCCGTCGGCCAGGACGCTCAACGCCCGGCGGCCCGAGTCCACCGAGTCGAGCACCACCGCCGCCAGCGCCTCCGCACAGGCGGCCTCGACCGCCGCCTCCCAGCCAGCGTCGACGTCGACCAGGTCGAGCAGGGTGCCGATCACGCCCTCGACCGCCGACAGGCGCTCGACGCCGGCGCGGGCACGGGCCTCGTCGAGCGCCAGCTCGAGCGCGTCGCGGCGGGCCACCCAGGCATGACGGTCCGCCTGTGCGGTCTCCCGGCTCCGCTCGGCTGCCCGCGCTGCGGCCTCTGCCGCCTGACGGCGCCTTCGAGCGACCTCCACCTCGGTCTCGAGGTCCGGCTCGGCGGCCTCCGCGGATGCGATCTCGGCGGCGGCCTCCGCCGCCTCCCGGTCGAGCCGGTCGAGCTTCGACCGCAGCCGGGCGGCCCCCGCCGCCATCCGGCGCTGGTCACCTTCGGCCCGGCCCAGGGCAGTGCGCAACGCCCCCAGCTCGCCCCGCCCCTCGGCCGCCCGACCCGAGGCCTCGGGCACCCCGTCGGCCCATTCCCGATCGAACTCGGCACGGGCCTCGGCCAGCCCGGCCTCGGCGTCCGCCAGCGCCTCGGTCTCCGGCCCCATGCCAACGGCCTCGCCGTCCAGTGTGGCCAGCTCGGCCCTGAGCTGCGCAGAGTCGGCCTCGAGGCTGGCGATCACGGCCTGGTCGACGAAGGCGGTCCGCTCCCGGTCGACGCCGCGCCGACGCTCGGCCAGCAGCGCCAGTTGGCCGCGGGCCTTCTCGCGCAGCGCCTCCAGCCCGGCCAGGACGTCGCCGACCGCGCTGCCTCCGAGGGCGCCCAGCCGGGCCTCGGCAGTTGCCACGGCGGAGTCGAGCTCGCCGAGGCGCCGCTTCAGCAGCGTCTCCTCGTTTCTCACCTCGGCCCGGGCGGCCGTGAGATCGCCGAGGCGCCGCTTGAGGGTCGTCAGCTCGCGACCAGCGACGTATACGTGGAGCGCCCGCAGCTCGGCGACCAGGTCGCCGTGCCGGCGAGCCGCCTCGGCCTGGCGCTCGAGGGGACGAAGCTGCCGGCGCACCTCGCGCAGCAGGTCGCCGAGGCGCACGAGGTTGGCCTCGGTGGCGGCGAGGCGCCGCTCGGAACGCTCCTTGCGCTTGCGATGCTTGAGGATCCCGGCGGCCTCCTCGATGATGAGCCGGCGCTCCTCGGGCTTGGCGTTGAGCACGGCGTCGATCTGGCCCTGCCCGACGATCACGTGCTGCTGGCGGCCGACCCCCGTGTCGCTGAACAGCTCCTGCACATCGAGCAGGCGGCACGGCACACCGTTGATCGCGTACTCGCTCTCGCCGGAGCGCCACAGGGTGCGTGTGACGCTGACCTCGGTGAAGTCGATCGGGAGGAGCCCGGCACCGTTGTCGATGGTGAGGCTCACCTCGGCGCGCCCGAGGGCGGGCCGGCGAGAGGTGCCGGCGAAGATCACGTCCTCCATCTTCTGGCTGCGCACGGCCGAGGGCGCCTGGGCGCCGAGCACCCAGCCGACGGCGTCGACCACGTTGGACTTCCCCGAGCCGTTGGGCCCGACGACGACCGTGACCCCCGGCTGCATGTCGAGGGTGGTGGACTCCGCGAAGGACTTGAACCCCTTGAGGGTCAGCGCCTTGAGGAACATCGACGGTCCAGGCTAGGTGGCCGCCGCGACGGACCCGGGGATCCCGGCCCTCACACCTGGCAGCTCGGGCACCAGTACGTGACCTTGCCGCCACTGCGCTGCTTGGTGACCGTGCCCCGGCACCGCCGGCAGGGGTCGCCGTCCCGGCCCCACACCTGCAGCTCCTCCTGGAAACTGCCCGGCTTGCCGTGCAGATCGGTGAACGGGTGCTCGTCGGTGGAGGTGCCGTGGTGCTTGGTCGCTTCGTGGAGGATCTCGACCAGCGACCGGTACAGGCGGCGGATCTCCATCGTCGACACCGTCGACACGTCGCGGTCGGGCCGCAGGCCGGCGTCGTAGAGGATCTCGTCGGCGTACAGCCCCCCGAGCCCCACGACGAACGTGGGGTCGAGCAGCACCGACTTCAGCTTGTCGTTCCGGCGGTTCACGAGCGACTGGGCGAATGCAGTCCAGGACACCGGAGCGGCCACCGGATCGAGTCCGAGCTCCGCGAGCGCCGGCACCTCCTCGAGCAGCAGCTCGGGGGTGGCCACGAACGCCTCGGCCCGGGCCTCGGGATCCGCCAACCGCAGCTGCCCGCCCTGTGTGAAGGTGATCGACAGCAGCATGTCCTTGGGCGGCTCGTCCTTGGGGGCGGCACGCAGGAGCCGGCCGGTCTCGCCGACGTCGAACACCAGCAGCTCGCCGGTGTCGAGCGCCTGCACGAGCAGCGAGCCGCGGCGATCGACGTTGCGGATCTTCGCGCCCTCGAGCCGAGCCTGGAACGCCTTGCGGGAGCCGTTGCGGTTGGTCGCCTTGGCCGCGACCACGTCGACGGACTTGACCCGGCGCCCGACCGTCTCCCGCTCGAGACCCCGGCGCAACGTCTCGATCTCGGGCAGCTCAGGCAATGTCGCTCTCCAGCTCCGCCAGCAGCGTGGCGTACGCGTCGCGTGCCGCGACCTGCTCGGCCTGCTTCTTCGATCGCCCGTCACCGACGCCCCGGGCGATGCCCCCGACGGCGACCGTCACGTGGAAGCGTCGGGCGTGGTCGGGCCCCTCGGCCAACGTCTCGTAGCGCGGTGCCTCGTCGAAGTGGCGCGCCGCCAGCTCCTGGAGCCGGCTCTTGAAGTCCTGCCCGCCTGGTCCCCCGGCGTGGGCCTCGGCGACACGCTCGCCCAGCAGCCGCAACACCAGATCGTGGGCCTCTCCCATGCCAGCGGCCACGTAGACGGCGCCGAGCACGGCCTCGAGGGCGTCGGCCAGGATCGACGGCTTCTCCCGCCCGCCCGATTGCTCTTCGCCCTTGCCCAACAGCAGGTAGTCACCAAGGCCGAGCTCGTCGGCCACCTCGGCCAACGTCACGGCGTTCACGACCGCCTTGCGGACGTCCGTCAGCTCGCCCTCGCTCAGGGACGTGTAAGCGTGGAAGGCGTGGTCGGTGACGATCAGCCCCAGCACTGCGTCGCCAAGGAACTCCAGGCGCTCGTTGGACTCGTAGCCCGGGTTCTCGGCGCACCAGGAGCGGTGGACGAGGGCCGGCGCCAACACGTCGGCGTCATTGAGGCTGACGCCGAGGCTCCGGGCCAGCTCATCGAGTCGTGAAACAGGAAGCGAGATCGGTGTGCCCCTACAAGCGGGCGAGGACGTAGTCGACGGCATCACGCACCGTCTTGATGTCCTCGAGGTCTTCGTCCTCGATGCGGAAGCCGACGCTGCGCTCTCCCAGCTCCTCCTCGAGCGCCTCGGCCAGCTCGATGAGGGCCAACGAATCGGCATCGAGATCGTCGGTGAACGAGTCGCCCTCGTGGATGGTCGACGGGTCGACCTCGAGGATGTCGGCCAAGCGGTCGCGGATCAGGTCGAAGACCTCCTCGCGATCGAGTGGACTGCGCTCGACGTGGGTCTCGGCGGGCACGACGAATAACTCCTGGTCTCGGGCAGAACGCGGGGCAGTGTACCGGGGCCGTCATTTGTGCGCTTGTGAACGTGACGCATTCGTCCCAGTTCGTAGCGGTGCGGCTACGCGCCGCCCGTCACGCCACGACCCGCTCGGCTACGCCGAGGCCACCGCCGACCGCAAGCGCTCGACGACGCCGGCCGCCACCATCTCGCTGGCCACGCGCGTGGCATTCACGACCGCAGTGGCCGACGACGACCCGTGGCTGATGATGCACACACCGTCTACACCGAGGAGCATGGCGCCGCCGGTCTGGTCGGGATCGAGCGTCGTGTACAAAGGCAACAGGGCGCCGAGGGCGGCATCGGCCACGTCGGTGGCGCTCAGACCCTCGACCACGGCGGTGACGAGGGAGCGCAGCCCGCCCTCCAGGGTCTTGAGGGCGACGTTGCCGGTGAACCCGTCGGTCACGACCACGTCGACGTCCGGGGTCATGATGTCCCGGCCCTCGACGTTGCCGATGAAGCGGGCCCCGGCGCGGTCGAGCGTGCCGGCCCCCGCCAGCAGGCCGTGGGTCTCCCTCACAAGGGCGTTGCCCTTGGTGGACTCCTCGCCGATCGAGAGCAGCCCCACCCGGGGCTCCGCGATGCCGTAGCGCTCGCGGGAGAAGACGGCGCCCATCTGGGCGAACTGCACCATCCACGGGGGCTGGCATTCGGCGTTCGCACCCGCGTCGAGGAGCACGGTGGGCGTGGAATCCGGGACCGGGATCGGCGTGGCTATCGCCGGGCGGGCCACGCCCTTGATGCGGCCCATGCGCAGCAGCGCCGAGGCCATGGTCGCGCCCGTGTTGCCGGCCGACACCATGGCCGACGCCCGGCCGTCGCGCACGGCCTCGGCGGCGCGTACCAACGACGAGTCCTTCATGGTGCGGACGCCGGACCCCGGGTCGGCGTCCATGCCGATGACCTGCGAGGCCGCCACCACCTCAAGGTCGCCCCGCAGCGCCTCGAGGTCGTCGGGACGGCCCACGAGCACGACCGGGACCCCCAGCTCGGTCGCGGCGCGCCGGGCACCCTCGACGATGGCGCCGGGCGCACGGTCACCGCCCATCGCGTCGATGGCTATCGGCAGCATCCTGGTGCCCGAACCGACTGCGCCCGAGGTGGGTTCAGTCGACCTCGACGGCCACGCGACCGCCGTACCACCCGCAGTTACCGCACACCACGTGCGGCAACTTCACGGCCTGGCAGCGGGGGCAGACGCTGCGGGCGGGCCGGTCGAGGCGCCAGGCGGCGGCGCGGCGGCTTCGGCCCTTGGCCTTGGAGGTCTTCTTCTTGGGGACGGCCATGGGTCTTCCTGGAGCGTCTCGAGGGTTCGCGGCGCGCTGGGTGCAAGGGGCAACGATACGCCCGGCGGGCGCGAACCGGTAAGGCTAGCGGCCCGGGCGCCGGTGGGCGCAACCCTCCCCGGAGCAGCGCCTACTGATCGAAGCGGAGGGCGTCGAGGGCCGACCACCGAGGGTCCGCCGGTGCCCCGCCGTTGCCCCCGTTGGCACCGTGAGCCTTGGCGCCGGCCTCGCCCTCCTCCTCGACGGTGACGGGATGCTCCGCGGGGTCGGGGCCGGCGCAGGCCTCGTCGCAGAGGGGCGCGAGCGGGAGCGCCAGGGCCAGTGCCTCCCGGAGGGCCGGCTCCACGTCGACCTGGTCGGCGTCGAGCCGGTAGGTCTCGCCCTCGACCGGGTGCGGCTCGAAGATCTCCCGGAGGCCGACCGCCAGTTCGCCCCCGGTCGGCGCCAGGCAGCGCCGGCACTCGCCCGTCCAGCGACCCACCACTCGTCCCGTCACCATGAGGGTGGAGCCTTGGGCCTCGAGCGTGAGGTCAGCTTCGATGTCCTCGTCGCTCAGGCGCGCAGTCGACAGCGCCACGCCGGGCAACGGCCCGACGAGCAGCACTCGCTGCCGGGCGCCCGGATGGCGAAACAGCTCACCCGTGGGAACGACGAAGGGACGCGACATCTCGCGGCCCCTTATACCCGGTCTTGATCGAAAACCGCAGTGCCGAGCGTGGCGGCGCTGTCCGTGCCCGAGCCCGTCGCAGGAGCGCCGGTCCCTTCCGCCGCTTGGCCCGCCGGGCCGGTCCCGGGGACTCCACCCGATTCCCCCTTCGCACGGCCGGTCTGGCCCCGCAGCTTGGAGCGCCCTGTGGACACCACCGTCATCGTTCGCTCGAGCACGGTTTCGAGCTGCGCCAGACGCTTGTCGCAGAAGTCGTCGGCCTCGTTGCGGCGCCGGCTGGCCTCGGCTCGCGCCCGGTCTACGACTCGCCGCGCCCTCGCTTCGGCGGCCTTCGTGACCTCCGACCGCTGGACCATACGCTCGGCCTGACCCCGCGCCGAGGCCAGGATGTCGTCGGCCTCGCGCCGCGTACGGGCCAGGAACTCGTCGCGGTCCTTCATGAGCCAGCGGGCCGACCGGACCTCCTCGGGCAGGCGCTCGATCGCCTGGTCCAGCAGGTCGAGCACCTCGTCTCGGTCGACCTTCACCTGTTGAGCCGAGAGCGCCGCCGGCCGGGCGGCTTCGATCAGCCCGCGGACGCGCTGCAGCAGTGCCTCGACGTCCCCGCCCGGGGCCCGCTGCGCCACCCGCTCCTCGAAGGACTGGTCGTCGTCGCTCGCCATCGTCACTTCCGAAATCGCTCTGCCAGCCGTTTGGCGACCGGCGGGGGGACCATCGAGCTGACGTCGCCACCGAAGCGGGCGATCTCGCGGATCAGCTTCGACGCCAGGAACGAGTGCGCAGGGTCGGACGGGATGAACAAGGTCTGCACGCCGGACACCGCCCGGTTCATCTGCGCCATGATCAGCTCGGCCTCGAAGTCGGACACCACCCTCAGGCCCTTGATGATGAAGTCGGCACCCACGTCGCGGGCCAGGTCGACCACCAGGCTCGAGAACATCGTGATCTTGACGTTGTCGAGATGGGCCACCGACTCGTCGATCATCGCCTGGCGGTCCTCGAGGCTGAACAGGGGCTCGCCCTTCTGGGGATTGCGCACCGCCGCCACCACGACCTCGTCGAACAACCGGGCGGCCACCTCGATGATGCCCAGGTGGCCGTTGTGGATCGGGTCGAACGAGCCCGGGTACAGGACGGTGGTCACGGAGCCAACGGTAGCCCCCGCCGGGGTCACGACCCGGGCATCCGACGCGCCCACGGGCCGCGCGTGGCGAAGCCCACCCATGTCCCCCCGTAGCGGCTCTCGCGCACGATCTCCCACCCTGCCGGGACGGCGACCGGCCCGTCGGACTCGATGACCGCCACGTCGGCCGGCAGGGACGCCAGTAGCCGCCCCCAGCCCGCAAACGCGTAGGGCGGATCGAGGAACGCCAGGTCGAACCCTTCGGCGCCGCGCTGCGCCAGGAACCGTGCGGCCGGGGCGGCGATCACGGCGGCGCGATCCAGGAACCCGCACGCCTCGAGGTTGCGCCGTATCGCGTGGCGCGCGAGCCGATCGGAGTCGACGAAGGTGGCGCGTGCGGCGCCTTGGGACAACGCCTCTATGCCCAGCGCCCCGCTGCCGGCGAACAGGTCCAGCACATCGGACCCCTCGACCGCCCCCCGGCTTCGCAGGGCGTCGAAGATCGCCTCCCTCGCCCGGTCGGACGTCGGACGGGTGCGCCCGCTCGGCGGCGCCACCAGCGTGCGCCCGCGCGCGCTGCCACCGACGACTCGCACGGGGCGACGATAGGTGGCCGGTCGGCCGGGCGGTGGCATCCTCGTCCCATGACTGCCGCCAGCGGGCCCGTACGGGTCATCCGCATCGACCAGCCCAAGGTCCGTAACGCCATCGATTCCAAGACCGCCCAGCGACTTCACGACCAGTTCGTCGCGTTCGACTACGACGACACGGCCAAGGTGGCGGTGCTGACGGGCGACACCGAGGCGTTCAGCGCCGGCGCCAACCTGCGGGACCTGCCCCGCTTGCGGGACACCGGCCCCCTCGGGCCGACCCGGCTGGCGCTCTCCAAACCGGCCGTGGCCGCCATCGAGGGCTGGTGCGTGGCCGGTGGCCTGGAGCTGGCGGCCTGGTGCGACCTCCGGGTCGCCGGCCGCAGCGCCCGGCTCGGCTGCCTCGAGCGGCGCTGGGGCGTACCCCTGGTGGACGGCGGCACCTACCGGCTGCCGCGGATCGTGGGGCTGGGCCGGGCACTCGATCTGATCCTGACCGGCCGCGAGATCGGTGCCGAGGAGGCCGAGCGCATCGGCCTGGTCGACCGCCTCGTCCCCGATGGCACCGCCCTCGACGCCGCCGTCGAGCTGGCCGAGCAGATCGCCGAGTTCCCCTGGCGCGCGGTGATGAACGATCGGCGGGCCGTGTACGACGGCCTGGGCCTGGGCCTCACCGAGGCCCTCGCCAACGAGGACCGCCTGGGGCGCGAGGTGATCTTCAGCGACGGCTTCGCCGAGGGCGTGGCCCGCTTCGGTGAGCGGCGGAGCGAACGGGGCCGCTAGCCGCCATGGAGGTGGACGAGATCATCACCTGCGTCGACTGCGGCGGCCGGGCCCACCTGCTCACCGAGCCGCCGGAGTGGGGCTGGCGGCCCGGCGACCTGCTCGTCTACCGCTGCGAGGACTGCCTCGACCGCTGGGACGTCGTGGCGCCTGACGACGACGCCGGGGGCGGGCCGGCCGGCGATTGACGCTCAGGGGCGGCACCGTCCTGCCCATTGCTCCCGGCAGTCGTTCCGGCGCCGATTCCTTGCGGTACTCGCACAAACCAGCGCCGGAACGGGTGGCGGCTGGCGCCGGAACGGGGGTCGGCCGCCCGTTCCCTAGCCCTTGAGCAGGAACTCCTGGTCGTCCTCGTCGAGGAAAAGGGCGACCTCGTCCAGCAGGTCAGCGTGGGCCTCGAGCCCGCCCTCCCCGTCGACGATCGCGAACGCCACCTCCCGCGCCTTCTCCACCCACTCCCGGTCGCGCCTCAGCGACGCCAGCTTGAGGTCGTTGCGGCCCTTCTGGCGCTCGCCCATGATCGTGCCCTCGCCCCGCAGCTCGAGGTCGACCTCGGCCAAGGCGAATCCGTCGGTGGTCTCGACCAGGGCGCCGAGCCGGGCCTCCGCCTCGGGGGTGTCGGACCGGCTGACCAGGTAGCACCAGGACCGCTCGCTCCCGCGGCCCACCCGCCCTCGGAGCTGGTGGAGCTGGGCGATGCCGAACCGGTCGGCGTCGAGGACGACCATGGCGGTGGCGTTGGGGACATCGACGCCCACCTCGATCACGGTGGTCGCCACCAGCACGTCCAGCCGGCCCTCGCGGAACTGGTGCATCGTCGCCTCCTTGTCGGCCGACCCGAGGCGGCCGTGCAACAGGCCCAACCGCAACCCCGCCAGCTCCCCCGCTGCGAGCCGGGCGTAGGTCTCCTCCGCCGAGCGAGCCTCCAGCTTCTCCGACTCCTCGATGAGCGGGCAGACCACGTACACCTGCCGCCCGGCCGCCACCTCGCCCCGCACCGCGTCCCACATCGACTCCTCGTCGGCGTCGGTGCGCACCCATCGGGTGGTGATAGGCTGGCGGCCGGCCGGCAGCGACCGGATGACCGTCACGTCGAGGTCACCGTAGACGGTCATCGCCGCCGTCCGCGGGATGGGCGTGGCGGTCATGACCAGCACGTCCGGCACCGCCCCGTCGGCCGACTTGTCGCGCAGCGCCGCCCGTTGCTCGACGCCGAAGCGGTGCTGCTCGTCGATCACCACCGCCCCCAGCGCCAGGAACTCGACGCCCTCCTGGATGAGCGCATGCGTGCCGATCACCAGGTCGACCTGCCCGTCCGCCAAGCCGGCGAGGATGCGCCGGCGGTCTCCGCCCGCCACCCGATTGGTGAGCAGCTCGACGCGCACCGGGCGGGCCTCGAACAGCGTCGCACCGTCGTCGGGCACCTCGACGCCGCCGAGGAGCTCCCGGATGCCCTGGGCGTGCTGCTCGGCCAGCACCTCGGTGGGCGCCATGAATGCCCCCTGGTAGCCACCCTGTACCGCCGCCAGGAGGGTCGAGACGGCGACGACGGTCTTGCCGCTGCCGACGTCGCCCTGCAGCAACCGGTGCATGGGGTGGGGTGCGGCCAGGTCCCCCTGGATCTCGTCGACGGCGGCGCGCTGGTCGTCGGTCAGCTCGAACGGCAGCAGGGCGACAAACGCCTCGACCAGCGGTCCGCCGATGCGGTGGGCGATGCCCCGGGTGGTGCGCTCGATGTGCCGCTTGCGCTGGACCAGGGCCAGCTGGACGCGGAGCAGCTCGTCCAGCACCAGCCGCCGGCGGGCGACGTCCCGGTGCGCCATCGACTCCGGGGCGTGGATGCCGGCGAACGCGTCGGTCCGGGTGACGAGGTCGAAGCGGTCGAGCACCCAGTCGGGAACGGGATCGAGCAGGCCCCGAGGCTGCGAGCGGCGTAGCGCCTCAGTGACCCAGTCGCCGATCTCCCACGTGGACAGGCCCGCCTTCTCGGACTGGGGATAGATCGGCACGATGCGCCCGGTGCGATCGCCGATGAGATCCACCACCGGGTTCGTCATCTGCTTGCGACCGGCGTAGATCTCGAGCTTCCCGAACAACGCCACCGTCATGCCGGGCCGCAGCTGCCGCTCGCGCCACGCCTGGTTGAAGAAGCTGACCCGGAGGTGGCCGCTGCCGTCGGTCACGTCCGCGGTCACCAGCACCTTGGGGGGGCGCCCCCGGGTGCGGCGCGACGACACCCGCTGGACCGACACCAGGACGAGAGCCTCCTCCCCCACCACCAGGTCCCGAACCCGCGCCTCCTTGGTGCGGTCGACGTAGCGCCGGGGGTAGTACGTGATCAGGTCGAGCAGGCTCTCGACGCCGACGACCGCCAGCCCGTCGGCCTTGCGCTCACCGACCCCCTTGAGGCGGGTGACCGCCAGGCCCGACAGCTCGCCCAGCGTGATGGGCGCGGTGTCCGTCGCGGCCCCGGGCACGACCTACTCGATGCCGAACAGGTAGGTGTAGAGCGGCTGGCCGCCGTGGTGGATCTCGGCCGACACCTCGGGCCGGTGCTCGGCCAGCCACTCCGTGATGGCCCGCGTGTCCGCCGGGGTGGCGCCCTCGCCCTCCACCACCGTCACGATCTCGTGCTCGTCGGTCACGAGGACGTCGAGCAACCGGCAGGCGGCCGCGGCCAGCGTCTTCTCCACCGTCCGGATGCCGTCGCGGGCGATGCCGAGGAAGTCGCCCTCGGCGATGGGCCCGATGTCGCTGACCGAGTCCCGGACCGCCCGGGTGACCTCGCCCGCCACGACGTTGGACGCCAGGGCCGTCATCTCCTTGGCGTTCTCGTCGGCGCGGGCCTCGGGGTCGTAGCACATGAGGGCGGCGAACCCCTCGGCGATGCCGCGGGTCGGCACCACCCGCACGGTGCGGTCGGTGTGGGCGTCGACCTGCTCGGCCACCGGGATGATGTTCTTGTTGTTGGGGAGGATGACGACCTCATCGGCCGGCACGGCCTCGACCGCCGCCAGCAGCTCGGCCGTCGACGGGTTCATCGACTGCCCGCCGGCCACGATGCCCTGTACCCCAAGGCTGTAGAAGATCCGCTTGATGCCGTCGCCCGCGGCCACGGCCACCACTGCGGTGCGGACGGGCTCGCTGGCGTGGGGCGGCAGGTCGACGACGTCGCCGGCGCCGGTGGCCTCGCGCACCCAGCGCTCCTCCTCCACCTGGTCCATCAGGTCGGAGACGCGGATGTTCCTGGGCCGGCCGGCGTCGACCGCCGCCTCGACCGCGGCACCGATGTCGTCGGTGTGGATGTGGCAGTTCCACAGGCCGTCGCCGCCGACGACCACGATCGAGTCGCCGATGCCGGCCCAGACGTCCTTGAACGCGGGGATGGCCCCGTCCGGCGCCTCGAGGAAGTACATGACCTCGTAGCGGAGGTCCGAGGGCCCCTCGCCGTGCTCGTCGGCCGCGGCACGCACGAGGCGGGCGTCGGCGCGCACCGCACCCTCGCCCACCCGGGGCTCGGGCACGGGGCGACCGTCGACGACGTGCAGGAGTGCGTCGAGCAGCAGCAGATAACCGGTCCCACCGGCATCGACAACCCCCGCCTCGGCCAGGACCGCGAGCAGCTCCGGCGTCCGGGCGAGCGCCTGTTCGGCCCCGTCGTGGGCGGCGGCGAGCACGGTGACGAGGTCGGCCCCGGGATCGGCCGCGACGGCCTGCTCGGCGGCCTGGGCCGACTCACGCACGACGGTGAGGATCGTCCCCTCGACCGGGCGCATGACCGCCTGGTAGGCGGCGTCGGATGCCGCGCGCAGCGCCTCGGCCAGCCCGCGACCGTCCAGTCCCCCCGATTCGGCCACGACGCCGACGAGTCCCCGCAGGACCTGGGACAGGATCACGCCCGAGTTGCCCCGGGCCCCCATCAGCGAGCCATGGCTGACCGCCTTGCACACGCTGGCCAGGTCGTCGGCGGCATCCCGCAAGGCGTCGGCCACGGACCCCAGCGTGAGCGACATGTTCGTGCCCGTGTCGCCGTCGGGAACCGGGTAGACGTTGAGCCGGTTGATGGGCTCCCGGTGGGCCCGCAGCGCGTCGTTGTAGGCCTCTACCACCGCTCGCAGGTCGGCGGCACCCAGGTGATCGAGGGTGGTCACGCCGGTGGATGGTAGGTGAAGGCCGCAATGTTCGGGCCGCTGGTGTCGGCCCGCACAGAGAGTTGTGACCCCCGGGGGCCGCCAGTACAGTTGCTCGGTCCTCAGCCAGCCCGAGACAGAGGTGACGCGTCCATGGCAGCCGTTTGCGAGGTGTGTGGCAAGCACCCATCGTGGGGGATGAGTGTCAGCCACTCGCACCGGCGGACCAAGCGTCGGTGGAACCCCAACATCCAGCGCGTGCGAGCAATGGTCAACGGCGCGCCGCGGCGCATCCACGTCTGCACGGGCTGCATCAAGGCGGGCAAGGTCGAGAAGCTGGCCCACTGAGGGGCGGGCTCAGCGGCCGGCTCTTGGCGACGGCGCCGGCTTCCAACCGTCGGCCAGGCGAAGCTCCCCGCCGATCCAGCGCTGGACCTCCGCCACCGGCACGAAGATGACGCTCGCGGAGCACTCGGTCGAGCCGGCCGAACGGCCGCGATGGTCCCTCGATCACCACGCTCACGGGACGCCGACGCCGGCGCTCAGCCGAGCCGCGGTCGCCCGCACGTCGATCGGGGTCCCGCAGGCCTCGACCCCGACCGCCAGTCCGGTGCCCTCGGGCTCGACCCCCACGCTGACGATCGCGACCCCGGCAGCGCGACCCAACGGCGAGCCCGGGGCCAGTGCCTCGGCCGCTCGTGACAGCCGCTCGTGGTCGTGCGCGGCGTCGTCGTGGACGACGACCCGGCGATCGTGGCCGATCACCTCGACAACCTCGCGGGGCGGCGGCCCAACCCAATAGAGGTCGAGCCGGCATTCCTCCGGCGTGACGACGAACCCGGCGAAGCCCGCCGAGCCGCCCTCGTTCAGCACGCGGTGCGTGCTCTCGACGAGATCCAGCAGATCGGCCTGCTCGGCCCAGGGCGGCTGGTCCTGCGGCACGTCACACGTCGTGACCGCCGGCGGCGGGACGGTCGACGGCGGCGTTGGCGGGACCGTCGTCGGCGGGACCGTCGTCGGCGGCCTTGGCGGGACCCTCGTCGTCGGGGGGACCGTCGTCGGCGCCGTGGTCGTCGCCGGAGCAGGCCGCGCCAGGGCCGGGCTCGTCCTCGCCGGAGCCGGCAGGGCCCGCGGACCCGCCGGCGCACCGGGTGTGGACGCGGACCGGACCGGCGGTTGCGCCGGCGCCCGACGCGATGGGGGCTCCACCTGGGCGTCCGAGCCGCCGGGCGGTGTGACGACCATCGGCACGTCGCGTGTCGGGGGATCGCTCCGCGGCCCCCGGCCGTCGGCGCCGAGGCCGGCCAGGCCGGCCATCGACCAGGCGGCCAGCAGCGCGGTGGCGCCCAACAGCATCGCTCCCAGGGGTGGCCTGCGCTGGCGCATGGTGAGGCTCCGGTGGTCGTGGTCCGACTGACTTCGCTGCGGGCACCTCGGCCGGATGACGAGGGACGTGGCTCGCCTTGGGCCACCGCGGGAACGGTCCGGTACGGTAGGGAACCCACCGCAGACAGCCCAGCGAGGAGCCCCGGTGCAAGGCGTGATCAAGTCGTACGACCCCGGATCCAGGGACGGGATCGTGATGCGGGACACCGATCTGGCGGAGATCGATCTCGCCCCCGACGCGCTCCGCGGCTCGGTGTTCCGCCAGCTCCGCCAGGGCCAGCGTGTGATCTTCGACCTGGACGGCGACGGTCGCGCCACACACCTGCGGTTGGGCTCGGAGGTCGACATGGGGACGCCGGGGCTCGATCCCGAGCGCTTCCCGGTAGGAGACGACGCGACCTCTGACTGAGCTGACGGAACCGACATCGCCGCGGAGGATCATGGCCGCAACCACCACCAACCAGAAGCTCCAGGACTGGGTCGACCGCTGGGCCCGGGTTCTAGAACCGGACCGGGTCGAGTGGTGCGACGGGTCCGACGCCGAATGGAAGCGGCTCACGAAGCTGCTCGTCGACAGTGGCACATTCGACCGCCTGAACCCGGAACGCCGGCCGAACAGCTTCCTGGCCCGATCCGACCCGGCCGACGTCGCCCGGGTCGAGGACCGCACGTTCATCTGCTCCGAGCGCGAGGTCGATGCCGGTCCGACCAACAACTGGCGGGAACCGGCCGAGATGCGGCGCGAGCTGACCGGCCTGTTCACCGGCGCCATGCGCGGCCGCACGCTGTACGTGGTGCCGTTCTCGATGGGCCCCCTGGGGTCGCGCATCGCCCACATCGGCGTGCAGCTCACCGACTCCGCCTACGTCGCCGCCAGCATGCGGATCATGACCCGCATGGGCCAGGGTCCGCTCGACGTACTGGGCGCCGACGGCGAGTTCGTGCCGTGCCTGCACTCCGTCGGCTATCCGCTGGTCGATGGCGACGGCAACGCCCGTGACGATGTGCCCTGGCCCTGCGACGCCGAGCGCAAGTACATCGTCCACTTCCCCGAGACCCGGGAGATCTGGTCTTACGGATCCGGCTACGGCGGCAATGCCCTGCTGGGCAAGAAGTGCTTCGCGCTGCGGATCGCCTCGACCATGGCGCGCGACGACGGCTGGATGGCCGAGCACATGCTCATCCTGGGCGTGACGCCGCCGGAGGGCGAGAAGCGCTACATCGCGGCGGCGTTCCCCTCCGCCTGTGGCAAGACCAACATGGCGATGATGATCCCCACCCTGCCCGGGTGGAAGGTCGAGACCGTGGGCGACGACATCGCGTGGATGAAGTTCGGTGCCGACGGCCGGCTGTACGCCATCAACCCCGAGGCCGGGTTCTTCGGCGTGGCCCCGGGGACCGGCAAGGACACCAACGCCAACGCGGTGGCCACGCTGTACGCCAACTCGATCTTCACCAATGTCGCCGCAACCGACGACGGCGACGTCTGGTGGGAAGGCCTGTCGTCGCCGCCCGAGCATGCGATCGACTGGCGGAACAACGACTGGACGCCCGCCTCGGACGCCCCCGCCGCCCACCCGAACGCCCGGTTCACCACCCCGGCGTCGCAGTGCCCGTCGATCGCCCCCGAGTGGGAGGACCCAGATGGCGTCCCCATCTCCGCCATCCTGTTCGGCGGCCGCCGGGCCACCAACGTGCCGCTGGTGACCGAGTCGTTCGACTGGAACCACGGCGTGTTCCTCGGCTCGATCATGAGCTCGGAGAAGACCGCCGCCGCCGCCGGCAACGTCGGTGAGCTCCGCTTCGACCCCTTCGCCATGCTGCCGTTCTGTGGCTACAACATGGGCGACTACTTCGCGCACTGGCTGGAGATCGGCGAGGCCACCTCGGCGGACAAGCTGCCCCAGCTGTTCTGGGTCAACTGGTTCCGGCGGGGCGAGGACGGCTCGTTCCTGTGGCCCGGGTTCGGGGACAACAGCCGCGTGCTCGCCTGGGTAGTCCGGCGGGTCGCGGGCGAGGGGGCGGCCGTGGACACCGCCATCGGGCGGGTCCCGGCGCCCGGTGCCATCGACACCACCGGCCTCGACATCGACGCCGAGACCGTGGCCAAGCTCGTCGCGGTCGACCCCGAGTCGTGGCGCCAGGAGCTGTCACAGTTGGACGACCACTACCGGCGGCTCGGCGACCACGTGCCCACCGAACTGCGGGAACAGCTCACCAAGCTCGAGAAGCGCCTGGCCGCCAGCTGACGTCCCGAGGCAATAGGGGCCGCGTCCAAGCTCTCGGGGCGATACGGCCCGCATTCGGAGCGTATTGCCTCAGGCTCGTCCGAGCGGTCCCTGTTGCCTCGCGATCCCCGGGAAGCCGGCGTTCCTGGCGCGCCCGGCGGCCGCCCGGTCCGGTTCTGCGGCGCGCACTACGATGCGTCACCGCCCCGTCGGCACCAGGGAGGCTCGATGGCAGTCAGCGCGTACATCCTCATCCAGACCGAGGTGGGCAAGGCCGCCCAGGTGGCCGACGAGGTGAACGGCATCGACGGTGTCGTGTCGGCCGAGGACGTGACCGGCCCCTACGACGTCATCGCCCGGGCCGAGTCCAACTCGGTCGACGAGCTGGGCAAGATGGTCGTGAGCCGGGTGCAGATGATCGAGGGCATCACCCGGACGCTCACGTGTCCGGTGGTGCACCTGTAGCGCCGGACCGATCGCGCCGTCAGCGGCTGGGACCGACCACCATGGCGCGGATCCCGAGCCCCATCAGGAACAGCCCGCCCAGCCCGTAGAGCAGGTAGCGACGCCCGGCCAGCTGCTGGCGGTAGCTGTAGATGATCCCCACGGAGGCCAGCGCGACGAAGCCGTAGAACATGTGGAACTGCGGTGCCTCCCGGTCCTCCTGGGCAACGAGGATCACCCCCAGCACCACCTCGACTGCGATGGCGACCTGCGCCATGGCGGTGAACCACCACACCGACCGGTGGCGCAGCGCCGGCCACCGGTGGGCCCCCAACGCCCACAGGCCGGCCATCCCGTTGGCAACGACGACGATCCAGGCCCCGACGACGTGGACCTCACGCAGCTCCACTGACGACGGGTCGTGGATCAGGACTGGGCGGGCGGCGCCGACCGCCCGGGCGACGTCGTGGAGATCTCGTACGACCACAGCTCGCTCGACACCGAAACCGGTCCCCCCGTGTGCGGGTGCGGCTTGTCGGTGCCGGCGTGCCCGTGCCCGAAGGCCGGGCTGTTTACCCATGCCTGGAACGACTCCTCGTCGCGCCATCGGGTGACCACAAGCCACGTCGTGCGGCCGTCGGTGGGTCTGAGGAGCTCGAAGCCCTCGAATCCGTCCTGGTCGTCGACGGCACCGGCCCGGGCCGCGAACCGGCGACCCAGCTCGTCGCCCGAGTCCTCGGGCACCGTGATGGCGTTGATCTTCACAATCGTCACGCGGCCCATCATGGCGTTGCCTCAGCCGTCGCGTGCAACCCGCCGCCGGCGTTCGAGCCACATCAGAGCCTCCCGGCGGCTGAGACCGCTCAACGCTCCGGCGTGGCCGGCGACGAAGGCCACGACCGCGCGCTCGTCGACCTTGCTGTACTCGCGCAGCGCCCAGCCGATGGCCTTGCGGATGAAGAAGTCGTGGTCGCCGGACCGGGCCAGGCAGGCTGCGAACAACCATGCGGCGTCGGTGTCGGCCTTCCAGCGGTTCATGTGCAACAGCGCCGCGCGGGCCAACCACTGGTCGTCGCTCAGCAGCCAGAGATCCATGGTTGGTCGCAGCTCCTGGTAGCGGCGCACCAGCCCGCCGACGGCGTGGATGGCGAGGATGTCGACGGTGTCCCACCACGGTTTGGTTGTGACGAGCCACGCCAGTGTGTCCACGAACCCGACCGTCGCCACAGACGACCGCGCCTCGACGTGCCGGTTGACGAGCCGGCAGCCCAGGTACTGGTGCTCGCGCTCGGGCCGGTCCCACAGCAGCCTGGCAGCCTCCGCCACCGCCGGTTCTGGCAGCGCTCGACGCATGTCGGCGGTGGCGGCCCGCCAGGCAGCGGTCTGCCCCGCGGCCATCACGCCCAGGAACGCGAACTGGTCGCGCATGTAGCGCACCGTCGGTGCCGCCCGGACCGGGTCGGCGCGGGTCGCCAGCTCGTACGAGAGGCGCGCCGCCAGCGCCGGGCCATCGGCCAGCGACCCGCCCCCGGGCATCAGCGGGGCGCTGCGGATTCCACGCCGGCGAACACGTCGTGATCGCGGTGGCCCGCGGGGACACCCCGCCGGATGTAGAACTCGGTGCCCATGGCTGCGCGGAACACGTCGGGCGGCATGGCCAGGAACGGGCCGGTGTCCTGCACCTGGCTGGCGTGGGCGGCGATCGCCGCCCGCTTGCGGTCGAGGAAATCGCCCACGTCGACGACGGTGGTGATCGTGTCGTCGGGCACGCCGAAGGCGATCGAGTCGTCGTCGAAGTCCGGCGCATCGCCGATGGGCCGACCGGCGGCCACAGCCCGGGCGATGAGGGACTTCGCGTGGTCGCGGCTGATGGTGGCCTCGAGCACGTGTGGCGTTCCCGCAAGCTCGGCGGCCCTGCTGCCCACCCGGTGGACCTGGATGTGGTCGGGATGGCCGTAGTTGCCGTTCTCGTCGTAGACGGTGAGGACGTCGGCCATCTCCTCCAGCAGGATTGCCGCGACCCGGGCGGCCGCCTCCTCGACGTCGGCCTGCCAGAAGCAGCGGGGATCGTCGTTGTCGGCGGTGCCCATCATCCCCGAGTCGCGGTACCCGAGCCACGCCACCCGGTGGACGCCCAGCGCCTCGGCCGATCGCATCGCCTCGTCCATGCGCCGCTCGACCAGCGTCTCACCCGGCGCCAGCAGGCCATCGGGCACCTCGCCGGCTTCGCCGCGGGTCGCGTACAGCACCACGACGCGGTGGCCCTCGTGCACGGCCTTGGCCAGCGAGCCCGACTGGAGCAGGCACTCGTCATCGGGATGGGCATGGAACGCGACCAGTGTTGCCATGGGCAGCAGTTTGCCGGGGCCCATGCCAACTTGCGGCGGCTTGGAGGCAACCGGGCCCCACGGCATCACCCGTTCCCCTTGGGGAATCAGGCGATGGCGCCTGCCTCGCGCAGCTTGGCGACCCGGTCGGCGTCGAAGCCGGCGGCGGCCAGGATCTCGTCGGTGTGCTGGCCGGCGTGTGGCGGCGGCGACGAAATCTCGGGCGCCGTGCGGCTGAACCGGGGCGCCGGCCCGGGTTGGCGTATGCCGGCGACCTCGACGAACGTGCCGCGATCGACGTTGTGGGGGTGCTCGATGGCATCCGGGATCGGCAGGACCGGGGCGAAGCACACGTCGGTGCCCTCCATCAGCTCGCACCACTCCGCGCGGGTCCTGGTCTTGAAGATCGCCGCCAGCCGCTCCTTGAGCCGCGGCCACTGGGCCCGATCGTGCTGCCAGGGCAGCTCCTCGCCCTCGAGCCCGGTGAGCCGGAGCAGTTCGGCGTAGAACTGAGGCTCGATCGAGCCGATCGACACGTACTTGCCGTCCGCCGTCTCGTAGACGTTGTAGAAGTGAGCGCCGGTGTCGAGCATGTTGGTGCCGCGTTCGTCGTCCCAGATCCCCATGGCCCGCAGCGCGTGGGTCATGGTCATCAGCACGGCGGCGCCATCGACCATGGCGGCGTCGACCACTTGGCCCCGCCCCGACCGGTGGGCCTCGAGCACGCCGCACACGACGCCGAAGGCCAGCAGCATGCCGCCGCCCCCGTAGTCGCCGATCAGGTTGAGGGGCGGGACGGGAGCCTCGCCCCTCCGCCCGATCGGATCGAGCGCCCCCGCCAGGGCGATGTAGTTGATGTCGTGACCGGCGGCGCCGGCGAGCGGGCCGTCCTGCCCCCACCCCGTCATGCGGCCATACACCAGCTTGGGGCTGCGGGCCAGGCACTCGTCGGGGCCGATGCCCAGCCGCTCGGCGACCCCGGGCCGGAACCCCTCGATCAGGGCGTCAGCGCGCTCGACCAGGTCGAGGACCACGGCGACGCCGTCGGGGTTCTTCAGGTCGACGCCGATCGATCGCCGTCCCCGATTGTTCAGGTCGGCGGGCGGGGTATCCGGATCGCCGCCCACCACGTTCTCGGCCCGGTCGACCCGGATCACGTCGGCCCCCATGTCCGCCAGCATCATGGCGCAGAACGGCCCGGGCCCGATCCCGGCGATCTCGACGACGGTGATTCCAGCCAGGGGTCCCATCGAGGCGTGTCCTCCGTTGCGTGGATCTAGGCGGCCGGGGGGTGCTGGGCCATGTGCTCGCAGATGGCGCCCACCAGCGCCGGCCACAGGGGCCGCGCCAGGTCGTGGCCCATGCCCTCGACCAGCAACAGCTTGGCGTCGGGGATCACCTCGGCGGTGCGCTCGCCGCCCGACGGCTGGACCAGCGTGTCGGCGGTGCCGTGGATCACCAGCGACGGGATGGCGAGCGTCGCCAGCCCGGACGACCGGCTGCCCGATGCCAGGATGGCGGCCAGCTGCCGGGCGATGCCCGTGGGCTCGTGATCGCGGTCCCAGGACTCGCCGGCCGACCGCCGGAGGTCGTCCTCGTCGAACAGGCCGGGGCTGCCCCACACATGGGCCTGGCGCACGATTCCTTCCTGGGCCTCCTCTCGGGTCTGCGCCGGCGGCGCCACGAGCGCCGCCATCGCCTCGGCGGTGGGGAGGCCGACGTCGGGGTCGCCCGTGGTGGACATGATCGACGTGAGGGTCAGCACTCGCCCTGGGTGGCCGAGTGCGATCGACTGGGCGATCATGCCGCCCATTGACAGGCCCACCACGTGGGCCCGGTCCACGCCCAGGTGGTCGAGCAGGCCGACGGCGTCGTCGGCCATGTCGGACAGCAGGTATGGCACATCGGGCAGCGGCGAGCCGGACGCCTCCGACGAGAACAGCCCCAACACATCGACCGCACCCTCGAGGTGGGTGGACAGCCCGACGTCGCGGTTGTCGAACCGCACGACGTGGAACCCGCGCTCGGCGATCATGCCGCACAGCTCGGGGTTCCACTGGATCAGCTGGCCCCCCAGCCCCATGACCAGCAGCACGGTGGGATCGGACGCGTTGCCCACGGCGTCGTAACAGATCTCGATCCCGTTGGCCTTGGCGGTCGACAGCTCGCTCATGACGCCATGGTGTTGCGTCTTGACCGGCGGGTCAAGCGGGGTTCGTGCCACCATCCCCCCGTGCCCACCTTCGGCGTCCACACGGGGCTGCAG
>JBKPAA010000081.1:0-6727 GCA_046726215.1 Actinomycetota bacterium | reverse complement strand
GTGTACCAGGCCGGCAGGCTGTCGGGCACCGGCGGGACGGGCAGGTGCGGGACCTGAGGGGGCACCGCGGGCGCGGGTGGGGTGGTCGGGCGTTCAGGGTTGCCCACGTCGAGCAGCACCGCTTCGACGACCGGCAGCCCGAGGCTGCGCTGTACGTCCTGGAGGGACCACGCAAGGTCGAGGACCCGAAGTGGGCGCTTCTCGGCGGCATGGGCGAGGGCGGGGCGCAGGGCCGCTTCGATGCCGGTGATGTCCTCGCCGGGCCGGACGATGGGCGGCACCTCGATCTGCAGGATGCGCAGCAACAACGAGGCGTTGCTGTCGGTGATGTCGGGCGGCTTCTCGTGGGGGGCGCGACCGGCCAGGAGCGCGTAGACCGTGGCCGCCAACGAATAGACGTCGGACGCCACGCTCACCCCGGTGTATTCGAGGACCTCGGGTGGGGCGAAGTAGCGGACCGGGCTGTAGAGCGCCCCGAGCCCGGGGAAGTTGCCGAACTCGGCCAGACCGACGTCGGCCACCAGCGGCACTCCCGGGGAGTCGATCACCAGCCGGGCCGGCGACAGGTCCCCGTGGACGATGCCGGCCCGGTGGGCCGTCTCGAGCGCCCCCGCCACCAGCACCCCGATTCGGAGCGCCTGCTCGACAGAAAACGGCCCATTGGACCTGAGCAGGCCCTCGACGGTCTCGGGAGGCTGGGGGTCGGTGACCACCCAGGGGCGGCCGTCGGCGGCGTGCCCCCAGTCGTGAATGGCCAGCACGCTCGGGTGGGCTGCCAGCCGCCGGGCGTCGCGGGCGGCGTCGTCGAAGCGGCGCCTGGCGTCGTGGTCCGGCAGGGCGGGATACACGGTGACGGTCACGGCGCGTCCGATGCGATCGCTGTGAGCGCTGTAGAGGCGGGACGCTAGGCGCTCCCCGATGGGAGTGAGGTCGCGACAGTGACGTATCGGCGGCGCGGATGTCCCAGCCATGACGGAGGGCGAATCTACTCCGGATCAACGGCCCCGATGCACGGCCCTGGCGAAATCTCAGGCGCTCACCAGGCGGCCGGCCTGACGTCCCTCGATACGCCGCACCTCGTCCCGGGGCAGCACGTGCCAGACGTGGCCAACCGCGTCCGACCACTGGTTCAGCAGCAGGGCGGACCGGGCCGAGCCGGTGAGCGCCGCGTGCCGCTCGACAAGCCAGCGGACCTCTTCCTGGGCGGCGGGGTCGGGACGCACGGCGTCCACCAGGTCGGGGTTGAGCCTGGAGAGGAGGCGCTCGGCGTCACGGTCGAACACGAACGCCTGGCCTCCCGTCATCCCGGCCCCGAGGTTCCATCCCACGGGCCCCATGACCACGATGGTGCCACCGGTCATGTACTCGCAGCAGTGGTCGCCGGCGCTCTCCACCACCGCCGTGGCGCCGGAGTTGCGGACCCCGAAGCGCTCGCCCACGCCGCCGGCGATGTACAGCTCGCCGGCGGTGGCGCCGTAGAGGCAGGTGTTTCCGGCCAGGATCGGCAGCTCGGAGCGGTCGTTGGCGGGGGGACGGATGACGACCACTCCTCCGCCCATGCCCTTGCCCACGTAGTCGTTGGCCTCGCCCGTGAGGTCGAGCTCCACGCCGTGGGTGAGGAACGCGGCGAAGCTCTGCCCGGCGGCACCGGCGAACCGCACCCGGGCCGTGCCCCGCGGCGGCAGCTCGCCGTACTCGAGGGCAATGGCGCCCGACAGGGCGGCGCCGATGGCCCGGTCGGCGTTGCGGATCTCGTAGGACAGGTCGACGTCGTCGCCGTCCCAGATGGCCCGGAAGGCGTCGGCGAGCAGCTGGTCGCCCAGCTCGGCCCGGGGATCCTGCAGCTCCACCCGCTCGACGAAATGGCGCGGGCCGCCCGCGCTGGCCGGCGGGGCCAGTAGGGGCGCCAGGTCCATGGCGTCGGCCCGTGGGTTGCCCGTGACCCTCTGGCGCAGCAGGTCGATGCGGCCTATCGCCTCGTCGATGGAGCGCAGACCCAGCGCGGCCAGGTAGCCCCGCACCTCCTCGGCGATGAACAGGAAGTACGCGGCCACGCCCTCGGGCGTCCCCGTGAAGTTGGCCCGAAGGTGGGGGCGCTGCGTGGCCACCCCGGGCTTGCAGGTGTCGCGGTGGCAGGCGCGCAGCATGATGCAGCCCTCGGCGATCATCGCCGCCGTGCCGAAGCTGTACTCGTCGGCCCCCAGCAGCGCGGCGACGATCACCTGTCGCCCGGTGAGGAAACCACCGTCGACCCGCAGCCGCACCCGGCTCCGGAGACCATTCTCGACCAGGGCCCGCTGGGAGTCGGCCAGGCCCAGTTCCCAGGGCATGCCGGCGTACTTGATCGACGACAGCGGGCTGGCGCCGGTGCCCCCGTTCTGGCCCGAGATGTGGATGACGTCGGCCAGGGCCTTGACGCAGCCGGCGGCAATGGTGCCGACGCCGTCCTCGGCGACCAGCTTGACCGAGACTTGCGCGGCGTTGACCTGCTTGAGGTCGTAGATGAGCTGCGCCAGGTCCTCGATCGAATAGATGTCATGGTGGGGCGGTGGCGAGATCAGCCCCACGCCGGGCTGGGTGTGGCGCAGGCGCGCGATCTCGGCGGACACCTTGTGGCCCGGAAGCTGGCCGCCCTCGCCGGGCTTGGAGCCCTGTGCCATCTTGATCTGCAGCTCATCGGCGTGGGCCAGGTACTCGGGGGTGACGCCGAAGCGGCCCGATGCGACCTGCTTGATCTTGGAGTTCTTGTCGTCGCGCCCCCGGCCGCGGGTGCAGTAGCGGTAGGGGTCCTCGCCGCCCTCGCCGCAGTTGGACATGGCGCCGAGCAGGTTCATGGCCTGGGCCAGGGTCTCGTGGGCCTCCTTGGAGAGGGCGCCGTGCGACATCGCCCCCGTCGAGAAGCGCTTGGCGATGGCCCCGGCCGGCTCGACCTCGTCGACCGGGATCGGCTCGGCCACCGGGACCAGCTCGAGCAGGTCGTGGAGCTCGATGACCGCTCGGTCGTTGGCCAGCTTGGCGAATGCGTCGTAGCGCTCGGACGACTCGGAGCGGATGGCCGCCTGCAGCAGGTGGGCGACGAGCATCTCCCGGGTCTGCCCGTCGGCCGGTGGCTCCTGCACCAGCGACAGGTCGTTGAGCGCCTGGACCGTGTCCTTGTCCTTGGCGTGGGGCTCGCCACCCTTGCGGACGCGAAAGAAACCGGGGGATGCCAGGTCGGGTCGCTCGCCCCAGGCGGCGCCGTGGCGGGCCAGCACGTCCTCGCCCAGGGTGTGCCAGCCCATGCCGCCGACGACGTTGGGGGTGCCGGTGAAGCACACGCCGACCACCTCGGGGTCCAGCCCGACCACCTCGAAGATCTGGGCGCCGCGGTAGGAGTCGACCGTGCTGATCCCCATTTTCGACATGATCTTGAGCACGCCGGCCTCGACCGCCGCCTGGAGGTTCCGCTGGGCCTCGGGGCTGGTGAGGTCGCCGTCGTCGGCGCTGTCGGCCTCGCTGGCGACGGTGGCGAGCGCCATACGGGGGCAGATCGCGTCCGCGCCGTAGCCCAGCAGGGCTGCGAAGCCGTGCACGTCGAACACGTCGTCCGCTTGGACGACCAGCGATGTGCGCGAGCGCAGGCGGGCGTCGTTCAGCGCCTGGTGGACCGCACCGCAGGCCAGCAGGGACGGCACCGGCGCCCGTTCCGGTCCCGCGTCCTCGCCCTCCAGGACCAGCGTGCCGGCCCCGCCCCCGACGGCCGCGACGGCCTCCGCCCGGAGGCGCTCGACGGCCGCCCGCAGCCCGGCCGGTCCCTCGGCGACGGGAAAGGTGGCATCGAGCGGTATGACCGGCCAGGGGGCGCGATCGGTGAGCTCGAGGCCCGACACCCCCGACGGATAGAGGAAGAAGGACGGCAGCGTGAGCAGCCGGGCGGCGTCCCGCGATTCGGTGAGCAACGGCAGCCGAGGACCGAGGATGGTGCGCAGGCTCATGACCAGCCGCTCGCGCAGGGGATCGATGGGCGGGTTGGTGACCTGGGCGAACCGCTGGCGGACGAAGTGGCTCACGGGCCGGGAGCGGGGTGCGAGGTTGGGCAACGGGGAGTCGTCACCCATCGAGAATGTGGGCTCCTTGGCATCGTCGGCCATGGGGCGCACCACCATGGCCAGGTCCTCCTTGGTGAGCCCGTGCATCACCTGGCGTTCGACCAGGTCGTCGGGCACCTCGAGCTCCGGTTCCCCGGGCGAGAGGCGGTAGAAGCCGTCGGCCGCCCAGTGGCCGTAGGGGGCGGCGGCGGCGATGCGCTCCTTGCAGACGCCGTCGTCGAGGAACCCGCGGGTGGGGTCGACGAACAGCATCTGGCCGGGGCCCAGCCGGCCGCGGGTCACCTCCCCGTGCCCGCTCACGTCGATGGCGCCCACCTCTGAGCACACCGCCACGAACTCGTCGGCGCACACCTGGTAGCGCAGCGGGCGCAGGCCGTTGCGGTCGAGCCGGGCGCCCACCCCCAGGCCGTCGGTGAAGATGACGCCGGCCGGTCCGTCCCAGGGCTCCATGAGCGCCGAGTGGTAGCGGTAGAAGCCCCGCACCTCGGGGTCGAGGTCGCGCACGTTCTCCCACGCCTCGGGCATGACCATCGCCATCACGTGGCGGGCATCGCGCCCCGCCCGCAAGAGGAGTTCGACGATGGCGTCAAGCTTCCCGGAATCGGAGTCGTGGGGGTCGAGCACCGGCAAGAACAGGTCTTCGTCGCCGAGGCCAGCCACCTCGGTGCCCAGGCCGGCGCGACCCCGCATGCGGTGCTCGTTGCCCCACAGGGCGTTGATCTCGCCGTTGTGGCACAGCGTCCGGTACGGCTGGGCGCGTTCCCAGGTCGGCAGGGTATTGGTGGAGAACCGCTGGTGGAAGATGGCGAACGGTGACCCGAAGCGCTCGTCGGCCAGGTCGGGGTAGAAGTCGGCCAGGGCGTCGGCCGGGGCCAGGCCCTTGTACACCATCGTCCGGAACGAGCACGACGCCACGTAGGTGCCCCTCGTGGTGCGCTGGATGCGCCGCCTGAGGCGCAGCGCCCGGCGCTCCACGTCGGTGCGGGTGGGACCACCCTGCCGGCGGAACAGGGCCTGCACGATGCGTGGCGCCGTGCCGAGCGCGAGCTTGCCGAGGGCACCGAGGTCGAGCGGCGGTTCGCGCCAGTCGACGACGTCCAGCCTCTCGGCGGCGGCCGCCGCCTCGACCGCCGGCCGGGGATCGTCACCTCGCACGAACAGCACTGCGACCCCGTTGTCGTCACCGAACAGCGCCCGCGGGATCGGCACCAGGAGCCCCGCGCCGTCGGCAGTCCGGGCATCGGCGGCGACCGCCCCCCGGTGCTTGACGCACGCCAACCCGTCGAGCGCAGCGGCCACGATGGCACGCGACGAGCGGCCCCTGGCGTCGGCGACGAAGCCGATGCCGCAGGCGTCAAGCTCACGGGTCGTGGGGGAGTGCAACGCGGGCACCTCCTGCCGAGTCGGGGCGCCAGCGACCGAGCGTGCCCGGGCCGGCTGGTCGGGGGCGTCTGATCCGCTCGTCGCTGAAGCGAAGCGGGCGCCGTTGCCCGAAGCCCCACGAAGGGTCAGCTCAGGTTAGCGGATTGCTCTGGTGGCGCCGCGAACCCATTCCGGGCTCATGACAGGCGCTTGAGGACCTCCAACAGGCCGAGCTTGACCGGCGATTGGTGGTGGGAGCGCTCCGTCGCGCCCGGCTCGTCGCGGTGGGCCAGGAACCAGTCGTACGACTCGATGACCGCCGAGGCGTTGGAGTGTCGAGGCTCCCAGCCGAGCTCGGTCCGGGCCTTGGCGGTGTCGAACCACAGGGACTCCGCGTAGAGCAGCCAGTGGTAGGGGGCGAACGGCGCCACACCCGCCCCCGACAACACCCGCATCGCCGCCCGGGCGGGCCCGGCGGGCAAGGACCGGACCCGCGATCCCGTGCCGGCGTGGTCGACCAGCGCCTGGAGGGTCTCACGCATGGTGCCGAACTCCCCGGCGCCGACGTTGTAGACGGCGGGCTTCTCGCGGTCGGCGGCCCGCAGGCAGGCATCCGCGAGGTCGTTGGCGTGGACGAACTGGTAGCGGTTGTCACCCCGGCCGAGCACGTAGACCGGGGCACCCTCGGCCACGAACTCGAACAGCACGGCCATGATGCCGAGGCGCCCGTGGCCGAGGATCGTGCGGGGGCGGACGACGGTGACGTCGACGCCGGTCTCGGCGGCGTCGCGGCACAGCAGCTCGGCCTCGAGCTTGGCCTTGCCGTAGGCCTCGAGCGGGCGGCCCGGGGTGTCCTCGGTGACCGGGTTGTGGTCGGGGATGCCGAAGATGGCGCTGGACGAGGTGTGCACGACCTTCCCGACCGCCTGGTCCCGTGCGCCGAGCAGCACGTTGGCCGTGCCGGTGACGTTGACCGACCAGAGCAGGGCGCGGTCCCTGGCCAGCGGCACCTGGGCGACGTTGTGGAGCACCACGTCGGCGCCCTCGCAGGCGGCGGTGACCGCAGCCCGGTCCCGCACGTCGCCTGCGATGTATTCGACGCCGGGCCCGGGGGCGGGCGGGTTGAGGTCGAAGACGCGGACCCGGTCGCCACGTTCGAGCGCCATGCCGGCGAGGATCGAGCCGAAATAGCCGCTGCCGCCGGTCACCACGACGGTGCGAGCCATCACCGCCGCCCCGGGCGCGCCGGCACTACAGACGTTCCCCGTGCTCGAGGC
>JBKPAA010000080.1:0-4210 GCA_046726215.1 Actinomycetota bacterium | reverse complement strand
AGCGGCCCTTCATCTCTTTGAGGGCGGGCGCGTGCGCGGTGTCACCACCGGCGACCATCTCCTTGAGATGCCGGTCTTGGGCCTTGATGACCTCGTCGGCGGTTTGACCTTGGTGTTGGTGGTCGCATGGCCCACCGAGTTCCTTGCATGTCATCGTTTTCATCAGCTCACTGCTTTCTTCACGAGTTTCGCGAGGCGCCCTCGCCCGGCGGATCGTCGGCATGGCGGTCGGATTGCGATAGGTGCTCAAGTGGCCTCGGGCCCGACGGGCGGCTCGCCAGGTTAGGCGAAGCTCCACGCCGGTAGGGCGCTCAGATCGGCTGAGACGATGGGACAGCGCCGGGGGCTGCCGCGGCCCCGGACTCCTCCTCCATGAACGATGAACAATCCCAGGGGTTCGGGCTCACTGTCGCTGCGCGCCCGTCGGAGGATTCACGCGACACGCCTCTATGCACGCGTGTCGCGCAGCGCATCTGACGATCCGCACACGGAGCCAACTACCTGAGCCGCGCGACGACGCGCTCGAGGGCGGCGGTGAGCGTCGAGAGCTCGCCGTCCTCGACGGCGTCGAGGAAGGCGCTGCGTACGATGTCGGTGTGGCCCGCGAACACGCGCTGCCGCAACCGTTCCCCCTCGGGCGTGATGCGGGCGACGACGCCGCGTTCGTCGTCGGCGGACCGCTCGCGGGTGATCCAGCCGCGGGACTCCAGCTGGGCGACCTGGTAGCTGAGTCCGCTGCGCGACACGATGAGCGCGTCGGCGAGCTGCGCCATGCGGATGCCTGAGTCGCCCGCGTTGGAAAGGTTCATGAGGATCTCGAACTGCACCTGCGTGAGCTCCGCCTGCTCGCGCAGGTTCCTCTCGACCGCGCGCTGAAGCAGCGTCGAACTCGCGATGAGCGCCGCGTACGCGCGGAACTCCTCGGGCGAGATCCGGGCCCCCATGACTCGATTCTAGAGAATCCCCGCAGATCGTTCGAATTCGAGCTATCCTGAATCTAGTTCCAACTCGAACGATCTGGAGAAACCATGAGAATCGCCATCCTCGGAACCGGCCGCGTCGCCCAGACCCTCGCGGCCGGCCTCTTGCGCGCCGGTCACGACGTCGTCTTCGGCTCGCGCGACCCGGGAAACCGCACCGGGCTCCCCGCACGTGTCCTCGCCTCGGCGGATGCCGTCGTCGGCGCCGACGTCGTGCTCAACGCGGTGCAGGGCGTCGACACGATCCCCCTGCTCGCGTCGATCGGCCCCGACAACCTCGACGGCGCCGTGCTCTGGGACATCGCGAACGCGACCAACCCCGACTTCTCGCTAGCGATCCCGGACGACAGCCTCGGCCGCCGCATCCAGGAGGCGTTTCCGGGCGTCAAGGTGGTGAAGGCGGGCAACAACGTCGGCGCGGTCGTGGTCGCCGACCCCAGCACGCTGCCGGCTCCGACGACGCTGTTCCTCTCGGGCGACGACACGGGTGCGAAGGAGGTCGTCTCCGGCCTGCTCATCGACCTCGGCTGGCCCCGCGAGAGCCTGTTCGACTTGGGCGGCATCGCCAACGCCTACGGGCAGGAGCACTCGTTGGCGCTGTTCGGAACGATGCTGCAGAGGCTCGGCACGCCCTACTTCAACATCACGATCGTCAAGGCCGCATAGCGGGATCCGGTCGCCCGCCGTCTCGGGAGACCGGTCGAACGAGCGAGACGGTGGTCGATGTGCCGCCGACGCTGTCGGCGCGCGTCCGGCTCCACGACGCGAGTCGGCCCTGTCGACCCTATTTGTCTCTGCGGAGTGGCACTCGTGGCACACCCACGTCTGTGTTGCCATGCAGCGCGATGTGGAGGGCAAGCGTGTCGGCGTAGCCGCGGTAGCGCTTCACTCGACCAGCCGCGACGTCCCAGAGGTGGAGCACTTGAGCGTCTAGCCGTCTGCCGCTGGCACGGTGAACTCCGAAGTATCGAGCACAGACTATGACCGGCTGACCCGAGAGGACGAGGTCCCGAAGGATCCTCAGCTCGGACCAGTCCCGCGCGAGCGGGGAGAAGACCTTGCTGACGACCTCCGTTACGCCGACGAGCGCTGCGCCGGGTACGCCGTAGAGGCTGCCCTCGGGCTCGATCCACTCAATGTCGGCGTGAAACAGCCGACAGGCTTCGGCGGTCCGTCCTCGATCGATGAGGTCGTACCACTGCGTGATGGTCGCTCCCGGCTGCGCACCCTGCGTGGCCATGACCTCGTGGTTCGGCGGTCGGTCGGTCACGGCGCACTTGCGTCGGCGGGCCGGCACGGTGCCCTCGATGGGTTCGGCTCGACATCGCTCACGCGCGACCTCACGTCGGCCTCGGGAATGTTCGCTTGGCCGAGGCTGAAGTGGATTCCGGGGCGCTGGTTACAGTGCCCATGACGCACGCGACGGGAGGCTTCAGATCCAAGGTCTCGACGCGGATCGCAGCGAGCCGGCCGCGTCGAGCAGTCCAACGATCTGGCGTGCGGTTGTTGCCGTCGTTTCGGCGGTCGCGCCCGGTGTTCGCGGCTGCGAGACGATCGCGATGCGTCCGCCGCCGCGCAACAGACCGCCGAGTTCCGTCACTGGCCGGCTCCGGCGACTCGTCCGACGGCGAGCTAGCGGGTCGCCGCGGCAACGGTCAGCGTCGCGACACCCCCGCCGGGCCGGTTGGCCAGGAGGTCCAGGAGGCCCCGCCCTCCCGATCGAGTCTGGGGTCACCGTGACCGACGAGCCGGCGCCCGTTCTCCGTCGGCCCGGACCGCCTCGACCCGCACCGGTCAGGTGTCTGCCGCTCGGTAGGTTTAGCTACCGCATTACTTGCGGATCCGCACTTTATGCGGTAAATGTGGATGCGTGGCGAAGGCAACGAGCACGCCCAGACCCTGGCCCGACCGAGCGGGCCTAGACGCCGTGCGCGGCGCCCTCGACGAGGCCGAGGGCCGCGATCTCATCGAAGCCCTCGCCTCCCTGAGGGAGGCGGCCGACCGGTTGACCGAAGTGCTCGACGAGTCAATGGCGGCTGCCGTGCTGCTCGGGGACGCGTCACTGCGCGCTACCGGTGCGCAGGCGGGCCTCACGGAGAACGCCGTCGGTCCCCGGCTGGCGCGGACGCGGGCGCTCGGCGCGTACGCCGACGAGCGCGGACGGGTGACCGCCGTCGGGGTGGGGCGAGCAAGGTACGACCTGGAGTCAGGGGTGCCGCGGCCGCCGCCGGCGGCTCGAGCGCCGATGCGGTTCAAGCCGCGTCGGCGGACCAAGTGACCGAGTGACGGTTGCGGTCGCGAGGCTGCGACCGGGAACGGAGCGACAATGACCAGAGCGGATCTCACTCACATCTACTTCCTGCTCGACCGTAGCGGGTCGATGCAGTCGATCAAGTCCGACATCGAGGGCGGGTTCGCCGCGTTCGTCGAGGAACAGCAGCGGGCGCCTGGCGAGTGCCGCGTGACGTTGGCGCAGTTCGACGATCGGTACGACGTCGTGTACTCGTCAGTGCCGGTCGCCCAGGTGCCGCCGCTGGACCTGAAGCCACGGGGACGGACGGCGTTGCTCGACGCCATTGGCCGGTTGATCTCATCGGCCGGGGATGAACTGGCGGCTCTGGCGGAGCCCAGGCGCCCCGCGACGGTGGTCGTCGCCATCATGACCGACGGCTACGAGAACGCCAGCCACGAGTGGACGCACCCGGCGATCAAGGCGCTGGTCGAGCAGCAGACGGACAAGTATTCGTGGCAGTTCCTCTACATGGGTGCCGAACAGGACGCGATCGAGGTCGGCGCCAGCCTGGGTGTGGTGGCGGCGGCGTCGGTCACCTACGGGCGGGGCAAGAGCCGCCAGGCGATGGCCGCCGCGGCTGGGAAGATCGGCAGGCTGCGCCGCGAGCGGATCGCCCACGCGAGCGCGGCCTCCGCGGCTCCGGCACCAATGATGGAGGCATTCACCGCCGAGGAGCGCGAGGCCCTGGCCGAGTGACACAGACTCCACCCCATGCACGTCGAGCAGCGGGCACAGGCCACATAGATCGCTGAACATAGACCCGTCGGCGAGGTCCAGCGGATCGTGTCATCCCTGGTCAGACTGGTCGGGGAGGGGGGATTTGAACCCCCGACCTCCTGCACCCAAAGCAGAAAAGCCCTGGTCAGGGGGTATCTCCCTGTATCAATCTGTGTCGCTGGGCAGGCAGGATACGGTCTCGGGCGGACGCCTCGACACC
>JBKPAA010000079.1:0-13494 GCA_046726215.1 Actinomycetota bacterium | reverse complement strand
GGCGGCGCGGGTGTTCTTCTTGGGGAGACGTTCTGGTTTCGTCGTCTGGGCGCCATGGCAGTCCGAGGCGCTAGCAGCTGCAGGGGCAACCAGTAGTGGAGGGGCACGCGGGGCCGCAGGGGCACTCCGGGCATCCCCAGGTGACGGTCATGATCGTCTCCTTCTAGGTGTCGCAGGTGCCGGGCAGATCGAGGGAGGCCAGCAGGCGTAGCGCGTCGCCGAGCCGGGGATCGGCAAGGTCGTAGCGGATGCGGCGGCCTTCGGCGGCGGCGGTGACCAGCCCGCAGTCTCGGAGACAGGTGAGGTGGTTGGACAGGTTCGCCCGGGTGGTGCCGAAGCTGTCGGCGAGCTCGGCCGGGTAGGAGGGGCCGTCGAGAAGTTGGACGATGATGCGGCGTCTAGTGGGGTCGGCCAGGGCGGTGCCGATCCGGTGCAGCCGGGCTGGCCAGCTTCACCAAGGTCGGGCATCGGCACATGAGCCATGGCGGCGCCCGCCGGCACCATGAGCCAATCGTTCGCAAGCAGGTCCTGCCAGCAGGTGAACACGATCCGCCCTCCGCGGCGCAACGATCGTGCGAGGTTGGCGAACGCCGCGTCGGGATCGTCGAAGAACATCACACCGAAGCGGCTTACCATCGCGTCGAACGCCGCCGCCTCCAGCTGGTAGGTCTGGGCATCACCGTGCTCGAAGATCGCGTTGCTCAACCGTGCCGCGTGGGCGCGTTGCCTTGCTGCCTCGAGCATCGGGCCCGAGATGTCCAGGCCCAGCGCGAAGCCCGACGGTGCCACCTGCGGCGCGATGGCCAGGCTCAGTGCACCGTTCCCACATCCCACGTCGAGCACTCGATCGCCCGGTTGGGGGGCGAGCGCTGCCACGACTTGGGCCCCGAACTCGGCGTTGATCTCGTCGTAGCGGGCCTGTTCCGCAACCCAGTGCTCGCCGCCGACGCCGTTCCAGTAGTCCATCTGCTCCATGTTCGGCATTGGCCGTCACCGTAGGACCTGCGGCCGCCGCTCGGCGTGCGCTTCACCTTGCGCCCAGCGAAGTGATCGGCGAAGCACCCGGGCGGTTTCTTGACGTCGCCTGACTGCAGATGTTGCGCACCACGCAGCACGCCGACACGCTTGCCCTCAACATCGCGCTGCACGGCGGCGCTGCGGCCGGTACTCCACGAGTGCCGTCATCTGAATCCCATAATCGGGCCAGTGTGCGAGGGGTGGCGTGCCGACAGACCAGGACAGACAGAGCCTGAGCGCATTCCCGCACTCAGCGAAGACACGGCCCCTCGACCGGTCCCTCAAGTTGCTGGGGGCGCGAGGGCGGATCGGAGTGTGGCTTCGACGGTGTCGGCGGCGTCGGTTTCGCGCAGGCGGCGAGCGTTGACCTCGGCGGCCGCCGTGTGGAGCATGCTGAAGATGACGGCCACGAGCCAGCTGCCCGGTATGTCGGTGCGGATGGTGCCCTCGGCCTGACCGCGGGCGACGAGCTTGTCGAAGCGGGCCATGACCGGATCGTGGTGCCGCCGCATTTGGCGGTGGTCGAGGGACACCGCGGCGGCCTCGAAGAGCATGCGGTGGCGGTCCAGGACGTGCCAGGAGGAGCGGACCAACCTGCCGACCGCTTCGTCGGCGGGGAGGTCTTCGAGGGCGCTCGCGTCGAGAGCCGCGGTCGCCTCAGCGACGCCGCGGTCGAGCGCCGCCGTCAGCAGCTGCTGACGCGAGGGAAAGTGAGCGTAGAGGGTGACCCGCCCCACGCCGGCGGCCCGGGCGATCTGGGCCATGGTCGCCCCCGGGTCCTCGGCGAAGCAGACCAGCGCGGCGTCGAGGATTGCGGCGATATTGCGCTCCGCGTCGGCGCGCCGCCTCGGCGGAGCGGCTTGGTTGCGCCCCGGCTGCGGTGCTGCCGCCCTGGTCGCGTTCGTGGTCACGGTGACGAAGCGTGCGGGGGGTCGAGGGGCCGGCACCGGCACACGGGGCGGCGGCGTGACATGGCGGCGTGGTCCGGAACAGCCATGAGAAAATCTCTCCATAATTTGAACACTTCTGTTCAGGTTATCGCTAGCCTCAACAAACGTAACCCGAACTCAGGTGTACGAGTTGAATTTGAGGAGGCAGACCATGGCGACCATTCTGGACACCCGCGACGATGCGCCGCCGGACCAGGACATGGGCCGCAGCGCCATCGTGGTCGACGAGGTCACGAAGCGGTACGGCCGGCACACGGCGCTCGAACGTGTCTCGTTGGACGTGAAGCGAGGCTCGGTGCTGGCCCTGCTCGGCCCCAACGGCGCCGGAAAGACAACGCTTGTCCGGGTGCTCACCACACTGCTCCAGCCGGATCGTGGCCGGGCGTCGGTCGCGGGCTTCGACGTGGTCGCCGAGGCCGCCGCCGTGCGTCGCTCCATCGGCCTCGTCGGCCAGCACGCCGCCGTCGACGAGTACCTGACCGGCCGGGAGAACCTCCTGCTGGTGGCCCGGCTGCTGCGGATGAACCGGACCGACTCGGGCGCCGCGGCGGAGGCGGCCCTCGAGTCCTTTGGCTTGACCGAGGTCGGCGACGTCCCTGTCAGCGCCTATTCCGGAGGCCTCCGCCGCCGCCTCGACGTTGCCGTCACGCTGCTGGCGGAGCCGGCGGTGCTGTTCCTCGACGAGCCGACCACGGGGCTCGACCCGGCCAGCCGACGCGAGGTCTGGGCGCTCGTGGAGGGCCTTGCCGCCCACGGCACGACGATCTTGTTGACGACGCAGTACCTCGAGGAAGCCGACCGGCTGGCCGACACGGTCGCCGTGATCGACCACGGCCGCATGGTCGCCACGGGCACGCCGGCCGAGCTCAAGGCCCGCCTCGGCGGCGACACGGTGCACGTCCGCCTGGCGGACCCGGCGGGGTTGGCAGACGCAGTCGCGACCCTCGGGGCCATGAGCCTGGTAACGGTGGTCGACCAGGACCAGGACGGTGTGATGCTGCGGGGGCCCGACGGTGCGGCGCTGCTGCCCGACATCCTCCGCCGGCTCGACGCCAACGGCGTGGCCGTCACGGCCGCCGAGGTGCGCCGACCGGGTCTCGACGAGGTGTTCCTGTCCGTGACCAGCCAACAAGCGGCGGTGCCGGCGGACCGTGAACAGACCGACCAGGTCCCCGCTGGCGACAGGTCCCGCCATCGCCGTGGCGGGCACCGCCACCGCAGGAGGAACCACTCATGAGCACCCCAACCGCCTCGCACCCGGCCCCTATGCACGGCGGCGCGGTCCGCGACGCGTTGCTGCTGGCCTGGCGGAACTATGTGCACCACCTGCGTGTCCCGAGCCTGTTGGTGCTCCCGCTGATGACGCCGATGATCTTCCTGCTGCTGTTCCGCTACATCCTCGGCGGGTCGATCGTGATCCCCGGCGTCAGCTACGTCGACTACCTGGTGCCCGGCATCGTGGTGCAATCCATCACCTTCGGAGCCACGCAGACCGGTGTCGGGCTCGCCGGCGACGTCAATCAGGGGATCACCGACCGCTTCCGGGCGCTGCCCATCTCCCGCTCCGCCGTCGTCGCCGGCCGCACCCTGGTGGACACCGCCCGCAACACGCTGCTGATCGCCGTCGTCCTCGCGATCGGGGTGGTGATCGGCTTTCGACCCGACACCGACCCGACACGGCTGACCCTCGCCGTCGCGCTCGCCGCTGGCTTCGCCTACGCCTTCTCGTGGATCTCCGCCCTCATCGGCATCACCATGCGCCACGCGGAGGCCGTCCACGACGCCGGTTTCATCTGGGTCATCCCCCTCACGTTCGCCAGTTCCGCGCTCGTCACAGTCGACTCCATGCCCGCCGGCGTCCGCTGGCTCGCCGAGGTCAACCCCGTGACCAACGTGACCGACGCGGTGCGCGCCCTCCTGCTGGGCCAGCCCGCCGGCAACGCCGTGCTGTGGGCGGTGGCATGGATCGTCGGCCTCCTCGCCGTGTTCGTCCCCCTCACCGTGCGCGCCTACCAACGACGCTGACCAACGCCGCCAGCACGTGACCTGAGTGCCTCCATGGTCGGCCCGTGTCAGGCTGCGGCGAGCGCCTCGGTGGGGGCCACCCTGGCGGCACGACTGGCGGGGTAGAGGCCGGCCAGCCCGCCGATGATCAGCGTTGCCGTGATGCCTCCGGCCACGACCCAAGAGGGGACCACGCTGGGCCAGTCCCACAGGGTCGCGTAGACGCCCGTCACGCCCGAACCGAGCAATATCCGGCGCCGCCGCCGAGGAGGGATAACAAGAGGGACTCGGTGAGGAACTGGATGCGGATGTGTTTCCGGGTAGCGCCCAGCGAGCGGCGCAATCCGATCTCGGCGCGGCGCTCCAGCACGGAGATGACCATGGTGTTGGCGACACCGATGCCGCCAACGAGCAGCGCAACGGCGCCCAGGCCGACCAGCAGGCCGGTGAACGTGGTGTCGGCGGCGGCCTCGGCCGCGAGCGCATCGGAGGGCCGGGACACGTCCACCTCGTTGGGCTGCGCGGGATTGGCTGTCCTCGCGAGCAGACCGCGCGTGGCTTCGACGGCGTCGGGGTCGGTTCTGGTGTACACGGCCGTGATGTCACCGGTGAAGGCGAGATAGCGCTGCGCGGCCGGCCATCCGATGAGCGCACCGAGGCCGAGCTCGGGCGCCAGGGGAACCCGGTCCAAGATGCCGATGACCGTGAACCCGGGTCGACCCCTTCGACCCGAGCTCGACGGGTTGGCGGATACAGGTCGTTCACCGAATCCCTTGATGTGCCCGTCAACTGTGCACACCTGGTCCTGGAGTGGCTGGTGTCTGCAGGGGTGACCGTCGGCGGCTGCGAAGCCGAACAGCAGCGACCAGTCGTGTGATCGCTTCGGGATCGTCGCCGAGCTGGGGTAGCAGGTTGCCGTGGGCCTGTGTGCCGCCGGCAACCTGTCGGAGTGCGGCGACGACATCCTGGTTCTTGGTTGGGAGCTGTGCCGGTTTCTTGGTTACGGGTGTGAGGGCGCGGGTGGTGCGCCATCGATCTCGAAGAGCAGGCGGTCGGTGTGGCACCACCACCAGTTCTCCCCGGGTTCGTAGGAGCGGATGATGGGGTGGTCGGGGTGGTCGTGCCAGTGGGCGGGGGCGTGCCGGTTGGGGGAGCTGTCGCAGCAGCCGACCTGGCCGCAGTGCATGCACAGCCGCAGGTGCACCCATCGTCCTCCGATTGGTGTGCAGTCTTCACACCCGGTGCTCGAGGGCACGATGCCCTCGTTGACGGTCTGGAGGTGGGTGCAGCTTTCAGCCATGGTCGCGCTGTCCGGTTGGCGGCATCGCGGCGTCGATGTCGATCCCGCCCACGGCGTCGGGATGCTTGGTGAGCCACGTCCGGGCGAAGGGGCACCACGGCACGATCGTGAGCCCTTCGGTCTTGGCCGGCTCGATCGCAGCCCGCACGGGCTCGGGTGTCCTTGGACCGTGGGGCCATGGCGAAGAGGTCCCGGGTGGAGCTGTTCGAGCAGATCAGGAAGGTGCACGAGCGTGAGGACGCCTCGATCCGGCAGCTGGCGCGCCGGTTCCGGGTTCACCGGCGCACGGTGCGGGAGGCGTTGGCGTCGGCGGTGCCGCCGGCGCGTAGGAAGCCTCCGAGCGTGCTAGATCCGTGGAAGCCGTTGATCGTCGGGTGGCTTGAGGCGGATCGGAGGGCGCCCCGCAAGCAGCGTCACACGGCCCGGCGGGTGTGGCAGCGGCTTGTCGACGAGCATGGGGTCGCGGTGGTGAGTCGACGGTGCGCCGGTTCGCGGCCGAGGTCCGGGCCCGCCAGGAGGTGCGGCTGGTCGAGGTGATGGTCCCGCAGCGTCACCCGCTGGTGACACACCCCGGGGCCGGACACCAGGAGAGGCCCCTGATGCCAGACCCAACCGTACGCGACCTGCTGCTAGCGAAGGTCGACGAGCTCCCGGCCAGCATGGCCAGCGGCTCGAGGAGGTGCGGACGGTGACTGAGCAGCTTCACCCGGAGCGGGCGAGGTCGTGCCGGAACGCCATAACGATGGCGTCGGTGATGATCGACGAGATTCGGATGCGGGCCCACGCCCGCCCGCTCGACGAGGGGGAGCACTGAATGCCCCGAGACATCACGTCGCCGCGACCGTTAGTTCGCGGCTCTTCCAAGCTTCCCGCGTTGTGTCTCTAGCCTCCGCAGTTGTCGGGAATGGTGCCGCCGTTGGTGTTGAGGATGGCGGTGATCATGCCTTCGTCGAACCCGTGAGGGTTGGCTACGGAGCCGGCGACCGTGAACATCCCGAACGCCGCGTGAGGGTTCGTCATGTTGCACGCTCCGGTGAGGCCGTATTGGGGTGTGGGTCCCGGCGTCGCCTCGGCAGCACTGGCACCTGCGCCGCTTGCGGCGAGTGTTAGGGCCGTCACGAGCAGGGTTCTCCGAACTCTCATTTGATATCTCCCGCGTTAGGAGCCGCTAGTGGCAGGAAGCCGGCCGCTCGACGAGCCCGGCCAATGAGGTGTATGTCCGGCCGGCTGTTCGGGTAGCCGCGCCACGCGGACGGTCCCCTGGGTTTACCTGAGCTCCCAGGGGACCGTCTCGCGTCTAGGTCCGCGCTAGGCGGTCAGGTGCAGGTGAAGCCCGATTGGGGCACCTGGCCGTTGGAGGTGGGCGGGCTGAACGTGCAGTTGACCGTCAGGACGAGCTCTCCGGCATCAGCGAAATCGCCGTCTGCGTTCTGGTCCTGGGACAGCCTGATCGTGGCCGAGGTGAACGCCATGTCGGTGATGTTCTCGGTCCACTGCGGGTTCGGGCAGTCGGGGGCACCCGCGATCGGCGTCACCGGCGCGTTGGTCACGGTCGAGATCGTGACGTTCCCGTTCTTGATGTCGCCGGCCGGAACGGCAGTCGACCCCGACACGGCGGCCTCCGCCGGGTTCTGGCCGGGCGGCTGGGTCGCGCCCGCCGGGTTCGTACACGTTGACGTGGGGTTCCCGCGGGCGTCGAGCGTCTGCAACGTGTCGAAGTTCCCGAGGCCGGCGTAGCTCACCGTGGCCGTCAGCGTGAGGCCATTGTCGGTGAACACGATGGGGTTGTTGCCCTTGAGGTGCGGGCTTGCCGCCAGCGCCGGCTGGGCAAACAAGCCCACCACCGCTACCACCGCGACACCAAATACAGCCAATCGTTTCATGGGGAGGTTCTCCTATTCCGCCAGTCGGCGCCACCGCCTGTGGCGCCGCGACGCGCAGAGTAGGTCTGCCACCTTAAGAGGACCTGAAGCGGACGGTCCCCAGGCCTTGCCCCACCGCCAGCCACAAACGTATGTTCGTATGCGGGGCCGGTGACTGGCGAGACGGTTTCGAGTACGCCTACATGCGACCCGACCCCGAGCCCGAGGAGGGCCCCGGCCTCTCGAGGAGGTCAGGACCGTGACCGAGCAGCTCGAACCCGAACGCGCCAAGTCGTGCCGCAACGCCATCACGATGGCGTCGGTGATGGTCGACGAGATCCGGCTGCGGGCCCACGCCCACCCGATCGACGAGCCCGAACGGTGAGGCGTATGTACCTGCGGCTGTTCCGGGTAAACGAGCCGGAGCGAAACGGTCCCCTGGTTGATTCGCCTCTTCGCAGGGGACCGTTTCGTTGTCTCGTCGCCGCAGGTTCGGGTAGCCACCGATTCGGCGGCTCGCCGGGCGGTTTATCCTCACCGGCAGGCCGTTCTCGCGCCTAACCCCGATTTCTGGGAGCACCCGATGACCGACGACCCGACCGCCGCAACCGGGACCTACTTGACCCGACAAGAACAGGCCGAGGCCGAAGCCGAATACACCGGCCAACTCCAAGCCGAGAACATCCGGCTGCTGTCTGAGCGCGGCGAACTGCGGGCCGAAGTCAGACAGCTACAGGCCGAGATCGACGCGCTCAACTACGAGAACCGCAACCTCCGAGACGTCGACACCGCGGAGTAGCAGCCCCCGACCGGCTGCTCGCCGCTCCCGGGCGACCGTTTTGTGTCTCGTCGCCCGCAGGTTCGGGTAGCCACCGATTCGGCGGCTCGCCGGGTGGAATTCCCCCCTACCGGCGGGCCGTCTAGCGCCTAGGCAACGCGGGGGCCCGGTCCCGAGGCACCAAGTGTGGGACTCCGCGGTAACGGAACACGGGCCCTAAGCGGTCTCTATATGACGGCTCAACCGTCGCTGGGCCGTCTCGAGGAGTCGGGGAAGGGATGCTAGCCGGGGAACAGGCGGGCGTCCCTGGCTGTCGGTGCCGTCACTCGTCGGGTAGCAGCGCCTCGAAGCCGGCAAGCTCGGCCATGTGCCGAAGGGCGGGTGAAGCGCCGCTGGGCCCGAACGCCACGCCTGCGTCGGTCACCGCATGGCGGACCCGCAACAACCCCGCCATGCCTGGCGAATCGACAAAGGTCAGGGCGCTGGCGTCGACCGCGAGCAGCGCTGGGCGACGGCCAAGCGCCTCCATGACACAGGAGCGGAATCGCTCTGCACCACTCCCGTCGAGCCTGCCGTCGACGACGACGGTGACCACGTCACCTTCGACACCTTCGCGCATCACTACGACACGCAGCGACTCGGGTTGCCAGAGCTCCGCGTCCTCCGCACCCGCCAACATGCAGCCCCTCCCTGAGAGCGGCAGTCCCGTCCTTTAGCGCAATCGCCGGACCTGCCGAAACGGGTACGACAATCGCCCTCGGCCTACGGGTCAGAGGGCCGGTTCACCCAGGTGAAATCGTGCTCGCCTCCCGACCCGGAGCCGTCGCCGTCGCGGGTGACGGTGCCGCGGATCTTCGTAGCCCACGTCCCGGACCGGTCCCTGGGGTGAGTTGCCGCCAGGTGAGCCGGGGCCCTCGTCGGGTTCGGGTTCGGGTGCCTGCCAGGCGTATTGGAAGCCGTCTCGCCAATTGCCGGGCATGACACGAACGTACGTTTGTGCGTGGAGGTGCGGCAAGGGGCGCCGGTTCCGGCGGCCTCCCCGCCGGGTAAGGGGAAGGGCTGATGCCCGACGACGTACAGTCCTCGCGGACCGAGCTGCGGGTTGGGGCGAGATACGAGGGTGCTGAGGCCATCGTCGCGGTTGAGGGCGACCTCGACCACTCCACTTCCGAACGGTTTGTGGCCTGCATCCTCGAGGCGCTCGACACCAAACCGCGCTCGGTCACCGTCGACGCCCACGCGGTCACGTTCACGGACTCCTCTGGCCTGGCGGCCTTGCTCCGAGCTCGCGGCTTTGCCTTCGTTGACCAAGTGGTCTTCCGAATCAGCGACCCGTCGCCCAGGCTGCGACGGCTCGTTGAGCAGACTGGGACCAAGGACCTGCTGTTGCCCGACGAGTGACCCGAGGGGAGCCGGGGACGCCCGCCATTCCCCGGCGCGTCCCTACCCCGGCTCCTCGGGACCGGCTCAGCGGCGGTCTGAGCCGTTCACATTGAGATCGCGTCGATCCCGGCGTCCGTTACCGGTCGACACGTGCAATGGCCGGCACGTTGACGGCCTGGGACCAGTGTGGGACGTTGGCGGGGCGCGGGCGCTAGTGCCGCTGGCTGGGGGACATATGTCAGACGCCGGAGCCCTTCCGCGCTGAGTTGCTGCGCATCGAGGTCCGCTACCAGGACCGCGATGCCTTCATTGTCGTTGAGGGCGAGTTCGATACGACCGGTGCCGAGCGGTTCGTGGCGTCCGTCGTCGACTCCTTGGAAACCGATCCGGAGGCGATCGTCGTCGACGCCAACGGTCTCACGTTCATCGACTCGTCTGGCCTAACCGCCCTGCTCCGTTCCCGCGCTGCGGCCGGCGTGGCCGGCGTGGGCTTCCGAATCAGCGAGCGGTCGCCCGCGCTGCGGCGAGCAATCGACGTTGCCGGCATTGAGGACCTGCTTGCTGACGAGTGACGGCGCGGCGCCGACCCTCGTGGTCGGATGCACTGGTACTCCACACCGATGGGCCGGAGGGGTGACGCGAGACGGCCCGCCGGAGGGGAGGAACCACCCGGCGGGCCGCCAGCGCAAAGCGATCCCCTGGATTGCACTGGGAAACCAGGGGACCTTCCGTCCACCCGCTTGGCGTGGCTACCCGAACAACTTCCGGGCTAATCGCCCGGTCGCCTTCACTGGCCGGGTGGCAGTCACGGGACGGCCCGCCAGGGAACCTCTCAGTCCCCACCCGTCCCGTGACCACGGCGCCATCCGCCAAATGGCGCACACCCCGCGCTAAGTACGCCTACCTGCCTTAGCAGCGACGTAGCGGGCCGCTCTTGGTGGCGCCAGCTGGCCGGTAGGCGGGTGATCACTCGTCGTCGCTGTCCAGCGGTCGGGCGTGGGCCCGTAGCCGGATCTCGTCGACCATCACCGCCGCCATCGTGATCGCGTTCCGGCACGACCGGGCCCGGTCCGGGTGGTTCAGCGGATCAACAGGTCGAGGTGCTCCTCGTGGGCGCCCTCGCCGTCCGCCCACTTGAGCGTGCCGGTGAGCAGCGTAACCGCGGCGAGGTTTTCGTTCAGGAGCGCGGTGGCTTCAGCCCGGGGAGAGATGGTCGCGGGGAACGGGGAGTTGAGCAGCTCGGGGGCGACGCCTGACCGAAATGGCCATCGCCGCCCAGGAGGCGCGGCCCGCGGCGCGAGGTCGATGGTCACACCGTGGGCGGTCGCTGGACCCTCGTTTCGGACCACGAGCATGTGGCCGCCCGTGCCGACGGGCTCAAACTCGACAGACAACCCGGCACGCATCCGCTCGAGCAGCGCGGTCGTGGGACGCTCCCCTTCGATTGCTGCGATCCGCACTTGCGCCCTGCCTGCGATCCTGGCCCACTTCACCTGTCGCCAGTACGCGAACCCCGACGTCACCAGAGCGACCACCGACACCACCAGCGCCGCAAGCGCCACCGGCCCACGGTAACAACCGCCGGCGCGGGGCAATCCCGCCCCTGAACGCGCAACCGCCCCCGACCCGCAGGCCGAGGGGCGGCACCAATCAGCCGGCGGCTTCTTGGCGATGTCGCCCGGTGCCTCGTCGAGTGGGCTGGCGTGGGGGCGCAGCCGGATCTCGTCGATCATCACCGACGCCATCGTGATGGCGTTCCGGCAAGACCGGGCCCGCTCCGGGTGGAGCTGTTCGGTCACGGCCCGGATCTCCTCGAGGAGGTTGGCGGCCCTGGCGACCAACTCGTCGATCTTCGCGAGCAGCAGGTCGCCTATGTTGGGGTCTGGCACTGGACTGATCCTCCGGTGTCCGGCCCCCGGCCGTTGCGAGCGGCGCGGGGGCACGACTTCGTGTCGCAAGCGGCGGGTCTCTCGCCTGCCAGGGCTGGGCGGGACGCGGCGAACGCCCACGATTGAAGGGGTCTCATGGCTGGTTACGCGGTTGCGCATGTGGACGAGATCGACGAACTGGTCGACGGGCGCTGTCTATACCGGCCGGTCCGGCACCACTTCGGCGTCACATCGTTCGGTGCCGCGGCGTGGACGGCCCCTGCCGCGGGCGACCTGATCGTCAGTGAGCACGACGAGGGCGATCCGACCGCAGACGAGGAGCTCTTCCTCGTGCTGCGAGCCACGCCGTGTTCGAGCTCGAAGGCGGCCGGGTGGAGGCGCCGGCCGGGACTCTTGTCTTCGCTCCTCCGCGCATGACGCGAAGGGCGTTCGCCGAGGAGGCCGGGACGATGATCATGCTGATCGAAGGGACGCCGGGAAAGGCGTACGAGCCTCGCGGCTGGGAACTCTGGGCTCCGCTCGTCCCGCTCTATGAGTCGGGCGAGTACGCGGAGGTCGCCGACCGCCTACGAGTTCTGGTCGAAGCCCACCCGCAGTACGGCTTGCTGTTCTACAACCTGGCCTGCTGTGAGAGCCTCACGGGCCGAACGACCGACGCGCTAGGCCACCTGCGGCGAGCGATCGACATGTCCGAGGAGTTCAGCGGGGACGCGAAGCTCGATTCGGACCTGGACCTGATCCGCGACCAACCAGCGTTCAGACAACTGATCGGCGACTAGAAGCTCGAGGGGACATTCCCGCACGCTGGCCCACAACCGCGTCATGTTCCTCGACGAGGTCGGCGAGTTCGAGCCCGTGCTGGGTCTAGCGTCTGTCAAGTGGACGAGCAGCCGGGCAGCCTCGTCGGTGTCACCGAGATCGGCGACCTACTCGGCGTGTCGCGCCAGCGTGCCGACCAGCTCACGCGCACCGAGGGGTTTCCCTGAGCCGGTGGCCGTGCTGTCAGCTGGTCGGATCTGGCGTTGGGCTGACGTCGACGCGTGGGCCCGGGCTACCGGCCGGCTGGCGTGAGCGTATTCCGGGGTGGCCTTGAAGCCGGCTGGTTGACCGGCCTCGACATCGGCGGTGCCGTCTGCGTCGCCCTGGCCGCACGCCGCCACACCCAGCAACAGCGCGGCACCAATAACCCGAACACCGATCGGCTTGGCCCCCACTAGTCTCCTCACAGCCCCCTCCTCGGGTCGCCAGCACCGTCGATCTCGAAGTAGCAGATCTCCAGTCCATTGACTGAGGCATAGCGGCGCCGGGGGATCAGTGTGGGCATCCTCACCCGTCGCTCCCCAGGCCATGCACAACAGCTGCTTCCCCCCGCACACACCCCGCCAGCGATGATGCCCCCTCGGCGCTGCCCACCGGTATCCGTACTTGCACTGATTGCGTGAGGACCGTGGGACCGGGAAGACCGCTGGACTTCCCCCCGTGAACCGGACGCCTCTGTTGAGAGGAGACACTGGTTCAGATGGGGAATCGAGGGAACCGTCGGAGGTTCTCGGAGGAATTCAAGCGTGACGCGGTAGAGCTGGTGGTCAGCTCGGACCGGTCGATCGCTGAGGTAGCCCGAGAGCTGGGGATCTACGACTCGTCGCTGGGGAACTGGGTGCGCCGGTACCGCATCGACCGGGGTGAGGTTGAGGGACTGAGCACCCAGGACGCGGTGCGGCTGGCCGTGCTCGAGCGGGGCCGACATGGCGCTGGCGGCACGTCGGACACGAAGTCAGGGGGCGGCACCGGCTCAAGCGCAGTAAGCACTGATCAGTCGTACCGACCTGCGATCCGCGAGGACCCCTCGGAGCGACCGCGCGTCCCGAGTGCGCGCACAGGATCCACAACGCCCAGATCGCTCGTTCTCCGGCGAACATAACGCGCGGCGACCAGGTCGAGAACGCACGCGGAACCGATGTCATGAAGAAGCGCAGCGCCGCTTCCACGTGACGGGCCCGGGTGGTGCGGGCCGGCGCCGAGCTGTGGAGCTAAGGCGATGGGCACGGTGAGCGTGTCGGGCCGAAGAGGGGCCTCGCCCCGTCGTGAGGTACCGAGCGTTGGAACACTCGGGGCTTCCGAACCCAAACCCTCTCGACGGAGGAGGCCCCAGATGCAACAGCAACGAGAATATGTCGGTATCGACCTGCACCGGCGCCGGTCGGTGATCGTGCGGATGAGCGAGGGCGGCGAGGTAGTCGAGTGCGTGCGGATCGTCAATGACCCGGTGGCGCTCTCGCTGGAGCTGGCCAAGGCGGGCCCGGACCCGGAG
>JBKPAA010000078.1:0-10685 GCA_046726215.1 Actinomycetota bacterium | reverse complement strand
ACGTTTACCCTGCTCAGAGCCACCCTCGGAGCCCGAGAGGAGAATCGAACTCCTGACCTACGCATTACGAGTGCGTTGCTCTGCCGTCTGAGCTACTCGGGCGTGAAGGGGAGAGGATAGCAGCGCCCTGATTCTGGCCCGCCGGCACGGCCGGCAGGCGGGCGATCAAGGCCTGCAACAACAGCGTCTCGTTGGGGTAGCGGATCAGGGCCAACCCGGCGTCGTCGATGCGGGCCAGCGCATCCACAAGCCGTGCCGAGGAAGGGCCGGGCCCCCTGGCGATCAGGGCGTCGCGGTAGGCGGCGGCCAGGGTGGCGAGCCCGAAGCGGAGCTCGGCCATGCGGAAGCGGCGAACCTCACGCCGGTGGCGGGTTTCCGTCTCCCGCTTGCCGGCGCCCCGCAGCCCGAACTGCGCGACCTGGGCCTCGACGGCCGCCGCTTCGGCGGCTTGTCGCTGCTGCAGCGGGACCAGCGCCTCCCCGATCATCGCCTGCAGCTCGGCCACGACCTGGGCGGCGCGGGCCCCGGTGCCGTCCAGCCGCCTGGGCACCTCCCGCCACGCCCGATGCCGGAGCGCCAAGCGGTCGTCGGTCGCCAGGGTGCGGGCCCGCTCCATGTCTCCCGACGCGGCGGATGCGGCGGCGACCGCACGCTCCGATTCGACACCCTCCGCCAACAAGCGCTCGGCGATGGCTGCCGCGGACAGCGGGCACACCTCGATGCGCACGCACCGGCTCGCGATCGTCACCAGCTCCGGCACCACCTCGGTTGCCAACAGGACGAACACCGTCGACGCCGGCGGCTCCTCGACCATCTTGAGCAGGTAGCCGGCGGCCTCGTCCTCCATGAGCTCGCAGCCCACGGCCACGACCACCTTGCGGCCGCCCTCAACCGGCGCCAGCGTGGCGTGGCGCACCATGCGCTCGGCCTCGCCCTTGCGGAAGGTCATGCCCTCCGGCTCGACCACCCGGAGGTCGGGGTGCTGCTCCGCAAGCGCCAGGCGCACGCGGCGCTCGCGGTCGTGGCCGGCGACATCCGGCGCCGCCAGGACCCCGGCGGCGAACCCGCGGGCCAGCGCCCGCTTGCCCGAACCCGGCGGGCCCACCAGCAGGTAGGCGTGCACCGGTGCCCGCGTCGCCGCCTCCAGCTGGCGGATCGCCGCCGCTTGGTCGACGACGTCCCGCCACGGATCGCCGTCACGTGCCGGCGCGGTTGGCGAGGTCATGGGTTCCACCACTGCAAGGTTGAGGTCATGGGTTCGGGATCCGGAACTTATGACCTCAGGCTGCCGAGCATGGAACCTATGACCTCGGGCGGGAGGGGGGCGGGCCGGCGCCGTGGCCGCGGGCCAGCTCCGGGCAGCGGGCCACGACCGACTTCCACACCACCGCCTCGACGTCGTCCGCCGGCTCGGTGCCGTCCACCACGACCCAGTGGGCCGGATCGGCGGCGGCCAGCACCCGATATCCCTCCGCGACCCGGTCGTGGAAGCCATCACCTGCGGCCTCCACACGGTCGGGCAGGGGATCGACGCGGCCGGCGGCGCGCGTCGACCCCAGCTCACGGGGGACGTCGAGCAGTACCACCGCGTCGGGCGTGAGGCCGGCCGCAGCCCACGCCGACAGCCGGCGCAGCTCATCGACCGGAAGGCCCCGCCCGAATCCCTGGTACGCCAGCGTCGATCCGACGTAGCGGTCGCAGACGACGTGCAGGCCTGAGGACAGGGCCGGGCGGATCACCTCGGCGACGTGCTGCGCCCGGTCGGCGGCCATCAGCAGCGCCTCGGCGCGGTCGTCGAGCCCCGTGGTGCGGGCGTCGAGCAGCAGCGCCCGCAGCGCGTCACCGATGGCCGTCCCCCCGGGCTCCCGGGTGAGCACCGCCCCGAGGCGGTCGGCCAGCCGGGCCGCCTGGGTGGACTTGCCGCTGCCCTCGCCTCCCTCGAACACGATGAAGCGGCCGGCGCGCGCCGCCGACGGACTCATGCCACCGACCGCTCGCGGGGGCGGGCGCCCGGCTCCGCGCCCGCCGACGACCGGGAGCGCACGCCCCCCAGGGCCGCCGCGGACAGGGCGCCGGCCAGCAACATGATGATGCCGGCCAGCCACAACGTGAGCCGCACGCCCGGCACCGAGATCTCGATCCCCACCTCGACCCGCCCGCCGATCAGCCGGTCCGACGCGCCGTCGAGCAGATCCGCGAGCACCGGTCCCACGGCCATGGCCAGCAGCACGCAGAGCCGGACCAAGGTGTAGAGCGCCGAGAAGATGCGGCCCCGCAGCTCGTCCTCGACGCTCTCGTGCAGCAGCGTGAACCCCAGCACGTAGACGCTGCCGGCGAAGATGCCCATGATCGCCACCCACATGGCCGACAGGGTCAGCGTCGACATCGAGACGCCGACGATCAGCGCCACGCCGGCAAGGAACAGGGACACCACGAACGTCCGGGCCTTGCGCAGCCGGGTCTGCAGCGCCGAGACGCCGACGACCCCGACGCCGGTGCCGACGCCGAGGGCGAACACGAAGACGCCGTAGCCGCTCGGGCCCTCGTGCAGGACCTGATCCGAGAACGTCTGACCCAACGGGATCAGCATGCCGCCACCGATGAGCCCGCACGCCAGGCCCACGTTCACCGCCCGAACGACCGGGTTGATGAAGGCGTAATGCCAACCCTCCTTGATCTCGGTGAACACCTGGCCCGGGTCGATCGCGGAGCGGTCGGCGCCGGAGCGGATGTGCTCGCGCGGGATGGCGAGCCGATAGATGATCAGTGCTGACGCCAGGTAGCACACGACGGTGGCGTAGAACGCCACCGCCTCATGGCTCGTGCGGAGGCTGTCGAAGGCGTTGATGCCGCCCAACCACTGGGCCACCTCGGCCAGCAGGGCGAACATGCCGGCGGCCAGGGGGAAGGTGCCGTACGCCGCCGCCAGCCCGAGCGAGTTGGCGGCAACCAGCTTGTCGGCCGGCACCAGGTTGGGGACGGTCGCCTCCTTGGCCGGCGAGAAGAACAACGTGGCCAGCTCCAGCACGAGCGACGCGAACACCAGGCCGATCACAGAGTCGACGAACGGCAGCGTGGCCACCACAGCCGCCCTGACCAGCATGGAGGCGACCATCACCTGCTTGCGGTCCATGCGGTCGATCAGCACGCCCGCCCCGGCGGACAGGAAGAAGCCGGGGACGATGCGGGCCGCCATCACCAAGCCCACGGAGGCGCCCGGCGCCCCAGCGCCCAGGCGGCTGGCGAGGATCAGGATCGCCAGGAAGCCCAGCCAGTCCCCCAGCGACGACAGGGCCTGGGCGAGCCACAGGCGGAAGAACGTGGCCGTCCCGAAGATCCGTTCGACGAACGACGCGCCCTCACCAGGGCAACCGTGGAGCGCCCGGAGTGCCCCAACGATCTCGGACGGGTCGTCCACGTCGTGGTCGCGCAGCTCCATCAAAGAAAACGCTAGAGGGCTATCGCCTGCGGGCAGTCGCTACGACTCGGACTCCCTGGTGGCGGACTTCTTGGCGGCCTGCTTCTTCGCCGCCGCCTTCCTGGTGGCCGCCGCCTTGGCGGCTCCTGACTTCGCCCCCGACTTCTTCGGGGCCGACTTCTTGGCGGCCGACTTCTTCGGGGCCGACTTCTTGGCCGCCGTCTTGCGGGCGGCCGACTTCTTGCGCCCCCGCGTCGACGGACCGGCGTCTCGCCGCGCCTGGACCAACGCGGCGGCACGTTCGATGGTCAGCCCCTCGATCGTGTCCCCCTCGCGCTCGCGCAGCGAAGCGTTGGTCTCACCGTCGGTGACATAGGGGCCATAGCGGCCGCTCCGGATCACCATCGGCCTACCGCTGACCGGATCCGTCCCCAACTCGCGCAGCGGTGCGGACGCGATCGTTCGTCCCCGCCGCTTGGGCTCGGCGAAGAGCCGTACCGCCTCGTCGACCGTGACCATGAACAGTTCGTCCTCGGTCCCCAGGCTGCGGGTCTCGCTGCCCCGCTTGAGGTAGGGCCCGTAGCGCCCGTTGAGCGCGATGATCTCCTCGCCGGTCGCCGGATCCGTCCCCACGGTGCGGGGGAGACGCAGCAGGCGCAGGGCCTCCTCGAGGGTGAGGGTCGACGGCGACATGGTCTTGAACAGCGACGCCATCTTGGGCTTGGTGCCCTCGGGCAGGGTGTCGGCATCGCCGAGCTGCACGTAGGGGCCGTAACGACCGGTCTTCACGTACACGGGCAGTCCCGATTCGGGATCGGTGCCCAGGGGCTCGTCGCCCTTCGGCGCCGCCAGGAGATCGAGCGCTCGGGAGATCGACAGCTCGTCGGGCGCGATGTCGGCCGGCAGCGACACCGTCTCGTCGCCGCGCTTGAGGTAAGGCCCATAGCGGCCGTTGCGAACGACGACGTCGTTGCCGTCGTCGTCCTTGCCCAGCGGGATGGCGTTGACCACCGCCGGATCGGCGTTGGCCATGGCGTGGTCGATCAGGCTCGTGAGGCCCGGCGTGCCGTTGCCGAACCAGAACGAGCGGAGGAACGGCACCCGTGCCCGCTGGCCGGCGGCGATCTCGTCGAGGTCGCTCTCCATCCGGGCCGTGAACGAGTAGTCGACCTCGGCGCTGAAGTGGCCCTCGAGCAGGTTGACCACGGCGAACGCCGACCACGATGGCACCAAGGCCTGGCCCTTCTTCCAGACGTAGCCCCGGTCCTGGATCGTCTGCATGATCGAGGCGTAGGTCGAGGGGCGCCCGATGCCGAGGTCCTCGAGCTTCTTGACCAGCGACGCTTCCGTGTAGCGCGCCGGCGGCTGCGTGGTATGTGCCACCGCCTCGAGGTCGGGGTCGGGAAGCCGTTGGCCGGCCACCAGGTCGGGGAGCAGCCGCTCGCGGTCGTCGAGATCGGCCTCGGGATCGTCGGAGCCCTCGACATAGACGCGCAGGTAGCCGGGGAACGTGATGGTCCGCCCCGACGCCGCCCACTCGGTGGTGGTGGCCTGCGGCAGCGCGACCGACGGCTCGGCGCCCACGGTCACAGTCGCCGACAACGGCGCCTCGATCCGGACCGTCACCGTCTTGCCCAGCGCGTCCACCATCTGCGACGCCAGGGTCCGCTTCCAGATCAGGTCGTACAGCCGCAGGTCGGCGCCGTGCAGCTCGCCGTCGAGCTCGTCGGGTGTGCGCCAGCGGTCCCCCGCCGGGCGGATGGCCTCGTGCGCCTCCTGGGCGTTCTTCACCGTGGCGCGGTACTGCCGGGCGGCCTCGGGGAGGAACCGGTCGCCGTACAGCTCACGCACCTGCGACCTGGCCGCCGCCAGCGCCTCGTCGGACAGCGCCACCGAGTCGGTGCGCATGTAGGTGATGTAGCCCCGCTCGTACAGGCCCTGAGCGGTCCGCATGACCTGGCCCGAGGTCATGCCCAGCTTGCGCCCGCCCTCCTGCTGCAGGGTGGAGGTGATGAACGGCGCCTTGGGCGAGGACCGGTACGGCTTCTCGTCGACCGACGCCACTGTGAAGGGCGACCCGTCGAGCGCGGCGACCAGCGCTCCGGCCGCGGGCTCGTCGACGACCACGACGTCGTCGCGGGCAACGCGGCCGTGGCTGTCGAAGTCCTTGCCGGTAGCGACCCGGCTCCCGTCGAGACCGACGAGCGTGGCGCCGAAGGTGGGGTCGGTGGGGAACGCAGCTTGCAGGTCCCAATAGCCTGCGGGCACGAACGCCATTCGCTCACGTTCCCGCTCGACCACGAGCCGCACGGCCGGGCTCTGCACCCGGCCTGCGGACAGCCCGGTCGAGATCTTCCGCCACAGCACCTCGGAAACCGGGTAGCCGAACAGCCGATCGACGATGCGGCGCGCCTCCTGCGCGTCGACCAGGCCAGCGTGGATGTCGCGCGACTCCGCCACGGCATGCTCGATGGCCTGGCGGGTGATCTCGTGAAACACCATCCGCCGCGTGGGAACGCGGGGCCTGAGGACCTCGGAAAGGTGCCAGGCGATGGCCTCGCCCTCCCGGTCCTCGTCGGTCGCGAGGTAGACCTCGTCCGCATCCTTGAGGGCGGCCTTGAGGCGCCGGACCACGTCCTTCTTGGCCGGCGGCACCACGTAGGTGGGCTTGAAGTCGTCGTCGATCGCCACGGCGAGGCCCTTCGGCTCGAGGTCACGGATCGCCCCGATGGAGGCCTCGACCAGGAAGGCGTGGCCGAGGTAGCGGGCGATGGTGCGGGCCTTGGCCGGCGACTCGACGATCACGAGCGACGTTGACATCGGCGGACAGTTGAAAGGCACGGGCGAGCGACTGTCAAACACTCGCCTCCCGGGCTTGACGAATACATACCTCGTATGCATACTGCGTATGCGTCCGTCCGCCAGGGCCTGCTGGCCCTCCTCGACCAGGCCGACATGTACGGCTACCAGCTCCGGTCGCAGTTCGAGGCCTACACGGGCGGCGCCTGGCCGCTGAACATCGGGCAGGTGTACACGACCCTCGAGCGGCTGGAACGCGACGGGCTGGTAGCGGTCACTCGCCCCGGCGACGGGGATGGCGCGGCGGGTCCGTCGGAGTCGGCCGGCTCCGGCGGGCGGGAGCACAAGTACTACGCGATCACCCGCGCCGGGCGCGAGGCCCTCCGTGACTGGTTCGAGGCGACGGCCGGGGACGAGCCCCCACCCCGCGACGAACTGCTCGCCAAGGTGTTGCTGGGGCTGGCGGGAGGACGCGAGCACGCCCTGGCGGTGGTGACGCGTCAGCGGACCGCCCTGACGGCCGCGCTCCAGGCGCGTCGGCGGGCCCTACGATCGACGCCGGCGAGCGTGGGGGCCGGCACGCGCGGTGCCGGTGCCGGCAGCGCTGGCGGCCGCGGTGCCGCTCCCCGCGACGGCGACCTGACCGCCCTCGCGCCCGCGCTCGTGGCCGATGCGCTCTTGGCTCGGGCCGAGGCCGACCTGCGCTGGCTGGACCTGTGCGAAGCGCGTCTGGCGCAGCGGCCGTCGCACGCGGGCAACGGGACCACACCACTAGACGAAGAGGGGGAACGGTGAACGTGACCGAGCGCGCCAGGCCGGCGCCCACCATCGAACTGCGCGACGTCGTGAAGATCTACGGATCCGGTCCGGTCGGGGTGCGAGCGCTCGATGGCGTATCCCTGACCGTGGCGCTCGGCGAGTTCGTCGCCGTCAGCGGGCCGAGCGCGTCGGGCAAGTCCACGCTGCTGCACCTGGCGGGTGGCCTGGACGGCCCGACGTCCGGCACCGGCACAGGTCGCCGCCTCCAGCCACGCCGGTGGGGACGGCAAACCGTTCCGTTACATGCGCGACGAGGTCCGGAACCGGGTCACGTCCGCCTACGTGATCGTCGGAGTCGTGCTGGTGGTGACCGCCATCGTGGCATCGGCGGCGTTTGCGTTGGGAGCCCGCCGGCAGCTGCGCACGTTGGGCCTGCTCAGCGCCAGCGGCGCCCCCCCGACCGCGATGCGGCGTGCCGTGCTTCTGCAGGGCACGGTCACGGGCGCGCTGGCATCGGTGCTCCGCGCGGCGCTGGGGCTCGCGTGCGCCGCCGCCGCCCGTCCGTGGATCGCGGATCGCATCGACCGCACCCTGCCGCCGCTGCGCGTGCACGCCCTGGACCTCGTGGTCCCCGTTGCCCTCGGCGTGGTGGCCGCCACGGCGGCGGCCTGGCTGCCGGCCCGTAGCGCAAGCCGGGTGCCCGTTTTGGCGGCGATGGCGGGGCGGCGCCCGGCCGGACGCGTCCCGGCGGCCGTGCCTCTCGCCGGCGCGGGTGCGATCGGTGCCGGTGTCGCGGCGCTCGCGCTCTGGACCAGGCTCGACGACGGGCCATGGGGTGTCGGCGTGGCGGCCGCACTGGCCGTGCTGCTCGGCGGGACGGCGTTGGCACCCTGGATCGTGTCGCACACCGAACCCCTGGCCCGGCGGCTGCGCGGCGGTGCCCGGGTGGCGGCACGGGGGTTGGCCCGGCACCGCCTGCGATCGGGAGCGGTGGTGGCCGCTGTCATCGCCCCGGCGGGGCTGTCGGTCTTCGCCGCCGCCTCGGCGCTGACCGACGACGCGCGGGACAGTGCGAACCAAGCGGTCGACGATGCCGATCGACTGGCCGACGACGAGGTGTTCGTCGTGCACGGAGGGGCAGCGCACAGCGAGGTCGCCGGCGCTCTCTCCGACGTCCGGGACGCCCTGCCCGGCGCCAGGGAGCTCGCCGTCCACATCGCCGTGCCCCGCGACGCCGACGGCCGAGGTGGGGCGACAGGAGCGCCGCTGTCGCTGCACATCGCCGACCCGCGCTACTCGGATCCCGACGCGGATCCCTACGCGGGGACGGACAGCAGCCGCACCGTCCTGGTGGCCTCGGCCGACGACTTGCGCACGCTGGATGTTCCGCAGTCGACGATCGCCGCTCTCGAGGCGGGAAAGGTCGTCGTCTTCGACCTGGTCAGTCCCGATGCCTCCGTGAGCCTGTTGGTGCCGGGCGGCGGTACCGGGCCGCTCGAGCGCCGCGACGTCGCCGCCGATCCGATGACCCGCCTAGCCGATGGCAGCCAGATCGCCCTCGTGTCAGAAGAGACCGCGGACCGTTGGGGCGCGGTTCCGGCCGAGTACGCCACCCTGTTCCTGGCCCCGCGCGACCTGACCGACACGCAGGTGCACGCGATCGAGCGGGCGATAGCCGGCGATGCGGAGGACCAGATCCGCCAGTACCTGACGGACCCCGGCGGCACCGAATCGAACATCTATGCGCGGATCGGCCGCCAGCACGGCAGCACGGAGCATCACGGCGGCACGTACACGTGGGTTGCCGCCGGCGCCAGCCTGTTGTTCACCCTGCTGGTCGTGGCGATCGCGCTCGCCCTCGACGCCAGCGAGTCCGGCGACGAGCGGGCGCTGCTGGCGGCCATCGGGGCCCCTCCCGTAGTACGGCGCTCGATCGTGGTGTGGCAGGCCTTTCTGCTACCGGCGCTGGGGGCGCTGGTCGCAGTGCCGGCGGGGCTGCTGGTGTCGTTCGCGGTGCTCAGCGACACCAGCGACGCGTTCGGCGCGGCCCGCAACGTGTTCGTCCAGGTCCCTTGGGGTGCGATGGCGCTCCTCCTCGTGGGCATCCCCCTCGCCACGGCCGGGCTTACGTGGATCGGCGCCGCGCTCCGGGGACGGCGCCGGCGCGACCTGGCGGCTCAGCCTGGCGGCCGACTGACCCCTCGCCACCCTGAACGTTCCGGCGCTGAGGAACGTTCCGGCGCCGATTTCTTGCGGTACTCGCGCAAAAACAGCGCCGGAACGGAAATCAGGCGGCCAGCAGCACCGCGTCGCCCTGGCCCCCGCCGCCGCACAGTGCGGCGGCGCCGAGGCCCCCGCTGCGCCGCCTGAGCTCGAGCAGCAGGGTGAGGGCGAGGCGGGTGCCCGACATGCCGATGGGGTGGCCCAGGGCGATGGCGCCGCCGTTGACGTTGACGACGTCGTCGGTGATGCCGAGGTCCTCCATCGAGGCCAGGCCCACGGCGGCGAACGCCTCGTTGATCTCGAACAGGTCGACGTCCTCCAGGGACCTACCCGCCGACTCCAGAGCCGCCAGGATCGCCCGCGACGGCTGGGTGAGCAGCGAGGGATCGGGGCCTGCGACCTGCCCGTAGCCGACGATCTCGCCCAGCGGCGCGGTGGCTCCCAGCCGCTCGGCCGCAGCCTGGGAGGCGACGATCACGGCGGCGGCACCGTCGGAGATCTGTGAGGCGTTGCCGGCCGTGATGTTCCCCGCCTTGTCGAAGGCGGGCCGCAGCGCGGCCAGCGACTCGAGGGTGGTGCCCGGCCGCACGCCCTCGTCGGTGTCGACCACCAGCGGATCGCCGCGGCGCTGTGGCACCTCCACGGGGACGATCTCCTCGGCGAACCGGCCCTCTTTGATGGCGGCGGACGCCCGCTCGTGCGACTTGGCCGCGAGGTCGTCCTGGGGTTCGCGGGCGAGGCCAGCCGACGCCGCGTACTTCTCGGTGCCCGCACCCATGGCCACCTGGTCGAAGGCGCAGAACAGGCCGTCGTACATCATCGAGTCCACCACTGAGCGGTCGCCCAGCCGGTAGCCCTCGCGGGCGCCCGGCAGCAGGTACGGCGCCTGGGTCATCGACTCCATGCCCCCGGCCACGACGACCTCGGCGGCACCCGATTGGATCAGCAGATCCGCGAGGTAGATGGCGTTGAGCCCCGACAGGCACACCTTGTTGACGGTCGTAGCGGGCACCGTCATGGGGATGCCGGCGTTGGCCGCAGCCTGCCGGGCAGCGATCTGCCCCGTGCCCGCCTGGAGCACCTGGCCCATGAACACGTAGTCGACCTGGTCGGTGCCGACTCCGGCCCGGTCGAGGGCGGCCTTGATGGCGAATCCGCCGAGGTCCGTGGCCTTGAACCCGGCCAGGGCGCCCGAAAGCTTGCCGATCGGCGTGCGGGCACCGGCGAGGATGACGGAACCAGCCATCTGGTGCTTCCCCCAAGGGTGGTCGGATGGGACGCGACCCAGGCTAATGCCGGTCTTCGTCTTCGTCGTAGTGGTCGTCCCAGTCCGGGACGTCGGGCGGGATGCGCATCCCCGCCGGCAGCTCGCGCTCGACCCTGGGGCGCGGCCGCGGCGCGATGCGATCGGGTGGCGGGGGCGCCGGCGGGGGCGGTGGCGGGGGCGGCGGTGCACCCGGGCCGCTCCGGGGCACGGGGGCTGCCC
>JBKPAA010000077.1:0-8213 GCA_046726215.1 Actinomycetota bacterium | reverse complement strand
GCGTGCGAGGCCGACGCGGTAGCGGCCGCGGCGGTCAGGCGGCTGGGGGCTTGGTTCCGTGCCCGCGTCCGGGCACGCGGACGCCCGGGCCCGGGCGGCCAGCGTCACCGCCGCCGCGGCCGTGAGCCACGCCAGGTCGCCGGCCCGCAACTGGCCCAGCGGCCAGCGGGCGGCGGCGGCCGCCACGCCGTCGATCCAGGCCAGCAGGGCCCGGGTGGGGACATGCACGACTCCCGCCACGGCGTCGCCGGACAACCCCGCGACCAGGCCAGCCGTGAGCCCCCAGACCATGACGGGCCCCACGGCCGGCAAGGCCAGCAGGTTGGCCGGCAGCGAGGCGACGGGCACGGCGCCGAAGCTGGCCACGAGCAGCGGGGCCACCGCCGCCTGGGCCGCGAGGGTGACGGAGAGCGGTGCCGCCAGCCAGCGGGGGCCGGGCAGCAGCGCCTCGAGGCGCGCCGCTCCGACGACGATCCCGGCCGCGCCCGCAGCCGAGAGCTTGAAGCCCAACGACGTCGCCAGCAGGGGGTCGACCAGCAGCATGGCGCCGATGCCGAGCGCCAGGACCCGCAGTGTCGACGCGGGGCGGCCCAAGGCCGCGCCGGTGGCGGCCACGGCCGCCATGGCGGTCGCCCGGAGCACCGACGGCTCGAAGCGTGTCAGCAGTGCGAAGCCGGCCAGCACGGCCAGCGTGAGCACGAGCCGCGGACCGAACCGCAGCCGCGACAGCACGGGCGCGACCAGGACCATGACAAACGCCACGTTCTGTCCCGACACCGCCAGGATGTGGGTCAAGCCGGCGGCTCGGAAAGCGTCGGTCATGTCCGGGGGTTGGTCGCGGTCATCGCCCAGCGTCAGCCCCGCCAACAGGCTCGCGTGACGGTCGGAGAGCACCGCCGCGCCCCGCGCCAGCGTGCGGCGCAGGCCGTTCGCCACCCGGGTCACGCCGTCGCCGGGCCGCCAACCCACCACGGCGTCGACCTCCAGCCGCCCCGCTAGGTGCCGGTAGCGCAGGCCCGATTCCGCCGGACCCGGCGGCCCGACCTCACCGACGACCACCACCCGCTCGCCGGCCAGGCGGTGGCCGAGCGCGGCCGCGGGCGCCAACCGGGCGTGGGCCCTCAGCCGGCGCCCATCCAGCCGGACGTCTGCGGCGACGTCGCTCCGCCCGCCGGGAACGGGATCCGACACCAGGGTCACCTCGGCCGTGACCGGACCGGTGTCGAGGGGTGCCTCGAGACCGTCGAGCGACCGCTGTGCCAGCGATGCCGCCAGCAGGGCCGCGCCGAGGCAGACCATCGCGGGCGAGCGCGTTGCCAGCCCCAACGTGAGCACCGCCACCGCCAGGGCCAAAGGCATGCCCGCGATGTGGCCGTCCGCGCCCGCCAAAGACCCGGCGAACGTCGCCACGGCGAGGACGACCGCCCAGCGATCGGCCATGGGGTCGCTCAGACCGATACGAGGTCGCGCAGCTGCTCGAGCTTCGCCTCGCCGATGCCCCGCACGTCGAGCAGCTGGTCCACCGACGTGAACGGGCCGTTCTGGTCGCGATGGGCGATGATCGCCGCCGCCGTCGACGGTCCCACGCCCGGGAGCGTGTCCAGCTGCTCGGCGGTGGCGGTGTTGAGGTTCACGAGGGCGCCCGGGGCCGAACCCCCCGGGCCCACCGCACCGCCTCCGGCGCCGGCCCCGCCACCCGTACCCGCGCCGGCCGCGACTGGCGGCTGCTCACCGGCTTTGGGCACGTAGACCTGTTGGCCATCGATCAGGGGCGCCGCCAGGTTGATGCGGGGCAGGTCCGCTTCGGGGAGGGCACCGCCGGCGGCGTCGAGCGCGTCGATCACCCGGCTGCCCAGTGGCAGGCGCCGCACCCCGGGTGAAACGACGGCGCCGGCCACGTGGACGACGACCTCGGTGGCCGTTGCGGAGGTGCCAGTCGCGGCACCCCCACCATCGCCGCCGGGCTCGGGCTGCGGGTTTTTGGCGCCATCTCCCATCGCCGACGGCTGTGCGAACGGCAGGCGCATCTCGGCCGGCGGGGGCGGCGGCGCCAGCAGCCGCCAGCCGATGACGCCGATGCAGGCCAGGGCAACGGCACCCATCAGCAGTCGCCGCGGGGACACGTCGAACGACTCGGCCAGGCCGGCCAACTGCTCGCGCCAGGTGCGCGCCGGCAGCGGCCGCGGGAGCTCGGGAGATGGGACGGACATGGCAACCCTCCGGGCGCGCGGGAACGTCGGGAGGGGAAGTCCGGAGGCGCCAGACTACCCGGACCGCGAACCATCCGGATCCACGCCGGCCCGGCGAGGCAATAGGGGTCGGCCGGACGCTCACGAGGCACCACGGATCGGGGGCCGGCCGCTATTGCCTCGAGAATCCCCTGGCGGCCGCTATTGCCTCGCGGTTCGGCCTTCGACCGGCGCCCGGCGGGCGCGCCATTCCGCCTCGATCTCGAACGGGATGCGCCGGTACGCGGCCTTGTGCCCGTAGCCCCTCAAGCGCCACAGCAGGTACGCACCCAGGTAGCGCCGCAGGAACCCGATCACCCCGTAACGGCGCCATTGGCGCACGTGTTCGAGCTCGTGGCGTAGGAGGCGCTCGTCCCCTACGCCACGGGGGCGCATAAGGATCAGCGGGCCCAGCGTCGTCGCCGTGGCGCCGGGCGCCGCCGGACCGATCAGCAACCAGTAGCCGTCGTGCCGCTCGAGACGCACGCCGCCGATCCCTGGTCCGATGCCCGCCTACACGCGCCGATCAGAACAGCCGGGCGGTCAGCCGCTTGCGGTAGTCCGCGGTGCGGGGGTTGTCGGTCCCCAAGAGCTCCAGCAGATCGACGTAGCGCTGCCGGGCGTCGGCATCGGCCTTGACCTGGTCGAGCAGCGCCTCGAGCTCGGCGGTGATCTCGTCGGTCGACGTCTCGTCGGCGTCGGTGCGCACCAAGGCCGCCACGCGCCGGGTCTCCGGTGTCTCCGGGATCCGCTCGAGCAGCGCCAGCGCTTCGTCGGCGTCGCCGTCGCCCCGCCGGCCGGCCAGGAGCTCGGCCAGGGCAACGATGGCACCGGCGTGGTCGGGCTGGCGCTCGAGCGCCTGCCGCAGCGAATCCTCGTCGCCGGCGGCCACGAGCTTCCCCACCTCTTCGTCGGCCTCGCTGGGGAGCAACCGGTCCACGAACTCGCGGACCGCAGGCTCGCCCTGGGCGCCGATGAAGCCGTCGACCACCTTCCCTCCCGACAGGGCGTACACCGCCGGGATGCCCTGCACGCGGAACGCAGCCGACACCTGCGGGTTCTCGTCGACGTTGACCTTGGCCAGCACGACCTTGCCCTCGGTCTCGTCCACCACCTTCTCGATGATCGGGCCGAGCTGGTGGCACGGTCCGCACCAGGGCGCCCACAGGTCGACCACGACCGGCGTTGTCTGCGAGCGGTCGAGGACCTCGGTCTGGAACGTGGTATCGGTGACGTCCATGGTCATTGTCAGCCAGGCTACCGACGAAGGTCGCTGGTCCGACCGACGGGTCACACAGCGGCCCGGTCGCGCCGACGTGCCACTACGGTGAACCAACCATGACCGTTCATCCTCGAGGGCTGCGCCCCTGATGACCGACGCGTCCGCGATCGAGACCAGCGAGGTGCCCGAGGGCATCGACCCTGACGGGGTCACCGGCTGGTTCGAGGCCCATGCGCCCGGCGTCGAGCCACCGCTGCGGTTCTCGCTGATCGCCGGCGGTCGCTCCAACCTCACCTACCGGGTGACCGACGCCCGCGGCCGGTCGTGGGTCCTGCGCCGGCCCCCGCTGGGCCACGTGCTGGCCACCGCCCACGACATGGGTCGGGAGCACCGGATCATCTCGGCCCTGGCGCCCACTGACGTCCCCGTGGCGCCGGTGGTGGGGCTGTGCACCGACGAGGACGTCAACGGCGCACCCTTCTACGTCATGGGCTTCGTGGACGGCCTGGTCGTCCGTGATGGTGTGTCGGCCGAGCAGCTGGGCGTCGACGAGCGTCGGCACGCTTGTGGCCAGCTCGCCGAGGTGCTGGCGAGCATCCACGCCGTCGACCCGGACGCGGTCGGCCTCGGCGAGCTGGGCCGCCGCGAGGGCTACATCGAGCGGCAGCTGCGTCGCTGGTACGGCCAGTGGCAGAGCTCGAAGACCCGCGACCTCAGCGCCGTCGACGAGGTGCACGAAGCGCTGGCTGAAAGGGTTCCCGAGCAGGGCGCGGCCACGATCGTCCACGGCGACTACCGGCTCGACAACTGCCTGCTCGAGCCGGACGGCACCATCGCCGCGGTCCTCGACTGGGAGCTCTGCACGCTCGGCGATCCGCTGGCCGACGTGGGCCTGCTGCTCGTGTACTGGACCGAGCCCGGCGACGCGCACCCGGCCCTGCTGAACGCGCCCACCGCGGCCGAGGGCTTCGTCACACGAGCCGAGCTCATGGGCATGTACGCGGCCGCCTCGGGCCGCGACGTGAGCCACGTCGACTACTACGTGGCGTTCGGCTACTGGAAGCTGGCATGCATCCTGGAGGGCGTCTACGCCCGCTACCGGGGCGGGGCGATGGGCGCGGCCTCCGGGTTCGAGGGCTTCGCGTACCAGGTCGAGCTGTTGGCCGAGGCAGCCCGCACCGCCCTGGGACGGCTGGGCTAGACGAGACGAGGACCGGCGCCGTGACCCTGTACGAGCTGATCGAGCAACCCGATCTCGAGGATCCCCTGCTGGTGCTGGCGGTCGAGGGTTGGATCGACGCCGGCCTGGCCGCGGCCACCGCCGCCGAGGTCCTGTCCGACCAGTTGGACACGATCACCGTCGCCCGGTTCTCCACCGACGAGCTGCTCGACTATCGCGCCCGGCGACCCATCGCCCACCTCGAAGACGGGGTGCTGCGGGGCCTCACGTGGCCCGCCCTCGAGCTGCGCGCCGCCACGGACCTGGAGGGCAACGAGATCCTGCTGCTGGTGGGCGCCGAGCCGGACCGGTTGTGGCAGCAGTTCACCGACGAGGTCGTAGGGCTGGCGCTCGACTACGGCGCCCGAATGTGCGTCGGATTGGGTGCCTATCCCTTCGCTGCGCCCCACACCCGCGCGTCCCGGGTTGCATGCACGGCCTCGACTCCGAGCCTGGCCGAGGGCGGGTTCCTGCGGGCCTCCCTCGACTTCCCGGGCGGCATCCAGGCCGCGCTCGAGCAGGGCTGCCACGACCGGGGCATCGGGTCGGTCGGACTGTGGGCGCAGATCCCCCACTACCTGCCGCCCGCCATGCCCTTCCCCGCCGGGAGCGTGGCGCTCATCGAGGCGCTGGCCCGGATCGGGGAGCTGTCGCTGCCGTTCGGTGACCTGCCCGGGCGCGCCGATGCCACCCGGAACCGGTTGGACGAGCTCATCGCCCAGAACCCCGAGCACGTTGCCATGCTCCGACAGCTCGAGACGGCGTACGAGGAGGCCGAGGCCCCGCGGTCGTTCGCGCCCGGGGACCTGCCGACGGGCGACGAGTTGGTGGCCGAGCTCGAGCAGTTCCTGCGGGACCAACGCGGCGAGTCTTGAGCCCAGAGAGCGCCGCTGGGTTCGCCGACGCGATTACCGTCACCGGCCATGAAGGTCGACGGAGGGATCTGGGGCGGGCTGGACAACGCCGGTGAGGCGGCGGCGCAGCAGGAGGACCGGGGATACGACGGCATCTGGGTGCCGGAGATCAGCCATGACCCGTTCCTGCCCCTGCTGCTGGCGGCCGAGCACACCGAGCGCCTCGACCTGGGGACCGGCATCGCGGTGGCCTTCGCGCGTAGCCCAATGACGCTCGCTCAGGTGTCGTGGGACCTGCAGGCGGCGTCGCAGGGCCGATTCATCCTCGGGCTCGGTAGCCAGATCAAGGCGCACATCACCCGGCGGTTCTCGATGCCGTGGTCGAGCCCCGCCGCCCGGATGCGGGAGATGATCCTCGCCCTCCGTGCCATCTGGGAGTGCTGGAACCAGGGCACCAAGCTCGACTTCCGGGGCGACTTCTACAGCCACACGCTGATGACGCCCTTCTTCAACCCGGGACCCAACCTCCACGGCGACGCCCGCATCTGCCTCGCCGGCGTGGGCGAGCGGATGACGCAGGTGGCCGGCGAGGTGGCCGACGGCTTCCTGTGCCACGCCTTCACCACCCGGCGGTACCTCGACGAGGTCACCCTCCCGAGCCTCGCCAAGGGTCGAGCCAAGGCCGGCAAGACCATGGACGGCTTCGAGCTCGCGGGGCCGCTGTTCGTGGTCACGGGCCGGGACGAGGCCGAGATGGCCCGGGCCGCCGAAGGCGTGAAAGGCCAGATCGCCTTCTACGGTTCGACCCCCGCATACCGGCCGGTGCTGGACCTCCACGGCTGGGGCGAGCTCCAGGACGAGCTGAACCGGCTCTCCAAGGACGGCCGCTGGGGCGACATGGGCGACCTGATCGACGACGACATGCTGGCGACGTTCGCGGTCGTGGCGCCGTTGGACCGGGTGGCCGCCGCGATCAAGGACCGCTGGGGCGACGCCGTCCACCGCGTCAGCTTCTACGCCCCCTACGACACCGACCGCGCCCAGTGGGACGAGGTGATCGCGGACCTCAAGGCGGCGTGAACCCGACCCGAACTTTGCGGCGGATTGCGGGGTGATCGCGCCCTCGACCGCCGCAAGTTCGTCAGGCCGAGGCGTCGACGGGCTCGAGGCGGCCGGCGAGATAGTGGCGCTTGCAGAGTGAGCGTTGCAGCTTGCCGGAGCTGGTCTTGGGCAGGCTGCCCGGGCTCACGAGCAGGATGTCCTTGGCGGGCACAGCGACGACGTCGCGCACCCGGTCCGCCACGAGCCGCCGCAGTGTCACCAGGTCCTCGTCGACGGCCCGGGACTCGGCCACCACCACGAGCGACTCGCGGCCCCGATCGCCCTCGACACCGAAGGCGATGACGTTGCCGTCCCTGATGCCCACGAGGTGGCCGACGGCCCGCTCGACGTCCTCGGGGAACAGGTTGCGGCCGCCCACGATGATCACGTCCTTGATGCGCCCGCACACAACCAACTGGCGGTCGAGCAGGTAGGCGAGGTCGCCAGTGCGCAGCCAGCCGTCGCGGAACAGGTCGGCGTTGGCGTCGGGCCGCTTGTAGTAGCCCGGAGTCACCGATGTGCCCCGAATGACCAGCTCACCGACCTCCCGCTCGCGTAGCGGCACCCCGGTATCGGGGTCGACGATGCGGATCTCGAGCCCCGGCACCGGGCGTCCCAGCAGCGCCAGTCGGCGGCTGCCCTCGGCGCCGGGTTCGGTCGGGGCTGCATAGCGCTCCGTCTCCAGGACGCGGCGGTCGACGCAATCCGTAACCATGCCCGACAGCGGGTCGGGGAAGGTGCCGCCGATGGCCACCTCGGCCATGCCAAACGCAGGGAAGACCGCCTCGGGGCGCAACCCGTGCCGGCGGCCGGCGGCCACGAAGGCCTCGACCTGGTCGGGGTCGATGGGCTCGGCACCGTTGAGCGCCACCCGCAGGCGGGACAGGTCGAGCGGCTCGCTACGCTCGAGCGCCCGCGTGGCCAGCACCCAGGAGAAGTTGGGACCGGCCGTGGCGGTGCCACCGTAGGCCGACACCCACTCCATCCAGCGGGCGGGCTTGGCGGTGAAGTCCTGGGGTGCGCCGAGCACCAGGGTGGCGCCCGTCGACATGGGCAGGGTCAGCATGCCGACGAGCCCCATGTCGTGATACAGCGGCAGCCACGACACGAGCACGTCCTCGTCGGGGTCGAGGCGCGCCGCCTCGGCCACGGCGTCGAGGTTGGCGCAGAGCACGCGGTCGGGGAGCATCACGCCCTTGGGGTCGGACGTCGATCCGCTGGTGAACTGCAGGATCGCCAGCCGTTCGGCGTCATCGGGCGGCCGCATCCATGCGCCGGCATCGCCGGCAGCCAGGTCGTCGAAGCCGACCATCGGCGGGTCGCCGGGTTCCGGCGTCACGAAGCCAGCCAGCTCGGGGTCGGCGACGACGAGACTGGCGTCGGCGTGGCGGATGCGCCAGCGGGTCTGCTCGACGAACTCCTCGATCGAGGAAAGCCGCATGGGCAGCGGGAGCACGACGACGGTGGCGCCCGCCAGCCAGGTGGCCTGGATGGCCGTGACCAGCGGCCGCGTGGTCGGCGACAGCAGGGCGACGTGGTCGCCGGGGCGGATCCCGTGCGCCTGGAGCGCGGCGGCGTGGCCCTTCGCC
>JBKPAA010000076.1:0-27494 GCA_046726215.1 Actinomycetota bacterium | reverse complement strand
GGTCGGCGGCGTGGCTGCGGGTCGAGTCGTTCCGGCGGTTCCTGGCGGGGTCGGAGGCGTACCACGCCGAGGAGGCAGCCAAGCGGGGGGTGCTGCGGGAGTACACGGCGTGGGCGGTGGCCGTGGGCGAGATCGACCGATGGCAGCGGGCGGTGTCGGCAGCGTCGATCGCGCCCGAGACGGCGGGCCTCTCGTACGCCTACATGGCTCCCCTGCTGTTGACATCCACCACTTCGGCCGCAACCGCGCCCCACTCGAGCGGCGGCGGGGGCTTCGGCGGCGGCTCGGTCGGCGGAGGCGCCGGCGGGGGCGGCGGCGGCAGCTGGTAGCTGGTAGCCGGCCACCCGGAAGCGCCGGAGCCCCCCGGGGAAGGGGGCTCCGGGGGCCCGGTGGCGGGTTGGGGGACCACCGGGCGATCAGGCGACCGCTCGCCTCAGTCCGTTGCGATCGCCTGGAGGACGTCGAGCTTGGCCGCCCGGCGCGCGGGGCGGACCGCCGCGACCACCCCGACGATGGCGCCGAGAGCCACGACCATGGCGAGCTGGCCGGTCGGGACCGCGAATGCCCCGAGCCCCTCGGCGGCCTCGATCGTCTGCACCATCGCCCAGCCCAGGAACGTGCCGAGGCCGAGCCCGCCCACCGTGCCGAACAGCGCCACCACGAGCGCCTCGCCCCGCACCATCCTCTGCAGCTGCCGCCGGCTCTGACCCACGGCCCGGAGCAGTCCCAGCTCCCGGGTGCGCTCATGGATCGACAGTGACAGCGTGTTGGCGATCCCCATGAGGGCGATCAGGATGGCCATGACCAGCAGCACGTATATGACGGTCAGCAGCTGGTCGATCTGGCCGGCGACCGAGTCCACGTACTCCTGGCGGTCCTGCACATCGGGTGCGCCGAAGCGGTCGGCGACCGGCTGGATGGCGGCCTCCCCGTCGGAGGTCGAGACGCCGTCGGCCAGGTCGACGAGCAACGCGACGTCGCTCACCCGCGTCGCCGCGTGCGGCGCGTACGCGGCCTTGGGCAGGACCACGGTGTCGACCAGCTCGTCGTTCCCGAAGATCGCCCCGACCGTGAGCTCGTCGCGGGCCCCGTCCGAGTACGACACCGGGACCTTGTCGCCGAGGGCCAAGCCGTGGTCCGCGGCGTAGTCGGCGAACAGCGCCACCTGGTGGTCGCCAAGCCCGTCGATGGAGCCCTGCGAGACGTCGAGGTCGACGACCCGCCCGAACGAGGCCGGGTCGATGACCGAAGCAACGGTGTCGCCGCCGTCGACGACCATGGGGCCGTTGCCGACACCGGTGGCGACCTCGACCTCGGGGAGGTGGCCCACTGCGGGCTCCAGCTCGGGGGCGAGCCCGGCGCCGCTGAACTCGGTCTGCGCGATCACCAGGTCGCCGGCGAACTGCTGCGACACCGTGTCGTCGATCGACTGCTTGACCGACGCCGCCACCACGGTGAACAACGTGACCACGGCGACGCCGACCATCAGCGCCGACGCGGTGCCGGCGGTGCGCCGGGGGTTGCGCGTGGCGTTCCGCCGCGCCAGCTTGCCGCTCATCCTGGACGACACCAGGGCCAGCGGGCCGCCCACCGCGCCGGCGACGGGGCGAACGGCGACGGGACCTAGGAGCACGAAGCCCACCCCCACCAGAAGCGCGCCCAACCCGGTCATGGGGAGCGAGCCGTCGCCGGCGGTGCCGCCGACGGTGGCGGCGATGCCGGCGCCGGCGACGACCAGGCCCAGGATTCCACGCACCCACGAGGCGCCCGACCGGTCGACGGCGACGTCCCGGAGGGCCGCCAGCGGGGCGACCCGCGACGCCTTGACGGCCGGGGCGGCGCTGGCGACCAGCGTGACCACCACGCCGACGACGGCGGACAGCACGAGGGCGGACGTCTTCACCACCAGCGGGGTGCCGGCCACCGCGAACCCGGCCGACTCGCTGAGCGCGCCCAGCCCGGCGGCCAGGCCCACGCCGGCGGCCACGCCGATCGCCGACGCCAGTGCGCCCACCACCAGGGCCTCCACCACGGTGGAGCCGAGCACCTGGCGGCGCGACGCTCCCAGTGCCCGCAGCAGGGCCGACTCGCGGGTGCGCTGGGCCACCAGGATCGAAAAGGTGTTGTAGATGCTGAACGTGGCGACCACCAGGGCGATGCCGGCGAACACCAGCAGGAACGCCTTGAAGAAACCGAGGAAGTCGCTCTCCAGGTTGGACTGCTGCTCGTCGGTGAGGGCGGCCCCGGTGATCGCCTCGGACCCGTCGGGCAGGACCGGCTCCAGGCGGTCGACCAGCCCCTGCTGGCTCACGCCGTCGTCCGCCGCCACGAGGACGTCGGAGATCTCGTGGGGCGCCGGCAGCAGGACCTGCTGGGCGAACTGGGTGGTGAACGCTGCGTAGGTCTGCGGGCCGGCGCTGTCGCCGTCGCCGAAGGTGGCGACGCCGACCACGGTCACCTCGATGGGCTGGGGCGTGCGGATGGTGGTGGTGTCACCGACGTCGAGGTCGCCCTTGTCGGCCGAGGCCTTGTCGATGACCACCTCGCCGGGCGCCTCCGGGGCGCGGCCGTCGGCGATCCGCCAGGGGTTGATTTCGGGATCGGCGATCCAGTTGCCGGCCTGGGTGGGAGGACCATTGCCCCCGAGGGGATCACCGTCGGATCCCACGATCTGGCCGATGCCGTAGATCTCCGGGACGGCGGCGCGGACACCGTCGACCGCGGCGACATCGTCGACGGTCGAGGCGTCGAGCAACCCCCGCTCGCTGATCTCGCTGTCACCGACCTCGGTGCGGCTGCGCACCACGGCGTCGGTGCCGGCGTTGGCCTGGCTGAACATGTCGCCGAAGCCGGACTCCATGGTGTCGCCGAGCACGAGGGTGCCCGACAGGAACGCCACGCCCAGCACCACGGCCATGCAGGTGGCGAGCAGGCGCCGCTTGTGGGCGCCGATGCTCTTCACGGTTGTCTTCCACATGTGATCAGCTCCCGAACCGCTTCATGCGCTCGAGCACGCGCTCGGCGGTGGGGGCGCCCATCTCATCGACCACGCGGCCGTCGGCCAGGAAGACCACGGCGTCGGCGTAGGACGCCGCGACCGGGTCGTGGGTGACCATGACGATGGTCTGGCCGAGCTCGTCGGCGGCGCGGCGCATGAACGCAAGGATCTCACCGCCGCTGCGGGAGTCGAGGTTGCCGGTGGGCTCGTCGGCGAAGATCACCGACGGCCGGCTGGCCAGCGCCCGCGCCACGGCGACGCGCTGCTGCTGGCCACCGGACAGCTCGCTGGGCCGGTGCTTCAGCCGGTCACCTAGGCCGACCGTCTCGATGACGCCCCGCACCCAGCGCTTGTCGGCTTCCGTCCCGCCAGGTCGAGCGGGAGGGTGATGTTCTCGCCTGCGGTCAGCATCGGCAGGAGGTTGAAGGCCTGGAAGACGAACCCGACGTGGTCGCGCCGCAGCCGGGTCAGCTCCCTATCGGGGAGCCGGCCGAGCTCGACCTCGCCGACGAACGCCCGGCCCGACGTCAGCCTGTCGAGGCCGGCCAGGCAGTGCATGAGGGTCGACTTGCCCGACCCCGAGGGTCCCATGATGGCGGTGAAGTGCGCCGCCGGCAGGGCCAGGCTCACACCGTCGAGGGCGCGCACTGCGGTGTCGCCCTTTCCGTACACCTTCACGGCGTCTACGGCACGGACCGCGATCGGGGCGGCGGACGCGCCCAACCCGGCGGCCGTTATGGTCATCACGTCGCTTGCAGTCATGTAGCCGACGGTACGGATGGGCGCTCACAGGGTGAATGGAGGACCCCGGCGTCTTCCGGGTGGGGCTAGCCCCACCCCGGCATTGGCGCCGGCTCCACCCCTGCCGTCGAGCGCGTGGATGCCGATGACCTGCGTATGTCGGGCGTTCACGGCGGCGTCGATGAAGCTTTGTGCAACCGTCGACGGACGTGCCCTTCACCCGCGCGCCCTGCTGTCCTAGCCTGCGGGGTGTGCAGTCGGCGTCGAGGGTGACCGCGCGGGCGTTCGCCGCTGCCCTGGCCCTGGCGGGTCTGGGGGCGTCGTTGTTGCCGTCTCCGGTTTCGGCCGCGCCGTCGGAGCCGGTGCCGGCCACGGAGCCCGCCGTGGTTCCGCCGACCAATTCGTTCCCGGTGCCGGCGCCGTACGAGGCTTCGTTCTCCGACGACTGGCACGCCTGTCGGGACGGGTGCCGGCGCCTGCACAAGGGCAACGACATCTTCGCCGCCGAGGGGACCCCGATCGTCGCCGTCGAGGCCGGGGTTATCGCCAGGGTCGACAACACCGATGACAGCAACGGGGGCCTGAGCATCTGGCTGGTCGGCGACTCCGGGGTTGCTTACTGGTACGCCCACAACTCGGCCAACTACGTGACGGGCGGGCAGCGGGTGGGCCGGGGCCAGCTGATCGGTCGAGTGGGCCACACCGGAAACGCGCGGACCACGCCGTCGCACATCCATTTCCAGGTGAACCGGTGCGGCGACCTGTCGAGCAGCGAGCCGTGCACCGTGGACCCGTTCACGTTCATCGGCCGGTGGTCACCAGGGCAGGTGGGTGGCGGCGCCGACGCGCTGGGCCTGTACCGCCGCTCCCAGGCGCGGGCCGAGCTGCGGATCGAGGGTGGGTCGGCGCTGCCGGCGTTCCGCTATGGCCGGGCCCCCGAGGGCACCACCCTGCCGGTCACGGGCGACTGGAACGGCGACGGAACCGACACCGTCGGCATCTACCGCCGCCACGACGCCACGTTCCACCTGCGGGACGAATCGGACAGGACATTGGCCGTCATCCCCTTCGGCACGCCCGGCGACACCGGCGTGATACCGGTGGCGGGCGACTGGAACGGCGACGGGACCGACAGCGTGGGGATTTACCGGCGGGCCGACGCCACCTTCGTGGTGCGCGACGACTCGGGCAGGACGTTGCCGGCCGTACGGTACGGGTGGCCGGGCGCCGCCGACGTGTTGCCGGTCGTGGGCGACTGGGACGGCGATGGCCGCGACAGCCTCGGCGTCTACCGGGCCGGCGACGGGGTGTTCCGCCTGCGAGACGAGGCCGGCCGCGACCTTCGCGCCGTCACCTTCGGCGACGCCCGCAGGGCCGCGGTGCCGGTGGTCGGCGACTGGGACGGCGACGGCCGCGACACCGTCGGCACCTACCAGCGCGCTACCGCCACCTTCGTGCTCAGCGGGCCCGACCTGGCCAAGCCCGCCAAGGGCGCCACCACCTTCAAGACCGACGAGGAGCCCACGGCCGACCTGCTCCCGCTGGCGGGCGACTGGAACGGCCTCGACGTCGTGACGCTCGCCGACCTGGACGCCATCTTCGGGCCGTTCGCCGACGAAGCCGCCGTCGCGGCCCAGCTGCCGGCGCTGAACGACGCCATGCTCCGGGCGGGCGCCACCACCCCTTCCCGCAAGGCGGCGTTCCTCGCCACCGTCCACAACGAGAGCGACTTCCGCGCCAATGCCGTCGAGGTCAGCAATCCCTCCACGTACCGAGGGCGCGGTTTCATCCAACTGACCGGCGACTTCAACTATCGCGCCGCGGGCACCGACCTGGGCGTGGATCTGGCGGCCCGGCCCGACCTGGCGGCCACCCCCACGACGAGCGCGCAGGTCGCCGCGTGGTACTGGACCGTGGCTCGGGACATCAACTACGCCGCCGACCGGTTCGACATGGCCGCGGTCAACATCGCCGTCGGGTTCCGCCCGAGCGTCCGCGAGGACACCGAACGCTGCGGTGACTTCGTCCGGGCCCTCAAGTGGTTCAGTGGCGGCGAGCTTCCCCACGACGTGAACTGCGAACGCTCGGTCACCTCGCAGCTGCTGGCGTGGGCCAGCATCCTCGGCGCCGCCGGTGCCGGGGGGTCATCGTCGGCAGCGCAGGTCTCGACCGACGGGGCGGCCCCCGCCGGCACGGGCGCCGCTGGATCCGTCGTCCCGAGAAGGGGTGGCGGCCCGGCTACATCGCGGCCGACGACGGCGCCGACGACGGCCCGGCCGCCCTCACGGCCGACCACCTCCACGCCCACGACGCAGCCGGCGCGTCCGGGCAGTACGACCACGACGACGCGACCGCCCACGACGACCACGACGACCCCGCAGTCGACGACCACGACGACGACGACCACGACGTCGAGCACGACGACCACGACGTCAACGACGCTGCCCTGCGATCCCAACATGACCACCACCAGCGGGACGACGACGACCACCACGGCGACGCCCCCGCCGTGCCCGACGACCACGACCACCGCGCCATCCACCTCCACGTCCCCGCCGACCTCGTCGTCGACCGCGTCGACGGGGTCGTCGACCTCGTCGCCGCCGGGCGGCTGATCGACCCTGCCGACCCTGGTTCCGTCAGTCGAGGGCGTACGTGACCGTCACGTCGCCGTTGTCGGACTCGGCCGTGATCGTGCGGCTGCTGCCGGGCCGGGTCCCGACGCCGCCGGTCGACACGGTGCCGTTGTCGCTGTGGGCGTCGACCTGGTACAGCTCGCCCGTGTCGGGCAGCACCACGTCGATCGACCCGTTGTCCGACCTGGCGACCACGTCGTCGGGCGGGTCCAGGAACTCGAGTCGCACGTCGCCGTTGTCGGACGTCGCCTCCGCATGCGAGGCGTTTCGCAGCTCGGTGGCCGTCACCGAACCGTTGTCGCTGTGCAGCTCCACGCTGCCCTCGATCCGCGCCAGCTCGACGCTGCCGTTGTCGGACGATGCCTCGACGTCGCCAGCGATGTCGGTCACGGTGACCCCCCCGTCGCCGGCGTCGGCGACAACCGCGAGATCCGACGGCAGCTCGATCGTGTAATGCACGTTGCACCAATCCGACAGGAACGCCGGGCAGCTGCCCTCGATCATCAGGCGCTCGCCCTCGCGACGTACGTCGTGTCCCGTGGCACGCCAGCCGTCGCTGATGCGGGCGTTCACGGTGATGGTGTCGGCCCCCTCCACGCCGACGACACGGACCGAGCCGGCGGCGTTGTGGATCTCGACGCGTTGCAGGCCCCGGGCGGCGAACGTCGACACCTCGGTGCGCTCCTCGTGTGCCAGGGCGCTCGCCACCTGCGTCGCCCCGAACAGGAGCACGGGCACGGTGACCAGGCTCCCGACGATGAGCCATGCCCTGCGGACACGCGGTGAGGGGGCGGTGGGATCGGGCATGACGCGGTCCTCAGCTCTCGAGCCACCGAAGGACGGCGAGCACGCGCCGGTGGTCGTGCTCGGTCGGTGGCAGGTCCAACTTGGTGAAGATGTTGCTGACGTGCTTCTCCACGGCACCGTCGCTCACCACGAGCTCGCGGGCGATCGCACCGTTGGAGCGGCCCTCGGCCATGAGCCCGAGCACCTCACGCTCGCGGGGCGACAGGCGGTCCAGTGGATCGCGCCGACGCGACCGGGCCAGCAGCTGCGCCACCACCTCGGGGTCGAGCACCGTTCCGCCGGCGCCCACGCGGCGGACGCCGTCGAGGAACTCGCCCACGTCGGCGATGCGGTCCTTGAGCAGGTAGCCGAGACCGCTGGTGTCGTGTGCCAGCAACTCGGTGGCATAGGTCTCCTCCACGTACTGGGACAGCACCAGGATGGCGATGGCGCGCCAGCGCGCCCGGATCTGCAGGGCGGCGCGCAGGCCGTCGTCCGTGTGCGTGGGGGGCATGCGCACGTCGACCACCGCCAGGTCGGGTTGATGGCGCTCGACCACGGTGAGCAGGTCGTCGGCGTTGTCGACGGCGGCGACCACCTCCTCCCCGGCATCTGCCAGCAGCCGGGTGAGCCCGGCGCGCAGGAGCACGGAGTCCTCGGCGATCACGATCCGCATGGGAGCTCCACGAAGAGCGTCGTCGGTCCGCCCCGGGGGCTGACCACGTGCATGCTGCCCTGGTGTGCCTGCACCCGGTCGCGCAGGCCCCGCAGACCGCTCCCGGCCTCGGGGTTGGCGCCACCCCGGCCGTCGTCGCGCACCTCGATGACCAGCCGGTCGCCCGCCCGCTCGATCGTGACCGCGGCGGTCGCGGCCTCGGCGTGGCGAGCGACATTGGTCAGCGCCTCGGCCACCACGAAGTAGGCGGTGCTCTCCACGGCGGCCGGCGGGCGCTCGGACACGTCGACGTGGAGCTGGACCGGCACCGGCGAGCGGGCCACGATCGCCGACAGGGCCGCGTCGAGGCCCCGGTCCTCCAGGATCACGGGGTGGATGCCCCGGACGAGGTCGCGGATCTCCTTCAGCGCGGCCTTGGCCTCCTCGTGGGCCTCGGCCACCAGCGCGCGCCCGCCTTCGGGGTCGGACTCGAGGCGCTCACGGGCGTCGCCCAGGTCCATGGCCAGGGACACCAGCCGCTGCTGGGCACCGTCGTGGAGATCGCGCTCGATCCGCCGCCGCTCGGCCTCGGCGCTGTCCACGGCCGCGGCGCGGCTGGTCTCCAGCTCGGTCATGCGGCGGTCGACCGCCTCCTGCGGGCTGAGGCTGAGCAACCGGCGCCCCACGGCGGCGTCGATCGCCGCCATGGCCTGGGTCACCCACGGCGCGAGGAGCACCAACCCGGCCGCACCCACCAGGGCCGCCACCGCCGAGGCGGCTCCCTGCGAGACCTCGAACAGCCAGAACTTGGCGGTGCCGCCCGGCATGTGGCTGACGTAGAAGGGCAACGCCAACAGGGCCGCCGAGCCGCACCACGCAAGCACCGTCGGGAGCATGGTCAGCAGGCTCAGCGGCAGCCGGACCACGCCGTAGACGATCTCGCGCCAGCGCGGTCGCGACTTCACCCGTTCGATCAGGCGCCGCCACAGCGAGGTTTCCCGCAGGGGCGGAACCGGATCGACCGCCTCGACGCCCAGTAGCGCCGCGTAGCGGCTCCGCTCGACGTGGCCGATGCCACGGGCCACCACGAACAGTGCCCAGGCGAACGGCAGCGCCAGCGGGAACGTGATGAGCAGGGCGATCGACAGGCACAGCAGCACGACGATCACGGTGCACGTGACGGTGCCGATGAACACGCCGAGCACGATGTGGGTCAGGCGCCACCACGTCAGCGACTCGCGCCACGGGCGGAGCAGGTCTCGGATCACGGGGACAACGGTAAGGAACTGCGGCCCCCGGCGACATGGAGCGAGCGGGAAACCTGGGGGTGGGGTTGTCCCCACCCGCTGGCCGGTGGCGCCGCTGCGGCTACTGCGGGCGCGGTAGGCGCCGATGCTCCGGGCGGACGATGCCGAGGGACCTCGGCCGCCGTACCGTGCTGTCCGTGGCCACAACCGATCCCACCGGCGTACCGCGCGCCCGAGCAGCCCTGCCCCGGCTGCTCGCGCGCTGGCGCGCCCTGGGCCGCCGGTGGCTCGAGGTCTTTCCGGTGGTGCTGGTGGCGATCGTGCAGGTGGGTGCCACGGCGGCAGCCGGGCACAACCAGCCCGAACGCTCGTCGCTGGACGCGCTCGGCGTCGCCCTTCTGCTTGCGGGACCGGCGGCGCTGCTGGTGCGTCGCCGCTGGCCCGAGGCGTCGCTGGCCGTTGCATTTGCGGCCGCCCTCGCCTACTGGCTGACCGACTATCCCCGCGGCCCCGCCGGCTTCCCGGCGCTCATCTTCGCCGTCGTCAGTGCGGTGCTGGCGGGGCGTCGGGCCTTCGCCTGGGGCACGCTGGCCGTCGGGTACGTGGTGTTCACGGTTCTCCCGCCGCTGCTGGGCCAGGAGTCCTGGAGCCTGGGCGGGGCGCTGGGCCTCGCGGCTTGGCTGCTGGTGATCGGGACCGGGGCCGAGATCCTCCGCACCCGCCGCGAACGGCAGGCGGAGTTGGCCCATGTGCAGGCGGAGGAGGCACGGCGCCGCGCCAGCGAGGAGCGGCTGCTCATCGCCCGCGAGCTCCACGACGTCCTGGCCCACAACATCTCGCTCATCAACGTCCAGGCCGGCGTCGCGCTCCACCTCCTGGACGAGCGCCCCAACCAGGCCCGGCCCGCGCTCACGGCCATCAGGGACGCCAGCAAGGAGGCGCTCGGCGAGCTGCGGTCGGTGCTGGACGTGCTGCGGCGGGACGAGGACGGGGCGACCGCACCCCGCGCCCCGACGGCCGGCCTGCGCGACCTCGCGGCGTTGATCGACCGCACGCGCAGCGCCGGGCTGGACGTGACGCTTGACGTCTCGGGAGAGGCGCGGCCGGTTTCCGCCGGCGTCGACCTGGCCGCTTTTCGCATCGTGCAGGAGGCGCTCACCAACGTCGTGCGCCACGCCGAAACCGGCAGCGCCCGGGTCCGGGTCGATTACGGCGACGAGCAGCTGACCGTGCAGGTCGACGACGACGGAGTCGGCGGGACCGTGCCGAACCCCGACGCCCCGGGCCGGGGCATCGCCGGGATGCGGGAGCGGGTGCAGGCGCTCAGCGGCCGCTTCCAGGCCGGGCCGCGACCCGGTCGCGGCTTTCGTGTGCGCGCCCGGTTCCCGACCGGAAGTATCTAGCCCCGTGACCGCCGTGATCCGCGTGGTGCTGGCCGACGACCAGGCCCTGGTCCGCGCCGGCTTCCGGGCGCTCCTCGACGCCCAGGACGACATCGAGGTCGTCGGAGAGGCGAGCGACGGCGACGAGGCCGTGCGGCTGGTCAGGCGCCTGGCGCCCGATGTGGTGCTCATGGACATCCGCATGCCCGGAACCGACGGCCTTGCGGCCACCAGGACGATCGCCGGTGACGACAGGTTGTCGGACGCCCGCATCGTCATGCTCACCACGTTCGAGCTGGACGAGTACGTGTTCGAGGCCATCCGCGCCGGAGCCAGTGGCTTCCTGGTCAAGGACACCGAACCGGTGGAGTTGCTGCGGGCGGTGCGCGCCGTGGCCGGGGGCGACGCACTGCTGTCGCCCAGCGTCACCCGCCGGCTGATCGGCGAGTTCGCGAGCCGGACCCGCGACGCCAGGCCGGCGCCGGCGCTCGACGTGCTCACCGACCGGGAGCGTGAGGTGATGACGCTGGTGGCCGAGGGGCTGACCAACGACGAGATCGCCGAGCGGCTCTACGTCAGCCCCATGACGGCCAAGACCCACGTCAGCCGCGCGATGGTGAAACTGGGTGCCCGCGACCGGGCCCAGCTCGTGGTCTTCGCCTACGAGTCGGGGCTGGTCCGCCCCACCGGGGCATAGCCGCTCGGTGGCGGCCATCCGGGCTCAGTGACCCGAGGTCATAGGTTCCGCCGGCCAGAGGGCGAGGCCATGGGTTCCGGGGTCGGAACCCATGGCCTCGGCCTCGCTTGGCCGGAACGCATTGCCTCGACATCGTTGGGCCTACCACGCGCGGAGTAGCCCAGAAGCCTCCCCCGGGACGACGATTCCGCCGGCGTGCGGCCCGACGATGGGCGCATGTTGACTTCCATACTTGCCCATCACGACGGCTGGGGTTACGGCCCCGGGCCATGGTTCCTCATCTTCCCCCTCCTCTGGATCACCCTCGTCGGATTCCTGGTCTGGCGGTTCGCCCGCTGGCGGGGACCCTGGCGTCCACAGTCGAGCGGCCGCTCGGTCCTGGCCGAGCGCTACGCCCGCGGCGACATCTCGGTCGACGAGTACCGCGAGCGGCGTGACGTGCTGCGGGAGGACGACCAATGAGCGCCACCACCCTCACGCACATCGACGCGGCCGCCCGCGCGGTCGAGGCCACCAAGGTCTACGGGTCGGGCGACACCGCCGTGGTCGCCCTCGACGAGGTGTCGGTCGAGTTCCCGACCGGGCGCTTCACGGCCATCATGGGCCCGTCGGGCTCGGGCAAGTCGACCCTCATGCACGTCGTCGCCGGGCTCGACACGCTCACCGAGGGCCGCGTGTTCATCGGCGACGTCGAGCTGGGCACGCTGTCCGACAAGGAGCTCACGCTCCTGCGGCGCACCCAGGTCGGCTTCGTGTTCCAGGCGTTCAACCTGGTGCCGACGCTCACCGCCCGCGAGAACGTCGTGCTACCGCTCACCCTGGCCGGGACCAAGCCCGACGGGCGCTGGCTCGACGAGGTCATCGACACGGTCGGCCTCGGCGACCGGCTGAAGCACCGCCCGGCCGAGCTGTCCGGCGGCCAGCAGCAGCGGGTCGCCGTGGCGCGGGCCCTGGCCAGCCGGCCCCGGATCGTCTTCGCCGACGAGCCGACCGGCAACATCGACTCGCGCGCCGGCGCCGAGATCCTCGGATTCCTGCGGCGGGCCGTGGACGAGATGGGCCAGACCATCGTGATGGTCACCCACGACCCGGTGGCCGCCAGCTACGCCGACCGGGCGTTGTTCCTGGTCGACGGTCGGATCGTCGGCCACCTCGACGACCCGACGCCGACGGCCGTCCTCGACCGCATCAAGTCGCTCGACGGTTCGGGAGGTTGAACCATGTTGTCGCTCACCGTCAAGGAGATGCGGGGCCACGGCCGGCGCCTGGTGGGCACGGCCGTGGCCGTGTTCCTCGGCGTCGCCTTCCTCGCCGGCACCCTGGTGCTCGGCGACACCCTGCGCAACAACTTCGACAACCTGTTCGCTGAGGTCAACGCCGGCACCGACGTCATCGTGCGCAACGCCACCGACCTCGGCATCGAGGCCGACGAGCCCCGGGGGCTAATCGACCGGTCCCTGGTCGACGAGGTCGCGGCCGTCGACGGCGTGGCGGCGGCCGAACCCCAGATCGAGGGGCTCGGTCAGCTCTTGGGCGCCGACGGCGACGCCGTGGGCGGCAACGGCCCGCCCCAGCTTGCCGGCAGCTGGACCACCGACGCCGACCTCAACCCCTACCGCTTGGCCGAGGGCCGGGCCCCCGAGGCCGACAACGAGGTCGTGGTCAACCGCCGGGCCGCCGACGAGGGTGACCTGGCGATCGGCGACCGCACCACCCTGCTCACCCCCGAGCCGGTCGAGGTGACCATCGTGGGCATCTCCACATTCGGTGAGGAGGACGGGCTTGGCGGCGTGACCTTCACCGCCTTCAGCCTCGAGGGCGCCATGGAGCACGTCACCAAGGATCCCGACGGCGTGTCGAGCATCGCGGTCCGGGCCGACGACGGCGTGTCGCAGGACGAGCTGGTCGCCAGCGTCGACAAGGTGCTGCCCGACGGTGTCGAGGCGGCGTCGGGCACGGACGTGGCAACGCAGAACGCCGACGACATCAACGAGCTGTTCCTGAACATGCTGACGACCTTCCTGACCGTGTTCGCCGGCATCGCCCTGCTGGTGGCCACGTTCAGCATCTACAACACGTTCTCGATCATCGTCGCCCAGCGCACCCGCACGGCGGCCCTGCTGCGGGCCATCGGGGCGTCACGCCGCCAGGTGCTGGTCTCGGTCGTGACCGAGGCCTTCGTGGTGGGCGTCGTGGCGTCACTGGCCGGCCTGGCCGGCGGCATCGGCGTGGCCGGACTGCTCAAGGGGCTGTTCGACGCCGCCGGGTTCGCCCTGCCGGCCGGCGGCATCGTTGTCACCACCGGTGCCGTCATCGTCTCCGTGGTCGTCGGCCTCGTAGTGACGCTGCTCGCCGGGATCATCCCAGCGATCAAGGCATCGCGGGTCCCGCCCATCGCGGCGCTGCGCGACGTTGCCGTGGAGCGCACGTCGCCCTCTGCCCCCCGGGTCGTGGCCGGTGTGATCCTGGTTGGCCTGGGCATCGCCGTCACGGCCGCGACCGCCCTGTCCGACGACCCCTCGCTGGGCACCGTCGGGCTGGGCGCAGTGGTCACGCTGATCGGCACCGTCGTGCTCGGCCCGGTCGTCGCGCGGCCGGTCGCCGGGCTCCTGGGCGCACCGGTGGCCAGGCTGCGCGGCCTCACGGGGTCGCTGGCCCGGCAGAACGCCATCCGCAACCCTCGCCGCACCGCGGCCACGGCCTCTGCACTCATGGTCGGCGTGGGCATCGTCACCCTGTTCACCGTGTTCGCCGCCTCGCTCAAGGAGTCGACGGCCGACACCATCGACCGATCGTTCGCCGGCGACCTGGTGATCTCCAGCGGGCCCTTCGGCGGCAGCCTCAGCCCCGAGCTCGCAGCTACCGTCGGGGACCTGCCCGAGGTCGACAGCGCCGTCGGCATCGGCCGGGGCTTCGCCTCGATCGACGACGACACAAAGGAGCTGACGGTCGCGGATCCGGCCGACCTGGCAACGGCGGTCGACGTCGGCGTGAGCTCGGGCTCGGTGGCCGACCTGGCGGGCGACGAGATCGCCATCTCGGACGCCACCGCCGACGCCAACGGTTGGGAGCTCGGCGACACACTGACGGTGACGTTCGCCGACGGCGCCAGCACCGACCTCACGGTGGGGGCCACCTACGACGTGTCCGACATCGTCGGCGGGTACGTGCTTCCGGCCGAGACGTACGCCCCCCATACCAACCAGCCGGTCGACTCCACGGTGGTCGTCGACCTGGCCGACGGCACGTCGCTGGCCGACGGCAAGGCGGCCGTGGAGCGGGTCGCAGCCAACTACGGCGGCCCCGACGTCGAGGATCGCGAGGAGTTCGCCGCCACCATGTCGTCCGGCGCCGACATGCTGCTGACGATCATCTACGCCCTGCTGGCCCTAGCGATCATCATCGCCCTCATGGGCATAGCCAACACGCTGTCGCTGTCGGTCCACGAGCGCACCCGCGAGCTGGGCTTGCTCCGAGCGGTCGGCCAGACCCGGAGCCAGCTCCGGTCAATGGTGCGGTGGGAGTCGGTGATCGTCGCCACGTTCGGCGTGGTCGGCGGCATCGGGCTCGGCGTGTTCCTCGGGTGGGCACTGGTCGAGGCCGCCGGCAACACCCCCGGCTCGGTCATCAGCCAGTTCGTCCTGCCGGTCACCCGCCTGGCGATCGTGGTGGTCGTGGGCGCCATCGCCGGCGTGCTGGCCGGGCTGAGGCCCGCCCGGCGGGCGGCCCGCCTCGACGTCCTCGCCGCCATCGCCACCGAGTAGCCGCCCCCAACCCAAACTTGCGGCGGTTTGGCGAGGCCATGGCCCCGCCAACCGCCGCAAGTTCGCGCCTCAGCGCTCGCGGCGCAGGCCGTCGGCCAGGCGGACGTCGGCCGGCAGTTCGGTACTTCCGTCCAGCACGGCCGCCACCGCCAAGTAGTCGCGCACCGCAGCGACGTCGTGGACCCGCAGGATCGTCCCCGGACCGGCCAGCGCCCCGACTGCGGCCAGCGTGCCACCGAGCCGGGCCCGCGGCGCCCGCCCGGTGATGGCACCAACGAAGTCCTTGCGCGACAGCGCCAGCAGCACCGGGCGGCCGAGCGCCCGCACCCGGCCCAGGCCGCGGAGCACCTCGACCGTCTGGGCCGGCGTCTTGGCGAAGTCGGGCCCGGGATCGACGACGATCGCCTCGGGCGCCATCCCCCGGGCCACGGCGGCGTCGATGCACTCGCTCAGGAAGCCCACCACGTCGCCGACCACGTCGTCGTAGAGGTCGGGGACGAGCACCTTGTGCTTGGGGCGGGCGCGTGTGTGCATGACCACCAGCCCGGCCCCCGCGGCCCCGCACAGCCCGGCGACCTCGGGATGCAGCAGGCCGCTGACGTCGTTCACCATCGCCGCGCCGGCGGCCAGCGCCGCCTCGACCACGTCCGGGCGGTAGGTGTCGACGGAGATGACCACACCCGCCATGGCGGACCGGATTCCCTCGACGACGGGCACCACGCGGGCGATCTCTTCGTCCACAGCGACCTCGGGCACGCCGGTGATGCCCGACTGGCCACCCACGTCGATGATCGTCGCGCCCTGCTCGACCAGATCGAGGGCAAGCTCGACCCTGGCCTCGGTCGTCGGGTGGAGCCCCCCGTCGGAGAACGAATCCGGCGTGGCGTTGACGATCCCCATGAGCGCCGGCTCGGTCATGTCGATGGCGCGGCCGCGCACGACCAGCCGGGGAGGCGACCTCATCCGCTCAGGCTACCGACGGTCGGCTTCGGCCTCGGGGGCCGGGGCCCGCGCCCGGAGGCTGGCGATGGGCGGTAGCTCACCGAACGTCTGGACCAGGGGCGGCAGACCAGGACGGACCAGCGCGGCGGGGTTGGCCGCGGGCACGCCGGCCCGGTCGAGCACCGTCTGCAGCACGCTGAGCGCCTGGGGTCCGAGCTGGTCCAGGTCGCGGTGGCGGTGACGCCGGGTGCCGAGGTCGACCTGGACGATGGCGCCGGTGCCGACGGCCTCGGCGACGTCGATGAGGAGTCCGATGTCGACGCCGTAGCCGCGCACGAACGGGAGCCGCTCGAGCAGGGCCCGCCGTCCCCCGAACTCCCCCGAGAGCGGCTGCACGATCGTTGACAGGTGGGGGAACTGCGTGGCCAGCGCCGGCCGGGCCGTGAGCTCGGTGGTCCGGCCACCACCCAGTGCCCCGGTGCGCGGCCGCTCGTAGAAGCCCTTGACGAAGGCGACCCCGGGGTCGGTGACGAGCGGGCCGAGCAGCCCGCTGACGAAGCGGGTGCCGAAATCGGTGATGTCGGCGTCGCACCAGATGACGATGTCGCCGATCGAGGCGTAGAGCGACCGCCACAGCGCCTCGCCCTTGCCGGGACCGCCGGCGACGTCGGCCAGCACCTCGGCGGCGTCGACCACCCGGGCTCCGGCATGCGCCGCGGCCTTACCCGTGTCGTCCCGGGAATGGTCGTCGACCACGAGGACCTCGTCGACGAGGCACAGGCGACCCCCGAGGAACCGCCGCACCTTGGTCACCACGTCACCGATGGTGGCGGCCTCGTCGTGGGCGGGGATGCACACCGACACGAGTTGGTCACCCTTGGCCGCCACCAGGTCGCGTAGCGGAAAGTCGCGGTAATGCCGCGACACGATCGCGGCGCGGGATCGATCTGCGGTCATCTCTGCGTCGGATGCAGTGGCGAACCACGAGACCCTATCCGTGGCAAGGGCGGCTCGGTCCTGCACCCGGCCGTGGCCGAAATCGTCAGCGATTCGTCCTTGCTGCCACTCCCTCTGCGGTCGACGATGGCGGCGTGGCTCGCCCGGTGATCGTCGTCGGCTTCCCGGACGTGCAGGCGCTCGACGTCGTCGGCCCGCTGGAGGTGTTCGCGATGGCCAACCGCCACGGCGCCGACCCCGCGTACGCTACGGCGCTCGTGTCCGCCTCTGGCCGGCCGATCACGACCTCGTCGGGACTGTCGCTCGCCACCGAACGGGTCACCCGCCGCGCGCCGATCGACACGCTGGTGGTGGCCGGCGGCACCGGGACCGCCGCCGCCATGGCCGACGCGCGCCTCATCGCATGGCTGCGGGACGCGGCGATGAGCGCCCGCCGGGTCACGTCGGTGTGCAGCGGCGCCTTCCTGCTCGCCCAGGCGGGCCTGCTCGACGGTCGGCGTGTCACCACCCACTGGTCGGCGTGCGACACGCTCGCACGCACGTTCCCAGCGGTCGACGTCGACGCCGACCGCATCTACGTGCGCGACGGCGACGTGTGGACCTCGGCCGGCGTCACCGCCGGGATGGACCTGGCGCTGGCCCTCGTCGAGCAGGACCACGGTGGCGACCTGGCCCTGGCCGTGGCCCGCCAGCTGGTGCTGTTCGCGCACCGGCCGGGCGGCCAGTCGCAGTTCAGCGCCCAGCTGGCGGTGCGGCGGGCCGAGCGCGAGCCGCTGCGCGAGGCCCTGGCGTTCGTGGCCGAGCATCCGGAGGCCGACCTGTCGGTGCCGGCCCTCGCGCGGCGGGCGGCGATGAGCGTGCGCACGTTCGCCCGCGCCTTCCGCCAGGAGGTGGGCACGACGCCCGCGGCGTTCGTGCAGCGCTCGCGGGTCGAGGCCGCCCGCCGCCTGCTCGAGACCACCGACCGCAAGGGGCACGACGTCGCCCGCGCCTGCGGCTTCGGCACCGTCGAGACCATGCACCGGGCGTTCCAGCGCACGGTGCGGACCACCCCCGGCCAGTACCGGCGACTGTTCGCCGTGCCGGCCTGACCCCCAGGAGGCAGGAGGTCCCATGCTCATCACCATTCCGCTCTTCGACCGCTTCACTGCGCTCGACGCTGTCGGCCCCTACGAGGTGCTGTCGCGGCTACCGGGCGCCGAGGTCGTGTTCGTCGCCGAGCAGGCGGGCCCGGTCCGGACCGACACCCGCGCCCTCACGCTGGTGGCCGAGCGGGCGCTGGCCGACGTCGACGCCTGCGACGTCGTGGTGGTGCCCGGCGGGCCCGGGACCCGGGTGATGCTCGAGCCCCAGCCCCTCCACGGGTGGCTGCGGGCGATCGACGCCACCACGCAGTGGACCACGTCGGTGTGCACCGGCGCCCTGCTGCTCGGGGCCGCCGGGCTGCTGGACGGCCTCGAGGCCACCACCCACTGGTCGGCGTTCGACACCCTGGCGAGCCTCGGCGCCCGCCCGACCGAGCGGCGGATGGTGCCCCAGGGCAAGGTGGTCACCGCCGCAGGCGTGTCGGCCGGGATCGACATGGCGCTGTGGCTGGCGGCCCAGATCGCCGGCGAAGAGGTCGCCAAGGCGATCCAGCTGAGCATCGAGTACGACCCGCAGCCGCCCTTCGACAGCGGCTCGATCGCGAAGGCCTCCCCCGAGACCAAGGAGCTGGTGCGCCTGGCGACGGCATCGCCACCATCCGGCGCCTGACACCTCCCCATTTTCTTCGCGGAAATGGCTGCCCCAGCGGCCAATCCCGCGTAGAAAACGCGTATGGCGACCACCGCATCGGCAGAAGACCTCGCGCTCGTAGACGCCTGGTGGCGGGCGGCCAACTACCTCGCCGTCGGCCAGATCTACCTGCTCGACAACCCGCTGCTCCAGAAACCCCTGACGACCGAGCACGTGAAGCCGCGGCTGCTCGGCCATTGGGGCACGACACCGGGGCTCAACCTCATCTACGCCCACCTCAACCGGGCGATCCGCGCCCGCGACGTCGCCATGATCTTCGTGTGCGGCCCGGGCCACGGCGGACCGGCGATGGTCGCCAACACCTACCTCGAGGGCACGTACACGGAGCTCTACCCCGCGATCACGCAGGACGAGGCGGGGATGCGGGCGCTGTTCCGCCAGTTCTCGTTCCCCGGTGGCGTGCCCAGCCACGCCGCCCCCGAAACACCCGGATCGATAAATGAGGGGGGTGAGCTGGGTTACAGCCTGGCGCACGCCTACGGGGCGGCGTTGGACAACCCCGACCTGATCACCGTCTGCGTCGTGGGCGACGGCGAGGCCGAGACCGGCGCGCTGGGCGCCAGCTGGCACTCCAACAAGTTCCTCAACCCGGCGGTCGACGGAGCCGTACTGCCGATCCTGCACCTCAACGGCTACAAGATCGCCAACCCCACGGTGCTGGCGCGCATCCCCGCCGACGAGCTAACCGCGTTGTTCGAGGGCTACGGCCACGCGGTCCACGTGGTCGAGGGCGACGACCCCGAGCGCGTCCACCGGGTGTTCGCCGACACGCTGGACGCTGTGCTCGACGAGATCGCCGCCATCCAGGCGGCGGCCCGAAGCGACGGCCAGGACACCGGGAACCAGCGGCCCCGCTGGCCGATGATCGTGCTCCGCACCCCCAAGGGCTGGACCGGTCCCGCCGTCGTGGACGGCCAGCAGGTCGAGGGCACGTACCGGTCTCACCAGGTGCCGCTCGCCGGGCTGGCGCAGAACCCCGACCACCTGCGCCAGCTCGAGGCGTGGATGCGGAGCTACCGCCCGGAAGAGCTTTTCGAGGGGGGCCGGCTGCGCGCCGAGATCGCCCGCCTGACGCCTGATGGCGACCGCCGGATGGGCGCCACCCCCTACGCCAACGGCGGCCGGCTACGACGCGAGCTCAAGCTGCCCGACTTCCGTGACTACGCCGTCGACGTGCCGGTCCCGGACGCCAGCCGCAGCGAGCCCACCGGCGTCCTCGGCGTCTGGCTGCGCGACATCGTGCGCGGCAACCCCGACACGTTCCGGATCACCGGCCCGGACGAGACCGCATCCAATCGGCTTTCGGCCGTGTTCGAGGTCACCAACCGCACCTGGGTGGCCGAGATCCTGCCCGTCGACGATCACCTCGCACCCGACGGCCGGGTGATGGAGGTGCTGTCGGAGCACCTGTGCCAGGGCTGGCTCGAGGGCTACCTGCTCACCGGGCGGCACGGCCTGTTCAACTGCTACGAGGCGTTCGTCCACATCGTCGACTCGATGTTCAATCAGCACGCCAAGTGGCTGAAGGTGACCCGGCAGCTCGACTGGCGCGTCCCCATCTCGTCGTTCAACTACCTGCTGTCGAGCCACGTCTGGCGCCAGGACCACAACGGCTTCTCCCACCAGGACCCCGGGTTCATCGACCACGTGGTCAACAAGAAGGCAGAGGTGGTGCGGGTCTACCTCCCGCCCGACGCCAACTGCCTGCTCTCGGTGATGGACCACTGCCTGCGCAGCGTCGACTACGTCAACGTGGTGGTGGCCGGCAAGAACGAGATGCCCAACTGGCTGGGGATGGACGACGCCATCGCCCACTGCACGGCCGGCATCGGCATCTGGGACTGGGCATCGACCGAGGGGGCCGGAACCGGCGGATCCCCCGACGTGGTGCTGGCGTGCTGCGGGGACGTCCCCACGCTCGAGGCTCTGGCGGCCGTCGACCTGCTGCGCCGGCATCTGCCGGACGTCGGCGTGCGGGTGGTCAATGTGGTCGACCTGATGCGGCTGCAGGACCAGGCCGAGCACCCCCACGGCCTGTCGGACGAGGGCTTCGACGCCGTGTTCACCACCGACCGGCCGATCGTGTTGGCGTACCACGGCTATCCCCGCCTCATCCACGAGCTGACGTACCGGCGGACCAACCACCGCAACCTGCACGTGCGCGGCTACAAGGAGGAGGGCACCACCACCACGCCGTTCGACATGGTCATGCTCAACGATCTCGACCGCTACCACCTGGTGATGGACGTGATCGACCGGGTGCCGACATTGGGAGCCAGCGCCACCGATGTGCGCGAGGCGATGGTCGCGAAGCGGGCCGAGGCGCGGGCGTACACGAGGGAGAGGGGCGACGACCTGCCCGACGTCCGCAACTGGACCTGGACGTCGGCCGGCTGACCGGGCGTCGACGGCGTGCGGATCCTGGTGGTCAACGCGGGTTCGTCGACCCTCAAGCTGCGGCTGGTGGGCGATGACGACGAGGCACTCGGCACCGAGGACCTGGCGCCGGTCGACCGGCTGGCCGACGGAGACCTGGGCGGTGCGCTCGAGAGGCTGGGGGCCTTCGATGCGGTCGGGCACCGGATCGTGCACGGTGGCGAGCGCTACCGCGAGCCGGTGATCGTCGACGGCGACGTGCGGGCGGAGCTCGAGGCCCTGACCGACCTCGCGCCGCTGCACCAGCCCAAGTCGTTGGCCGCGCTCGACGCCGTGACCGAGCTCGCACCCGACGTCCGGGCCGTGGCCTGCTTCGACACCGCCTTCCACGCCACCATGTCGCCGGCGGCGGCCACGTACGCCGTGCCCGCCGACTGGCGCGACCGCCTCCACGTCCGTCGCTACGGCTTCCACGGCTTGTCGCACGCCTACGCCGCCCGGCGGGCGAGCGCTGCCGTCGGGGACCCCGGCCGGGTCGTCACGTGCCACCTCGGCGCCGGCGCGTCCCTGGCGGCCGTGCGCGGCAGCCGCTGCGTCGATACCACCATGGGCTTCACCCCGCTGGAGGGGCTGGTGATGGCCACGCGTTCCGGCACGGTGGACCCCGGGGCGGTGCTGTGGCTGATCACCCACCACCGGCTCGATCCCGGGGCGGTGGCGGACACTCTGGAACACGGGTCGGGGCTGCTGGCCCTGGCCGGGACCGCCGACATGGGCGCGGTGGTGGAGGCCAGGGACGCGGGCGATCCCACCGCCGGGCTCGCGTTCGACGTCTACGTGCACCGGCTGCGCGCCGGGATCGCGTCCATGGTCGCCGCGCTGGGCGGGCTCGACGCGCTGGTGTTCACCGGCGGCGTGGGCGAGAACGCCCCCGCCGTCCGCGCCGCGGCCGCGGCGGGCCTGCGGTTCCTGGGCGTGGCGCTGGACCCCGATCGCAACGCCGCCGCGGTCGGCGGAGCCGCCGGCCCCGAGGGCGACATCACCGCGCCCGGTGCGTCGGCCCGCGCGCTGGTGGTCGGCGCCCGCGAGGACCTCGAGATCGCCCGGGGGGTCCGAGCGCGGCTGCGATGATCAAGGCATCCTCGACGGCGAGATGGGGAGACGCCCATGGAGCCCATGCAGACGCGTCCGCGCTGGCGTCCGGCGCGCCCCAGGGACGACACGCCGCCGCCCCGGCCGCGGAGCCTCGACCGATCGGAGCTGCGGTTCACGCGGCAGCACGCCGTCCGCTGGTTCAGCCCGGGGGTGCTCACGGGATCGGGACTGCACGTCGGGCTCACATCCGTGCTCGGCTCGTTCCTCGACAAGCGCGAGCTCCAGGCCCGCAAGGGAACGACCATCGACCGCACCTACGCGGCCCGAGACGAGCTGTGGATCGACTACGCCGCCGACACCGGTGACGGCTTCCCGGCGACGATGTCCGTGGCGTCCCAGCTGGGTCGCCGGTCGCTGACCGTGGATGTCGACGGCGTCGAGCGGACACTGCCCCGGAGCAGCATCCTGGTACTGGGCGGCGACGAGGTGTACCCAAGCGCGAACGCCGAGGACTACGAGAATCGGCTCGAGGGGCCGTTCCGGGCCGCGCTCCCCTGGACGGTCGCCGACCATCCCGTGATGTACGGGATCCCCGGCAACCACGACTGGTACGACGGGCTGACCGGGTTCCTACGCCTGTTCACCCAGCACCGCTGGCTGGGCGGCTGGACCAGACGACAGAGCCGGAGCTACTTCGCGGTCAAGCTGCCCCACAACTGGTGGCTGTGGGGCATCGACATCCAGCTCGGCATGTACGTGGACGAGCCCCAGCTGGAGTTCTTCGGCGGGGTGCTCGAGGAGTCGTCCCCGGGCGACAGGCTGATACTCGCCACGCCGGTGCCCACCTGGACGGAGCTCGAGCGTGACCCCCACGCCTACCGCAACCTCGCCTTCATCGAACGCACCCTGCTGCGTCCGCGCGGCATCGAACTCAAGCTCACCGTGGCCGGCGACCTGCACCATTACACGCGCTACACCCGCCGGAGCACGACCACGGACGGCGAGGCCGCCTCCATCCCCTCACACAAGATCACCTCTGGCGGCGGCGGTGCGTTCCTGCACCCCACCCACGACCTTCGTCGCGACGTGGAGATCGTGGTCGACCCGGACGATCCCGGCGACCGGGCCACCTATCACATGGAGGCCGCGTATCCCGACCGGAACACGTCGCGTTGGCTGTCCCTCCAGGCGCTGGGGCTGCCCCTGCGGAACCCAAGCTTCATGGTCCTCCCCGCCCTGCTCAACGTGGTGCTGCTGTGGACCAACCAGTTCGGGCTGCGCAGCCTGGGCGGGGACGAGACGTTCGCGGCGGCCGCAGCGCACTGGGGCTGGTCGGACCTGTTCACCGGGCTGTTCCGCAACCCGCTGTCCGTAGTGACGGTGGTGACACTGTTCTTCGGGCTGTGGGGGTTCGCCCGGACGCCGCCGTGGGCGCCGCGGGGTCTGCCGCGCTACGTGGCCAAGACCGTCATGGCCGCGATCCACACCATGCTCCACGTGCTGGTGGTCGTCGCCGTGGCGTTGCTGGCCGTCACGGTGGCGTCGGGCCTGACCGACGGCGGCTGGTTGTTCACGGCCTCCGCCAGCCTGACCGCTTTCCTGGTCGGAGGCGTGGCCGGCTCGGTCGCAGTCGGGGCCTACCTGGCCGCCGGCACCGGCCTGCCCGGCCTGAGGGCCCACGGCAACGAGACCTTCGCATCAGCCCGCATCGCCGACTACAAGAACTTCCTCCGGATGCACCTCGATCGCGACGGTCGGCTCAACGTCTACGCCCTGGGCATCGCGCGGACGATCCGCTGGCGCCACTGGCGCCCCGATCCCGACAACGACGACCCGGAGGCGGCGTGGCTCGTGCCTGCCGAGGGCGAGATCCGGCCCCACGTGATCGAGCGGATCGTGGTCGAGTGACCGCCTGATCCCGGTCAGTGTGCCAGACCCTCGCGCCAGGCGATGGCCACCGCCGACGCCCGGTCGGTCACGTCAAGCTTGCGATACAGGTTGCGCGTGTGGGTGCGGACCGTCTGCCAGGAGAGCTGCATCTTGTCGGCCGCCTGCCGCGGGCTCAGTCCTTCGCCCAGCAGCGTGAGTAGCTCGGCCTCGCGCTGCGTCAGCCCGAGGTGGGCGCCGGGCCAGCTCCCCAGGTCGAGCTGGCGGGCCGCGAGCAGGGCGGCCTCGGTCGCAAGCCGGGGCGTGACCACCGTCTCACCCGCACCCAGCCGCTTCAGGGCATCGACAAGCTCCTCGGGCGACGCCGACTTCAGAAGGTAGCCCCGCACGCCCATCCGGAGCGCCTGGAGCAGCAGGCGCAGGTCGTCGTTGTCGGTGAACACGGCCACCGCGAACGGCGGATCCTGGGCCAGCACCTCTACCGCGGCGTCGATGCCGGCGGCCCGGCGGGCGAAGGCGTCGATCAGCATCACGTCGGCGTCCTCCTCGGTGTCGGCCGCCATCACGATCTCGGGATCGCCGTCTGCCGTGCCCGTCACCATCACTTCGTCGCGGTACGGGGCCAGCATCGCCCGCAGGCCCTCGATGATGATGCGGTCGTCGTTGGCCAGGACCACTCGCACGGGTCGTTCGGGCATCGGCGCTTGTCCCTGTGAAGAGCGGACGACTCTTCGCGTTCGACACATGGGCTACCCCTCTACGAGGCATCGCATGCGCCGTGGTTGATCGGTGCTACCCCAATCGCGGTATAGGCGTGCACGCCTTGCCGTGCCACGATGCCGGCGGGCTGGGTTGTGGATCAGGGGACCGTGCCGAGCCACGTCAGATCCCGCAACTGATGGATGAGCTGCATGACCGTCCCCGGAGACACGACGTCGCCTGAACCATCACCGATCGACGGCCCGCGGGACGAGCGCGAGCTCTTCGAGGGCGGCGCGCCGCGGCGAACGTGGCGTTTGCTCCTCCTCGACGACGACGAGGAGCATTGTCGCCTCGTGCGCGAGCTGTTGGGACGGGGCCTGCCGGGGACCACGATCGACCAGGTGACGACGCTCTCGGAGGCGTGCCGGGAGGCGGTGGCGGCCGACTGCGTGCTGCTTGACATCGGCCTGCCCGACGCCGACGGCACCGTGGGGGTAAAGCGCCTCACCCACGAGGCGCCGGATACCGCCGTCGTCGTGCTCACGGGCGCGACCAGCGAGGAGCTCGGCGCCGCGTCGCTGAGCGCCGGCGCGCAGGACTACCTGGTCAAGGGCCGGGTGGACGAGCAGCTGCTGGCCCGGTCTGTGCGCTACGCCATCGAGCGGCACCGGGCGGCGCAGCTCAGCCGCGAGCTCGTTCGGGCAGAGCGCCAACGGGCGGAGAACGCTCGCCTCGAGCGTGCCCTCACCCCCACCCCGGTCATCCGTTCCACCGACATCAACGTGATCGTGCGGTACCAGGCGGGCCGGCGCGGCGCCCAGCTCGGGGGCGACTTCTACGACGCGATTGAGGGCGACGACGGGAGGTGCGCGGTGCTCGTGGGAGACGTCGTGGGTCACGGCCCCGATGCCGCCGCGTTGGCGGCCCGCCTCCGCAGCGCCTGGCGGGCCCTGGCGCTCGCCGGCCTCGACCAGGTCGCCATCCTCGGTGTGCTCGACAAGTTCCTCCGCACCGAGCTCGAGCACTTCACGTTCGCCAGTCTCGCCGTCCTCGTCGTGGACGGGGACCGGAGCGCCGGCACCCTGGTCCTCGCCGGTCACCCCCCGCCCGTGCGGCTCGGCTCGCCCAGCTGCCCCGTCGGGGTGGGCGCCCATGGGCCCCTGGTGGGCGTCATGCCCGAGCCTCGATGGTCGTCCGTCGAGGTCGGCCTGGGTGCCGGCACCGAACTGCTGCTGTACACCGACGGCATCATCGAGGGCTGGGCCGATCACCAACGCACGGAACGGCTGGGGGTGGAGGCGCTCATCGAGGTGCTCGACCTGCTGCGGGCGTGCGGGCTGGCCGGCGTCGCCCTCCTCGACGCCCTGATCGACGAGGTCCAGCGCCGGAACGGGGTGCCGTTGAGGGACGACGTCGCCCTGTGCCTCGTCGGCATACCGGACCGGTAACGCCCCCAATCAGTCCGGCGCCGATCCGTCGCGAGCACCGCACGTGATCGACGCCGGTTGGGGTTGGCCTACAGGGCGAAGCAGCTGAACGTGATCGGCTGCTTCTCGAGCGCGTCCTTGACGCCGCTGTAGACGGCGCCGTCGGCGATCAGCCCGAGGTGGCCGACGACCCGCAGGAAGCACTGCGACTGCAGGGCCTTGTTGGTGATGTTGCCGTCGGCGGCGTTGAGGAAGCTGTTGGTGTACGGCTGCACCAGCTCGTCCATGACGGTGGCGATGCTGGTGTAGGCGACGGTGCCGACGCTGTCGTCGCCCGCGTTCAGGCCGGCCAGGAAGCTGGACCCGACGGTCATCTGCTCACACGCCGTGATGCCGACACATGTGCCGAGCGAGAACACCCGAACGATGTTGGCCGCGACCGTGCCGTAGTTGGGCGTGCCCAGCGTGATCAGGCTGTCGACCTCGGCGGCACCGCCGTAGTACTTCAGGTAGGCCCGCGCCACGAGCCCGCCCTCGGAATGACCGACCAGGTCCACCTTCGCGGCACCCGTCTGCGCCCGCACGGCGTCGGCAAAGGAGTTGAGCGCCTGCGCCGTCAGGCGGATGTCCTGGGTCCCCAGCGTCGGCAGCTCGAAGTCCCAGACCGGGTAGCCGTCGGCCCGCAGGCGCGCGACGAGCGGCTCGTAGGCGAAGCCCACCCCGAACAGCCCGTTGACGACGATCACCGGGTCCTTGGCGGTTGCCGCGTGTGCGAGTGCCCCGCCGCCGACGCCCACGATCCCGAGCGCCGACACGGCGACGAGCGCGGCCGCCAAGGCTCGACGAAGTCCCCTCATGATCCCCCTCCATTGCATGAGCGGTGTCTCAGCCCACCGCGCCCAAAGTTACCACGCGGTAATGTCGGGGGGCCTCCTCAAGCGGTCGGCGCCGCGGCGGCCGTCGCGGGCTCGTGAGCGACGTCGGCCGGCGTGAGATCCCGAACCCAGGCGGCGAACTCGAGAAGGATGCCGTCGGGGTCCTGAAAGTAGATCGACCGCACGTACACCCCTGGGTGCATCCGCTTGCTCAGGCCCAGCTCGCTGTCGTCGTGGTTGGCCACCTCGGTGCAATCGACGCCGGCGGCTAACAGCCGCTCGCGGTACTCCTCGATCTTCTCGGCCGGCACCGTGAATGCCACGTGGTTCATGGACCCGATCGCGCTCGTGAGCTCCGACTGGTCCGGCCGACCCCTGGGCGCGGACAGCCCGGGAGCCGGCTCGGGGGCATCGGGGAACCAGAAGAACGCCAGGCAGTCATCGCCGCCACAGTCGAAGAAAAAGTGCTGGCCCAGGCCGGCCGGTAGCTCGATGGTCTTCACCAGCGGCATCCCCAGCACGTCCCGGTA
>JBKPAA010000075.1:0-15122 GCA_046726215.1 Actinomycetota bacterium | reverse complement strand
GATGCCGCTCGTCGCGAGGAACGACGACCTCCGAACGGTGTTGCCTGCGAAGACGGGATCGTCGAGGCCCCACGCGAGGCCCGTGAACGGGTCGTCCACTCCGATCGAGTCGAATGCGGCGCCTTCTTCGTCGAGACCGTCGTTGGCCACGGCAACGTAGCCGCCCAGGTAGTACTGGAGCACGTCGTTGGTGGTGTCGCCACCGAAGAACGAACCGAACAAGGGCAGGCAGCGCCGTGGGTCCGTGTCCGCGGGCGGCGGGTTGCAGGCGATCTCGCCCTTGGGGTCGTACAGCTGCGCCATCGTGTACTGCTGGCCGGCGGAATCGCCGGCGAGGAGCACCTTGCCGCCCTCGTTCATATACGAGCGGAACTCGAGCAGTTCGTCGAGTGCCAGCCGGTCGGCATTGCCGCCACCGCGGCCGGCGGTGCGGGTGACCAGGTCGTTGCCGGTCTCCCAGACGACGGCGTCGTAGTGGCTGAGCACGCCGAGGGCGTCCGGGGCGATCCGCCCTGCGGCGTCGATGTCGTAGACGTCGGCCTCCTGGCCGTTGGCGGTCAGGGCGTCGGTGTACTGGGTGACGAAGTGCGGGCCTGCCGGATCCTGGACTGGCGAGGCGCCGGTGTAGTCCTCGGCCGCCACGACGAGGACGCGGTTGCCGCTCTCCGACACGGCGTCGTAGGTGAACGACTCACTCCGCTGGCCGCCACCCTCGAACCAGACCTCGACCGAGTCGCCGGGGTCGGTACCGGTCACCACGCCTCGCATCTGGTGGTAGTAGACGGACGCCGGGTTGTACCTCGACCCGCCCTCCCACTCGGACGTGGGTGCCGACTGCACGTCGCCGCCGTTGATGCGGTACTTCACCGTCACGGCCCCGAGGCTGCGCTTGGCGATCACCGCGACCGGCTGCGGGTCGCCGTATGACTTAGTGAAGCTCAACTGGGTGCCCGGGTTGCTCCTCTTGTAGGGGTCCTCGCTGTCGACATAGAAGGGCTTGGTCGTGATACCCGTGACCGTCTGCGGGTTGGCGGGGTCGACCGCCGAGCGGGCCACCGACATGGCGAACGGCAGGTTGCGCTCGAACTCCGCCTGCACCAGCTCCTCGTCGTCGGGGAAGACGAAGCCACATCCGTCGCACCCCGCGGAGAGCTCCGGCGTCCACGCCAGGGCGCCGGTCACGGCGTGGGCGTAGTCGGTGGTCTCACCGTTGGTGACGTAGAGGACGTCCGAGCTCAGGCCCGGGTGGAACTCGTCGATCGCCGGGTCGTCCAGGTTCCCGGACATGGCGTAGTAGATCGGGTCGTCCGCGGTCGGGGTGCTGGTCTGCCAACCCTCGGCGTAGAGCAGCCACTGGCCGTTGGAGTGGTAGTTGACCTGGAACGCGAAGCCGATCCGGTCGAGCAGGCCGACCATTGCCTGGGTCTCCGGTTCCGAAAGCGGCGCCGGGCCCCGGTAGGTGTCACTGGACTGGATGGACGACGACCCCTCCTCGTCGTAGCCCCAGTGGTTGGGGAAGTTGCGGTTGGGGTCGACGCCGTCGCCGACCTGGGTCTGTCCGTCTCCGTTGTTGTCGCGCAGGTTCTTCCGCCAGAGCCGCTCGTGGTCGAACGTGTACTGGTAGCCGTCGGGGTTGGCCACGAGGACGAACCAGAATTCGTTGGTCTGCAGCAGCTTGCGGACTTCACGGTCGTTGGCCCGCCACCGGTCGATGAAGTGGTTCATCAGCCGCCGGTTGACCTCGGTGGAGATCCATTCACGCGCGTGCTGGGTGGCGCTGTAGAGGACGGCCGGACGCGTACCGTCCGGTATGTCGCCAGCGCCCTGCGTCAGCTTGACGGCGATGATCTCGCGGCCCTGGCCGGTGTGGCCGAGGACCTCGAGCTTCACCAGCTGGGGGTTCCTGCGTGCTGCGGCGTAGAGCTGGTCGCGGATGCCGCCGGCCTCGTCGTACGAGCGCCAGACGGTGAAGCCGTTGGCGGCCTGCTCCGCCGCGAACTGCCGGACAGTCTTGCCGCCCTTGACCCGGGTCAGCTTCAGGTCCACGCCGTGTCCCCGGAGCTGGTCCGCCTGGGTCTGGTCGAGGACCATGTCGAGCTCGATGCCGTCCGCGACCTGTCGCTGGCCGCTCACCTCGATGCCCTGCTGGGCGATCGTGGATAGCTCGGCGGCCTGGACCACTGCCGTGTAGGCGTCCAGCCGATCCGGATCTCTACCCGCGCTCGGTGTGGCAGACGCGGTCGTGAACCCCGCGCAGAGTGCGGCGACGCACGCCGCGACCAATGAAATGCCAAGCGATCGACGCATTGCTCCCCCTCCGCGTCTGCCCAAACCTGGGTAACTCTTACACCGCACTGCCGACGTCGCAACGGCTGTGGGGCGCGGGTGAACAATCTCAAGGATGTGAGCGTGGAGATCGCGAAGCGCCGTTGACGGTGTTCACGGGTGTTTCGGGGTTCGGGGAAGAGTTCTTTGGTGTTTTGGACCATCGCGGCGGAGCCGCAGCGGTTCATCGATGAGACTTACAGCGGGTTTGTGCAGGGGTCATGCCGACGTGTCGCCAGCCCTGTTGACCGAGAGGCGGCGAGTTTCGCGAGCGCGGGCGGTCGTATGTGGTGTCGTCAACGTCAGGGGAGTCCGATGGCCACGACGCCCGATGGGTTCAACGCCAAGGTGATCGACGAGTTCCGCACCAACAAAGGACGCGTTGGAGGCACGTTCGAGGGAACGCCGCTGCTCCTGCTCCACCACACCGGCGCGAAGTCGGGTGTGAGCCGCGTCAGCCCGGTTGGATACCTCTGCGACGACGCGCGCTACGTGATCTTCCCCTCGAATGGAGGAGCGCCGAGCAACCCCGACTGGTACCACAATCTCAAGGCGCAGCCGAACGCGAGGATCGAAGTGACGAGCGAGAAGATCGATGTCATCGCCTCCGAGGCGACGGGCGAGGAGCGTGAGCGCCTCTTCGCGATGGGAGCCGAGCGCTTCCCGCAGCTCGCCGAATACGCGCGACAGACCGACCGCGTCATCCCCGTGATCGTCCTCGTACGCGCGGAGCGGCGGGGCGTGCATCCCGCTTGAGCAGCCCGGACAGCGGCGTGGAGCCCTGGCCGGTTGATGGGCTCTCCCCGATGAGGAATCCTTCGGGATTCCGATGCCCTGGTCCTGCCAGGCGACAAAGGGCAGGTCCAGGCCCGTACCCACGACGAGAGGAACTCATGAGCGAACCCGGATCCGCGCCGGAGCGCGATCTGCCGCCCGGGATGCGTGAACAGCTCGATCTCGCACACGCCGGCGTCGCGACATTCGCTCAGCGGCCGTGGCTGACCGAGCCCGAGCAGCTCGACTCGTGGCGGCCGGATGTGGCCATCGTCGGTGCACCGTTCGACATCTCGACCACGAACCGACCGGGGGCGCGCTTCGGCCCCCGGGCCATCCGGGCCAGTGCGTACATGCCGGGCACCTATCACCTGGACCTCGGCATCGAGATCTTCGACTGGCTCGAGGTCGTCGACTATGGCGACGCCTATTGCCCACACGGGCTGACCGAGGTCGGGCACGCCAACATCAGGACCCGCGTCGGGGAGGTCGCCAATCGGGGCATCGTCCCGGTCATCGTGGGCGGCGACCACTCGATCACGTGGCCGGCTGCGACCGCAGTGGCCGAGTCGCGGGGGTGGGGCAACGTCGGCATCGTCCACTTCGACGCTCATGCTGACACTGCGGACATGATCGAAGGGAACCTGGCCAGCCACGGCACCCCGATGCGCCGTCTGATCGAATCCGGCGCCGTGCTCGGCCCCAACTTCGTGCAGGTCGGCCTGCGCGGGTACTGGCCGCCGGAGGACATCTTCGAGTGGATGCAGTCCCAGGGCATGCGTTGGCATCTCATGCAGGAGATCTGGGAACGCGGCATCCAGCCCGTGATTGAGGACGCCGTTGCCGAGGCGCTCGACGGCGCCGAGCACCTCTACGTCTCCGTCGACATAGATGTGCTCGATCCTGCCTTCGCCCCCGGCACCGGCACGCCCGAACCGGGCGGCATGGCACCCGCCGACCTGTTGCGGATCGTGCGCCGCTTGGCTATGGACGCGAACCTCGTGGCGCTCGACGTGGTCGAGGTGTCGCCGCCGTACGACGTATCGGACAACACCGTCAATAACGCCCACCGCGTGGTGCTCGAGGCGCTGGCCGGCATGGCAGGGCGCAAGCGGCGGGCCGCGGGCGGCGAGCCGGGACTGCCGGGCTGCTGAGAGGTCACTGAACTGGGAGCCGATCCCCGGACCCGGCATGCCGAGTGCGCCGATTCTGGCGCCTGTACAGGTTGCCGCTCGAGGGCTGTTCGATCCGCAGGATCAAAGTGGCGGGACGATGTATCACGTCGGCCGAGCAGCGAAACGCCATCATGGGCCGGGCCATCGACTACCTGCTGGCTCCGTAGGGCGCGGGTCATGACGGCGCGCCGTCGAGCCACCAGCGGACACCCTCGTCGGCCACGGGGGGCGGGACGGTGTGGCCACCGTCGAACTCACGGAAGGCCACGTCATAGCCCGCCTCCCGCAACGAGGGGACGAACGACCGGCTGCAGGTGTCGATCGGCAGGATCGGGTCGGCGGTGCCGTGGGAGATGAAAATCCGTGGCTTGGCGACCGGGTCGGGCACGACCAGGAAGCCGGGTGAGAACGCCAGCACGGTCGGGAACACCGCACCGTTGGTCAGCCCGATGGCAAGTGCGTACGACGCACCGTCGGACACCCCGCCGATCGCCAGACGCCTGGTGTCGGCATCGACGCGGTCGACGACGGCGTCGAGCACCAGGTCGAGGAACGCGACGTCGGGACCGAAGCGGTGCTCGGCGATGAGGTCCCAGGTGGGCCCGCGTGAGTCGGGGGCGACCAGGATCACGCCGTAGCGGTCGACGGCAGCAAGCACCGCGCGCAGGTGAGCGTGGCCCGTGCCCATCGCGCCGTGCAGGAAGATCAGCAATGGCGCGCCGGGCGCGGTGGTCTCGGGCACGTAGAGGACGCCGTCGCGCGGTGCGTCGAGGCCCAACGGCTCGTCGCGCTCGCCGGTCGTGCCGTTGGCGGGCCGCACGACGAACGACAGACGCCCCATCTCGTACCCGGTGTCGACCATGCTCGACGATGTCACACCGCCGCCAACCCACGTCGAGCGGCCCCATTTGCGCCGGTTCCGCCCCGGACCCGGCGAGCCTTAGGATCGGCTCCCGTGCACATCGCGGTCGTTGGTGAGCCCGATCTCCCGGACCTGCTGCCGCTCATGCGCGGGTACTGCGACTTCTACGCGGCCGCGCCGAGCGACGACGCGTTGCTGGACCTCGCCCGCACACTCCTCACCGACCCCGATCGCGAGGGCTTCCAGCTGATCGCCCGCGACGACGAGCGGCGCGCCGTCGGCTTTGCGACCGTGTACTGGAGCTGGTCAACGCTCGCCGCGGCCCGCACGGCGATCATGAACGACCTGTTCGTGCACCCGGACGCCCGGGGGTCGGGCCTCGCCGAGGCGTTGGTCGAGGCGTGCCGCGCGCGGTCCGGCCGCCGCGGCGCCGCATCGATGAGCTGGCAGACGAGGAAGGACAACGCCCGGGCTCAGCGAGTCTACGAGCGGATCGGCGCCAGCCGCGCGGAGTGGGTCGACTACTCGCTCGATACCGCGCCACCGACCTGACCGGCGGAACGATCGGCGTCGCCCGGCCGACGATGCGGCGCGGTCATCGCCGCGACCGCCATGTCGAGCAGGTTGTCGAGCCAGACCTCGAACGAAAGGATCGGCCGGCGCCTGGCGCCGGGCGGCGAGTCCTCCAGGCGGGCGCGGTCCGCGCACAGGTGGTGGCAGGCGATCACGACGGACAGGATCCGGTCACCGGCAACCTCGGGGCGGATCATGGCGCCGAGCTGGGCGTGGATCGTGGCGCCCACGTGGACCGCCAGGGGTGGGGCGTGATCGACGAGGTCCTGGGGTGCGATCTCGGGTCGCCCGAGGTCGGCGGCGGCGATCCTGAGCCAGGCGCGCTCCGACGGACCGCGCCTGACGTATTCCGCGATGGGTCGGACGAGGACCTCGACGAGCCCCGCGAGGTCGTCCTGGCGGCCCTGCTCCACCCGCCGCCGGTAGAGCTCCTGCTGGAGTGACGCGATCCGCGGGAGATGGCGCTGCGCCAGTGCGAGCCGGAGCCCGTCCCGGTCGCCGAAGTGGAACTGCAGTGCCGAGCTGTTGCGCTGCCCGGCCGCGAGGCGGATCTCCTGCAGGGACACCCCCTCCAGGCCCCGGTCGGCCCACAGGCGCTCGGCCGCGTCGAGCAACCGCTCGCGGGTTCGTTCGCCGCGAGCCGTCGCGGTCCGGAGAGCGCGCGGGGGACTTTGGGCGGCGGGTACCGGTTCGGGAAGGTTCAAGGGTTCCGGCAGGTGGAGTCTCTGCTTCCCAGATCTTCCAACGGGATCTGGTGGTAGGTGCCATCCGGGCACGTGATTCGCCGGTTGAGCTCGGTGAACATCCCGTCGGGCGACTCGTAGCCGGGGACGTTCCACACGTGGACCATGTAGCCCGTGAACTTGATGAAGGAGCCCCCGGCGTCGCGGCACATCTGCTCCGTCACCCCGGGGAGATCGGCCCCGAGGGGTGTGTCGATCACGCCGCCCGCACCGAACCTCAGGCAGACCCTTTCGTGGTAGTGCCAGTGGTCGTTGGGCCCCGCGAAGCCCTGGGGCTCGGTGCCGCTGCCGTAGGTCAGGTACATGAAGCCCGCCAACCTGGCATCGGGTTCGAGGCCGTCGTAGACGAGCATCGGGGTGAGGAGATCCTCCGGGTCCATGTCGCCGTCGGCGTTCGCGGCGAAGGTGGGCCCCATGTAGTGGGTCCCCAGCCCGGGCGAGAATGGGCCGGCACGCCGCCAACCCGCCGCATCGGCGTCAGCGATCGTCGGATACCACTCCACCAGCTCGGCGGTGGCCGCCAGCTGCCCGGCGAGCGCGACCGTCTGCTCTGGCGTGAGCGGCTCGTCGCTGCCGTGCTCATGCTGGTGGCCATTCGCGAGCTGCGAGAAGCCGTGGTCGTCGGCTGCCGTCGGCGCGGCCCCATGGTCGTGGCCGGCCGCGGCGCTGCCCGCGGCGCCGTCGGCGCCATGCTCGCCGTGGCTGTGGGCGGCGTGGTCGCGCGCCGCGGGGGAGGCGACGGCCGCGGTGGCCAGGACCAGCGCAGCGACCGCTCCCAGCAGCGCCGCACCCCTCGCCCGGGCCATCGTCGAGAGGACCCCCGCGGCAAGCAACAGCGCCACGGCCTCGAGTGCGACGCACACCCCGTCGACGACCGACACGGATTCCGCGTGCCACGCCTGCGAGCGAGCGCACTGCGGCCGAGGCGCTGGCGGCGTACGGCATAACCCGACCCACGAACCCGCCCGGTGGCGACCCCCACGGTCGAACGCCCGGAGACGATCGGTCACGTAGTGCGTAGCACGGCCGCCGGGTCGGAACGCCGCGTGTGCCCGGCTCACGGACCGGGGGACAGTCCCTGGATCGCCCCCTGGAGCCGGGTCTGGAGAACCGTCGTGGTGACATCGCCGCGGCTGCGTTCGAGCACCGCCCGCAAGGCGTCGAGCGTCCGGCGCAGCCCATTGGTGAGGGCGTCGGGGTAGTCGACGACTACCAGCGCGTTGTAGACGTCGTCCATGGCGGCGAGCAGCGACTCGCCCCGCCCCACGTCGCCGTCACGCATGCGGTCGAGCAGGTGCCGCCGCAGCTCGCTCGCGGCCTCGGCCATGCCGCGCATCCACGCAGCGGCGGCCACGCCCAGGTCGCCGCGCGTCGGCACCGGCTCGCCGGCGACCAGGGCGGCGACGGCGCGCGCCTCCGTGTACTCCTTCTCGGCGTCCTGCAGGAACCCGGCGTGCGAGACCGCCGGAAACGGGGACAGCACTCGTTGGGCTTCGCGCAACGCCTCCTCGGCGCGCTCGGCCAGGGTCCGGGCCGCGCCGGCATCCAACTGATGGATCGCCCGGATGCTCGACCCGGCGGCGCGGATCACCCGACGGCACGAGACCAGCGCGGTCTCGCGGGCCCGATTGGCGTCGGCCAACTCGTCGTCTATGGCCGCGATTGCCACCGCCAGGCTGTCGCGGCGGGTCTCGCCCCGGGCATCGGACGACGACATCGGCCCGGTCGGCGCGCTAGCGGGCGGCGGTGCCCAGCACGACCACGGCCGGGCGGGGGGCGCGGATGGGCGCCAGGTAGCGCACCTTCTGAAGCCGCTCGGCGAGGCGCCGGTGCCGACGGACCAGCAGCGCCAGATAGGTCACGAGCAATCCGCCGGCCACCCCCTGCCCGATCCACCAGGCGCCGCCGAGGAGCACGGCGGGCGCCACGGTGCCGAGGGCCAGCACGGTCAGCATGGCCAGGATGTGACGGCGCCGGCGGTACGCGCCCCCAGCGCCGGGGCGCCGCAGCGGGGACGGGTCTCCCCTCGACGCCGCGGGGGCCAGCGAGCGTCGGTCGGCCAACTCGTCGCGGCCGGACGGCCGATCGTGGGTAAGGGCCAGCCTGCCGGCCCCACCGTCGTGGTCGCCATCGCCGGATTCGTGACCCCGCTCGTTGCCGTAGCCGTCCTCGTCGTAGCCGTCGAACGTATCGGTGTACACGGGGCCGTAGCCGGGGGATGTACGCGCCAGCGACCACAGCTGGCGCCTGAACGTGACCATCGAGGCGTTGGGCCGGGCGTCACGCCGGCTCTGCAACCAAGGCGGCAGCAACACCGCTGCCCAGATCACTCCCAGAAGCAAGAAAGCAGGCACGGCATCCATTCCGAGGTTTCGTCGGCGACCGTACAGGTCGCCCACGCGGCCGCGGTGGATGCTGTTTGACCTGCGACTACAGGCCGAGCTCGGCGTCGATGCCGTCGCTGCGGCGGTAGGTGCCGCTGCGGCCGCCGGTCTTCTCCCAGAGGGCGATGTCCCCGATCGTCATACCCCGGTCGACCGACTTGCACATGTCGTAGATCGTGAGACAGGCCACCGCGCAGGCGGTCATGGCCTCCATCTCGACCCCCGTACGATCGATGGTCTCGACCTGAGCCTCGACCTCGATGTAGTCGTCCTCGATGCGGAAGTTGACGAGCACGCTGCCCACGAGCAGCGGGTGGCAGAGCGGGATCAGCTCGGGCGTGCGCTTGGCCGCCTGGATGCCCGCCACCCGGGCGACGGCGAGCACGTCCCCCTTGCTGATGGCCCCTCTCGCCACCAACGACGTGGTCTCGGGCCGCATGTGCACCCGCCCTCGCACCACGGCGCGGCGGTGTGTCGGCTCCTTGGGCGTGACATCGACCATCCGGGCTCTGCCCAGCGGGTCGAGATGGGTGAGCCCCCGGTCGGACATGGGTTCCACACTAGTGGCCCGAGCAGGGACAACGTTCATCCCCCCGCCGGTGCGAGTCAGCCCCCGATCTGGCTCATGGACCGACGCGGGCGCACGAACTGCACCTGCCCGATCATGTGCCCGGCCCACTTCCCGGCCACACAGCGCTGGATTGCGGCAGCGACTTCGTCGTCGGAGGCGCCGCCCCGCACCAGGCTGCGCAGGTCGACCTCGTCGACCGCGAACAGGCACGATCGCAACTGCCCGTCGGCGGTGAGACGGATTCTGTCGCACGAGCCACAGAACGGGCGCGTCACGGACGGGATCACGCCCACCTCGCCCATCCCGTCGCGGTAGGCGAAGCGCTCGGCGGGCTCGTGCCCGCGCTGGATGGCGTCGACCGGGTAGATGGCGTCGATGGCACCCAGGATCTCGTCCTGGCTGACAACGGCGTCCGAGTCCCAGCGCTGGTCGGCGTCGAGCGGCATCCATTCGATGAACCGCACGACGACCCCCCGGTCGCGACCGAACGTCGCCAGATCGACGACCTCGTCGTCGTTCACCCCCCGCATCACGACCACATTGATCTTCACGGGGTCGAGTCCCGCTTCCTTGGCGGCTTCGATGCCGTCGAGCACATTGCCCAGCTCGTCGCGCCGGGTCAGGGTCACGAACCGGTCGCGCCGCAGCGTGTCGAGCGAGATGTTGACCCGCCGCAGGCCGGCGGCGACCAGGTCGCCGGCCATCGACCGCAGCGTGGCGCCGTTGGTCGTAAGGGCGAGATCGGCGCCCAGCGCCGCCAGCTTGCCGACCAGGACCGGGAGGTGCGCCCGCACGGTCGGCTCGCCGCCCGTGAGACGGATGCTGTCCACGCCGAACTCGTGGACGCACACGCGGGCGATGCTCTCAAGCTCCTCGAAGCTGAGCACCTGGTCGCGCGGGAGCCACTTCAGCCCCTCGGCCGGCATGCAGTAGGTGCAGCGGAAGTTGCAGCGGTCGGTGACGGAGATCCGCAGGTCGCGGTGCACGCGGCCAAAGCCGTCGACGAGCGGTCGGCTGACCATTCCTCCACGCTAGTGCCCTGACCACGAACGTCTACCACCGGCACGTTCATGGTCACGGCACTTGTGCGATGGGCCCCGGTACCCGCCCGTCAGGACCATTCCTGCGTCGCAGGCTCGTCCAGGAGGATGACCTCCACGTGGCCCCCGAGCCGCACCCCTTCGCCGTCGGGCACCACCGCCAGGGCGTTGGCCCGGGCCATCGCCGCCAGCTGGTGCGAACCCTGGCCGCCCGACGAGCGCACGTGGAGGACGCCCCTCTCGCCGGCGGTCGCCACCACCCGCACGAAGTGGACCTTTCCGTCGGGCCGGCGGGACAACGCCTCGTCCGCCGTCGCCATCAGCCGTGGCCGGTGGAGCCGGGGGTGCGGTTGTCCCGCCAGGCGGCGCAGGCCGGGGCGGGCGAACAGCTCGAAGCTCACGAGCGACGACACCGGGTTGCCGGGCAGGCCGAACACCGGAACCTCACGGCGGCCGCCGCTCCCGGGGCGGATGACCCCGAACGCCAGCGGCTTCGCCGGGCGGATCGCGACCTGCATCCAGCGCATCTTGCCGATGCGATCGAGCACGACCTTGACCAGATCGATGTCGCCCATCGACACACCGCCGCTGGTGAGGACGGCGTCGCACGTGGCGGCGCCCCGCTCAAGGCCGGCGGTGATCGCGGCCTCGTCGTCGTCGACCCGGCCCAGGTCCACGGAGTCGAACCCCACCTGGGCCACCAGGGCCAGCAGGGCGGGGCGGTTGCTGTCCCTGATCTGCCCGGGCCGCAGCGGGCCCGGGCCGACTACCAGCTCGTCGCCGGTGGACATCACGCCCACCCGGGGCCGCGGGTGGGCCACGACTTCGTCGATGCCCAGCGATGCCAGCACCCCGACACGGGCGGGTGTGAGCTCGTCGCCGGCGCCGAACACCCGCTGGCCGGCGTGGAGGTCCTCGCCCACCGCCCGCACGTGGTTTCCGCGATCGACCGACACCTGGATCTCGACCGCCTTGCCTGCGTCACGCGGCTCCGTCCGCTCCACCATCACGACGGCGTCGGCGCCCTCGGGGATCGGCGCCCCCGTGAAGATGCGCATGGCCTCGCCGGGCCCGAGCGGACGGGGGGCAGGGTGACCGGCGGCGACCTCGGCAACCACGGGCAGGGTCACCGGAACGGCGGCGACGTCCGCGGCCCGTAGCGCGTACCCGTCCATCGCGGTGTTGGCGAACGGCGGCACCGACTCGGTGGCCGCGACGTCCGCGGCGAGCACGCATCCCACGGCCTCGGTCGCCGGCATCCGCCGCGGCGGCAGCGGCCGGCAGCCGGCGAGGACGTGGGCGACGGCGTCGTCGAGCGGGATCATCGCGCAGTCCTAGACGAGCCCCCGGCGGCGGACGGCGTCGGCCAGATATGACGCAAACTCGGGGCCGATGTCGTCGCGGTCGAGCGCCAACTCCACGGTGGCCCGCAGGTAGTCGAGCTTCTTGCCGATGTCGAAGCGCCCGTGCTCGAACACGAACCCGTGCACCGATTGCTCCTCGAGCAGGATGGCGATGGCGTCCGTGAGCTGGATCTCGCCGCCGACCCCCGGCTTGGTTCGGTCGAGGGCGTCGAAGATCTCGGGCGTGAACACGTAGCGGCCGACCACGGCCAGGTCGGACGGGGCGTCGGCCGGCTCGGGCTTCTCGACGATGCCCCGCAGCCGCACCAGGCCGCCGTCGGCCGGCTCGGCGTCGATGCAGCCGTACGACGAGATCTCCTCGATCGGGAACCGCTTGACGGCGATGACCGAGCTCCCCGTCCGCTGGTGAGCGGCGATCATCTGCTCGAGCACCCGGAAGCGCTCGTCCATGATGTCGTCGCCCAGCATCACGGCGAACGGATGGTCGCCGACGTGCTTCCGGGCGACCGACACCGCATGCCCCAGCCCCAGGGCCTCCCCCTGCCGGACGTAATGGATGTCGGCCAGATCCGCCAGCCGCCGGATCTCCTCGAGCTCCTCGAGCTTGCCCGCGGCGTTGAGCGAGGCCTCGAGCTCTATCGAGCGGTCGAAGTGGTCCTCCAGGCTGCGCTTGCCGCGGCCCGTGATGATCAGGACGTCGTCGATGCCGGCCCGCACCGCCTCCTCGACGACGTACTGGATCGCCGGCCGGTCGACGACGGGCAGCATCTCCTTGGGCTGCGCCTTCGTGGCCGGCAGGAAGCGGGTGCCCAACCCGGCCGCAGGGACGACCGCCTTCCGAACGCTTCGCACCATGGGCACGCTAGTGGACCCTCGCGGAAGCCATCCTGGCGTCTCGCCGGCCAGATCCATCCACGGAACTTCCGCGAGCGTCCACTCGTGGCTCATGCCGTGGCGCCGAGGTGGGGCTCCTCCCCGCGCCAGAGCCTGCCGATGTTGGCCCGGTGGCGGGCGATCACGAGCACGGCACACCCGGCCAGCGCCGCCACCTCGCGCCCAGGCGCCCCCAGGGCTCCGGCGGCCGCGGGAAGCACGGCCACCGCCGCCATCGAGCCCAGCGACACCGTGCGCGTCAGTCCCGTGACGAGGGCGAACGCCGCCGCCGAAAGGAGCGCCGGCAGCGGGAAGAGCACCAGTGCCATGCCCACGCCGGTGGCCACACCCTTCCCGCCGCGGGACGGACGCGTGAGGGGCGCGACGTGGCCCAGGACGGCAGCGACGCCGCACGCCACCCCCAGCCCGTGGCCGCCGACGGCCCAGCCCAGCGCAGCCGCTGCCGCCCCCTTGAACACGTCGCCCACCAGGGTCACCACGGCGGCTCGGCGCCCGGCCGTGCGGTACACGTTGGTGGCCCCGGGGTTGCCCGACCCCGACGCGGTCGGGTCGACCCCTCGGCCCCGGGTGGCCAGCCAGGCGCTGGGGAACGTCCCGAGGAGGTAGGCCCCGGCGACGCAGGCCACTGCGACCCCCGGGGACGCCGTTCCGAGCAGTGGCGAGAGCATGCTCACGACGCGGCGATCGTACCGTTCGAGGCGCTAACCTTGGCACTCTCAAGTCGCGAGTGCTAATTCGCACGGCGCGACCCACGGTCGATCAGAATCCGCGGAGTCCAGATGCCCACGTACGAGTATCGCTGCCGGAACTGCGGCGAACCACTCGAGGTCGTCCAGTCGTTCACCGACGACCCGCTGACCGAGTGCCCCGCGTGCGGTGGCCAGCTGCGCAAGGTGTTCCAGGCCGTCGGCATCGCCTTCAAGGGCTCGGGCTTCTACAAGACCGACAGCCGGACGGCCGCCAAGGCCGCCTCCTCGTCATCGGCCGGCTCAGGATCCGAGGCGTCGGGTTCCTCCGACTCGAAGTCCACATCCGCCGGCTCGAACGGTGACAGGGACTCGAGCGGCGACGGGGCCAAGTCCCCCTCGTCCTCCTCGTCGGCTTCGTCGTCGTCCTCCTCGTCGGTTTCGTCGACGCCGTCTGCCGGCAAGAAGTGACCGAGGCGGCGGCGACGGCACGCCGCGCCGACGTCGGCGTCTTCGGGGGATCCGGCCTCTACTCGCTGCTCGAGGATGTCGAGGAACTTGCGGTCGACACCCCGTTCGGGCCGCCGTCCGCGCCGGTGACGATCGGCTCCGTCGGCCCTCGGCGGGTGGCGTTCCTCCCCCGGCACGGCCGCGACCACTCGTTGCCACCGCATCGTGTCCCCTATCGGGCGAACGCCTGGGCGCTGTGGCAACTGGGAGTGCGGGCCGTGTTCGCGCCCTGCGCGTCGGGCTCGCTCCGCCCCGAGATCCGCAGGGGTGACTTCGTGGTCGTTGACCAGATCATCGACCGCACGTATGGGCGCGACGCCACCTTCCACGACGGTCCCGCCACGCCCGACCGTCTGGCGCCGGTCGACCACGTGAGCTTCGCGGCACCCTACGACGGCCGCCTGCGCGCCGCCGCCGTCGAGGCGTGCCGGACCCAGGGGGTCACCGTCCACGACGGCGGCACCGTGGTGGTGATCAACGGCCCTAGGTTCTCGACGAAGGCCGAGTCGCGCTGGTATGCGGACCAGGGCTGGCAGGTCGTCAACATGACCCAGATGCCCGAGGCGGTGCTCGCCGCCGAGGCCCACATCCCCTATGCCGCCATCGCCCTCATCACGGACTATGACGTGGGGCTCGAGGGTGTCCCGGGCATCGAGCCGGTGACGATGGACGAGGTGTTCGCCACGCTCGAACACAACGCCGAGGTGGTGCGCACGGTGCTGTTCCGGGCGATCGAGCTGCTGCCAGACGATCTCTTCACGGACTAGCGGACCCTCGCTCCACCCGCCGCCGGGGAACGATCGGTCCCACGTCCCGCTGCGCTACCGTGCGCACCGGCTTCCCCCGCTCGTCTCGTCCGACTGCGCCGTTCGCCGATCCGGAGGAAGCCGTGTCCACCCACCCCGTTTTGCTCGGCGTGCGCGTCCGGCGCGCCATGGCCCGGACGGTCGTCCGCCGGGCGGTTGTGCTGGCGCTCGCCGCCGTCACCGGGCTCGTCGTCGTCTCGCTGGTTTCCTCCGCCGAGGCGGCCCGCCAGCGCTGGGGGCGAGCCCGGCCGGTGGCCATCGCCACCCGCGACCTGGCGCCCGGCGACCTGATCGACGGGTCGGCGGTCGAGGTGCGCCGCCTGCCCGAGGCCGCCGTGGCGCCGGGCGCCCTGGCGGAGGCGCCGGCCGGGTCAGTGGTGCGCGAGTACGTGGTCGCCGGCGAGCCCCTCGTGGC
>JBKPAA010000074.1:0-17380 GCA_046726215.1 Actinomycetota bacterium | reverse complement strand
GAGTACGTGTGAGCCCCCAACGTCCCAGTCGGTGATCGATTCTCGTCGCTGGGGATCGGCCCGTACAATCGAACCGTCATGTGCGAGGCAGAGAGGCCCCCAGGTGAAGGTCGGCGTGCTGGCGCTGCAGGGTGCCTCAGCACGGCATGCGACCATGCTGTCACGGCTCGGGATCGAGCCCGTGACCTGCCGCCTACCGCCTGATCTCGACGACGTCGAGGCCGTAGTGCTGCCCGGCGGCGAGTCGACGACGATGTCGATGTTGCTCGAGTCCTCCGGGCTGTTCGGTCCGCTGGCCGAGCGGCTGGCGGCGGGGATGCCGGCATTCGGCACCTGCGCCGGCATGATCCTGCTCGGGCACGAGATCCTCGACGGACGCGACGATCAGCGCTGCTTCGACGCCATCGAGATCGCCGTGCGCCGCAACGCCTTCGGCCGGCAGGTCGACTCGTTCGAGTCGGACCTCGACGTCGCCGGTGTCGACGGCGAACCCGTGCATGCGGTCTTCATCCGGGCGCCGGTGGTCGAGGCCGTCGGCGACGGGGTCGAGGTGCTGGCCAAGGTCGATGGCCGGCCCGTCGTGTGCCGCCAGGGTCATGTGCTGGTGGCGGCGTTCCATCCCGAGCTGGGTGACGATCTCCGGCTCCACGAGCTTTTCCTCGACGAGGTGGTGTGATGTCCGGACATTCCAAGTGGGCCACCATCAAGCACAAGAAGGCGGCGACCGACAAGGCGCGCGGCAAGCGGTTCGCGAAGCTGCTGCGGCAGGTCGAGGTGGCGGCGCGTGAGGGGGGCGGCGACCCCGAGGCCAACCCCACGCTGCGCACCATGTTCCAGAAGGCCCGCGACAATTCGATCCCGATGGACACGATCGACCGGGCCATCAAGCGTGGGACCGGTGAGCTCGAGGGTGTCACCTACGAAGAGGTGACCTACGAGGGCTACGCCCCGGGTGGTGTGGCCGTGATGGTCGAGGTGCTGACCGACAACCGCAACCGCGCCGGCGCCGACGTCCGCAACGTGTTCACCCGCAACGGTGGGTCGATGGCGGAGCCGGGTGCGGTGGCCTGGCAGTTCGACCGCAAGGGAACCATCCTCGTGCCTCGCTCCGTGGACGAGGAGGAGCTGATGCTGGCCGCGCTCGACGGCGGTGCCGAGGACATCGTCGACGACGGCGACTCCTGGCGGGTCATCGCGCCGCCGACCGAGCTGCACGCGGTGCGCACGGCGCTGGAGCGCGCCGGCATCGGCATCGAGTCCTCCGACCTGACGATGGTCCCGCAGACGACCATCCCCCTCGACACGGCCGAGGGGGCCAGGAAGGTGCTGCGGTTGATCGATGCGCTGGACGAGCACGACGACGTACAGGCCGTGCACGCCAACTTCGACATTCCCGACACCATCCTCGAGACCGTGGAGGCTGCATCGTGATCGAGGACGTAGCGGTGGGACGCCAGGCGCCCGACTTCAACTTGCCGGGGACTGACGGCACGCCCGACGGGCACCGCGACTACACGTTGTCGGAGTTCAAGGGCCAGCCGGTGGTGCTGGTGTTCTACCCGGGCGACAACACCCCGGTGTGCACCCGCCAGCTCAACAGCTACACGGCCGACATCGACCAGTTCCGGTCTGTCGACGCCCAGGTGCTGGCCATCAGCCCCCAGTCGGTCGAGAGCCACGACGGCTTCAGCGCCAACCAGGGCGGGTTTGCCTTCCCGCTGCTGGCCGACGGCGACAAGGCGGTCGGCAAGGCCTACGGCATCCTCGGGCCGGTCGGGTTCTACCGGCGCTCGATCTTCGTCGTTGATGCTCAGGGCACGATTCGCTACGCCCACCGGGCAGTCGCCGGCCTCTGGTTCCGGCCCACCGACGAGGTGGTCGAGGCGGTCCGGAGCGCATCGGCGTAGGCCGCCGGGCATCCACCCGGCGGGGGCGCGGGTCGGCTAGCTTTCGAACTCGTGTTCGTGCTCGGCATCGATCCTGGCCTGTCGCGGTGCGGCTACGGTGTGGTGGAGCGGGCCGAGCGCGGTCGATCCCGGGCGGTGGCGGCCGGTGTGTTGCGCACCGACCCCGGTTCGGATGTCCCGCGGCGGCTGGCAGCCCTGCAGGCCGACCTGCGGTCGCTGCTCCTGGAGCACCGGCCGGCGGTCATGGCCCTCGAGCGGGTGCTGTTCCAGGCCAACGCCCGCACGGCGATCCCCGTCGCCCAGGCGGCGGGCGTGGCGATGGTGGAGGCGGTGGCTGTGGGGTGCCAGGTGGTCGAGTACTCGCCCAACCTGGTCAAGCAGACGATCGCCGGCCACGGCGCGGCCGACAAGGACCAGATGGAGCGCATGGTGCAGACCCTGCTCGGCATCAACGCACCGCTGCGGCCGGTCGACGCCGCCGACGCGGTGGCGGTGGCGCTCTGCCACCTGGCCCACGCGCCGCTGCGAGAGCGGGTCGGCGGGCGTGCGGGCCCATCGACCCGAGGCAATACGGTGCGCCCACGAGCTCTCGAGGCGGCAGCGACCGGCCCCCGGTCCGCATTGCCTCGAGAGCGTTCCGGCGAACCGCATTGCCTCGGCGCCCAGGCGGCGCCGGCACGTGCGGAGGGCGCGCGGTGATCGGGTCGCTGCGGGGACGGTTGCTCGACCGGGGCGGTGACGGGGCCGCCGCCGAGGTGCTGCTGGAGGTCGGCGGTGTCGGCTACCGGGTGATCATGGCGCCCACCACTGCGGTGGCCATGGGCGACGTCGGTGACGAGGTGTTCGTGTGGGTCCACCAGCACGTGCGGGAGGACGCGCTAACGCTCTACGGGTTCGGCAGCCGCGACGAGCGGGTCACCTTCGAGGCCGTGCTCGGTGCCCATGGTGTGGGCCCATCTCTGGCGCTGGCGATCCTGTCGGTCCACGACCCCCAGGCCCTGGCCCGCATCCTGGCCGAGGACGACGTCGGCGCCCTGTGCCTGGTGCCGGGCGTGGGCAAGAAGACCGCGGCCCGCCTGCTGGTGGAGCTCAAGTCCCGCCTGGACATCCCGCTGATCGACGCGCGCGTCGCCGCCGGCCGCGGACCGGACCCCAACGGCAACGGCGGCCACTTCCCACCGTCGGTGCGATCCGACGTGCGGGATGCCCTGGCGGGGCTGGGGTACTCGGCCGACGAGATCCACGGGGCGACGGCAGACCTGCCCGACGACGGCGACGCATCGGAGCTCCTGCGCCAGGCGCTCCAGCACCTGGCTGCGGCGCGGCCTGGGTAGCGCCATGCGTGAGGAGCTGCTCGATCCCGAACCCCAGCCCGAGGAGGCGGCGGCCGAGAGCGGTCTTCGCCCTCGTCGCTTGGCGGAGTTCGTAGGCCAGACCGAGCTCAAGGCTCACCTCGACATCGTGCTCGAGGCCGCGCGGCGCCGCGGCCAGGCGCCCGATCACCTGCTCTTCTCCGGCCCCCCCGGGCTGGGCAAGACCACGCTGGCCACGATCATCGCCAACGAGCTCGACGCCCACCTGCAGGCCACCTCCGGGCCGGCGCTCGAACGGGCCGGCGACCTGGCTGCGATCCTCACCCAGCTCGACCACGGCGACGTGCTGTTCGTCGATGAGATCCATCGCCTGCCCCGCCCCGTCGAGGAGGTGCTGTACCCGGCGATGGAGGACTTTCAGGTAGATATCGTGCTCGGCAAGGGCCCGGCGGCCCGGTCGATCCGGCTCGACCTGGCCCGCTTCACCCTGGTGGGTGCCACCACCCGCACGGGCTCGATCACCGGGCCCCTGCGTGACCGCTTCGGCCTGGTGGCCCGGCTCGACTACTACACCGCCGCCGATCTCGAGGCCATCGTCCGGCGCACGGGCCGGATCCTCGACGTGGACATCGACGACTCGGGCTGCACCGAGATCGCCCGCCGGGCCAGGGGCACGCCCCGCATCGCCAACCGCCTGCTGCGCCGCGTGCGCGACTTCTCCGAGGTCCGCGGCGACGGGTCGGTCGACCGACGGACGGCCGAAGAGGGTCTGGCCCTGTTCGGCGTGGACGGGCGGGGCCTCGACAAGGTCGACCGCGCGCTGCTGTCGGCCGTGTGCCAGCGCTTCGGCGGTGGCCCGGTGGGTTTGTCCACGCTCGCCATCTGCGTGGGGGAACAGACCGAGACGGTCGAAGACGTGTACGAGCCCTTCCTCATCCAGCAGGGCCTGCTGATGCGCACCCCCCGGGGGCGGGTGGCCCTGCCGGCGGCCTGGGAGCACCTGGGCCTGGCGCCGCCGTCCGGCGGGCCCACCGGCGCCGCATCCACTCTGTTCGGGGGCTGATCGCCGACCAGGTCGCCGGTAGCGTTGCCACACCTCATGGACGTGGCCGACTTCGCCTACGCGCTGCCCGAGGGTTCGATCGCGCAGACGCCGATCGAACCGCGTGACCGTGCCCGACTGCTGGTCGATAGGGGGCCCGCGGAGCGGCCCGAGCACCGCACCGTCGCCGACCTGCCGGCGTTCGTTCGCCCGGGCGACGTGGTCGTGGTCAACACCACCCGGGTGCTGCCCGCCCGGCTGCCGCTGCGCAAGCCGACCGGCGGAGCGGTGGAGGTGCTGCTGCTCGAACGGCTGCCCACCGGCGAGTGGGAGGCGCTGGTCCGCCCAAGCCGGAGGGTGGCGACGGGGACCGTGCTCGCCGCCGGGGTCAACCTCAGCGTGCGCGTCGGTGGCCCCGGACCGGGGGAGGGCACCCGGCTCGTCGAGCTGCGTACGAATGGCGCGGCCGGCGAACTGGCGGCCCTGGACCGCCACGGCGTCGTGCCGCTCCCGCCCTACATCACCAACCCCCTCGCCGATCCCGAGCGATACCAGACGGTGTTCGCCGATCGGCCCGGCTCGGTGGCGGCCCCGACCGCCGGCCTCCACCTCACCCCGGCCGTCCTCGCCCGTTGCCGGGCCGGCGGGGCGCGCATCGAGGCGGTGGACCTGGTGGTGGGCATGGGCACCTTCCGGCCGATCGCCGCTTGCAAGGTGGAGGACCATCACATGCATGCCGAGCGCTACCGGGTCCCCTCCGGGACGCTCGCCGCGTGCGAGGCGGCCCGGGCCGCCGGAGGGCGGGTCGTGGCCGTGGGAACCACCACCGTGCGGGCGCTGGAGTCCGCGGCACTGTCGGGCCAGCTCGACGGGAGGACCGAGCTGTTCATCCACCGGCCGTGGCGCTGGCGCGTCGTGGACCTGCTCCTGACCAACTTCCATCTGCCGCGCTCGTCGTTGCTGCTACTTGTCGACGCCTTCGTCGGTCCCCGCTGGCGCGATCTCTACGACGAGGCGCTCGCAGCCGGCTACCGATTCCTGTCCTTCGGCGACGCGATGTTGCTGGACCGCCACCTGTAGTCGCCCGTGGCCCTCGACTTCACCATCGACGCCCGCTGCGGGACGGCACGGACGGGCATGGTCACGACCGCCCGCGGCGCGTTCCGGACGCCATGCTTCATGCCGGTCGGGACGCGTGGGGCGGTGCGCACGCTGTCGTCGGCCGACCTCGAAAACCTGGGGGCCGAGGTCGTCCTCGGCAACACCTATCACCTGATGCTGCGGCCCGGAGCCGAGGTCGTTGCGCGGTGCGGTGGGCTGCACGGCTTCACGGACTGGCGAGGCCACATCCTGACCGACTCGGGGGGCTACCAGGTGTTCTCGCTCGAGCCCCAGGTCGACGACGAGGGGGCCACGTTCGCGTCGACCTACGACGGCAGCCCGCACCACCTCACGCCCGAGGGCGCAGTCGACGCGCAGGTGCTGTTCGCCAGCGACATCCAGATGGTGCTGGACGTCTGTCCGCCGCTGCCGTCGCCGACGGATGTCATCCGCTCGGCGGTGGATCGGACGGCGCTGTGGGCGGAGCGGGCACGCAAGACCTTCCTCGCCCACGAACGCCCGGACCTCAACCAGTTCGGCATCGTCCAGGGCGGCGTCGATGCAGGCCTGCGGGCCGAGAGCGCGGACCGCACGGTGACCATCGGCTTCGAGGGCTACGCCGTGGGCGGCCTGTCGGTCGGGGAGGACCGCTCCGAGATGCTGCCGGCGCTCGCGGCCGCCCTGGGGGGCCTGCCCGACAACCGTCCCCGCTACTTCATGGGGCTGGGCGATCCGCTCGGGATCGTGGACGTTGTGGGGTTGGGTGTCGACCTGTTCGACTGCGTGCTGCCTACCCGCCTGGGCCGTCACGGCATGATGTTGACGTCCGCCGGGCGGCTCAACCTGAGGAATCGGCGCTTCGCCGCCGACTCGGGGCCCATCGACGAGGCCTGCGGCTGCCCCGTGTGTGCCCGCTGGTCGCGGGCCTACCTGCGCCACCTGCTGTCGGTCGACGAGCCCACCGCGCCCCGGCTGCTCACCATCCACAACGTGCACTGGACCGTGGAGCTGGTCCGCCGGATCCGGCGGGCGATCGCCGCCGGCACCCTGGCCGCGCTGCGGGCCGAGCTGGCCGAGCGCTGGCCCGGCCGGGACGAAACCGGCGGCCGCGATGGGGAGTCACCGGGGGGCACCGGCTAACCTCAACCGGCTGCCTATGCAAGCGTTGATCGTCCTCGCCGTCACCTTCGTGTTGTTGTGGGTCTTCTTCATCCTCCCCCAGCAGCGGCGGGTTCGAGCCCACCAGCAGCTGGTGGCCGGACTAGACGAAGGCGACGAGGTGGTTCTCACCGCCGGGATCCACGGGCGCATCACCGCGCTCGGTGCCCAGGACTTGCTGCTCGAGGTGGCCCCGGGCGTGGAGCTCCGGGTCGCCCGCCAGGCGGTCCTGCGCCGCATCGAGTCCGTGGCGCCGGACGCCGACCCGGCCCCCACCTCCGAGGCCGTCACCAATGGCGACTCGGCTGGCGGCGGTACACCGACCGCAGAACCGCGTCCGGCGGGCAGTGACGCCGTGACGCCGACCGATCCCACCTGACCGCGATGCGACGCAAGATCTGGCTTCCCTTGATGTTCGTCGTGCTGGTCGCGATCGGTGGCCTGGCGGCAACGCTGATCTCCGGCAACAGCCCCGAGCTGGGGCTCGACCTCCAGGGTGGCGTCTCGGTGGTCCTCGAGCCCACGTCGAAGGCGAACGGCGACGCCCTGGATCAAGCGGTCGAGATCATCCGGGCGCGGGTCGACGCGCTGGGCGTGGCCGAGCCCGAGATCACCCGCCAGGGCGACGCCATCGTCGTGCAGCTGCCCGGGGTGAAGAACCGCGACCGAGCTCTCGAGCTGGTGGGACAGACGGCGGAGCTCCGCTTCCGGCCGGTGCTGCAGGACCTCTCGGGGTCGGAGGTGATCCAGCCCGACGAGAGCGCGACCACGACCACCACGACGGCTGGGGGCGCCGGGTCCACGACGACGACCGCCACGACGGCGCCCAACGGGAACGCCGCCGGTCTACCGCTGGGCGAGAGCGCCGGTGCCGCGCAAGAGCCCACCACAACGACGACCGCGCCGCCGACCACGACCACCACGGCGCCGGGCGAACAGGCCCCGTCCGAGCCGGTGCCGCTGACCTCACGCCAGGACGACAAGGCCGACGCCACCGTGACCCTCGAGAGCAAGGACGGCGAGGGCGTCTTCAAGCTGGGACCAACGCTGGCAACGGGCCAGATCGTCTCGTCGGCGCGTGCCGAGATCCCCCAGGGGCAATGGCTGGTCGCCCTGTCGATGAAGGGCGGGGCCAACGGCATCGACAAGTTCAACGAGATCGCCGCCCAGTGCAACCCGCCCAGCGAGACCTGCCCCACCGGCCGGCTGGCGATCGTCCTCGACTCGGTGGTCCAGTCGGCGCCCACGATCAACGAGCCGCAGTACACCAAGGACGCCATCACCATCAGCGGCAGCTTCACTCAGCAGGAGGCCAAGGACCTGGCGCTGGTGCTGCGCTACGGCTCCCTGCCGGTGGAGCTCGAGCGTCAGAGCGTGCAGACGGTCTCCGCCTCGCTGGGCGAGGACTCGCTGCGGGCCGGCATCATCGCCGGCATCGTGGGCCTGGTCCTGGTGGCGCTGTACATGCTGCTCTACTACCGGTCGCTGGGCCTGGTGATGATCGTCGGCGTCGGCATGTCCGGGGCGCTCCTGTACGCCATCGTGTCGTGGATGGGCCAGACCAGGGGCCTGGCCCTCACCCTGGCGGGGGTGACCGGCATCATCGTGTCGATCGGCGTGACGGTCGACTCGTACGTGGTGTTCTTCGAGCGGCTCAAGGACGAGGTGAAGGCCGGCCGGACGCTCCGCACATCGACGGAGCGAGCGTTCAAGCGGGCGTTCCGGACCATCCTGGCCGCGGACATCTCGTCGTTCCTCGGTGCCGCCGTCCTGTGGTGGCTGACCGTGGGGTCGGTCCGCGGGTTCGCCTTCTTCCTCGGCCTGTCGACGGTGCTCGACGTGATCGTGGCCTACCTGTTCACCCGCCCGACCGTGATCCTGCTGTCCCGCAACCGGTTCTTCACCGAGATGCCCTTCTTCGGCGTGGCCCGCGGGTTGGCGGCCGGCCCGACCACGGCCGTGCCGGCGGTGGCTCCGGTCCCGGGGGCAGGAAAGTGAGCGACAAGACCACCGCCCCCGACGCCGCCTCGGCGGAGAACGGATCGGGCGACGGAGCGACCGCCCCGAAGGCCCCGCGCCGCTCCATCTGGACCCGGCTGTACCACGGCGAGACCAATTTCGACTTCGTCGGCCGCCGCAAGGTGTGGTTCACCCTGTCGTTGGTGGCCGTGCTGATTGGCATCGGATCGCTGCTGACCAGGGGCCTCAACCTCGGCATCGACTTCGAGGGCGGCACGGTCTGGCAGGTATCCGCCGGGAACGCTTCGGTGGCCGACGCCCGCGGCGCCGTCGACCAGTTCGGACTGGCGGGCGCCACGATCCAGGAGCTGCAAAGCGACCAGGGTGCCGAGCTCCGGGTCGAGAGCAAGGACGTGTCGCCGGACACCAGCAACCGGGTCACGGCGGCGCTGGCCGACGTGACGGGCTCATCGGTCGATGAGGTGAACCTCACCGAGGTGGGACCGTCGTGGGGCAGGCAGATCAGCGAGAAGGCGTTCCGGGCCCTGGTCGTCTTTCTGGTGCTGGTCACGATCTACATCGCCATTCGCTTCGAATTGAAGATGGCCGCCCCCACGCTGGTGGCCCTCGTCCACGACGTGCTCATCACCGTCGGCGTGTATGCCGTGACCCAGCTGGAGGTCACGCCGGCGACGGTGATCGCCGTGCTCACGATCCTCGGCTATTCGATCTACGACGGCATCGTCGTGTTCGACAAGGTCGACGAGAACACGCGCCTGGTGTCGTCGACCGGTGGCCTGAGCTACGGGGGCATGGTCAACGTGTCGCTCAACCAGGCCCTGATGCGCTCGTTGAACACCACCATCACCGCCCTGTTGCCGGTGGCCTCGCTGCTCGTCGTCGGTTCGTGGATCCTGGGGGCGGTCGTGCTGCAGGAGTTCGCCATCGCCCTGCTGATCGGCCTGTTCTCCGGCGCCTACTCGTCGCTGTTCATCGCGTCGCCCATGCTGGCGTGGCTCAAGGAGCGCGAGCCCCGCTACCGCGACATCAAGCGCCGCATAGACGCCCGGGGCGGCGAGTCCACGGCCGTCGCCGCCGCCGTGGCCGGGGGATCGGCGACCGTCGGCTCGGGGCCGTCGCGACAGCCGGCCCCGACCGGCGGCGCTGCCCGCCCCGCGGCCGACGGCAGGGTGGTGACGCCCGGGGGGCGGGCCATACCGCCTCGCCCCCGGAAGAAGACCAAGCGCGGCCGCTGACCCAAACCGCTTTTGTTCGCGGGAACGGTCGTCCCAGCGGCCAGTCCCGCGAACAAAAGCGGTCCCGGCGGGCGCCGGGGTCCGAGCATTAACGTCCTCGCGCATGGCCCGAGACTCGGCGTGGCTGGCGAGCCATCTGCGTGACGTCCCCGACTTCCCCCAGCCGGGCATCGTCTTCAAGGACCTGACGCCGCTGCTCGCCGACGTAGACGCCTTCCGCTACGCCGTCGACGCCATCGCCGATCACGCCGCCGGGCTCACCGTCGACAAGGTCGTGGGCATCGAGGCACGGGGCTTCATTTTCGCCGCCGCCGTCGCCTACCGGCTCGGCGCCGGCTTCGTTCCCGTCCGCAAGCCGGGCAAGCTCCCGTGGAAGACGGTCAGCGAGACGTACGAGCTGGAGTACGGCACCGACACCCTCGAGATCCACGACGACGGCATCGCGCCGGGCGACGCCGTGTACGTGGTCGACGACGTCCTCGCCACCGGCGGTACCGCCTCGGCCACCTGCCGGCTGGTGCACCGGCTGGGCGGTGTGATCGCCGGGGTGGCGTTCGTGGTCGAGTTGGGATTCCTCGAAGGACGGGCGAAACTGCCCAAAGAACACGACGTGCTCACATTGATCACAGTCTGAAAAATTGAAAGGGGGCAGGGGTGCCCACCGTCGATCGAGTCCTGCCGTGGCGGCGCAACCATCAGCCGCCGGCGGACGAGGTCGCGCCCCTGTTGAACTCCTTCCGGCAGCGGCACCCGAAGGCGCCCACGGCGCTCATCACCCGGGCGTACCTCCAGTCGGCCGACGCCCACCAGGGGCAGAGCCGGGATTCGGGCGAGCCGTACGTCCAGCACCCGCTGGCGGTGGCCCGCATCGTTTCCGACCTCGGGCTCGACGACGTCACCATCGCCGCCGCCCTGCTGCACGACACCGTCGAGGACACGGGCGTCACGCTCGACGACATCGGCCGGTCGTTCGGCAGCGATGTGGCCGCGATCGTCGATGGCGTCACAAAACTCGACCGCGTCCAGTTCAACTCCAGGGAGGCCCAGCAGGCCGCCACGATGCGCAAGATGCTGGTGGCGATGGCGAAGGACCTCAGGGTCCTCATCATCAAGCTGGCCGACCGGCTCCACAACATGCGCACCATCGCCGCCCTGCCGGCGTGGAAGCAGGAGCGCATCGCCCACGAGACGCTCGACATCTACGGCCCGCTGGCACACCGCCTGGGGATGCAGGACGTCAAGACACAGCTGGAGGACCTCGCGTTCGCGGCGCTGCACCCCAAGCGCTACGCCGAGATCGACCACATGGTCTCGGTCCGCACACCCGAGCGCGACATCTATCTCATGCAGGTACTGGAGGAGGTGCGCCAGCGGCTCGCGGAGCTGAGCATCAGCGCCGAGGTGACCGGGCGCCCGAAGCACCTCTACTCCATCTACGAGAAGATGGTGGTGAAGGGTCGGGAGTTCGACGACATCTTCGACCTCGTGGGCATGCGGGTCGTCGTCGAGTCGGTGAAGGACTGCTACGCGGCCCTGGGGTCGATCCACGCCACCTGGAAGCCGGTGCAGGGCCGGTTCAAGGACTACGTGGCGATGCCCAAGTTCAACCTGTACCAGTCGCTGCACACGACCGTGATCGGGCCGCAGGGCAAGCCCCTGGAGGTGCAGATCCGCACGTGGGAGATGCACGCTCGGGCCGAGCAGGGGGTGGCGGCGCACTGGGCCTACAAGGACCGCGACCCCAACGACAGCGACCTGCCCTGGCTCAACCGCATCGTCGACTGGCAGTCGGAGACGACCGACCCCGACGAGTTCATGCAGCGGCTGAAGATCGACCTCGAACAGGACGAGGTCTTCGTGTTCACCCCCAAGGGCAAGGTCGTGACGCTGCCGGTCGGGGCCACGCCCATCGACTTCGCCTACGCCATCCACACCGAGGTCGGCCATGCGTGCGTCGGCGCCCGGGTCAACGGCCGGCTGGTGCCGCTGGACTCGAAGCTGGCGTCGGGCGACACGGTCGAGATCTTCACGTCCAAGGTCGAGGGTGCGGGGCCGTCCCGCGACTGGCTCCAGATCGTCGCCACCCCCCGGGCGGCGTCGAAGATCCGCCAGTGGTTCACCCGCGAGCGGCGCGAGGACGCCATCGAGCAGGGCCGCGACGACCTGATGAAGGCCCTGCGCCGGGAGGGTCTCCCGGTGCAGAAGCTGCAGAGCGCCGCCGTGCTGGGCGAAACCGCCAAGACGATGAACTACGCGGACCTGGACGCCCTGTACGCGGCCATCGGCGAGAACCACGTCTCGGCCAAGGCGGTGGCGGCGCGGGTCACCAAGTCCCTGCGCGAGGTCGGGCCCGAACAAGAGGAGACGCTGCCCACCACCATCCGCCAGCCCCGGCGGAGTCGCGCCACCAGGGGGCCGACGGGGGTCCACGTCGAGGGCCTCGACGACGTGTTCGTGCGGCTGTCGCGCTGCTGCACGCCGGTGCCGGGCGACGAGATCATCGGCTTCGTCACCCGGGGCCGGGGCGTTTCGGTGCACCGGGCCGACTGCGCCAACGCCGTGTCGCTGGCCACGGGCCAGGCCGACCGCCTGATCGACGTGGATTGGGACCTCGAGCCCGGCGGGGTGTTCATCGCTTCCGTCGAGGTCAAGGCGCTCGACCGGGCCAAGCTGTTGCGGGACGTGACGATGGCTTTCGCCGACCACCACGTCAACATCCTCAGCTGCACCACCCAGACCGGCTCTGACCGGGTGTCGAAGATGCGCTTCGACATGGAGCTGGGCGACCCGTCGCACCTCGACTCGCTGCTGTCGACCATCCGGGGCATCGACAGCGTCTACGACGCCTATCGGGTCGTGCCCGGGCGGGGCGGCTGACCGAAATAGGACTGTGACCTGCGTTGATGCAACGTACGGACCGGCGTCGTCATCAGTATAGGGTATGTCGATCCGATAACTGCGGTATCGTTTGCCGCCGTGGATATCGGCACGCAGAGACCGGCAGGACCGACCATCGCCGAGCTGGCAGTCGACTTCGACCTGACGCTCGCGGCGCAGAACAAGAGCACTCAGACCCGTGTGGTGTACGGCACTGCGGTCCGTCAGTTCGGCGACTTCCTGGCGGCCCGTGGCATGCCCACGGAGGTCGCCGTCATCGCCCGCGAGCACGTGGAGGCCTACCTTGCCGACCTCCTCGCCGAGGGGCGGTCGGCGTCAACCGCGAAGACCCGCTTCGGTGGCTTGCAGAGATTCTTCGGATGGCTGATTGAGGAGGGTGAGATCACGCGCTCACCGATGGAACGCATGAAGCCGCCACATGTACCCGACCAGCAGGTCGCCGTGCTCGACGACGATGCGGCGCGCCGTCTGCTGGAGGTCTGCTCGGGCCGCACCTTCGCGGACGTACGCGACACGGCGATCATCCGCCTGTTTCTCGACTCCGGCATGCGCGTCAGCGAAATGACAGGGCTGCAGGTCGAGGATCTCGACTTCGAGCTCGGCACCGCCCTCGTGCTCGGCAAGGGCCGGCGGCACCGGGCCGCCCCGTTCGGCACCAAGACCGCGCTGGCGCTGCGCCGCTACCTCCGGGCACGGGCCCGTCACCCGCACGCCCAGTCGCCGGACCTGTGGCTCGGCAAGTTCGGCCCGTGGAAGGTCGAGGCGTTCAAGCAGATGTTGACCCGCCGAGGCCGCGAGGCGCGCATCGATGGGCTGCACGCCCACATGTTTCGGCACACGTTCGCTCATCGGTGGCTCGCCGAGGGTGGCACCGAGGGTGACCTGATGCGCATCGCCGGCTGGCGCAACCGCGCGATGCTCGATCGCTATGGCCGGTCGGTGGCCGACCAGCGCGCGCTTGATGCACACCGGCGGCTCGCCCCGGGCGATCGGTTGTGAGCATGGGACGGTAGGGCACCCGCACAGACAGACCAGCCGGCTCCACCTGGCTTCGGTTCGTGAGGAGAGAGCTGGGAGTCCTGACGAGCAGATCACCGATTCTGGAGCGGCCAGCCCGATGGGTCGATGGACGCCAGATCCCCGGTTCGGTATGCACCGTCGCGTTTCGCCGGGCGTCGTTCTGTGCGCTCTCCGTTCCGGCCGGGGCCGGATGCTTAGCGAAAGTGGGTGATCGACCTCGATCGATCACCGGGTCAAAGAAGGCCCGGAACGGCTCGAAGAACCTCGGGTCGTCCAACAGGGCGTCGATCTCGGCCAGCTCGCCCGGCAGGCCCATCAGGCACTCCGGGATCACCGACTCCCACAGGGTCGGCGCGTCGCTTACCGTTCGCAGCACGACGATGCCTCCAGTGCTCGTTTCGCAGCTGTGCTGGAGGCATCGTCACATCATCCGGGCCCGATCGCGAGCACCCCCACATCGCGAACACCCAGCTCACAAGCCATTCTCGACACGACTATTTCAGGTCGAAGTAGCTAGAGCCGACCGAGGGCGACGTCGTCGGTGACCGAGCGGAGAGCGGCCAGGGTGGGATGCTCGCCGGCGAGGGGAAGCCCGAGCTGGCGGCGGTGCTCCCGAAACAGGCGCTCCCGCCGCTCGACCTCGGGCCTGAGCGAGTCGAGGCGGTCGGGACCAGCCGCAGCTTCGAGCTTGCACCAGGCCTGCTCGACGTCGATCGCCAGCTGGACCGAGAGCTTCTGGGAGCGGGTGAGGGGTAAGGCGGCAAGCCCGAGACGGGCGAGGTGTCGAGCCTCGTCGTTCTTGGCGAAGCTACTGGTCACGACCCCATCCTCCCACCGTCGCGTTCTCGGATGCCTGGATGACCGCTCTCCACGTCATTATCTGGCAAAGGTCGCCGAGTTGCGCCCGCACGGCATCGAGGTTGCCGAGTACGACGAGCCTGGCCTCAAGACCGTGGACGGCGTCGCCGACGTCGGCTTTGCCCTGTCGGCCTGGTTCGTCGATCCGGGCCGAAACACGATCGGGCAGATAAGGGCTCGCCGGCAAAGACCAGGACCGATCGATGACCTGCTCGCAGGCCCCCCGAACCTCAAGGACTCGGCGTCGGCCTCAGCCGTTGGGGCTGGCCGCCGAGTGTTAGACCATGGCAGCGACAAGGAGACGTCGTTCGAGCGCTTGGCCATACCGACAGAAGGGCTCCGCTCATGTCCGCACCGAAGATCGGTCTGCTTTGCGGCGACCTCGATGCCACTCGCGACGGCGTTGCCGACTACGCCGGCCGGCTGGCCGCTCACCTGGCGGCCATCGGCCTCGATCCCCTGTTGCTCACCACCTACCAGTTGGCCGACGCCACCGCCGGCGAGACCGTCGGGGTCACCGACAGCTGGGGGTCTGCCGGGATCGCGGAGGCGGTCCGTGCCATCAGGCGGCTGTCGCTTGACGTTCTGCATGTCCAGTTCGCTCCATCGGCTTTCCGTTTCTCGCGGTCGGTCGGGTTGGTGCCGCTGATGGTGGGTCGCCGCCTCCCGCTGGTGGTCACCTTGCACGAGTACGGCGTCTGGGCCGAGCGCCAGGCGGCACGCCGCATGCTGGTCGGTCTCCTGTGGTCGATGGCCGAGCATCGGGGCTGGCTGGATCGGGAGACCTTGCTGCTGACGGTTCGCTGCGACCGGGTGGTGGTGACCAACTCCGGCCACGCCGCCGTCCTGGCCCGCCGCCTGCCGGGACGACGGGCCGCGGTCACCGAGGTGCCCATCGGACCCAACATCGAGGTGGCGCCGGCCGACCGGGCCCAGGTACGCCGTGCCGTCCGCCGGCAGGTAGGTGCCGAGAACGAGGCACCGCTGGTTGTCTTCTTCGGTTTCCTGCACCCGGTGAAGGGCTTGGAGCGCCTCATCGATGCGGCCGCTGAGCTTCGGGGGGCCCACCCCACGCTCCGGCTAGTCCTCGTCGGTGGGGACGAAAGCCATTCGGTATCGGGCCCCGAGGCACAAGCGCTGCGTCGAACGTTGCAGGACGCGGCCCGACGCCAGGGCATGGGCGGGCAGCTGGTCATCACGGGCTATCTGCCCGGCGCCCAGGTGTCCCGCCTGTTGCAGGCGGCTGACGTGGCCGTCTTCCCCTTCGACCACGGGGTGATCATGGACAAGTCCGGTGCGGTGCTGGCCGCCTTGAGCCACGGGGTGCCGACCATCGCCACGCCGTCGAAGGTCGATCACAGCCAGACCGGTGGCGATCCGGCCGTGTTGTGGGTCTGGCCGCCCGACGGCCCGGCGCTGGCCGATGCCATCGACCGGGTGCTCACCGAGCCCACCCTGGCCGACCGGCTCCGGAGGGCTGGCTCAGCAGAGGTCGAGCTTCACCAGTGGCCACAGATCGCAGCTCGCCACGCCCGCCTCTATCACGATGTCGTCGAGCGGGCCGCCGCGCACACGAGACCGTGGCCGGGCACGGCGGAGTCGACCACCCTCGGGCGTCCGAGGCCGACGCGAGCAGTCGCCGTGGCGGCCGACAACGAGACCGCCGCCGGGCCGGCGCCCTGCCCTGCTAGTGGCGGCGACAGCCGGCCGGGCATGCCGTCGCCCAGACCGACCAGGTCCGCGATAGGTGCTGCTGATGTCGGGGCTTGACCAAGTGCTCCGGCGGCTCTTGGCACCTACGGTGCATTCGCTTATCCAGGAGGCACTGGTCGAGCAGTCGCGCTCGGGGCCGGACGGCCACGACCCGGAGCTGTTCCACACCATCGTCTACCCCGACCCCGGCCGGCTCCACGTCGACCCCACCGCGGTGCTCAACAACGCCCTGTTTAACGTGTCCTCGGGCGACATCACCATCGGCCCGTACGCCTTCTTCGGCCATAACGTCTCGCTGCTGACCGGCACCCACGACTTCCACACCTTCGGGGCCGAGCGGCAGCTGGCCGTGCCCAAGGCGGGCCGCGACATCGTGATCGGCGAGGGCGTGTGGCTGTCGAGCAACGTCATCGTGGTGGGCCCCTGCACGATCGGAGCTCACGCCGTGGTGGGGGTGGCCTCCCTCGTACTCCACGACGTCGAGCCCTACACCGTGGTGGCCGGCTCCCCGGCAACGCTTCGCACCACGATCCCCAGGCCGGACGAGGCGGCGGCGTCGCCGTGAGGGGACCGACCGTTCCTCAAGGTCCGCCAGGCGGTGAGAGCGGCGGGCGGCTAGCGGCACGGGTCGGCCGGCTCGCAGCCGAGCTGGCCGAGACCCGACGGGTGAATGCCGACCTCGTGCGTCGGCTGGAGCAGCTCGAAACCAAGCTCCGGGCTCAGCCCCAGGAGGTAGCTGGCCCTGGCCGATCGAGGGGGGAACAGCGCGGATCCCACTTCGCCTCCGTCTACCCGGCCTTTCAGGATCACTTCCGGGGCTCAGAAGCCGAGATCACCGGGCGGCTCACGGCGTACCTGCCCGATATCGATCGGCTGGTCGGCGCCGGCGGAGTGGTGGACATCGGCCCCGGACGGGGCGAGTGGCTCACCCTGCTGCGTGAGCATGGAACAGCCTGCTACGGGATCGACGTCAACCTCGCCTGCATCGCTGCCTGCCAAGCCAAGGGGCTCGAGGTCGTCCACACCGAGGCCGCGCCGCACCTGCTGGGACTGCCGACCGGCTCCCTCGACATGGTCACCGCCTTCCACGTCATCGAGCACCTTGACATCGACGAGCTCCTCGAGTTGATCGGAGCTGCCCACCACGCCCTGCGC
>JBKPAA010000073.1:0-10433 GCA_046726215.1 Actinomycetota bacterium | reverse complement strand
CCATGACCGCGCGCTCCGGTCCGTCCGAACTTCTGGGCCTCGCCATTTCGTCCGCCCGGCAGGCCGCCGACCTGTTGCTCGAGGGGCTGGGGCGGCCGCGCACGACCGTCGAGACCAAGTCGACGGCCACCGACATGGTGTCGGAGATGGATCGGGCATCCGAGCGGCTCATCGTGTCGACGTTGCTCGCAGCCCGGCCCCAGGACGGCCTTGTGGGCGAGGAGGGCAGCGCCTCGCCGGGCACCAGCGGCGTGCGCTGGGTGATCGATCCCCTCGACGGCACCACCAACTACCTCTACGGCCATCTCGGCTGGGCGGTGTCGATCGCCGCCGAGGACGACGCCGGGGTGGTCGCCGGCGTGGTCATGGACCCCATGCACGGCGACACGTTCACCGCCACGAGGGGCGAGGGGGCCCGGCGCAATGGCCAGGCGATCGCCTGCTCCCCGCTGGACGACGTGTCGACGGCGCTCGTCGCCACCGGGTTCGGCTACGCCGCTGAGCGACGGCGGGCCCAGGCGGAGGTCCTGGTCGCGCTGCTCCCCAGGATCCGCGACATCCGCCGCATGGGCGCGGCCTCGGTCGACCTCTGTTCGGTGGCGTGTGGGCGGGTCGACGCCTACTACGAGCGGGGGCTGCAGTGGTGGGACCTGGCGGCGGGCCGCCTCGTCGCCTCCGAGGCCGGTGCGCTCGTGTCGGCCATCGACGGGGCACCCGCAGGACCGGACGCGGGCTCGATCGTGGCCGCCGGGCCCGGGCTCTTCACCACGCTTCGTGAACTGCTCAGCTCTCTGGGCGCCCATGATGTGCCGTGAGTCACTGAGATTCCGACTCGTCACCGGATCGCAACGGTCTTGCGCCCCGCGCCGACACGATCCGTGGGCATCCTCGTTGGGATGTCGGCCGCAACCGCAGGGTCGCCCGTGCGTCCCCCCGCCGCCGGAGCGACGACCCCGACCTCATGACCGAGCCCGCTGCCATCAACGTCACGTCCGACGGCACCGCCGTCGTCATTGCCGTCGAGGGGGGCCTCGATGTCTCGACGGGCGAAGCCTTGGTCGACGCCGCCAGCGCCGCCGTGGCCACCGGTCCCTCCCATCTCGACATCGACCTACGGGGCCTCGCATCGTTCACCGACGAGGGGGCCGAGGCCTTGGTGACGTGCCGGGCCCTGGGTTCCGCGCTGCCCGGTGGATTGCACTACCGCACGAGCCGGGGACCGGGGCGCGAGGCGCTGCTGTTCGCTTATCGCGACCTGCAGACCGACGGCCTCGGCGATTGACCGGACCCTGACGGCCGGTCGAACGGGCGCGGCCGGGCCGCGCCCCGCGACGCCGCATGAGCGGGAAACATGTTCCGCGCCGCCCCGTTCGGCGCGGGCGTGCGAGATGAGGCACCATCATGGCCGTGGGGACACGGATCCTGTCGGTCGAAGACGACGAGCGCATACGAACAGCGGTCAAGCTCGCCCTCGAGGACGAGGGCTGGTCGGTCGAGGAGGCCGACACGGGTGAGGAGGCGCTGAACTCCTTCCAGCGCCAGCCCGCCGACGTGGTGCTCATCGACATCATGCTCCCGGGCATCGACGGCTTCGACGTCTGCCGGGCCATTCGTCGCAACTCCGACGTGCCGATCGTCATGGTGACCGCGCGGGCCGACACCCATGACGTGGTCGCGGGGCTGGAGGCGGGCGCCGACGACTACCTCACCAAGCCATTCGCACCCAAGGAGCTGTCGGCGCGCATCCGGGCCCTCCTGCGCCGGGCCCGCGCCACCGACGCCACCGCCACCCACCTCCGCTTCGGCGAACTCGAGATCATCCCCGACGAGGGCGTGGTCCGCCGCGGCGGTGAGGAGATCCACCTGACCAAGACCGAGTTCCGCCTGCTGGTCGAGCTGGCGTCGAGCCCCGGCCGGGTGTTCAGCCGCGAGGTGCTGCTCGAGCGGGTATGGGGCTATGGATACTTCGGGGACGGCCGCCTGGTCGACGTGCACGTGCGCCGGCTGCGCACCAAGGTCGAGGCCGACCCCGCCAACCCGCGTCACGTCGTCACCGTGCGCGGCTTGGGCTACAAGCTCCAGGCCTGACCTCGGGGCCTGTGAGGCGCTTCCTCCCCCGCCTGGGACTCCGAGCCCGCATCACCATCGCCTTCGCGGTCGGGGCGCTGTTCATGTCGGCCGTGCTCGCCAGTGCCACCATCGGGCTGACCCGGCGCAACCTGCTCGACCAGCGCGAGTCGGCAGCCACGGCGCAGACCTACACCAACGCGCAGAACGTGCAGAACCAGTTGGAGTCCGACATCAGCGACCCGCTGGGGGTGGTGTCATCGCTGGTGACGCCGACGGGATCCAATCCCGTGCTGCTGCTCGAGGACACGTGGTACCCGCTCAACGCCGAGTTCAGCGGTGACGCCCTGCCGGTCGACCTGAGCGACCTGGTGCGGTCGGGGCAGCCGGCCCGCATGCGCTTCCGCTACAACGACGAGACCGACCTGGCCGTCGGGGTGCCGCTGGAATCGGTCAACGGCGCCTACTTCGAGATCGTGTCGCTCGATGAGCTGGAGTCGACTCTGGAGTCGATCACCATCTCGTTGGTGGCGGCGGCCCTGATCGCCACGCTGGCGGGCGCAGCGCTGGGATGGTGGGCCTCCCGGCGCGTGCTGCGGCCACTGGTCGGCATCGGCGAGGCGGCCCACGCCCTCGCCACCGGGCGGCTCGACACCCGCGTCGAGGCGAGCGATGACGCCGACCTGGCGCCGCTCGCCGACTCGTTCAACGAGATGGCTGCCGCCCTGGAGGAGCGGTTCCAGCGCGACGCTCGGTTCGCGTCCAACGTGAGCCACGAGCTGCGCTCGCCGCTCATGACGCTGTCGGCCTCGATCGAGGTGCTCCAGAACCAGCGAGAGGACATGCCCGAGCGGGCCAAGGCGGCGCTCGACCTGATGGTCGCCGACATCGACCGTTTTCGGCAGCTGGTCGAGGACCTGCTGGAGATCTCCCGTTTCGACGCCGGCGTCATGCACCTCGACCTCGAGGAGGTCCGCCTGGCCGAGCTGATCATGCAGGCCGTCTCGGCGTCGACCGACGCCGACGTGCCGGTCGACATCGACTCCGACCTGGCGGGTGTCGTGGTCAAGGCCGACAAGCGGCGCCTCGTGCGGGTGATCGCCAACCTGCTCGACAACGCCGCCAAGTACGGCGACGGTGCGAGCCGGGTGCAGCTGCGCAAGGACGACGGCAACGTGGTGATCGCCGTCGAGGACACAGGACCGGGCGTGCCCTTCGAGGACCGGGAATCGATCTTCTACCGATTCAACCGCGGGTCGCGGGCCGGCCGCCGGCTCGACGTGGACGGCGTCGGCCTGGGCCTCGCGTTGGTGGCCGAGCACGTGCGGCTCCACGGCGGCTCGGTGTGGGTCGAGGACCGGTCCGACGGTGAGCAGGGCGCTCGGTTCGTGATCGAACTGCCCGCGGAGGCGCCGTGAGCCGGTACCCGCGCACGGGTCTCTGGTGCTCGCTGGCGCTGGCCGTGGCGGTGCTGGGGGCGGCCGGGTGCGGCATACCAACGGACGATCAGCCGCGCGCAATCTCGCGGGAGAACGTGCCGGAGGACGGCGCCGACACCACCACGGAGACGACGGCGCCCCAGGGCACGGTCACCGCCCCGATCTACCTCGTCCGCTCCCCCGAGAACCCGCGCCTGGTGCCCGTCGAGCGCGACATGCCGGCCGCCAGCGCGACGGCGCGCCCTGACCCTGCCGCCGTGCTCGAAACGCTGCTCAGAGCGACGCCGAACGACCGGGAACGGGCCGACGGCATCACCAACCTCATACCCGAGCGCACCCGCCTGGCGTCGCAACCGGAGCTGGCGAGAGGGACGCTGGTCATCGACCTGACGAGGGCGATCTTCGACGTTGAGGGCGAGAACCAGCGCGCCGCCTTCGGGCAGATCGTCTGCACCGCCGACGCGCTCGAGGGTGTCGACGCCGTGCGGTTCCAGGTTGCGGGCGAACCCGCGGAGGCGCAGGTGGACTCGGGCGCAACCGACGGGCCGGTGACCTGTGCACGCGACTACCGGCGCCTGCAGGTCGAGGCCGGCTGACGTGCACCGCGTGAGGGTGGAGGCGCCCTGAGCGACGTCGAGCAGGCCGTCGCCGACGCCCACCGACGTGAGTGGGCCTACGTGCTCGCGGCGACCGTGCGCCTGACCCGTGACATCGACGCCGCGGAGGAGGCGGTGCAGGACGCGTACGTGCAGGCGTTGCGCACCTGGGCGCGCGACGGGGTGCCGGAGCGGCCGGGCGCCTGGCTGACGACGGTGGCGCGGCGGACCGCCCTCAACGCCATCCGGCGCCGCGAGACGCTCGAGACCAAGTTGCCCCTGCTGGTCGCCCCCGATGGCACCCACATGCTCGGGCCGGGCCGCGACGTCGACGGCGACCACGACACGATCCCCGACGACCGCCTGCGATTGATCTTCACCTGCTGCCATCCGGCCCTGGCCGAGGCGGCACAGGTCGCGCTCACGCTGCGGCTGGTGTGCGGGCTGACCACGCCGGACATCGCCCAGGCGTACCTCGTCACCGAGTCGACGATGGCGGCCCTCGGGCGACCTCACCGGGCGGGCGCTCGACCTGGCGCGCCTGCTGCGCCAGCTGCTGCCGGCCGATCGCGAGGCGGCGGGGTTGCTGGCCCTGCTGCTCGTCCACGAAGCGCGCCGCGCCACACGCACGGACGCCGATGGCAGGCTGCACAGGCTCGAGCAGCAGGACCGTACGGCATGGGATCGCGAGCAGATCGTGGAGGCCGACCGGCTCGTCGTGGCTGCGCTCAGCGCCGGCCCGCCCGGGCGCTTCACGCTGCAGGCGGCCATCGCTGCGCTCCACGCGCAGGCGCCGAGCTATCCCGAGACCGACTGGCCGCAGATCCTCACCCTGTACGACGAGCTGCTGCGGACCTGGCCATCGCCGGTCGTCGCGCTCAACCGGGCGGTCGCGGTCTCGATGGTCCACGGCCCCGAAGCGGCGCTGGCGGAGATCGAGGCGCTCGAGCGGGAGGGCAGCCTGTCCGGCTATCGCTACCTACCCTCGACCAAGGCCGACCTCCTGCGGCAACTCGGCCGCCACGCCGAGGCCGCCGACGCGTACCGGGCGGCGCTGGCGCTCAGCGACAACGCCGCCGAGCAGGAGTTCCTGGCCGAGCGCGCCAGGTCGTCGCAACCGGGATCCTGATGCGGTGCCGTGACCGCTAGGTATGTCGCTCCGGGATGCGTCCGGGATGCGCGCGGGATCCGTTCGGGGACCCGTGATCAGCCGAAGAACACCGACGCCACGTCGTAGAGCTTGGGGTCGATGAGCTTGAGCTCGGCGGTGGCCGACGCCAGGGGCACGCGGACGATGTCGCCGGCGCGCAACGACACCATCGTGTCGAAGTCGCCGTCGTGGACGGCATCGATGGCGGCGATGCCGAAGCGCGTCGCCAGCACGCGGTCGAACGCGGTGGGCGTGCCGCCGCGCTGGATGTGGCCGAGCACGATCGCCCGGGTCTCGTAGCCCGTGCGGGCCTCGATGGCTTGTGCGAGCTGGCCGCCGATGCCCCCGAGCCGCACGTGGCCGAAGGCGTCGACCTCGCCCGAGGCCGTGGCCATCGTGCCCTCGACGGGCTGGGCACCCTCGGCCACCACCACGATCGACGCCCAGCGACCACCCTCGTGCCGGTGCTGGATGACCCGGCACACCTCGTCGATGTCGAAGGGACGCTCGGGGACCAGCACCATCGTGGCGCCGCCGGCGATGGCGGCCCACAGGGCGATGTGGCCGGCGTGCCGGCCCATCACCTCCACGACCATGACCCGGTCGTGGGACTCGGCTGTCGTGTGCAGGCGGTCGATGGCGTCGACGCACACCTGGACCGCGGTGTTGAACCCGAACGTCAGCTCGGTGGCCGACAGGTCGTTGTCGATCGTCTTGGGCACGCCGACGACCGCGACCCCCTCGTCTGCCAGGCGGGCGGCCACGCCGAGCGTGTCCTCACCGCCGATGGCGACCAGGGCGTCGATGCGGTGCTCGGCCAGGGTCGCCTTCACCCGCTCGGGGCCGTCGTCGACCTTGTAGGGGTTGGTGCGGGAGGTGCCCAGGATGGTCCCGCCGCGGGGCAGGGTGCCACGGAACGACGCCACCGACAGGTCGATCACCTGGTTCTCGATGGCACCCCGCCAGCCGTCACGGATGCCCACGAGCTCGTCGCCGTAGACGACCTCACCCTTTCGCACCACCGCTCGCATCACTGCGTTCAAGCCGGGGCAGTCGCCGCCCCCCGTCAGCATCGCCACACGCATGCCCGCGACACTACCGATGGCCTGGCAACCGCCGACGCTTGGATTTCCGGGCACACGCGACCGGCAACCAGTGGGCGCTGGCGGCAGGTCCGTGGCCGGCGAGACGCCACGATGGCTTTCGGGGGCGTCCACTAGCGTGCGGCGCCGATGTCCGTGGTCATCGCCATCGACGCCGGAACGACTGGGGTGCGCAGCTTCGCGGTGCGGGAGGACGGGTCGCCGGCGGGGTACGCGTACCGCGAGTTCCCCCAGCACTTCCCCGCGCCGGGCTGGGTCGAGCACGATCCCGGCGACATCTGGGACGCGACGACCGCCACGCTCGGTGAGCTGGTCGCCGGGCTCGGCGGCGAGCCGGTGGCCGCCCTCGGGATCACCAACCAGCGGGAGACGGCGGTGGCCTGGGACCGGCGCACCGGCGCCCCCCTGCACAACGCGCTGGTCTGGCAGGACCGCCGCACCGCCCGCCGCTGCGACGAGCTGCGCGAGGCGGGGCACCTCGACCGCGTGCGGGCCGCCACCGGTCTGGTGCTCGACCCCTACTTCTCCGCCACCAAGTTCGAGTGGCTGCTCACCGAGGGCGGCGTGCCCGCCGGTGCCGCTGGCCCCGACACCGCGCTCGGCACGGTCGACAGCTGGCTGGTGTGGAACCTCACGGGCGGTCCGGACGGTGGGGTGCATGCCACCGAGGCCTCCAATGCCAGCCGCACCCTGTTGTTCGACATCAGGGACCTGGCATGGTCGCCCGAACTGAGCGAGCTCTTCGGTGTCCCGATGGGGGCCCTGGCCGAGGTCCGGCCCTCGTGCGGGCGCTTCGGCGTGACCGGTGCAGGGTTGCCCGTCCCTGCCGGCCTTCCCGTCTCCGGCGTGCTGGGCGACCAGCAGGCGGCGCTGTTCGGGCAGGCCTGCCTGGCCCCCGGCCTGACCAAGAACACGTACGGCACGGGAAGCTTCGTGCTCATGAACGTCGGCGAGGCGTGCCCCGACCCCGTGGAGGGCGTGCTCACCACCGTCGCATGGACCATGGAGGGGCGGCCGGGCGCCACCTACGCGCTGGAGGGCGCCATCTTCGTCACCGGCGCGGCCGTCCAGTGGCTGCGCGACGGCCTCAGGCTCATCCGGGAGAGCGCGGAGATCGGCCCCCTGGCGGCAACGCGCCCCGACGCGGGGGGTGTCGTGATCGTGCCGGCGTTCACCGGGCTCGGGAGCCCGTGGTGGGATCCCTATGCCCGCGGCACCATCCTGGGCATCACCCGGGGCACGACGCCCGCGCACCTCGCCCGGGCCGTGGTCGAGGCGATGGCGTACCAGACGCGGGATGTCGTCGATGCGATGTCGGCGGCGTCCCGCCAGACCATCTCGGAGCTGCGCGTCGACGGCGGCGCCTCGGCCATGGAGCTCCTGCTGCAGATCCAGGCGGACCAGCTGCAGGTCCCCGTGGCCCGGCCGGTCGTGCAGGAGACGACCGCGCTCGGCGCCGCGTACATCGCGGGCCTCGCCGAGGGAGTGTGGTCGTCACCCGACGAGGTCGCGTCCCGGTGGACGCTCGACCGCCGCTTCGAAGCCCAAGCCTCCCGATCCGACGCCGACAGCGGCTACGCCCGCTGGCGGCGGGCCGTCGACCGGTCCCGAGGCTGGGCGACCTGACACGCAAGCGGGTTGGGCGGTGCGGCTGCTGGTGGCGGCGAGCCCGAGTGCGTGGAACCAGAGCCGGTCGGGCAAACAGCGGAATCCCGGACTGACTCGGCCGAATTGTTCGCGGGGTGCTCGGGATCGCCGGGCGGGACCATCGGCCTCTTGCCGGCGCCGGGAACCAGCGCCCAGCCATGATGCGTCTTCAGGCGATGGTGGTGACCGCAGAGGTGGTCGAGGTTGCCCAGCACGGTGACCTGGTCGCTGGCCCAGGGGACGCGATGGTCGACCTGGACGCAATCGTGTTGGAACAGCCCCGGACGTCGCAGCCGGGCGAGGTCCACAAGAGAGCGATGCGTTGCGCCGCGGTTGGCCCCCGACCCAGGTGCGTGACGTTGGCGACGTCGGTGCCGTTGGTGATGACGAGCTTGAGGATCGACTCGCCCAGCAACGCGTGGGCGGTGGGCACCGAAACCGGGCCTAGGCCGGTGATCTCGCACAGCTCGTCGCCCTCGACGCGGCCCCGCACCAGCGCCTCGAGGTCGACGCGGAGCAGGGCGAGGTGGGTCACCGCACCCGATGTCGAGGGCACCGTCGCCGCCGGCGACTCGTTGGCCGGCACCGCGCTCGCGGGCGCGGTCGAGGGCACTCCGGAAGCGGCACTCGCGGTGGCGCCGGGCCGTCCGACATGGCGCCGGGCCAACTCGATGAGGGCATCAAACGCATAGGCCTCGCGGGACTCCCGATGTCCCGCGCGCCGCGAAGCGTTGAACAGCTCGTCGATAATCGGATTCAGCACCGCGTTGAACCGGACCCGGCGTCGGCGGTACCCCGCGCCGACAGGTTCCACGCCCCCTCGGAGTCGGTCCATCGGCGTAGCCGCCGCTCGCGGTGGAGCCTTCGACAGGTTGCATCCGGGTCGGGATCGGCCGCCGCCTTGGTGCGTGCGCAGCGCTCGCGCAGCTCGCCCAGGCTCGAGCCCGCGGCCGCGTGCAACAGAGACTGCTAGGCGTCGGGCTTGGCCGCGGCGGCGTCGGCGATGTGGTCGGCTTGGGTGCGCGACAGCTCGCCCCGCCGCATGGCGGCACGCATGTGCGGCAAGCTGCGAACCCTCTTGGAGGTCTCCAACGAGGTGCGGGCCGCACCCAGCGACGAGCTGGACTTCCGGGCGAGGTACTCCGGAGCGCTTCGGTCGCCGGCACGCTGCCACACCCTGGACTCGTCGACTCGGGCGGCCAGCAGGGTCTTCGCCGAGGCGGCCAGGCGCTCGATCCCATCGAACGCCTGCCACATCGCCGCCGCCTCGGGCAGCGGCACGGAATCGGGTTCGAGCCGCCCCACCAGGTCGCGCATCCCGCAAGCCGTTCCCGCACACCCGCCTCGCTCACCGCATCGAACACGTGTATGGCGTATCTGCTTGAGTGCAGTTAACCCCAGATCTTGTGGTCGAGGCCGGCGGCGGTCAGCTTCTGGTAGGGGCGGGGCCGGGTAGTCACGGCCTGCTGGACGAGCCGGTACCACAGCAGCCCGCGGCGTCCCGAGCTGCGACGGTTGAACCGGAACGTGAACTCGTCGAGGTAGTAGTCGAGATGGTCGACGGACCAGCCGTTGTGGAGTGTGCCGGCGAGCCAACGCTGGAGCAGCGACGCCACCCGGTGCACGGCGGGCAGCAGCCGGTGCGCCTTCTCCGAGGCACTGATGAGCACGAGCCGTTCATGGGTGATGTCGTGCTGGGACGGCAGGTCGTTGTAGAGCCGGTCGCCGTCGGTGTAGAGGATCGTGCCCGGCGCGATGTAGGTCTTGGCGAAGGCGAAGATGTCGGCTTTGCGGTAGCGGCTGTCGATCGGGGCGAGGCGCACCCGGCCCAGGCCCTTGGGGTGGCGCAGCTCCACGGCGATCACGACTTCGGTCTTATTGGCGTATCGGGCCTGGTTACGGGGGGCGCGGCCGCCGACGAAGGTGCAGTCCATCTCCACTGACACGCCGGGTCCGCCTAGTGGCTCGCGGTCAGGGCGCACCATCGCTCGGCGCAGCTTGTGCAGCCACGCCCACGCCGTCTGGTAGGAGCCAAAGCCGAGCACTCGCTGCAGACCGAGCGCGGAGACGCCGTTCTTCTGGGCGCACACGAACCACATCGCCGCGAACCAAGTGCGCAGCGGGAGCCGAGACCGGTGGAAGATCGTGCCCGCGGTGACCGAGGTCTTGCGGCCACAGTCCCGGCACATCCACAGCCCACTGGCGGTGCGCCACGCGTCGGTGCAGCCGCACGCCGGGCACACGAACCCGTCGGGCCAACGCACCCGCTCGAGAAACGCGGCGCACGCCTCGTCGTCGAGGAACCAACGTTCGAACTCCTGCCAGGTCCCCGGATAGTCCCGCCCCGATCGCGGACTCCGTTCCGGCTTCAGGTCACCATCCGCGACCACCACATCATGAGAGTACTGCACTCAAGTAGATACGCCATACA
>JBKPAA010000072.1:0-6168 GCA_046726215.1 Actinomycetota bacterium | reverse complement strand
GCCGGGTCAGTGGTGCGCGAGTACGTGGTCGCCGGCGAGCCCCTCGTGGCCGAGCGGCTGGCGCCGCAGGGCTTGACGGGGGTCGCGGCCCTGGTGCCCCGCGGCCACCGGGCGGTGGCGGTGCCGATCGGCCCCCTGGCCGCACCCCCACTCACGGTCGGCGACGTCGTCGACGTTCTGGCCGTCGTACCCGTGACGGCGGGGGAATCGCCGGGTCAGTCGGGCGACGTGCCGTCGTTTCCCCTGGTCGAGGCGGCCGTGGTGGTCGCCGTGGGCGAGCAGTCGATCACCATCGCGGTTCCCCAGGCCGACGCGCCCCGGGTGGCGTGGGTCCTCACCAACGGGTCGCTGGTGCTCGCGCTGGCCGGCGCCTGATCACCGGAACGAGGTGGCGAGCATGAGCAGGATGAGGACGCCGACGACGATGCGGTAGACCACGAACGGCAGGAACGAATGGGTTCGGATCAGCTTCAGCGTGCCCCACACGGCGATGTAGCCGGTGATGCCCGAGGCGACGATCCCCCAGATGAACGGCGCCCTGAAGTCCTGCGGGATGCCGCCCTCGCTCGACACGTCGAACCACTTGAAGACGATGGCGCCGAACGTGATGGGCAGGCTCATCAGGAAGGCGAAGCGGGCGGCACCGTCGCGACCCAGACCCGAAAACCGGCCGACGGTGATGGTGACACCCGAGCGCGACAGGCCTGGCTGCAGGGCGAGGGACTGGGCGGCGCCCATCACCAGTGCGTCTCGCAACCCCACTTCGTCGATCGTGCGCTTGCCCCGCACGCCGTCGGCCAACGCCAGCGCCAGCGCCCCCACGATCATCATGACGGCAATAAGCCAGATCTGGTCGGTGTTCTCCTCGATGGTGTCGGCCAGGAGCGCCCCCGTGATCGCCGCCGGCACGGCCGAGAGCGCCACCAACCACGCGAGCCGCCCGTCCTTCGAACGAGGGGTTCGCACGGCGGCCCGCGACAGGCGCACGATGTCGTGGCGGAAGTAAGCGGCCGCGCCGCCCAGTGTGCCCAGGTGAAGTGCCACGTCGAACGTCTTCTGGAGCGACTCGTTGCCGGCGAAGTCGTCCCACCCGAATAGCCAGGGGACCACGATGAGGTGGCCCGACGAGGAGATCGGGAGGTACTCGGCGAGTCCCTGGGTGATGCCCAGGACGATGGCGTGGAGGATCGACACGTTTCTCGGTGGTCAGGACCGGCACGCAGTTGGCTCGGACGGTCGGAAGCGCCCGATGCTCATCGACGGGGCACCCCTCCCGCAACCCGCGTCCCCGGATTGCAACCTAGCGACCGCCGAGCGTAACCCCCGGGATGACGATGGGGGCCGCGCCGGTGCCGCCCGGCGTCCACTCGCGCTGGCCTCCGACGGCGCTCACGTCGAGCAACAGCCGCTGGAGGGTCGAGGCGACGGTGGCCTCCCGGATCGGTTCCGCCGGCTGCCCATTCCGCACCATCAGTCCCTCCACCCCCACCGAGAAGTCGCCCGACACCGGGTTGACGCCGGAATGCAGTCCGCTCATGGACTGCACCAGGACGCCGTGGTCGACACCGGCGACCAGCTCGTCGAGGCTACCCGTGCCGGTGGCGAGCGCCAGGGCCTGGGCGCCGACAGCGGGCGTCGACCGATAGCCGCGGACCGCCGAGGCGGTCGACGGCACGCGCGCCCGCCTGCCGGTCATGGTGTTGTGCAGGAAGCCCTGGAGGACGCCGTCGACGATCAGCGGCACGCGCCGGGTCGCCAACCCCTCGCCGTCGTGGGAGTCGGCCCCGAGCGACATCGGGTCGGTCGGATCATCTACGAGGCTGACCAGCGGAGACGCGATCCGCTCGCCTAGACGGTCGGCAAACGGTGACCGCCCCTTCAGCACCGACTCCCCGTTGAGCGTGCCGGCAACCAGGCCGAGCAGTACTGCCGCCATTCGGGCCTCGAGGACGAGGGTGACGCTGCCGCTCTCCGGTTGGACCGCACCCAACAGGCGGGTCGCGCGCTCAACGGCGTCCCCCGCCGCCTCGTCGAGATCGACGTCGGTGGGCTCGCGGCCGACCGACACGCCGAATCCGGTCTTGGTCTCGTCGCCCTCGCGCGCCAGGGCCAGGACCGAGAGGTGGCAGAACGTGGACCGCCCGGTCACGGCGATGCCGGTCGACGTGGCCACCGCCCCCTCGCCGGCACCGTCGGCCCACTGCGCGGTGCGCACGCCGCTGATGCGCGGATCGCGGGCGCGGACGGCCCGCTCGAGCTCCAGGGCGAGGTGGACCTTGCGGCCGATCGGCTGTGCGGCCAGGGCATCGCACCACAGGTCGATGGGCGGCGGCTCCACCCCGTCCGGTTCGGCCAGTCCCACCCAGTCCTCGGGCTGGGCGTAGGCGACGTTGTCGCGGGCCTCGGCCAGCACCTCGGCGATGACGTCGTCGTCGAGCGAACCGGCCCAGGCGAATCCCTGGCGACCCCCCTCGATCACCCTGACGCCGATGCCGGCAGAGGTCGCCTGGGTCAACGACTCGATGTCGCCGCCATGGACCTTGACCGAGGTCGACGTCGACCGTCCCACGAACGCCTCGACCTGCTCGTCGGCGGCGGCGGCGCCGGCGACCTTGACCGCGAGATCCAGGAGCTCGCTCATGTCGTGTCAGGCACCCGAGACGGCGACGTCGCCGACGACCAGGGTCATTCCGGCGGCGCTCATCGGCAGCCATGTGAGATCGGAGCCAACGGCCACCAGGTCGTGGAGCAGGCGCTGGAGCGTGGAGGCGATGGTGAACTCGCGCAGCGGCTCCGCCAGCGCGCCGCCCCGGATGCGGAGGCCCTGGGCTCCGGTCGAGAAGTCGCCGGAGATCGGGTTGACGCCGGAGTGGAGGCCGGAGACCTCTTGCACCAGCACGCCGTCGGCCACGTCGGCGAGCAGTGCCGTGGCGTCGCGGTCGCCCGGTGTCAGCGACACGGCTCGGCAACCGGCCGTGGGCGTCGACTTGAACCCGGCGCGGACCGCCGAGCCCGTCGAACGCGTGCCCATGCGCCGGGCGGTCCAGGTCGAGTGGACGAAGCCGCGCAGCACGCCTGCCTGGATGAGCGGCACCCGCCGGGTCGCCAACCCCTCGGCGTCGACCGGCGACGCGCCCCAGGACCGGGGGTCGGTGGGGTCCTCGACCAGAGTGACGAACGATGCCGCCACCTGCTCACCCTCGCGACCGGCGAACAACGAGCGCGCCTTGATGACATCCTCGGCGCCGAGCGTTGCGGCCACGATGCCGATGAGCTGGGCGGTCACCCATGGATCGAGCACAACCGTCAGCCGCCCGGACGGGGGCTGCGTGGCGCCCAGCATGCGCAGCGCCCGGTCGGCGGCGTCACCGGCCGCGGTATCGACGTCGAGCTCGTCGAAGTCGCGACCCAGCGAGAAGCCGAACCCCGTCTGGGTCTCGTCGTCGTCGCCGGCCAGCGAGTAGGCCACCAGCTCGCATCCGGTGGCCCGGGAGCTGCGGCGGATGCCGGTGGTCGTCACCACAGCCACCTCGCCGAGGGAGTCGCCGTAGTCACAAGACTCGACGCCGACGATGCGGCTGTCGGCAGCCAGCACGGCCCGCTCCAACTCGAGGGCGAGGGCGACCTTGCGGTCGGTGGCCACGTCGGCCAGCCCGGGTCGCCACAGGTCCAGGTCGGCGGGCTCGACCCCGTCGGGCTCGGCCAGCCCCGCCGCGTCGTCCGGCTCGGCGAAGGCGGCGTTGTTGCGGGCCTCGGTCACCGTCTCGGACAGCGCCCCGGGATCGAACGTGCCGCAGTAGGCGAACCCCTGGCGCCCCTCGTGGACGATGCGCACGCCGACGCCGAGGGAGTCGGCCACGGCCAGCTGCTCCACCTCGCCCTGGTAGACGCGCACCTGGATGTCGGTCGACCGGCCCACGTAGGCCTCGAGCTGCTCGCCGCCGCGTGCCTCAGCGACGACAGCGTCGGCGACCTCGAACAGGTCGCTCACGCCCCCGCCCCGACGCCTTTCTTCGCCGGAACGGTCGCCGGAGGGCGCGATCCTGCGGGGAAAACCGTGGGGGTCACGCCGCGGTACCGCCGACCGTGAGGGCCCTGACCCGCAGGGTGGGGACACCGTCCCCGACGGGCACGCCCTGCCCGTCCTTGCCGCACGTGCCGGGGTGGCCCATGGCGAAGTCGTTGCCGACGGCGTCGATGTCGACGAGCACCTTGGGGCCATTGCCGATGAGGTTGCCCTCCCGGATCGGCTCGGTGATCTCGCCGCCCTCGATCAGATAGGCCTCGGTCATCCCGAAGACGAAGTCGCCCGTGGCGGTGTTGACCTGTCCCCCACCGAGCGATGACACGTAGACGCCGTGGTCGGTCGAGGCCACGATGCCGGCCGGGTCGCCCTCGCCGCCCACCAGGTAGGTGTTGGTCATCCGCACCATGGGCAGGTGCTGGTAGCTCTGGCGGCGCCCGTTGCCGGACCGCGGGCGACCCTCCTTGCGCGATCGCAGGTGGTCCCACATGTAGTCGGTGAGGACGCCGTCCTCGATGAGCACGTTGCGCTGGGCCGGCGTGCCCTCGTCGTCGATGGCGTAGCAGCCCCACTCCTCGGCCATGGTCCCGTCGTCGACCAGGGTGACCAGGGGTGAGGCGACCTGCTGGCCCAGGCGGCCCCTGAACACCGAGGCGCCCTTGTCGACCAGGTCCTTCTCCAGCCCGTGGCCGCAGGCCTCGTGGAACAGCACGCCGCCCCCACCGGGTCCGATGACCACCGGCAGCGTGCCCGACGGCGCCGGGCGAGCCGCCAGCTTGGTGATGGCGCGGCGGGCGGCGGTGCGGGCGATCTCCTCGACCTGGTAGCGGTCGAACAGCTCGAACCCGACGGTGCGTCCCAGGGACTCGTAACCCGTCTGCATGCCCGTGTCGCCGAAGGCCACGGTCGACACCACGAACAGCGTGCGGACCTGGTCGTCCTCGGCCAGCAGCCCGTCGCTGTTGGCGACCAAGATCTGCCGGCGGGAGTCGCCATAGCGGGCCCGGACCTGGCGGACCGAGCCGCCCTCGGCCCGCGCGGCCTCGTCGGCCCGACGGAGCAGGTCGACCTTGGCGCCCTTGGCCACCGTCTCGGGCAGCAAGGCTACCGTGTTCGGCCGGGTCGCGGCCTGACGCGTGAGCGCGACGTCGCGCACGCCGCCGCCCCCCGACCGGGCTGCCGCGGCCGCAGCCTCGGCGGCGGTGCGCAGGCCCTCGTCGGTCAGGTCGGCCGTGTGTGCGAAGCCGGTCGTATCACCCACCACCACGCGGACGCCGGCGCCCCGGTCCCGCCCGGACGACAGCTCCTCCACCCGGCCGTCATCCAGCATCGCCGCCGAGGACCGCTTGTCCTCCACGAACACCTCCGCGAAGTCGCCGCCGGTGCGGAGGGCGGTGGCGAGCGTGCGCTGGATGACCGATTCGTCGAGCACGGGCGACCTCGATTCGGCTGGATGGCGGGTGGATCAGGAGCGGATCCCAGGCGTGATCCGCGGTGATCGACGCCGGCTGACCAGGGTCCGGGCGGTTTCGCCCGCCGGCGACGTGGATGCGTACTGTACCCGGGTGCCCCTGGAACCCGGCCTGTCCGCGGCCGTCACCCTCGACGTCGGCGACGAGGACACTGCGCTCGCGTTCCGCTCCGGTCAGGTGGCGGTGCTGGCGACGCCGCGGCTGATCGCGCTGTGCGAGGAGGCGTCGCTGCTGGCGGTCGACGGCCGCGTACCCGAGGGCCACACGACGGTCGGCATGCGGGTGCAGCTCGACCATCTGGCGCCTACGGCGGTGGGCACGAAGGTGCTCGCAGAGGCGACCCTCGAGAAGGTGGTGGGTCGGCGACTCACCTTCACCGTCTCGGCCACCGACGAGCGGGGTCTGGTGGCCGCCGGCAAGGTGACCCGCGTCGTCGTGGACGTCGACCGCTTCCTGGAGAAGTGCCACTGACCTGTTGACGTCGAAGGCCGTCCCGACGTGCCCACCACGGCCGTCGCCGGAAACGGCCGGTTACGATTCCGCCGATGCGTCCGCTGACGTACGTCGCGGTCGGCCTGGCGCTGGTCGCCATCGACATCCGCACGGAGTACCTCGACCTCCTCCCCGACGTCCTGGGATGGGGTCTCGTGGCCCTGGGTGCCTGGCGCCTGT
>JBKPAA010000071.1:0-11825 GCA_046726215.1 Actinomycetota bacterium | reverse complement strand
TCCCACGGCCCCGGTCGACACGCACCTCACGAACCTCGGTGCAACAACGAGTCAAACCCGACCGCAGGAGCCGCTGAATGTAGCCACTCGCACCAACGCGCTGGTGGACCATCAACGACACAACCCCAGTCTCACTGACAGATATGGGTGCATCTGGGGTTCTATACGGTTACCTGGCCTCCCCACGCCCGGTTGAGCGCGCCCTGGACCTTCACTGTCCAGATGATGAACCCGATCAGTGGGATGAGGTTCCAGAAGCCGGTCGCGCCGCTCACGGGCTTGGGCTGACGCGCCGGCGCGTACATGTTGCCGATCTCGGACGGCAACACAAACCAGTTGACGGGGTTGATCAGAATCCCGATTACGAGACCGATCACCGGCCCGATCCCCTGGCCGGTGTGCTCCTTGAGCTCGCGGTACACCTGATAGATCCAGTACAGGTAGTAGATCCCCAACGTGATAATCGAGAAAATGATCACCGCGGCCGGGTTCCGAACCTTCCCTCTCGGGCCGTGTGCTGCTGCGGACGGCGGCGGGACAGGCGGTGGCGTGTCGGTCATGTCGGCTCCCTTCTCCTGCGACCGCGCGTTGCAAGTCGGCAGGCAGACGCGATTCAACGATCTTCCATCGACTTTCACGCACAGAGTGGCACCCCCTCTGTCAACCCGCGGCGCGAGGGGGTTGGCGTAGTCTCGGTGGCGGGTCCGGGTTGTGGCTTGTCCGAAGAGCCGGCTGTCGTCGTGCTGCTCACCCGGGGCTGGTGGTCATCGGCGCATGACTGGCATTCAACGGCAGGGGTGGGGCCACCATGACCGGCCGGTTTTTGGGCCCAGCGCTCGTGGTGCTGTCATGTGCAATGACCACGCGCTTTGAACGCCTCGTGCATCGCACCTAGGCCAAAACGCACCTAGGCCGTTCGGCGCCCGATCGGCAGATCGGCACCACGGCGTCGGCGCGGGTTTGGCGACGCCGAGGACGACCGCACGCACGTCGAGTGACCGCACGAGAGCCGTCGTTTTGGTCGGCTGTCCGATGGAAGCCGATGTTGGTGCTGGGCGTGGACAAAACGCCCGACGGCGGGGGTGGTTACGGTGTCGTTGGTCGCCGCGTCGGGGCGTGTGAGGAGGTCCGATGGGGGCGTTGATGCTGGTTCACGGCGTCGGGCACGGGGCGTGGTGCTGGAGTCGGACCAAGGATGATCTCGTTGGTCGGGGCCATGATGTTGTCGCCGTCGATCTTCCCTTGACTGGGCTCGGCGACGATGCGGCTGCGGTGCGGCGGGCTCTGGACGACTGGGGTCAGGCTGTCGTGCTTGTGGGGCACTCCTACGCCGGTTTGGTGATTTCCAAGGCCGCGGCCCAGCGCACCGATGTGCAGCATCTCGTGTATGTGGCCGCCATGCTGGTGGAGGGCGGTGACGTCTACCTGAAACGGATGAGCGAATTCCCAGCCGCTCCAATCAACGCTGAGGTCGAGCTCACCGCTGAGGGCAACTTCGTTTTCCCGCCCGAGGCGGCCGTCCGCTGTTTCTACAACGAGTGCGACCGAGGCGAGGCGGAGGAGGCGGCGCGTCGCCTCCGGCCGACGGCGGCCGCCTGTGTGACCGTGCCGACCGGCGCCGAACCGTGGAGGTCGATCCCGTCGACCTACGTGCTGTGCAGACGCGATCGCGCCATCCACCCGGACTTCCAGCGATGGATGTCCACTCGCGCTCGCGAGGTGGTCACGCTCGATACAGATCACTCCCCGTTCATGTCATCGCCTGAACAGTTCGTGGACCTGCTGGACGGTATCGCCGACAAGGCAAACGCCGGTGCCGGCATCACCTGAAACCGACGGTGATCTGCCCGAGCTGGGTACGGCCGGGGTTGTCGCTTTCGGCGCCGTCTACGATCCGCGCGGAACGCGGTGCTCAACCAAGGACGTCACGCGGTCGACATGTTGACGACTCCCGTCTGCGAGTTGTTCGGCATAACCCATCCGGTCGTGCTCGGCGGGATGGGTTTGGGGACCAACCCGGATCTCGTCGCCGCGGTCTCCAACGCGGGAGGGCTCGGCATCCAGGGTTGCAGTGGCCGCCCACCCGTAGAGATCACCCAGCTAGCCGACACCATCAGGGACCGGACCGATCGGCCGTTCGGCCTCAACCTTCTGCTGTTCATGGCCGGTCAGGCCGAATGGGCCGCGACCCTGGCCACGCGTCCACCGGTCGTGTCGACCGCATGGGCCAAAGCCGATCAACCACTCAACGAGCTCTTCACCCAGGCCCACGAGGCAGGAGCCAAGGTGCTGCACATGGTGTCCACCGTGTCTGAGGCCGTACGAGCAGCCGCCGCTGGAGCCGACGCGATCGTCGCACAAGGCACCGAAGGCGGCGGCCACGTCGGCCTCATCGGGACGATGGTGCTCGTACCGATAGTCGCCCGCGCCGTCGCGCCCGTTCCGGTGATCGCTGCCGGCGGACTTGCTGACGGCGCCGGCCTCGCCGCAGCCCTGATGCTGGGAGCACAAGGCGCGCTGTTCGGGACCCGGTTTCTGGCGACGACCGAGGCGTCGATCCCCGATTCCTACAAGCAGGTGCTCGTCGACAGCGACGGCCACAACACGGTGGTAACGGAGCTACCAGACGTCGCCAACGCCACCGTATGGCCGGGTGCCTACGCGCGCATCGAACGCAACCGGTTCTACGAGACCTGGGCCGGGCGAGAGGGCGAGCTGCGCTACCGACACGCCGACGCGGCGGCATCCGCATGGCAGCACTCGAAACAGGGGACACCGACAACGCGTTCCTCTACACCGGCCAAACCGCAGGACTGATCGACACCATCGAACCCGCCGAAGTCATCGTTGAGCGGATCGTCACCGACGCCACCGAACGGCTGCGCGGCACCAAGTTCACGGCCTGAACCAGGCGGTGCCGGCAAGCGCCCGCGCCAGCCCGTCGCACTCATGCGCACGACGACCGTAGCGGCGACGATGAAAGTCGATCCCGACATACTGTCGATCCATAGGGGGCCTCCTCGTCTTCGTCAGAGGTTGCTTGTGTGAAGCCCCGAGTCTGGATCGACTCGGTTCCTCACGGGGAGCGGAGGCCCCGCTCCTTCATCGCATCAGATCTGGGTGCCGCAGGAACGGCACATACCGGTCGTCAGACTGATGGCGAATACAACAGACGGGTCAGTCGTCGTCGAGCCGATCCCTGCTCCCGGCACGCGGCTAAGAGAAACTGTTGGCCCCGGCCGAAACGCCGGGGCCAACGACACGGCGCCTGTCCTACTCCCCGGTGCCGCCCCTACAGAGGCCAAGCGTGCCTGGCGAGCCTTTTGGCAGCCCGTAGTACTTCCAAGAGTCCGCCGCAGTCTGAACCTGAGACACGGTCTGTCCCTCTTCTGAGTCGAAGTCATTCAGCCCGCTGGCGGCACAGGCCGAGTTGGCATGATCCAGAGCCCCCGTTTCATTGGTGTTGTCAGGAACCCCTGGAGGGCCCTTCACCTCGCCAGCGAACGCTGCAGTAGCTGGAACAACCACAAGTGCAGCCGCGCAGACCACGCCCGCGAGCAATCGCTTCATAGCCATGGCATCTTCTCCCGCCTCATCCTGGACCGTCCGTCCCAGGGCGACCACATCTTGGATCGACGGAGCGTGCTCGTCAAACGCGAAGTGTGACTAGAAGCTCCTGGGTGTGCGCGAGACACCTCCGCTGCCATAGCTCCTCACCTTGAGCACCATCACCAGCACGAGCGCGGAATGCCTGCACCGAGTGCCCGCCTCCCAAGCAGCCAGCACAGGACGACGTGACGCGAGATCGGCATCCCCTGAAGGAGTGGGGCCGTGTCAAGGGGTGCAGCGGGTTTTGTGGAGGTGGTGGAGCTCTAGAGCGGGTTGTGGCTCGCCGGGTTCCTGGGCGTGAACGCGCGCCGTTCCCGGAGCCGGGGTCAAGGCTGGCTGGTGGCCGCCCCGGAGGGGCTTGGCCTTGACGCCGGCGAGGGGCGGCGCACACTTGTCAGCCAGGATCAGCGGCTATCAGCTCCCCGGGGTTGGATGGGGGGTTGGGTTCAACGCACGCGGTCGGCGCGGACGAGGTCGTCCCATCTGGACGCGGTCGGCGCGGACGAGGTCGTCCCATCTGGACCGGGCGGAACCTACAGCGGTCTTGGTCTGACGCTGGGTGACGGCCATACCGCCCTCCTTCGACGGGCTCCGCGCCGGCCCAGGGCCCGGCGTCGTGTCGCATTCATAACCCCGCCGCCCCGGAGGGGGAAGTACACAGTCCGCGGCGGTCGGCCAGTTCGACAGCGCTCGGGCCGAGGACGGCGTTGGCCTCCGCCACGAACTGCTCGGCGACGGCACCGCCGCAACGTGGCGGTCCGTTCCCTGCGCCACCCTCCGGGGCATGGTGGCGCCGAGGGCGGCGCCGGTGGGAGGGGCGGCTCCCTTGGCCGTCGCCTGCACTCGGAGCATGAACGGGGTCATGTCAGCGCCTCGTCGTGGCTCAGTACCTGGCCGATATGGCCTGCCGCTTGGCCTCGCCGGGCTCGAGGGTGAAGTCGTAGGTGAGCTCGAGGCGTCCGTCGGCCGACCGCGAGGGCTGGAGCGTCAGGTCGGGCTTGTCGGCGCTGGCCACGTCGGTGCCCAGCCAGCGGTCGCCGGTGAAGAACAACTGGGTCGTCAGGCGCTTGTGGCCGTCGGCATCGACGAAGTAGTGCAGGTGCGCCGGGCGCCAGGGGTGCCAGCCGCCGGCCTCGAGCAGCCACCCGGTCGGGCCGTCATGGGGGATCATGTACGGCGCGGGGAGCACCGTGTGGATCTCGAACCGCCCCTCGTCGTTGGTGACGAAACGGGCCCGCAGGTTGCCGTCGGGGGTCGACGGGTGGAAGTGCGAATAGTAGCCGTGGGCATCGGCCTGCCAGTGGTCGATGATGGCACCGGCGAGTGGGGTCCCATCGGTGGACAGCACTCGGCCGCGGACGACCAAGCGCTCGCCGGGCTCGTCCTCGCGCATCGGCATGGTGGCGTTCCATGCGACGAGCGGCGAGTCGGGCACGTAGTAGGGGCCCTGGATCGACGACTGGCTGGCGCGTGACTTCTCGGCCGCCTTCTTCTCGACGACGTGCTCGAAGAACACGTCCAGGAACAGCGGCCACTCCCCGGCCTCGCCTACGGAGATGAGCCAGTCCTTGGCGGCGTCGAACTCGGGGTAGGTGACGTCGAGCTCCGCCATGGTGTCCCACATGCGGTGCAGCAGGGTGCCCACGACCTCGGCGGTGCGCTTGGTCCGCGGGTCGGCGGTGTCGGGCATCTTGCCGAGGCTGACGGGGTTGATCGGGTTCTCGTAGGACATGGTGTTCCCCTTGGCGGTGGCGGTTGGTCTGGTCGGGTGCAGTGCGGTCGTGGTTTGCCTGTGGGTCAGTGGTCGACCCGGTAGTGGTCGACCTTGTCGTCGTCGATGGTGATGCCGAGGCCGGGTCGCTGGGGCGGGGCCATCCGTCCGTCGACGATCTCGGGCGGCTCGGTAAGTAGGTGGTCGGCGATGTCGACGAATGCCGACAGCTCGGCCGGGCGCTCGGCGGTGGCCTGGTGGGCGGCGGCGAAGGTGACTCCGGCGAGCGTGGCGACGGCGCCGTCGATCTGGTTGCCGAGCACGACACCGGCACCGAGGCCCTCACAGAGCCCCACGATCTTGGCGCTGTCGGTGAAGCCGGTACGGCTGGTCTTAATGCTGACCATGTCGCAGCTGCCATCGAGCAGCAGGCGGGCGACCTCGGCGGCCCGGGTGCAGCTCTCGTCACCGACGATCGGCACCGGGCTGCGCTCGACGGTGCGCCGCCGGGTGAGTATGTCGTCGGCACGGCCCGGCTCCTCGAGCATGGTGATGCCGACGTCGGCGAGGGCGGCGAGAGCGCGCAGCGCGTCGTCCCCCCGCCAGCCACGGTTGGCATCGAGGTAGAGCTCGACGTCGTCGCCGAGTGCGGAACGCAGGGCGCTGACGGCCTCGACGTCGACGGCGAACGGCGTCCGGCCGACCTTCACCTTGAAGACGCTGATGCCATAGGTGTCGCGGATGCGGGAGGCCTCGTCGACCGTCTCGGACGGCGAGCCCAGCCCGAGCATGTGGCTGACCCGCACCGATTCGGCGTAGCCGCCGAGCAGGCTGTGGACCGGCTGGCCGACGGCCTGGCCGATGACGTCCCACAGCGCGATGTCCACGGCCGCCTTGGCGGTGGGGTTGCCGACGATGCGGGCGAGCGTCGCCGAGATGCGCTCGCGGCCGAACGGGTCGGCCCCCGCGAGGGCGGGCGAGAACCAGTCGTACACGGCGGCGACGATCGACGCCTGCGACTCGCCGTAGGTGTACGGACGCGGTGGGGCCTCGGCGTGACCCACGATCCCCTCGTCCGTGCGGACCCGCACGAGAACATGGTCGGCGACCGTGGCGGTGCCACTCGCGAACGCGAACGGCCGCCGGAACGGGATCACGAAAGGGATGGCCTCGATGGCCGTGACCTTCACCCCACCATCATCCGGCGGCGATTCTGCTATGTGAAGTACACAGTTATTGCCTATTGAGATGTGTCAGGTCTTTGTTTGGTTCTATGCCGGAGGCTGGGCCTCGAGCGCCGAGGGATGAATCGCGAGCGGGATGACGTCGACGTCCATGAATGGAAACAGAGGCAGGCTGGTCAGCAGTTCGTGGAGCTGGTCGTGGGACTCGACGTCGAACACGCTGTAGTTGGCGTACTGGCCCGCGACCCGCCACAGATGAGGCCACAGCCCGGCGCGTTGCAGGTCGAGGGCACGCTCCTTCTCCCGAGCCTTGAGGTCGGAGGCAACCTCCGGGTCCATGTCGTGCGGAAGGCGCACGACCATGTGCACGAGGTAGCGCACGTCAGTTCCTGTCGATGATGTGATCCACCAGCAGCTTGGTCACGAGAGCCGGCTGTTCGACGCTGGCGAGGTGGGCCGCATCGGGCACAATCTCGAGCCGGGCCCCGGAGATGCCCGTGGCGATCTCCTCGGCGAACGAGGGTGGCGTGGCAGGGTCGTCCGCGCCGGCGATCACCAGCGTGGGCACTGTCGCCGCGGGCAGATCGGGACGCAGGTCCATGCCGGCGATGGCGTCGCAGCAGGACGCGTAGCCCTCGGGCGATGTGGCCAGCAGCATGGCACGGTGCGCTTCGACCACCGCACGCTCGCGCTCAATGAAGCCCGGCGTGAACCAGCGGCCGACCACGGCGTCGGCGATCGCAGCCGTGCCGTCGCGACGCACGGTCGCCGCCCGCTCGAGCCATCCCTCGGCCGGGGGCAGGTGCGCGGCGGTGCACACGAGCGCCAGGCGTTCGACCCTCCCGGGCCGGCGGGTCGCCAACCACATCCCGACCATCCCGCCAAGGGAGAGCCCGACCCACGAGAAACGGTCGATGCTCAGGCGCTCGAGCAGGGCGAGCACGTCGCCCCCGAGGTCGTCGATGGTGGCCGGACCATCGACGACCTCGGAGCCCCCGTGGCCGCGGTGGTCGAGCACGACGACACGGCACCGCTCGGCGAGGGCAGGGACCTGAGGGTCCCACATCGCGGTGGTCGTCCCGAGCGAGGTGCCGAGCACCGCGACAGGTCCGTCGAAACGCCCGACCTCGACGTGATGCACCGACGCCACCATCGTGCGTGACGGTACGGATGTGGATCGCTGCGGTCCAATACCGGTGGAGCGCCGGGCTCGGACGTCAGGCGTCCTGATTCGGCACCGGACGCAGGCCCACCAGGGCGCGGACACGGCCGAGGAACCGCTGGAGCACTGGGTTCGGGTCGCCAGCCCGGCTGGCCACGGCCAGCGCGACCTCCTGGGTGCTGCCTGCCAGGGGGCGGTAGACCGCGCCGGTGATCCGCAGGTGCTGGACCGAGGCGGGCACGAGCGCCACCCCGATCCCGGCCGCCACCAGGCTCACCAACGTCGCTGTCTCACCCACCTCTTGGGCGACCCGCGGGGTGAACCCCGCCTTGCGGCAGGCGGCCTCCGCGGCGTCGTGCACGACCGAGCGGAAGTGGGACGGGTAGGTCACAAATGGGTCACCCGCCAACTCGGTCAGCTTGACCCGACGATCTCCCACGAGCGGATGGTCGGCGGGCAGAGCGACGACCAGGGGCTCGCGCCGGATGTCGTGCACCGCCAGGTCGAGCGAGTGCACCGGCGGCCGCAACAGGCCCACGTCCAGCATGCCGCTTAGCAACGCGTTCACCTGAGCTGGCGTGAGCATCTCGCCGTGGAGCTCGAGCTCGACGTCGGGCAGCTCGGCCCGCAGGGCAGTGGCGATCGACGGCAGCAGCTCGTAGGTGGCCGATCCGGTGAACCCGACGGCGAGCCGTCCGACCTCGCCCCGCTCGGCGCGCTGCACGTCGACGGACGCGGCATCCACCTCCGCGAGGATGCGGCGGGCCCGGGCCAGCAGCAACTCGCCCGCCGGCGTCAGCTCGACCTTGCGGGTCGTGCGCGCGAACACGCGGGCGCCGAGCTCGGCCTCGAGCTGGCGGATCTGCTGGGACAGCGGCGGCTGCGCCATGTGCAGTCGCTCTGCAGCGCGACCGAAATGGCGCTCCTCGGCGATGGCGACGAAGTAACGCAGGTGCCGCAGCTCCATCCGGGAGAGAGGCTATGAGGCGGGACCTGCGAGGGAGGTATTGGCGCAGCAGCCCGTTGGTGTTCTCGTTGCTGCCGCGTTGCCAGGGCTGCGGGGGTCATGAACCGCCCTGGATCTAGCGGAGGCTCAGATCTCACAAGGAGACTGAGCCATGCCCGCGCTGAGGAAGTACGACCAGGAGACCCGTGACCGGGCGGTGAGGATGTTCCAGGACCGCCGCCGAGACTTCCCCGATGAGTCGGCGTTGCAGGCCCGCCGCCGGGTGGGTGAGCTGCTCGATGTGAAGCCCGAGACGCTGCGGTGGATCGAGCGAGCCGAGATCGACGCTGGGCAGCGCCCGGGTGTGCCGAGCTCGGTCGAGGCCCGCAGCAGATTGCGGCAACACGGTGCCCGAGAAGCTGACCTTATCTACGTGGCCGTCAACATCAACCTGGGCGCCGGTGACTGATTGCCGGCCGCGATCGGCACCTCGGGGCTCGGAAGCTCACGCTTCCGCCGAGTCGCGAGACGCGCGAGACGGTCGGCTCGCCAGCAAGACGCTGCCTGGGTGCTGGGGTATGACACGACGGGCAGGAGATGCCTGACCTCGCCGATCCGGGGGTCAGTACTCGTTCTTGAACGCGAAGTAGGAACCGCGAATGGTGCCAGCCAGCTTCGACTTCTGCCTTGCGAACTTGAACCGCGAGGCGAGTTCCGCGGGGACTTCCATACCCTCGGAGAGCTTGAACCCGCGATGCGGCAGCCGTCGAGGTGCCCTCCAAGCGCCGATACGTGCCGAACTGGGACAGCACTCGCGCCTTCGCCACCCCTTGGTCCGACAACCGGAATCCTGTTTGAGTCCGCGCTTCACAGCTCGGATGCCGAGATCGGGTCGAGCGATTCGCATCGAAGCGGAGTCGTCACGAGCGGCGACACGGATAGCAGGGTCGACGCGCGTTTCGCCGAGGTCGTCGCGAAGGGTCTCGGCGAGTTGCTGCTCGGGACCTCCTCGGTGAGCAAGGAGCGAGAGCGTGGTGCGGAGGGCGCTGGTGGGCACGTTGTGGCCGTCGGCCCAGTGCTTCCAGGTGATCAGGGCTCGAACGCGGAGTCGGTGGTGGCCGCCTGTGGGGCGCATCGCCTCGAGGCGGTCGATGGTCTCGCAGGTCCGAAGCAGTTCGCGTGCTTCTCGTTGGTCGGCGACCGCTTGACTGTGGCGATCGACCGCAGGAGTGGTGCGCTGGCGGGTGCGTCCGAGGTGGTCCTCGGCGCGTTCGAGCTGCTGCTCGACGATGCGGAGGTCCTGGCGGAGCGTGCGCCGATGCCGACGGGGCCGGGTGTCGAGCCGTGCTCTGCCGCAGTGTGGCGTCGCCGGACGTCGACGGCTCGAGCCTCAGCGTCTCGTAAGGCGCCTCGATCGCCGGTGGTCGCTGCCGACACGTCGGCCAGCGCGGCGTCGGCTTGGCTGCTGCAGCGACTGCCTGCGCCGTGCGCGCTTCACGTTCTGTCTCGCGGACCTGGGCGTCGAGCAGGCTGCGCTGGGCGTTGGCCAGTGCCGCTGGGAACCAGTCAGGGGTCGGGCAGCGCGGCGTCGGTGTCGAGCCAGCTCGCCCTGCCTGTACGGACGCCAGCTGGGCGAGGGCGCGTCGTTGCGTGGTAGCGGGGCTGTCGGCCCGGTCGGTGACGAGGATTGATTCGAGGACGTCGCGGGCCTCAGTGACGTCCGTGCTCTCGGTGACCACACACAGGATGTTTTCGTCGCGTCCGCGGGTGGCGGCGACGTAGAGGCCGCGGCGGGTGGTGGCGGGTGAGCCGACGTAGGGGTTGACACGTCTCCGGCACCGCCGGGGCCGGAAGTACCCATTCGCGTTGCCACGCGGCCGGCCGGGGCCTACCATCCCCATGCTCGAGATGACAACGGTCCGCGCCAGTTGGGGGTCGCATGCGGGGGATCCGTCTCGCCGTACTAGTCGCGTCGTTCGTGGTCGCCGCCCTGCTTCCGGCGCCGCCGGCACGGGCGTTGACGCCCGTGACCTTCACGGGTCCGACCAACTTCGCCGTCGGTGACGGACCCAACTCGGTCGCGGTGGGTGACTTCAATGGCGACGGTGACCCCGACCTCGCGGTCGCGAACGAGTTCGCCGGAAGTGTCTCGGTGCTGCTCGGGGGCGCTGGTGGCAGCTTCAGCGCCGCGACCAACATCGCCACCGGCGGATTCCCGTTCGCGGTCGCGGTAGGCGACTTCAACGGCGACGGTGACCCCGACCTCGCCGTCGCCGACGCCTTCGACGGCATCATCTCGGTGCTGCTCGGCAGCACCGGCGGCACCTTCACCGGCCCGACCAACTTCCCCGCCGGCAGTTTCCCCGCCGCGGTCGCGGTGGGCGACTTCAACGGCGACGGTGACCCCGACCTCGCAGTCACCGACCAGGTCACCGGCGCAATCCTGGTGCTGCGCGGCACCACCGGCGGCGGCTTCACCGCGCCGACCACCGTCGGTACAGCCACCGGTCCCTTCTCGATCGCGGTGGGCGAGTTCAACGGCGACGGCGACCCCGACCTCGCCGTCGCCGAATCCGGCCAGTTCTCTAGCAGGGTGCTGGTGCTGCTCGGCAGCACCGGCGCCACCTTCACCGCGCCGGCCACGGTCGCCTCAGGCTCCGACCCCGACTCGGTCGCGGTGGGCGACTTCAACGGCGACGCCGACCCCGACCTCGCAGTCGCCGACCAATCCCCCGGCGAGATCATGGTGCTGCTCGGCAGCACCGGTGGCACTTTCACCGGCCCGACAATCCTGACCACGGACAGCGGCGTGTCCGCCGTCGCGGTCGCCGACTTCAACCGCGACGGCGACCCGGACCTCGCCGTCACCAACTTCAACCTGAATCGCGTATCGGTGCTGCTCGGCAGCACGGGGGGCACCTTCACCGCCCCGACCAACTTCGCCGTCGGTAGCACACAGACCTCGGTGGTGGCGGCAGACTTCAACGGCGACGGCAAGCCCGACCTGGCGGCCACGGCATTCAACACTGACAACGTCGCCGTGCTGTTGAACAGCACGGTCACCAACCAGGCTCCGGTCGCGGCCGGGGATGCCTTCAGCACGGCGGAAGACACGGTGCTGACGGTGGCCGCGCCGGGGGTGTTGGGCAACGACGCCGACCCGGACGGCGATCCGCTGACTGCGGTGCTGGTGACGGGGCCGAGCCACGGCAG
>JBKPAA010000070.1:0-3744 GCA_046726215.1 Actinomycetota bacterium | reverse complement strand
GGGGGGGGCGGGGGGCGGGCCGTTGGGGGGGGGGCAGCCCGACGCCGCTCGGGGTGGTGGCCGGGGTCGGGCCGGATTGTCGGTCGGAGACCGACGCCGCTAGGGGTGGCGGTCGGGGTCGGGCCGGACTGTCAGCCGGCCTGGGTGAACCGGTCGGCCAGGTAGGCGTCGACGTCGTCCTCGAGGATGCGATACGCCTTGCCCACCCGGACGGCGCGGAGGTCTCCCGACTTGATGAGCCGGTAAACGGTCATCGACGACACCCGCAGCAGATCGGCCACCTCTCGAGGCGTCAGGAATCGGGCGCGCGACACAGCCATGTGGAAGACCCCTTCCAACTCCGCTGAGGTCACTGTAAGCGACCGTTGCTGGTGGGGCGAGTGGTGCCACTCGCCCCACCAGCCCCTCAGCTCCGGCCCAGCTCGCGGCTGCGCTCGGTCGCCGCCAGGACAGCCTCGAGGAACGCCGAGCGCACGCCCCCTGCCTCGAGCGCCCGGAGGCCCGCGGCCGTGGTGCCCCCGGGGGACGTGACGGCCGCCCGCAGCGCCTCCGGCCCCCCGGGCGTCTCGTCGAGCATTCGCGCCGACCCCAGCATCGTCTGCACCGCCAGCGTGATCGCCACCGGGCGCGGGAGGCCAGCGAGCACGCCACCCTCGATGAGCGCCTCGGCCACCAAGAACACGTAGGCGGGCCCCGATCCCGACAACCCGGTCACGGCGTCGAGCAGCGCTTCGTCGACCCGCACGACCTTGCCCACGGCACCGAGGATCTGCTCCGCCCACGCCAGGTCGGCCTCGTCGGCCGCCTGGCCGGCGGCCACGGCAGACGCCCCGGAGCCAACCAGCGCCGGCGTGTTGGGCATGGCTCGCACCACCGGCGTGCCGGCAAGCAGGGCGGCCTCCAGGCGTTCGATCGTGATGCCGGCGGCGATGGACAGCACCGGTGCCCGGGAGCCGGTACCGGCCAGCGCCCCGCAGGCCGTCTCGACGTCGCCGGGCTTCACCGCCAGGACGTGACCGTGTGCGACGTCCGGGTCACCGGCGACCGTCATCCCGGGAAAGGCGGCGCGGAGCTGTGCGGCTCGATCGGGAAGCTTCTCGACGGCCCGCAGCTCTCCGGCGGTGGCCCAGCCGCCCGTCAGCAGGCCGGCCAGCAACGCCTCGCCCATCTTCCCGCCGCCGATGACCTGGAGCTTCGCCATCCCCATGCACGGCGACGTTACGGCCCTGCGGTGCCCGGGCGCGAGGCGACCCAGCTCGACTTCCCCGATCGATGAACCACCCCGCTCCCGGGCTCGACCAAGTTAGATCGAAATACAGCGAAAGGCTACGAAAATGCCAGATCAACCCTTGAACCGGGACGCGTAGCCGATGCGCATGGCGGGCCGGAAGAACTGCTCGGTCCATTCGTACAGCGACCCCAGGATGCGGTCGAGCTCGTCGTCATCGACCGCATCGTTGGCGATCTGGCCGATCAGGAAGATGGCGTCCTCCTCGCCGATGGCGAACGAGCCGCCGTAGAGCTTCACGTTGCGCCGGAGCAGGTGCTCGTAGAAGGCGGCGTGGTTCTCCTCGGGCGACGGCATGACGTAGGTCTCGTAGTGCAGCGTGCGCTGGCGGAGGTGGAACCAGATGGTGAACACGTCCTTCTCGTCGCCCCGCACACGCACGAACCAGCGCCGCTCCCCCGACTCGGTGTCGCGTTCGACCGCCGCCACCACCGGGTTCTCCGTCCGCTGGCGTTCCAGCCACGCCTCGATTCGGGCGGCGATGGCGTCGAGCTCCTCGTCGGCGAAGGGCCGCTGGGTCACCCGTTCGACGCTACTTGCGCCATTCCTAGGCGCCGGCACCGCATGCGATCGGTGACCGGGCGGTGAGGTCTGCGTAGATGCGACGCAGGCGAGCGGCGGCGGTCGACCACGTGAAGTTGCGGGCTCGACTGCTGGCGGCCGCGGCCAGCTCGCGGCCCAGGGCCGGGTTGTCGAGGATCTGCTCGGTGTACGCCGCGAACACCTCGGGGTCGCGGCCCTCGACCAGGAAACCCGTGCGGCCGTGCTCCACCAGGGTGCGCAGCCCACCGACGGCGGCCGCGACCACCGGCGTTCCGCAGGCGGCCGCCTCCAGGGCCACCAGCCCGAAGGATTCGCTGCGGCTGGGCACGAGCACCACGTCGGCCGCCCGGTAGTAGGTCGACAGCAAGTGGTGGGGCTGGGGGTCCGTGTAGCGGATCTGGTCGGCCACCCCGAGCGACGCCGCCAGCTTGTCGATGCGCTCGAGCTCCCGCTCGCCGTCGCGTCCGCTCGCGCCGCCGACCACCACCAACACCGCCCGCGGGTCCTCCAGGGCGTCCAGGGTCCGCACGGCCACGTCCAATCCCTTGAGCGGCTGAATGCGTCCGACGAACAGCGCCATCGGCCCGTCGGCGAGGTCGAGACGTCCCAGTGCGGCACGGGCGCCCTGGCGCGGGCCGGGTGAGAAGAATGCGTGGATGACGCCCGGTGGAACGATCTCGATACGGTCGGGTTGGGCGCCGTACAGCTGCTGGAGCTGGGCCGCCTCGGCGGTGCAGTTGGCCAGGATGACGTCGGAGCACGCGATGACCTCGGTCTCGGCATCGACTCGCCGCTGGGGCTCGAGGTCGCCGGTCTCCGCCTTGACCCGGGCCAGCGTGTGGAAGGTAGACACCAGCGGCAGGTCCAGCTCGTGCTTGAGGCTGTGCCCGGCGATGCCCGAGAGCCAGTAGTTGGCGTGGAGGGCATCGGCGGCGTTGGCCCCACCGTCGGCGGTGAGCCGCGCCAGCACGCCGTCGGCGAACAACTCGACGATCTCGGGAAGGGCCTCCTTGGGCAGGTCCACGGGTCCTGCGGGCACGTGCACCACCCGGAACCCCGGCTCGACGTCGACGACGTCGGGCAGCCCCTCGGCCCAGCGCCGCACATAGACGTCGCTCGTCACGCCCGCCTGGGCGAGGGCCGAGACCAGCTCGCGCACGTAGACGTTCATGCCGCCACTGTCGCCGGAGCCCGGCTGGGCCAGCGGCGACGTGTGCAGGGAAAGGACCGCGAGTCTTCGCATCAAGACCCCCAACGCCGGGCATCCCCCGGAGATTCCTGACCTATTGGGTCATTGTTCCAGGTCGTACGACCTGTGACCTATCCGTGAATACGCCGGAGGTCCCTGTGTGTGTTGGGCGCCCCCTGGGTAGGTTCGAAGTGTCCCTCCCCACGAGATATCAAGGAGTGCCGATGCCCTTCGAGCTTCCCCCGCTGCCGTACTCCAAGGACGCGCTCGCCCCGCACATGAGCGAGCAGACGCTCGACTTCCACTACGGCAAGCATCATCAGGCCTACGTGAACACCCTCAACGGGCTCGTCGAGGGCACGGAGCACGACCGGCGCTCGCTCGAGGAGATAATCCTGGCCGCCGAGCCCGCCACGCCGTTGTTCAACAACGCCGGTCAAAACTGGAACCACAACTTCTTCTGGCACTGCATGACGCCTGGTGGCGGCGGGGAGCCCGAGGGCGAGCTCAAGACGGCAATCGAGCAGTCGTTCGGGTCGGTCGACAAGTTCCTGCAGACATTCACCGAGCAGGCCACGAAGCTGTTCGGCTCGGGCTGGACCTGGCTCGCGAAGGGCGAAGGCGGCCTCGAGGTCGTGCAGACCGCCAACGCCGACCTGCCGCTCAAGCACGGCAAGGCGGCGCTGCTGACCATCGACGTCTGGGAGCACGCCTACTACCTCGA
>JBKPAA010000069.1:0-27161 GCA_046726215.1 Actinomycetota bacterium | reverse complement strand
GAGTGCCGGGTACCGACCGCTCCGTCTCGACCGGGCCACCAGTTCGTCGATGCCGAGCACATCGGGCTCGACCATGTCGTGCTGGACGTCTGCCAGTACGACCCCGTCACGCAGATCCTCGACGTGAACCACGTCCGCATCAGCGCCGACGGCTCCGTCTTCAGCCCGATCCGGCTGCGCCTGGCTAACCCACCTGAGTTCGATCTCATGGCTCGCATCGCTGGCCTTCGACTGCGCGAGAGATGGGGAGGTTGGAACGGTGAACCGTTCACCGCCACCAGCTGGCGCCACGTCAGTGTTTACGATCGAGCGATTGCGTGAGTGGTGATCGCCACCCTCGACGGAAATCCGGCTGAACCCAGGGTCCCCAACGCGACGTCGGACCACGTCCCTCGACCCGCCAGATCTGCCTGATCTCGCGCCCCGGGGTTCTCCCGGGAGGGCATGCCTGTGAGGCTGAATATGGTTACCCCCTCCGGCAACATCCTCGCAGTCCTCGAGACCAACGGAGCGTGATGCCCATGCTCTACCGGTTCCTCCAACAGGCCGTTGCCACCGACCCCTACCCCTACCCGGGAGCTCACGACGGCGGCCAGCATCGTCCGCTACCCCTGGCCGTGACGCCCGCCACGAGCGTGGCCCCAGTCGAGCGCGTGTCACCGGGAACCTCGGCGATGAGTTATGTCCTGCGAGTCCATCTACCCGCCGGAGGCTCATGCCTCCGAGGTTTCGCCCGGTCCGGCAACCGGCCGGGACGGTTGTGGAGGTTCCCATGGGAAAGCTGATCATCTCGACCCACATCACCGTCGATGGCGTCATCGGGCCCTCACCCCAGGAGTGGGCGATCCTCGAGGGCGACGGCGAACGGTACAAGTTCGATCAGCTCCTGGCTGCGGACGCGTTCCTGCTCGGGCGCAAGGTCTACGAGGGTCTCGCCAGCGTCTGGCCCACCATTACCGACGACACCGGCTTCGCGGAGCGGGTGAACAGCATCCCCAAGTACGTCGCGTCCCGGACCCTGGAAGAACCCCTCGATTGGAACGCGTCGTTGATCAAGGGCGACCTCGCGGAGACCGTGGCCGGCCTCAAGCGCCAGCACCGTGGGAACCTGATCTCCTTCGGCTGCGGCGAGCTCGCCTACCAGCTCGCCACGCGGGGACTGGCCGACGAGATCCACTTCTGGGTCAACCCCGCGGTCTGGGGCAGCGGCGATCGGGCCTTCCACGGCCGCCAGGTCCGGCTGCAGCCGATCGCCACGACGACGTTCGACTCAGGTGTCACCCTTCTCTGCTACCGGCCAGCACCCGTCCCGCAGGCCAGCGCGACAACCTGACCGCGAGACTCGACGGTCGGCACCACCGGCCAACCACAAAATCGAGAGCCTGGTGCAGACAAGGGCATACCCCATACAGCTGTTCGGGTTGGTGAAGGCCCGCCCCGCCCATCCCGGTGGGGATCCGCAGCTCCGGTCGTCGGCGTCACGTGACAACCTGACCCCGATCGACCGGGGTCAGTGCTCAGACAAGGAGGCAACCGATGTCGTTCACCGACGAAGAGATCACCTATATGCGAGCGCAGCAAATCGCCCGGCTCGCCACCGTCGGTCGCGACGGCCAGCCCGACGTCGTGCCGCTGGCGTTCGAGTTCGATGGGCACGGGTTCTGGGTGGGTGGTGTCGGCGACGCGGTGGCTAGGACCCGCAAGTTCCGCAACGTCGCCGCCGGCAACGATCGAGTCGCCCTGGTGTTCGACGACCTGATCTCGCTGGACCCGTTTGCTGCCCGTTGCCTTCGCGTCTACGGCCGCGCAAGCAAGCCCGTCGAGCGTGTGTCGGCGCTGGTCGGCCCCGGGCTATTCATGCGCATCGCCCCGACGATCTCCTGGAGCTGGAACCTCGAGGGTAAACCCTCCGGCGGCACGTGGTACCAGCCGCGGCGTACGACTCATGGAGCAACCGACGCCGGCTGACCCCACCAGCGGGCCGATCAGACGTCATGGGCCGCCGATCGGGATGCAACAGCCCAGCGCGCTCGACAGTCGTGAGACGCGCGTGGGACGTCGCCGCCTCGGGCTGCGGCGATCGAGGCTTGTAGGTGGGCGTTGTGTTGTGGGTCCTAGGGCTACCAGGCGACGGCCGGTTGGGCGCTGGCCCGCGCAGCCTCGACGCGGGCACGATCGCGGCGCGGCTAACGATGCCATCGCATGTCACGATCAAGCGGACTACGTCGTCACTACGGCATGAACGAGATAGTGATCACCGGATCCACGGGCGTCATCGGGCGGCGCGCCGTCCGCGACCTGCTCGCCGCGGGCCACCGCGTCACCGGCGTGACGCGCTCCGCGGGCGGCCGCGAGCGGCTCGAGGGTCTCGGGGGGCGCGCCGTCGAGGCCGACGTGTTCGACGAGGCGTCGCTGCGCCGTACGTTCGACGGGGCGGACGCCGTCGTCAACCTTCTGACACACGTCCCGAGAGCCGATCGCATGGCGGATCCGTCCGCATGGGAGGAGAACGACCGCCTGCGCAGCGAGGCGTCGGCGGTGATCGCGCGGGCCGCCCGGGCCGCCCGTGTGCAACGGCTCGTGCAGGAGTCGATCGCCTTCGTGTACGCCGACGGTGGCGACGCGTGGCTCGACGAGGATGCGCCGGTCGCCGGCGGCGGCGTGGCGACGTCCGCACTGAGGGCGGAGCGCAACGCGCGCGAGCTGTTCGACAGCGACACCGTCGTGCTGCGCTTCGGGGTGTTCATGGGACCCGACAGCGGGTCCACGCTGGCCGCGCTGGAGACCGCGCGCGGCGGCGCGTCGATCGCGGTCGGAGCGCCCGGTGCCTATCGGCCGACGCTCTGGCTGGATGACGCGGCGGCGGCCATCGCCGCGGCGCTGCGCGTCCCGGCCGGGACATACAACGTCGCCGACGCCGACCCGGCGACGAACGCCGAGATCGATGCCGCACTGGCCGCCGCCGTCGGGGTCGAAGCCCTGCGCCCGCGGGCGCCGCAGGAGGGGCCAGTGGCGCGCTCGTTGCGCGTGTCGAGCCGCCGGCTGCGCGCGGCGAGCGGCTGGGCGCCGCGCATGCGCGCGGGCACGGAGACCTGGGGCCCCATCGCCACCTGACCGCCGCCGAGGGCTTCGCGCAGGCACGCCCGCGGCTGCTGCGGCCCGCATAGAGCGAGCTCGGCGAACGGCGATCTCGGCCCGGCGGAGGTACGCGGACACAGTGCGCCGGTCTGTGCCCGGCGCGAGACGCTGCGGCGTACCGGTGTCCAGGTCAGTGAGCTGGCATAGGGCAGGTTGAGGGATTGAAAGCTGTCCACTCAGGTCCACGCCGGCTGCTCGTCCTCGACGAGCTCAGAGCCGGGCGTTCACTCGCCGAGGCCCTTGGCGAAGCCGACCCGCCACGTTGACCAGCGGGGCTGCCAGCCGAGCTCGCTCTTGCCCTTGGCGTTCGACGCGCCCGGATCTCGGTCATCATCATTGTTACGGCCTCGCCCGCCAGCAGCCGGCCCACGAAGCGGGGGACCCTCATCGGCTTGCGTGCCCCAAGCTGCTCGGCCAGGAACGGCAGCCACTCGCGCACCGGCGCCGGCTCGTCGTCGACGACGTTGTAGATGCCGGGCCCGCCGTTGTCGAGGGCCGCCACGGTGGCGGCGGCCGCGTCCTCGATGTGGAGGAACGACCAGATGCCGCCGCCGTCGCCGATGATCGGGAACTGCCGCTTCCGGATGCCCTTGGTCGTCTCGGCCTCGGGATCGGCGCTGAGGCTGGTGCCCGGTCCGTAGAAGCCGCCGTAGCGCAGCACGAGACCCTCGGCCCAGTCGATGCCGGTCACGGCGTCCTCGAGGTAGCGGATGGCGGCGAAGGAGGGCCGCAGCTTGGCCGGAGGATCGGGATCCAGCGGGTCGTCCTCGGTCTTGACCGGACCGCCGGTGCGGGCGTAGGTGCCCGGGCATGCGTTGCTCTGGGCGACGAAGCGGCGGATGCCCACGGCCCGGCCGGCGGCCAACAGGTGGTCGGTGCCCTCGGTGCGCAGGCGGTTGGTCATGGCGAAGAAGCGGTCGGGGTGCTTCAGGTCCATGTCGCCCGACAGGGCGGTGAGCTGGTGGGCGCTCACCTCGGGCTCGGCCTCGGCCACGGCACGGGTGACCGCGTCGGGATCGAGCGCGTCGGCCAGGACCGGCCGGGCGCCGAGGGCCAGGAGCATGTCGGACTTGGCCGGCGACCGGGTCATGCCGATCACGTCGTGGCCGGCGGCGGCGAGCTGGGGGACGAGCTGGGTGCCGAGCGCACCGGTGGCCCCGGCGACGAGCACTTTCATGGGTGCCTCCTTCTAGAGCCACGTTCGGGCGGTCACCCGGGCGGTCACCTCTGCAGACGAATTACCTCTGCTGCCTGTGACATGGGCCTTGGCGTTTGAGCGGGGGATGATGGACGCGGTAGGGACATCGTGCTGCCACGTCGACTCTGCTCGTCCACGTCGGCATCGTCGACAATTCTCGCTCGACGAAGATGCCCGCTGACATCGCGAGTGGACCGCAGCGCCGCTTCGCCACCCCGGATGCACGCGGTGTACTAGGGGCTCTGGTACTCCCGGCGGGTCCTGGCGGCGGGTCGCGTCAGGCGGGGGGAGGTGGCGGCCTGCGAGACTCGGGCGCCGTGGGCCTCGCCCCGACGGGCTGTGATGGAGCGGGCACCCGGCCTTGACGGTCGACGACCTCCTGTGCGGCCGCACGAGCGACCGCGTACTGCTCCGCCGCCGCCTGCTGGGCGCCGTACTCGCGGGCCGCCGCTTGCTGAGCTGACTGCGCGTCGGCGTGCTGCCGCTCGACGAACCGCTGCGCGGCCATGTCGGCCTGTGTCCGGGCCCGGCTGGCCTCCCACTGCCTGCGACGCAGCCGTCCCGTCAGCCACCGGTGTAGGGCGTCGACGAGCAGGGCGATCACGAAGTAGACGATCGCGGCAACCAGGTAGGACAGGTCGAGCACCGACGAGCCACCGACGTCCTGCGTCGGGAAGATGCCGCGGAACGGGCGCATGGCGTTCTCGGTGCTGCGGTACACCCACTCCACGAACGACGACTGCGGGTTGGCCCCGGCGAGATGGAGGAAGAAGGCGGTCGCCAGCAGGACGGCGGTGACGAGCGCGAAGGCGTAGACGATCCACACCACGACCCGCCCCGCCTTGAGCAGCAGCACCTCCGGCGAATGCTCGTACTCCTCGGCTCGCCGCTCGTACTGCTGAAAAGTTGGGTCATTGGCGGCGGTCACGGGCGCTAGTCAAGCACGTATCTCGGCGCGCCGGTGTGACCCGCTCGACGGCGATGACGAGTGTTTGCCGCGGGCGGGTTGGGTGGCGCTAGGGGGCTTCCTCTCCGCCGCTGTCCGTTCGCCGCGCCGCCACGAGTGCTTCCTTTACGAGGACATCCCGTTCGAGTCGTTCCCCCGCCGTCCAACTGATGGAGAAGTCAGCCGGGTTCAGCGCATCACGCAGCAGGTTCAAATGCTGGTCTCGCCATATGTTCCATAGCGGCATGCTGCCGGAACCGACGTCCGATGCGATTGCGTCAGCACCGGCGAACAGCCGGACTGCGGAAGTGGGGTGTCCCGTGCGGGCCGAGACGATGGCAATACCCTCGACTGCATAGAACATTCCACGCCAGTCTCCGGTCTCGCTCCAAAGCTCAAGCGCCTCTCCGTAGTACCGGGCGGCGCTCATGGTGCCCCCGGCACGGTCATCTATCCAGCCGATGCCCCACAAAGCTGAAGCGCCGCACCAGGGATCGCCAATCTCCACAACCTCGTTGAAGTGCTCGCGAGCCCGCTCGGCGTCGGATTCGATGGCCGTGTAGCCAAGCGCGGTAAGGCCGATACTGAGGGTATTCCTATCGTCGATTTGTCTCGCAAGTTCCACCGCTTGGGCTGAAATCTTGCCGGAACGACCGATCTCGCCCACGACGGCGAGATAGGTTCCGTACATCGCGAGATCGTGGGCATAACGACGCAACTGGCCGGAGTGGCGATGCTGTTCGAGACCCTGCTCACAAAGCGCTATGCCACCCGCGACATCGCCGCGGTCGATCAGCCGAGAGAGGCCTTCGACGATGTGGACCCGCGGGACGGTCGGAATGCCGTCCGAGGTCGAACGACGCTCGCTCTCCTCGCACCAGGAAATCGCCTGTCGATGCTGACCTTGAGACCATGCGCTCCATGCTGCGTTCGCGCACGCATCGGCGCGACCCGGTGCGTCGGAGTCGTGACGGTGCAAAACGGCCTCGAGGGCAGTCAGGATGCCCGCACCCCAACCCCAGAGACACCACAGGTCGACCAGGGCTGCCGTCAGGCTGAAGACCGACGAGTCATCACCCATGCCGACCGCGTAGTCGAGCGCCAAGCGGATGTTGCCCGCATCGATCGCGAGTTGCTTAGCTCGAGCATTGACGTCGGCGATGACCGTTGGACCGGCGAGTTCCTCGGCCAGGCGGGTATAGAACTCGATGTGGCGACGCTTTGCTTGGTCTTGCCCGGCTCTCTCTGCCGCCTTTTCGAGCCCATAGGCGCGAACGGTCTCCAACAAACGCAGCCGCGTCGTTCCGCCCATGGCCTCGGCGACCACCATCGATTTTCCGACCAGGCCCGACAACACGTCAAGGACATCCCGTTCCTCGGATGCCCCTTGCGTCAGGGCTTCTACGGCGGCCAGCGAGAAACCGGGTGCAAAAATGGCGAGCTGCGACAACAGCAATTGTTCGTCGGCTTCCAGGAGATCGTAGCTCCAGTCGAGCGTGGCACGCAGCGTCCGGTGGTGATCTACATGGTCTGAGCGCTGCCCGAGAACGCGGAAAAGGTGATCCAGGCGTGCCACGATTTCTGCCGGGGTCATCGTGGGGATCCGAGCGGCGGCGAGCTCGATCGCCAGTGGGAGACCGTCGAGAGATCGGCAGAGTTCGGCGATGGCCACGGCATTGTCCCCATCGAGGCAGAAGTCGGGGTTGTAGCCCCTGGCGCGTTCGACGAACAGCCGAACCGCGTCGGCCGTGGCAATCGTGTCGGGTGCGTTGTCGCAGGGGGTCCCCAACGGGGGCACCGGGATCAGCACCTCGCCGACGACTCGCAGGGGCTCCCTGCTGGTGGTGAGGATCCGGATGCTCGGCGCTGCTTGGATGATCCTCTCGCATATCGCTGCGACGTCCGCGCGCACGTGCTCGCAGTTGTCAAGGATCAGCAAGCCGCCCCGGACCGACAGGTAACGAGCCACCCGCTCCAGGGGGGCTACCTGGGTGTTGGCCCGAACGCCCAGGGCGGCCGACAGGACCTCAGCGATGTCGCCATCGCCGCTGACCGCAGCGAACTCGGCGTACCACGAATCGCCGGAGGCACTGTCCGGCCGCTGGGAGGCGAGATGGGTCGCGAGGCGCGTCTTACCGGTTCCCCCCGCACCGACGAGCGTCACCAGCCTGTGGCTGGCCAGCAGGTCCGAGATCTTGGCCAGCTCGACCTCTCGATCAACGAGCGGCGTCACTGCGGTAGGGAAGCGGTCGCGATCGGACCCCGCGGGGGGCTCCGGCCCAAGTGAGGCCGCGAGTCCCGAGCGCGACTGTGCCGCACGAGCCAGTTCGTGCCGATTCGCCACCCCGAACTTGCGGAGCAGGGACGACACGTGACTCTCCACCGTGCGCTCAGACACGAACAGGCGGGACGCGATTTCAGCGTTGGTCAGGTGCTCGCCGAGCGCCTCGAGCACCTCGGCCTCCTTGCGGGTCACCCCACGCTCGGCCAGCTCCCGCCGGCCGGCGGTCCCACGATGGGCCGGCTCCGCATGCGTTTCGGGCAGACCCGGCCCCGCCAGGACGTAGCTGGGCTCGGGGCGGTCCAAGTCCCGCAGCCGGACCTCACCGAGCTCGACCAGGCGCACCCCTGCCGGCAGCCGATCGGCCACCAGCCGGGCCGTGGATCCGCTCACGAGCACCTCGCCGCCCTGGGCCACCGAACGGAGCCGGGCGGCGCGGTTCACGGCCGGACCGACGAAGTCGCCCCCGCGCTCGACGGACTCACCCGTGTGGACCGCAAACCGCACCGCCAGGCAGGCGCCGGTGGGCCACCACTCGGCAAGCAAGGCCACCTGCGCCGCGTACGCGGCCGCCAGCGCGTCGGTGGCCAAGGTGAACACCGAGAAGGTCGAGTCGCCCTCACCCCGGGCTTTCAACACGACACCCCCGTGCGCCGCCATAGCGCCGCTCAGGATCTCCTCGTGGCGCGCCAGGGCCGTCTCCATCGCCCTTGGCACGCTCTCCCACAATCGGGTCGAACCGACGATGTCGGACAACACGAACGTGACCACTCCCGAGGGCAGCCGCTCCGCCACGCAAACGATCATCGCGCGCGCGGTCCGCATCGGGGAGCTGACTAAATCATGCCGGCTCGAGGGTTGCGATCAGGAGGATGGCCCAGGTCCACCGCGTCACCGGTCCAGGACCCGCGAGCCGAGGTCGGGGAAGACCTTGGCCACCTTGGTCAGCAGGTAGTCGCCGTAGGTGCCGCTGAGCTCGTGGATGTTGGCGCCGTCCCATCGGGACGCCGACGGGACGGGCGTCGCCGGTCGGTCGAGCGGCAACGCGGTGACCTCGGCGTCCCACGATGGATCGAAGAAGAATGCGAACGACACCCGCCCTGCGGGGCCACTGTTGCGAACCCGGTGCGGGGTCGACCGGTAGAGACCGCCGGTCATGCGCTCGAGCATGTCGCCCAGGTTGCAGACGAACGACCCGGGGACTGGCGGTGCGATGGTCCAGCCGGTCGGCGTCCGGACCTCCAGCCCGCCGGTGTCGTCCTGACGAAGGATCGTGAGGAGCCCGTAGTCCGTGTGCTCGCCGACTCCCCACCCCGACCCGGCGCCCGCCTCGTCCCCGGCGGCGGCGGCCGGGCCCGCCGGGTAATGGAAGATGCGGAACAGGACGGTGGGATCGCCGGTCAGGTGGGTCGCGAACCAATCGTCGGCGAGACCCAGTGCCCGGGCGACGGCTGCCGACAACAGATGGCCGAGGTCCGTCATCGCCGCCATGTACGCGATGACCGCGTCACGCAGTCCGGCCGGGCGGGCCGGGAAGAGGTTGGCTCCGTGCAGCGGGACGCCGGCGGCCACCCGCGGGTGCCCGGGCCCCAACTCGGCGCCGAAGTAGATGCCTTCCTTGCGGTCGGGGATGCCTGACGTCAGCTCGCCCCCCACAGGGAACCAGCCGCGCCACGCGCGCCCACCCGCCGACATGGCGATGCCGGCCTTCTCGTCGTCCGGCAGCCCGAAGAACTCCCGGGACAGCGTCTCGAGTCGGCGCTGGGTTCCGTCGCCCACACCGTGGCCGACGATGTAGAAGAAGCCCACCTCGCAGCAGGCGGCGTCGACCTCTCGAGCGACCCGGTCGCGTGCCGTGCCACCGCGGTGCAGGCCCGACAGGTCGATCACGGGAAGGTCGGCCACCAGACATTTCTATCCAGTCGTGCGACTCAGCGGACGTTCAGCTAGGACGTGCCACGATTCCGGCAGTCGCGGCCATCGGCAGCGGTGGCCGGCAGCTTGGGTTGTGACCGAAAGGCAGCGACCATGTCCGTTTGCAAGCGAGCGACCCGTCCCCTTCGCCTGGCGGCCGCGATCGCCTCGATCTCGCTGGTGGCCCTCGCGGGGTGCGGCGACGACGACAGTTCCACGAGCACTGCCGGCGAGGGTGAGTCGAGCACCACGACGGGGGAGCCCGTGATCGATCCTGGGGACGGCGGGAACTACCACCCGGAGATCGACCCGGCCGCCTTCGTGGACCTGATCGACAACCCTTACCTGCCGTACCCAGCGGGGGCGTCGTGGTCGTACGAGGGGATCGAGGACGGCGAGGTCGAGAATGTCAAGGTGACGGTCACGCCGCAGCGCAAGGAGATCATGGGCATCTCGGCGACGGTGGTGCGCGACACGGTGACCGACGGCGACGGACAGGTGGTGGAAGACACCTACGACTGGCTCGCCCAGGACCGTGACGGCAACGTCTGGTACCTGGGCGAGGACAGCACGGAGTACGAGAACGGGAAGGCCGTGAGCAAGGGGGGCTCGTGGGAGGCCGGGGTCGACGGGGCGCTTCCCGGGATCGTGATGCAAGCAAATCCCGACGTCGGGCAGGCCTACCGGCAGGAGTACTACGTCGGAGAGGCAGAGGACCTCGCCGAGGTGCGCAGTCTCGACGAGAGCGAGAGCGTGCCGTTCGGCGACTTCGATCACCTGCTCGTGATCAAGGAGTGGAACCCGCTCGAACCCGACGTCGTCGAGGAGAAGTACTACGCCCAGGGCGTCGGTGTGGTGCTCGAGGTCAAGGTCGAGGGCGGCGACGGCCGGAGCGAGCTGATCGAGTACGCCCCCAGCGGCTGATCCGCCGATCAGCCGGTCCCGGTCAGGCCGACCGGGCAGGATACGCCGGTACCACCGAGCCCGCAGTAGCCCATCGGGTCCTTGTGCAGGTACTGCTGGTGGTAATCCTCGGCGTACCAGAAGTCGCCGGCGTCGACGATCTCGGTCGTGATCGGGCCGTAGCCGGCGGCGGTCAGCTCGCGTTGATAGGCGTCGCGGCTCTCCTCGGCGGCCTTGCGCTGGACGTCGTCGGCGACGCCGATCCACGATCGGTACTGCGTGCCTCGATCGTTCCCCTGGCGCATGCCCTGGGTGGGATCGTGGCTCTCCCAGAACACGCGTAGCAGCTCGTCGTAGCTCACCCGGGCGGGATCGAACACGACGAGCACCGCCTCGACGTGGCCCGTGCGCCCCGAGCACACCTCCTCGTAGGTCGGATTGGGCGTGTACCCGCCTGCATATCCCACGGCGGTCGTATAGACGCCCTCGACCCGCCAGAACGCCCGCTCGGCGCCCCAGAAGCAGCCGAGGCCGAACTCGGCTCGCTCGAAACCCTCGGGGAACGGCCCTTCCAGCGGCGTACCCAGCACCTCGTGCTTTGCCGGCACCCGGATGATGCGGTGGTCGCGCCCGGGCAAGGCGTCGCGAGCCTCGGGGATGCGCTGCTTGTCGCGGCCGAACAACATGCGACCGAGCGTATCGGAGTACTTCGACTCGGCCGCAGGCCGAGGTCGCTTTCACCTTTCCGGCGCAGGGCGGGTAGCGAGCGGGTGGCGCTGAGGATGCGGGGCCGCTCGAGGCGCTGTTGCGCCGAGGGCGGTAGGCCCCGCACCGCAGGCGACAGGACCCGCGAGCGGAGGGGCACGGATGGGCGGAGCCGGCTCAGGCCAAACCGGCGAGGCGGAGCATCGACGGGGGGACCGCGTCCTCGCCGTCGGCGAGCAGGGCGGCGCGCTCGATGTTGACCAGGTCGTGCTCGCGGTCGCGCCAATCCTCCCACGGCCCCGGACCGATCGGCCCGCCGCCCCCTCGGGCCGCGCCCACGCATGCTCGGAGGTAGGCCTGCACGGCGCGCACCTCCTCCTCCCCGCCGATCGGCCCGTGGCCGGGCACGACCACGGGGGCCAGCTCGGCCAGGCGGTCGAGCTCGTCGGCCCAGCGGGCGGGGTCGCCCTGCCAGCACAGCGGAGCGGCACCGAAGCTGCACATCGCGCCGGCGAACAGGATCTGGGCCCCCGGCACCAGCGCCACCAGGTTCTCGGCCATCTGCCCACCAGTCGTCAGGACCGCTACGGCCGCGGTGAGCTGTACGTCGGACGCCACCACGTGGCTCACCGGGCGTGTGGCGACATCGTCGAACGACCCGGCATGGTCGGGGTACAGCGCTCGCCAACTGTCGGTGTTGGGCGGCTGGTCGAGGTGGACGCTGGACTGCGGGCTGCCGTAAACGGCCGACAGCTTGAACCGTGCCGTGCCCCCCGCCTGTTCGATGCTGCTGCCCGTGAGGACGGTCCGCCGCACCGGCAAGCCGAGCTCCTCGACGGCGGCGGCGAACGGTTCGTACTGATCGGGTGTCATCAGGGTGTCGATCACGGTGACGCCGTCGGCGTCGACCACCGCCCCGGCATTGGGCCGGCCCCGCCCACCGGGGGGCTGGAGCCAGGCGTAGACCCCGGCGTCGAGCAGATCGAGCGCCACCGGCCGAGAGTAGGTGACGGCGGCCGCCGATCACGTACCCCGCCGCTCCGCCTGTCACGGAGTAGATTCCTGAACGGACAGGACTTGGGTGACGCCAGGCGGGGGCAGCAGTGACCAACGCCAGAGCAATGCCGCGCGCGCGGCTCGTACCCCGTGAACCGGTCTCCCGGCTGCTCCATCAACAAGGCGACCGCCCACGCCCTGCTGGCGGCGCTGAGCCGGCGCAGCATCCTGCTGCGCCACCCCGACGAAAAGCGCTACTCGCTCGGTCCCCGCCTCGTGGCGATCGGGGAGGCCGCTCAGCGGGGCTACACCGCGATTGACTTCGCGCCGGCACCGGCTCGGTGCGGGGGCGACGCCCCCGGCGCCCCGTTGGCTATCGCACGTGACGTGTTCGTCCGGTCGTCGCCGGACCTTGGGAACCACGCCCCGCAGGCCTACCGTCAGGGTCATGACCCCCGCAGCAACGGCCGCACGGGCCGGGTCCGACTACGCCCCCCCGCTGTCCGACATGCGCTTCGTCCTCGAGAACGTTGTCGACCTGGCCGGACTGGCCGCCCTGCCCGGCTACGAGCATGCCGATCCCGACACCGTGTTCGGGGTGCTCGAGGAAGCCGGGCGCCTGTTCTCCCAGGAGTTCGCGCCGATCAACCGGGTGGGTGACACCCAGCACAGCCGGCGCCACGACGATGGCTCGGTCACGATGCCCGAGGGCTTCACGCGCGCCTACCGCCGATACGTCGATGGCGGTTGGGCGGGCGTGCCCTTCCCGGCCGACTACGGCGGCGGGGGCTTCCCCTGGCTGGTGGCGGTGGCCATGCAGGAGATGCTGACCGCAGCCAACATGGCCTTCTCGCTGTGCCCGTTCCTGACGCAGGGAGCCATCGACATGCTCCTGCGGTACGGCTCCGAGATCCAACGCGAGACCTTCCTGCCCAAGATGGTCAGCGGCCAGTGGACCGGCACCATGAACCTGACCGAGTCAAACGCCGGGTCCGACGTGGGCGCTCTCACCACCAAGGCCGTCCCCGACGAGGACGGGACGTGGCGCATCACCGGCCAGAAGATCTTCATCAGCTACGGCGAGCATGACCTGGCCGAGAACATCGTGCACCTGGTGCTGGCCCGGGTGCCGGGAGCACCGCCCGGCACCAAGGGGATCTCGTGCTTTATCGTGCCCAAGTTCGTGGTGGCCGACGACGGCTCGCTAGGCGAACGGAATGGCGTGTATTGCGTGTCGACCGAGCGGAAGATGGGCATCAACGCCAGCCCGACGTGCGTGATGGCGTACGACGGTGCCGTCGGCCATCTCATCGGCGAGCCCAACCAGGGCATGCGCTACATGTTCACGATGATGAACAACGCCCGGCTCTCCGTGGGGCTCGAGGGCCTGGCGCTGGGGGAGAGGTCCTACCAGCAGGCGGTGGCGCACGCCCGCGAGCGACGCCAGGGGCGGCACCCGGGGGCGCCGGCCGGCGAGTCGTCGCCGATCATCGAGCACCCCGACGTGCGGCGCATGCTGCTCACGATGAGGGCGCAGATCGAGGCGCTGCGCTGCGTCGCGTACCTCACCGCGGAGAGCCTCGACTTGGCCCGGCTCCATCCCGATCAGGCTGTGCGCGCCGCCCGCCAGGAACTAGCGGACCTGCTCACGCCGATCACCAAGGCCTGGGGGACCGACCTCGGGGTCGAGCTGACCTCGCTCGCAGTGCAGGTGCACGGCGGCATGGGTTACATCGAGGAGACCGGCGTCGCCCAGCACTACCGCGATGCCCGCATCGCCCCCATCTACGAGGGAACCAACGGCATCCAGGCCATCGATCTCGTCGGCCGCAAGCTGCCCATGCGGGGCGGCGGCGCGATCAGCGACTTCCTCGACGGCATCGCCGCCACCGCCGATGAGTTGGTCGCCTCGGACGGGGACCTGCCCGCGATCGGCAAACACCTCTCGGAGGCCCACGCCACCCTGAGGCAGACGACCGACTGGCTGCTGGCCAACGGAGCCGCCAACCCCGGCAGCGCGCTGGCGGGTGCCACGCCCTACCTGCGCATGTGCGGCATCGTCACCGGCGGATGGCTCCTGGCCCGCTCGGCGCGGGCTGCGGCCCGGGCGCTCGACGAAGGCCGGGGCGACCCGGTGTTCCTGCACCAGAAGATCGTGACCGCCCGGTTCTACGCCGACCAGCTCCTCCCGCAGGCGGCGGGCCTGGCGTCGGCGGTAACCGCCGGGCCGGCGGATCTCGCCGACGCCGTCTTCTGACGGGTCGGCGATTCCCTCGAGACACGCGCTGATCGGGGCGTGCCTCGCCGGTCCGCCGCGCTCATCCGTCCCGCGACGGTGCTCCGAAGTGCGGGTGTCACTCACCCACGCCCAAGGAGGATCCTTTGTGAGGACCACCACCCTTCTGCGCCGGGCCGCCGCCGTGGCGGTCGGCCTGTCGCTCGCCCTCGGCGCCGGAGCATCGGCCGCTTCGCAGACGCAGGGCGACCCTGACCTCAAGCCCGACCGCCTGACGGCGTACATCACGACCGATCAGAACCAGCTGATCAGCTTCAACGTGCGCAGGCCGGGTGAGCTCCTCTCCATCCGCAACATCACTGGTCTGCCGACCGGCGTGTCGCTGGTGGGTATCGACTTCCGCCCCAAGACCGGTGACCTCTACGGCGTCGGTTCCAACAGCGTCGTCTACCGCGTCAACCCGCAAACGGCGATCGCCGTCGCCGAGAACGTGGCCCCGGGGACACCTCCGACGGACGTCCCGTTCACGCCCGGTCTGAACGGCACCAAGTTCGGGATCGACTTCAACCCCGCGCCCGACGCCATCCGCGTCGTGTCGGACGCCCGGCAGAACCTGCGCCTCTCGCCCGACGCCGGCACGGTGCTCGGGGTGGACGGCAACCTCAACCCCGGGATGCCGGAGGTCGTGGGTGCCGCCTACACCAAGTCAACGTTCAGCTTCACCCAGCCGGCCGCCAGCTCGGTGCAGCTGTACGTCCTGGATCGCGCCCAGAACCAGGTGTGCCTCCAGAGCCCGCCGAACGCCGGCACGCTCACCATGTGCCAGCCGCTTGACGTCAGGCTCGGCCGGGACACCGGCTGGGACATCGCCGGTCCCAACGACGTCGGCTATCTCACCACCAACGACCGCCCAGGGCGCCCCTCGCTCTACACGGTCGACGAGACGACGGGCGAGGCGAACAAGATCGGCCGGATCGGCGGCCGTCGCCTGAGCGGCCTCACCGTCACCGGCCTGGCCGTCAACCAGCAGAGCTGATCCGAGCGCCCGGCGCTCGGCCACGGCAGCGCCCGCCCCGATCGGGGCGGGCGACGCCACGCGTCTCACGCCTGGGAGTGCCGCTCCAGCACCGCCGAGGACAGCGACGACCACAGGGGCGGCGCCCAGTCCCCGAACTCGCGATCGGTCAGGACGACACAGGCCAGGCGGGCGTCGGGATCGACCCACAGGAACGTTCCGGAACCGCCGAAGTGGCCGAATGTGCGCGGCGAGCCCTCGGGCGCCGTCCAGTGCGGCGACTTGTCGCCCTTGATCTCGAATCCCAGTCCCCAGGGATTGGGGTCGTAGCTGCCCAGCCCTGGCACCACGCCGGCGAGGCCCGGGAACTGCTCGCTGGTCGCCTCGCCCAGCGTCGCCGGGGCCACCAGCGTCGGCTCCAGGAGCTCGCCGGCGAACCGCGCCAGGTCGTCGACCGTCGACCAGCCGCCCTGGGCCGGCGATCCCCGCAGCTCGGTGTCGCCCATGCCGAGCGGGCTCAGCACCGCCTCGGCGAGATAGGTCCCGACCGGCATGTCGGCGGCGGATGCCAGGCCCTCGCCCAGTCGTTCGAAGCCCGTGTTGCTGTAGATGCGACGCAGCCCGGGCGGGGCGATGGCCTTTGATCCCTCGAACGGCAAGCCGGAGGCGTGGGCAAGCAGGTGCCGCACGGTGCTGCCCGGCGGTCCGGCCGGCTGGTCGAGCTGGAGCGTGCCCTCCTCGAGAGCCACCAGGCAGGCGTAGGCGACGAGCGGCTTGGTCACCGAAGCGATCCGGGTCGACCAGCGGGTGTCGCCGGCGGCGTCGAGCCGCCCGCCGGGCCCGACGACGGCTCCCGCGGCGTGAGCTACTGGCCACGAGTCCAGGGCGCCCAGGGCGGACATCGGATGGGCACGCTACCGGCGGGCCGCGACCGTGTGCCCGCTGTCACGACCGGTCGCGGAGCCCGGCCACCTACCATCGCACGTCGTGCAGACCGACCTCGACGCCGATGCCGCCGATGCGCTGGTGCGCCGCAACTTTGCGTTCATCGACCTGTGCGGGTTCACGATGCTGACCGACGAGCGCGGCGTGGGCGAGGCGGTGGCGGCGCTGTCGACCTTTCGGGCGGTCGTGCGCGAGCGGGCGGGATGGCGGGGCGTGCGCGTCGCCAAGTGGCTGGGCGACGGCGCCATGCTGGTTTCGACCGAGCCGCGACCGATGCTCGACGCCGTGGTCCGCATGGAGCAGGGCCTTGACCTTCGGGGCTGCCCGCTGCCGCTGCGCGGCGGGGTGGCCGCGGGGCGGGTGATCCTGTTCGAGGGCGACGACTACATCGGACGTCCGGTGAACCTCGCAGCTCGCCTCTGCGACGATGCCCAGCCCCACCAGCTGCTGGTCACTGCGTCGCTGTACGACGCCGCCGGTGAAGGCCTGGCCGGCCGGCGCCTCGGTGCCCACCGGATCCGGGGGTTCACGCGGCCGGTCGAGGTCGTCGATCTGAGCCAGGGCGACCACCGGGTGCGCGCATCCTGACCGGTTGGCGCCGCCGACCTCGGAGGATGTGCCTCGAGCCAGGTGCCGCCCGGTAGGATGTCCGCCGACCATGCGCACCGAAGAACAAGAGACGTTCTCGGCGCTGGGCGTGTCCCCCGATCTGGTAGCGGTGCTCGACGACGCGGGCATTTCGACACCGTTTCCCGTCCAGCGCCTCTGCATCCCTGACGCCCTGGCCGGCCGTGACGTTTGCGGCAAGGCCAAGACGGGGTCAGGCAAGACACTCGCGTTCGGCCTTCCCCTCGTCGAACGCGTGGCACCGGCGTCTCCCAAGTGCCCGACCGGGCTGGTCCTCGTGCCGACCCGCGAGCTGGCCATACAGGTCTCGAACGTGCTGCGCCCGCTCCTCCGGGCACGATCCCTCCGCCTGGTGACCGTCTACGGCGGCGCCCAGATGCACAAGCAGATCGCCGGCCTCGAGGAAGGGGCCGAGATCATCGTGGCGACCCCGGGCCGGCTCATCGATCTCATCGACCGCGGCGTCGCGGACCTCGGTGATGTCGGCAACGTCGTCATCGACGAGGCCGACCGCATGGCCGACATGGGCTTCCTGCCGCAGGTGGAGTGGGTCCTCCGCCACTTCCCCCGCGGCCACCAGACGTTGCTGTTCTCGGCCACGCTCGACGGCGGCATCCAGGGTCTCGTCGACCGCTACCAACGCGATCCGGTGTTCCACGAGGTGAGCTCGACCACTCACACGGTCGAGGAGATGGCCCACCGCTTCCTGCTGGTCCACGAGATGGACAAGCCTCGGGTGGCGGCCGCGATCAGCCGCTCCGGCACCCGCTGCCTGGTGTTCGTCAACACCAAGCGGGCGGCCGACCGGGTGGCGCGCCAACTCGGCGACGCCGGGGTCGACGCCCGGGCCATCCACGGCGATCTCCGCCAGGAGGTCCGGGAGCGGGCGCTGAAGCGGTTCACGGCGGGCAGGCTCGCCGTGCTGGTGGCGACCGACGTGGCGGCCCGCGGCCTGGACATCGACGAGCTCGACATCGTCATCCAGTACGACCCGCCGCCCGATCCCAAGACCTACCTGCACCGGGCCGGCCGCACTGCCCGCGCCGGCGCCCCGGGGCTGGCGGTGACCCTCGTGCTGTGGAACGAGGAGCTCGAGATTCGGCGGGTGAAGCGCCGGCTCGGCCTCGACGAGCCCATCGTCGAGATGTTCTCGAACGACGAGCGGCTCGCCGACCTCGCCGGCTGGAACCCCGCCCGCGAGGGCGCGGCCTGATCCGGCCCGACCGGCTCGTCACAGTCCAGCCCGACCCCGACCGCCGCCCCTGATGGCGTCGGTCTGACGACCGACCCGTCACAATTCTGAAAACGCCAGGGCCCAGAGGAGCCCGGTGAGCGACATCCCGTCGTACACCTGGCCTTGGCCGATCAGCCACCGGACCTTGTCGGGGTCGACCCACTCGATCCGCTCGCTCTCGCTGCGGTCGGTGGGCTCGCCGACTCGCGTGCCCCCGTCGGCCGTGAACAGGTGGAAGACCTGGTCGGTCGAGCCGTTGTTGGGCGCGTAGGCGCCCAGGTGCCTAAGGGGACCAGGGCGCCACCCGGTCTCCTCGATGGTCTCCCGTACCGCGGCCTGCTCGGGCGTCTCCCCCGGCTCTATGCGGCCCGCGGGGATCTCCCATCCCCAGGTGTCGGTTATGAAGCGGTGCCGCCACATGAGCAGCACCCCGCGCTCGGGGTCGCGGACGATCGTTCCGGACGCCGGCTGGGGGAAGCGCACGACGTGATGGTCGAAGCGCTCACCGCCGGGCACCTCGACGTCCACCAGGACGAGTCGGAGCCAATCCGAGTCGTAGACGGGCCGCTCGCCGTGGATCGTCCAGCGCACCGGATCGAGGTTACGGGCCCGGAGGCCGCGGGGCCCCAACCAGATCGAGCCACATGGCAATGTGGGGCCCGATCTCGGGCTCGTCCCAGGGCGCCCCGTGCGCCTTGAAGCCGGCTCGCTCGTAGAACCCACGGGCGGGGACCCGGGCGTTGCACCACACGAGGTCACCGCCCGCCGCGGCTACATGCACAAGCGCCGCCCGCAGCAGCCGGGCGCCGGTGCCCCGGCTGCGGCATTCGGGCGCGGTGGCCATGCCCCGCAGCCGCCACGTGTGCGGCCGGTCGGGGATCCACGGGCAGGGCTCGGGATACACCACCGCCGTGCCCACCACCTCGCCGTCGGTCGTCCGGGCGGCAAACGATGCGGTGGACGGGTCGTCGTCGATCGAGAAGCGGGCGGCGCCAGGGGGTCGCCCGGGCCGCAGGACCCGCTGGCGCAACGGGTACGTGACGGCGGCGTCGACCCGCTCGACGGTGATGCCCGCCTCGGGCGGGATGTCCGGCACGGTGGTGTCCTCGTCGGCCACCCGATCGACGGTACCGTCGGCGCGGAACATGCCACGTCACGATCCCCCGCCCGAGGAGATGGCGGACGACCACCCGAGCGTGAGGCAATGACGCACGCAGATCGTTTGCCGGTGCCTCCGGCCCTCGACACCGACGGCCATGGCCCCGGGCATGACCCGGGGTGCGGCGGCCCCGGCGATCGGGAACGCGCATGTGCCGTCGCGGGGGCCGCCGTGCGGCTGGCCGCGGCGACCGGACGACGCCTGCCCGACACCCTGCGGCTGTGGACGTTGGCGGGCGGCCGTCCGGCGGTCAGCGACGCGGCCGTCGAGCATGCCGGCGCTCAGGGGGCCGACCTGGCGGCCGCGCTCGAAGCGGCGACCGGTGCCGACCGGCGGCGCGCCAACGGGCTGCACGTCACGCCCCGCTGGCTGGCGGATCGGTTGGTCGCGCGGGCACTGGAGGGATTAGGGACCCTGCCGGCGGTCACGGTCTGCGATCCGGCCTGCGGCGGCGGCGCCTTCCTGGTCGCCGCGGCCCGGTGGCTGCATCGCCGTGGCGCTGACCGGCGCCGGGTGGTCCGCCACCTGCTGTGGGGGGCCGACATCGATCCCGTGGGCCTGGCGGCGGCGGAGGCAGCCCTGGCGCTGTGGGCCGGGGAGGCGCCGCCGGCGGGCAGGCTGGTGGCCGCCGACGCCCTGGCCGACGGCGGCACCGTGTGGCCCGACCGGCCCGCCGCCGGCTTTCACGCGGTCGTGGGCAACCCGCCGTTCCAGAACCAGCTGGGCCGGGCGACCGCTCGCACGTCCCCGCAACAGGCGTGCCTCCGCGAGCGCTACGGGCCGGCGGTACGGGCCTACACCGACGCCGCGTGGCTGTTCCTCCTGGTCGGGTGCGACCTGGCCCGTGCCGGTGGGCGGGTGGCGCTGGTCGAGCCCCAGTCGCTGGTGGGCGCCCGGGACGCGGCCGCCGTCCGTTCCGCGGTCGACGAACGAGCCCGGCTGCTCGACATCTGGGTCGACGAACGCCCGGTGTTCGCGGCGTCGGTCCGCGTCTGCGCACCGGTCCTGGAGGTCGGTTCCCAACGGCGACACGGCGAGGCCAACGCCTGGTCCGAGCGCTTCGCCGATGCGGTCGGCATCCCGCGGGTGCGGACGACCTCGTCGGGCACCATAGGCGACCTCGCGGACGTGATCGCGGGCTTTCGGGACGAGTACTACGGCCTGGCCGCCCTCGTCCGCGAGCACGTGGTCGGCGCCGAGGCGATGTCGCCCCTGATCACAAGCGGGCTCATCGACTGGCTGGGCTGCTCCTGGGGATGCCGACCGGCCCGCTTCGCCAAGCGCACCTGGCGGGCCCCCGCGGTCGACGTCGCCGAGCTCGACCGCGCCGGTGCGCGGGCCGCCCGCCGGTGGGTGGCCCGCACCCGGGTCCCCAAGCTCGTGGTCGCCACGCAGACCCGGATCGGGGAGGCGGCGGTCGATGCGGACGGCTCGTGGGTCCCCTCGGTCCCGGTCGTGTCGGTGGTGCCGCATGACCCCGCCGACCTGTGGCGGCTGGCTGCGGCCGTCGCCTCGCCGGCGGCCACCGCATGGCTGTTGGGGCGCGCCCCCGGCACCGCTCTCGCCCGGGGCGCCCTGAAGGTGGCCGGGCCCGACCTCCTGGCCCTGCCGCTGCCGGCCGACCGCGACGCGTGGGACGAGGCGGCCGCCGCCGTGCGGGACCTCGCCGCCGGTCCCCCGTGGCCAGGGGCGGCCGACCGGTTCCTGGAGGCGGCAGCCGCCGCGTACGCCACGCCGCCCTCCATAACGGCCTGGTGGCGGGGCCGGGCGGGGACGACGGCCGCCGACCACTGGGAGGATCGCTGACGATGGCCGTGGACTGGTAGCCACGCCGCTACTCGCGGTGCGGGGTTCGTTGGGGCCCCGAGGCAATAGGGGCCGGCAAGGGTCTCTCGAGGCACCACAGTCCGGGGGCCGGTCCCCATTGCCTCGCGAACGCCCACGCGGCCCCTATTGCCTCGGGACGGGCGGGCCCGATAGCCGACGGGTTCCGAACGCATCCCGAACGCATCCCGAATGCCCTGCTCCGTACTGAGCAGCGGTCTCCGCTGCAGGTTTGTCGATGCCTCCCGCCGAGGCACTACCCTGGCGGCGACATCAGGAGCGGTTCTGCTCCCCGGAGCGGGACCCGGCAACCTGGTTCGGACAGCCAAGGTGCCATCCCGGGATACCGGGGATGCGGCTCCCACGGGGAGCAACCAAGTGTCCGTGCCCCTCCGGGGGACGCACCGCCCGCTGTCCGGCCCGACGAACCCGCAGGCAGACGGCGATGGCGCGATCCGTACACTCGACCAATGCGGCAGGGACCGCGCCGGCCGCACCCCGGCCCATGACCGAGCCCGACGTCGGCTTCCGGCGGGCGCACGCCAGCGCCCTGCCGGTGAGCGGTGCCTGGCGTCCCGGCGACCCGGTCGGCCACCGCCGGTTCCTGTCCTATCCGGCCCATCGGCCCTTCGCCCTCGAGGGCGGTGGCCTGCTCCAGGGCATGTCCATCGCGTACGAGACCTGGGGCGAGCTGACTCCCGATCAGGACAACGCCGTGCTCGTGTGTCACGCCCTCACGGGCGACAGCCACGCCGCGGGCGGGCTCGGCGATGGGCACCCGACCCCGGGGTGGTGGGGCGGGTTCATCGGCCCGGCCTGCCCCCTCGACACCGACCGCTGGTTCGTGGTGTGCGTCAACGTCCTCGGGGGATGCCAGGGAACGACCGGCCCAGCGTCGCCGCATCCCGACGACGGCCGCCCCTGGGGCCCGCGGTTCCCAGTGGTGTCGATCCGGGACATGGTGCGCACGCAGGCGGCGGTCGCCGACCACCTCGGGATCGACCGCTGGGCCGCCGTCATCGGCGGGTCGATGGGTGGCATGCAGGTGCTCGAATGGGGCGTGATGTACCCGGACCGCGCCGGGGCCCTGGTGCCGATCGCGACCGCCGCCGCCGCCAGTGCCCAGCAGATCGGCTGGTGGAGCAGCGGCCGGCGGGCGATCCGGATGGACCCGCGCTGGCGCGGCGGCGACTACTACGAAGCGGCGCCCGGCGACGGCCCGCACGAGGGCCTGGCCACCGCCCGGATGATGTCGATGATGACGTTCCGGAGCGACGACGTGTTCAGCGCCCGCTTCGGCCGCGAGACCGTGGAGCCGGTCGACGGCTTCACGCTCTGGCAGCGGTTCCAGGTCGAGCGCTACCTCGAGTACCAGGGCGACAAGCTCGTGCGCCGCTTCGACGCCAACACCTACCTGATCCTCACCAAGGCGATGGACCTTCACGACCTGGCCCGGGGAAGGGGCGGCTACACTCCGGCGTTCGCCCGCCTGCGGGCGCCGCTGCTGTCGATCGGCATCGACAGCGACATCCTCTACCCATCGCACCAGTCGCGGGAGATCGCCGAGCTGGCGAAGGCGGCGGGCGTGGAGGCCCGCTACGCGGAGCTGGCGAGCCCCCACGGGCACGACGCCTTCCTCATCGAGACCGACCAGCTCGCGGACATCATCGGCGGGTTCCTGGCCAACCTGGAGATCGCGCATGGTTGACGACGCTCGCCCCGATGACACGCGACCCGATGCTCCCGATGACTCGCCCGATTGGCGGCCGGAGACCCGAGCCATCAGGGCGGGCCGCACCTTCGGTGGAGCGTCGCTCGCCCCGGTGCTGTTTCCATCGACCACGTACGAGGTACCCGCCGTCGACGACCACCTGGAGATGGCCCGCACCCCCCGGGTGACCCAGTACTACTCGCGCTTCGGCAGCCCCACGGCCCGCGACTTCGAGGATGCCGTCGCCGACCTCGAGGGAGCCGAGGCGGCGCTGGCGTTCGCATCGGGGATGGCGGCCGTGACGACGACGGTGCTCGGCTTGTGCTCGACGGGTGACCACGTGGTGGCGCAGCGGCACACCTTCTCGGCCACCTCGACGTTCTTCGGAGCGCACTGCCCGCGCCTGGGGATCGACGTGACGTTCGTCGACGGCACCGATTCCCAGCAGTTCGTCGACGCGGTGCGGCCGGGCAACACGCAGCTCGTGTTCGTCGAGACGCCCGCCAACCCGGCCCTCACGCTCACCGACATCGAGGCCGTGGCGGCGATTCCCGGTCCGTTCACCGTGGTCGACTCGACCTTCGCCACCCCCATCGTGCAGCAGCCGCTGGCGCTCGGCGCCAACCTGGTCCTTCACGCCGCCACCAAGGGCATCGCCGGCCACAACGACGCCCTACTGGGGGTGATCGCCGGCAGCCGCGACCTGGTCGATGCCGTGTGGGGTTGGCACCTGATGCACGGCGCCCAGGCGTCGCCGTTCGACGCCTGGAACGGGCTGCGCGGCATCCGCACGCTGGCGGCGCGCGTGCATCAGCAGAGCGCAACCGCCCAACGCCTGGCCGAGCACCTCGCCGAGCACCGCGGGGTCGATGTCGTCAACTACCCCGGGCTCGACAGCCATCCTCAGCGCGACCTGGCCAAACGCCAGATGGCGTCGGGCGGCACCGTGATGTCCATCGAGGTGGCCGGCGGCGCCGAGGCGGCCAAGCGGTTCTGCGGCGCCTGCCGGGTGGCCCGCATCGCCATCTCGTTGGGTGGGCCCGAGACGCTGCTGTCGCACGCCGCCACCATCGCCGCGCTGATGTCGCCCGCCGAGCGGGCGGACCTGGGGATCACCGACGGGCTGGTGCGTATCTCGGTCGGGCTCGAGCACCCCGACGACCTGATCGCCGACTTCGATCGGGCGTTAGCGGCGGCGGCACGGGGCTGACACCGCCAGCGAGGCGGGCCACGCGACGGGGTGCGGGTCCTGACCGGGTGCCCACCCCCCGCCGCCGCGGCCGGGGTGGGCACCCCGTCGTGCGTGAGTCAGCCGGGAGGCGGGCTGTAGATGCCGATGTGGGTGCCCGCGGGATCGGTGACATGTGCGTAGACGAGGCCAGGTGGAGTGGCCGTCGCCGGGACCATGATCTTGCCGCCGAGCTCCTCGACCCGCGCGCAGGTCGCGGCCACGTCGGCGACCTGCACGCAGATAACCGCGTATGACCGCGGCGTGCCGTCGGGGAGGGGGACGCTCGTGTCCTGCACGCCGCCCTGGAGCGTGTGGTCAGGGCCGGTGGTGATGACGGAGTAGGGACCTTCGACGGCGAACGACCAGCCGAACAGCTCGCCGTAGAAGTCGCGGGCCGCCAGGGGGTCGTCGCTGCCGATCTCGAACCAGGTGACGGGCGCACCCGGCCTGCTCGTGTTGCCGGTTTCAGTTGCCATGCCGACAGCGTCGTACCGCCGGGCGACACCCCCCTGTCGGTGTTTCCCGACTATTCCAGGAGCGACAGACGCCGCAGTTCGGGCAGATAGTCGGGCGCAGGGGCGCGCGCCTCGCGTACCGGCTCGTCGGTCACGCGAGCCGAGGAGATGCGGTCGAACCGGAAGGTGCGGGCGGCGTCCCGCAGCCGGCAATGCGCCACCAGGTACCACTCCTGACGGGAGCCGACGAGCGCCATCGGCTCGACCAACCGGCGGGTGCTGTCGCCGTGCCGGTCCTCGTAGTCGATCTCGACCACACGCGAGGTCACCACGGCCTGTTCGATCACCCGGCTCGTCGCCAGCGGGGCGTCAGTGGCGTCGGGGAAGAGGTGCACGCGGCCGACCAGCTGGCGAGCGGCCTCGGCCTCGGATGCGGGCATGGCGGCGACGACCTTGCGCACTGCGGATCGGAGTGCATCGGCGAGCGGCGACGCCCGCGGGCGCGAGAGCGCGATCGCCAGCGCCGTCGCCTCCTCCGACGTGAAGTTCACGGGCGGCAACGAGTGGTCCCGGTCGACGGCGTACCCGCCCCCCGGTCCGGGCGTGGCATAGATGGGCACCCCGGCCTGCTGCAGTGCCCCCAGATCGCGCTCGATGGTGCGGACGCTGACCTCGAACCGAACCGCCATCTGGCGGGCGGTGCGCGCCCGGGGTGCGACCGCCCGGAGCTCGTCGACCAGTGCGTAGAGGCGATCGGTGCGGTTCACCCCCCGAGCATGCTCCCCGGAGAGCCCCCGTGGAGCCGCCTTACGCTGCTCCCGTGCCCGAGATGCTCGAGGTGGAGACCTACCGGCGCCAAGCCGAGGCGGTGGTCGGCCGCACGGTGGCACACGTCGACGCCCCCGATGCCTGGTACGTGAAGCGGGGCTTGCCAGATGAGCTGGTGGCCGCAGTCGCTCGCCGCACCATCGACGGGGTGCGCCGCATCGGGAAACTGCTGGTCCTCGACCTCGACGATGGCACGCGGCTGGGTTTGCGGTTTGGGATGAACGGCCGGTTGCTGGTCGACGGCGGCGCCGCCATCGACCGACTCAGGTACGCCAGCGGGCGGAACAACCCGGCGTGGGACCGGTTCGGGCTCCGCTTCACCGACGGGAGCGACCTGCGGATCCGGGATCCGCGGCGGCTGGGTGGCGTCGAGCTCGAGCCCGACGAGGGCCGCCTCGGGGTCGACGCGCAGCATGCGAGGCTCCGCGACGTGGAGGCCGCGGTCCGGGGCAGCCGGGCGCCGCTCAAGGCGCGGCTGCTCGACCAGGCGAGGATCGCCGGCATCGGCAACCTGCTGGCGGACGAGATCCTGTTCGCCGCCGGCCTCGACCCGGCCCGGCCCGCCGGCAGCCTGAGCCCGACGGAGCTCCGCCGGCTCCACCGGGCGGTCGGTCGTGTCATCGCCGACCTGACGGCGCGTGGGGGCAGTCACACGGGCGACGCCCGCCAGGCCATCGCCCTCGATGGCCTGTGTCCCCGGGACGGCGCCGCCCTGCAGGTCCGGCGCATCGGCGGCCGGACGACGGTGAGCTGTCCCGTCCACCAAGCGTGACTCGCGACTACCGCGTCCGCGACTGGGTTCACACCCCGTTCGTTTGCTCAGATGTAACGTCCATCCGTCCGGATGAGGGGCACGGGTACGATCTCCTCGGCTGGGGGCCGGCAAGGTGGAGTACATGAGCGCAGGTAAACCATCACGCGGCGGTCGGCCGGCGCGTCGTCGCGTCGCGAGGGCGGCAGTGGTGGTACTGGGTCTGGTCGGGCTACTCGTCTGGGGGGCGTCGACGGCGTCGGCCCAGAGCCAATCCGGCGCTCCGCAGACCACGACCACCACGGCGGCCACAACGACGACCACCAAGCCCCGGCCAACCACGACCACCACGACTCGTCCCGCCGCCCAGCCGACGGCGCCGCCGACGACACAAGGCACCGCCCCGCCCGCGACGGCAGGGCAGTCGGCGCCCGCCGACAACGACAGCGGTGACGTGGTGGTCACGGACGAGCAGCCGGTCGAGGAAGCGGCGGCGACCGACGTCGCCGACATACAAGCCATCACCTTCACCACGGCGGCCAACCTGCTGGTGCCGGGCGACGGAACGGAGGGCGCCCAGGCCACCACGACGACCACGACGGCTCCGCCGGACGAGGGCAGCAGCGCCGATGACGAGAACCGGCTCATCTGGATGGTCGTCGCCGGCCTCGTTGGTGTCGCCGTCCTCGTGGCCGTCCTCACCTGGCGCTACTGGTTGCTGACCCGTCCGGGCCTCGTCCTGGAGGGCGACGAGGACGACGTTCGGGGTGGCACGGGTGGCTCCCACTATGGCGGCGCGACACCGTCCGGCCGTGGGGGTCCGGCCGGCGGCGGGGGCCCGGCCGGCCGCGGGGGCGGTCCGGACGCGTTCTGGGACCAGCCGCGGGATCCTCGCCGTACGTTCGTGGGACCACCCCAGGCCGGTGGGTCGCCGGCCAGACCGCCGGGGCCGGGGGGACCGGTCCCGGGCAGTCCGCCTGCGGGCCCAGGGACCGAGGGTGCTCGGAGGCGCCGCCCCCGGCCCGGTGGTCCCGGCGGCCAGGGTGGCCAGGGCGGTCGCGGCG
>JBKPAA010000068.1:0-21949 GCA_046726215.1 Actinomycetota bacterium | reverse complement strand
CGGGGGCGTGGGGGGGTGGGGTCACGGTTTCCACCTCACCGGGACACCACACCCCGGGAAAATCGATCAGGCGAGATCGAAGCGATCGAGGTTCATGACCTTGTCCCATGCAGCCACGAAGTCACGCACGAACTTCTCCTTCGAGTCGTCCTGCGCGTAGACCTCCGAGAGGGCTCGCAGCTGGGAGTTTGAACCGAAGACGAGGTCGACGGCGGTGGCGGTCCACTTGGCCTCGCCCGCCACGCGATCGTGACCCTCGAACACGTTCTCGGACGTGACGGACGGCTTCCACTCCGTGCTCATGTCGAGCAGGTTCACGAAGAAGTCGTTGGTCAGCGTCTCGGGCCGGTCGGTGAAGACGCCGTGTTGGGACTGCCCGGTGTTGGCGTTCAGGGCGCGCATGCCGCCGATGAGCACTGTCATCTCGGGAGCGGTCAGCGTCAACAGGTTGGCCCGGTCCAGCAGCAGGGTCTCCGGCGACAGCTTCTCTCCGGCTCGGACGTAGTTGCGGAACCCATCGGCGGGAGGATCGAGGACGGCGAACGACTCCACGTCGGTCTGCTCCTGCGAGGCGTCCGTGCGCCCCGGCGCGAACGGGACCGTGACGTCGTGCCCGGCGTTCTTCGCCGCTTGCTCGACGGCGGCGCATCCGCCCAGGACGATCAGGTCTGCGAGCGTGACCTTCGTGCCGCCGGACTGTGAGCTGTTGAAGTCCTGCTGGATCTGCTCGAGGGTCCGCAGCACCTTGGCCAGCTCGCCAGGGTCGTTGACCTCCCAGTCCTTTTGTGGCGCAAGCCGAATCCGTCCCCCGTTCGCCCCGCCCCGCTTGTCGGTGCCGCGGAAGCTGGCCGCCGACGCCCACGCGGTGGAGACCAGCTGGGCGGTGGACAGCCCGGATGCGAGGATCCTGTCTTTGAGAGCGGCGATGTCCTGCTCCCCGATCAGTTCATGATCGACTTCGGGGACCGGGTCCTGCCACAGCTGCGGCTCCGGAACCCACGGGCCGAGGTAGCGCGAGGCGGGCCCCATGTCGCGGTGCAGCAGCTTGAACCACGCCTTGGCGAACGCGTCGGCTAGCTGGTCGGGGTTCTCGTGGAACCGCTTCGCAATCGGCGCGTAGATCGGGTCCAGCTTCAGCGCAAGGTCCGTCGTCAGCATCATCGGGGCGTGCCGCTTCGACGGATCGTGAGCGTCCGGCACGGTGCCCTGGGCCTCGGGATTCTTGGGAGTCCACTGGTTCGCGCCGGCGGGGCTCTTCGTCAGCTCGTAGTCGTACTTGAACAGGTTGTCCAAGAACCCGTTGTCCCACTTCGTCGGTTCGTTGGTCCATGTGCCCTCGATACCGCTGGTGACCGCGTGTGGGCCCTTGCCGGTGCCGAAGGTGTTCCTCCAGCCCAAGCCTTGCTCCTCGAGGGGGGCACCCTCGGGTTCCGCACCGACGTACTCGGCCGGGGCTGCACCATGGCACTTGCCGACGGTGTGGCCGCCGACGATGAGCGCAACCGTCTCCTCGTCGTTCATCGCCATACGACGGAAGGTCTCTCGGATGTCCTTGGCGGCAGCGAGCGGATCCGGGTTGCCTTGCGGCCCCTCCGGGTTCACGTAGATCAGGCCCATCTGCACGGCGCCGAATGGACTGGCCCATTCCCCGGGGCCGCTGTAGCGCTCATCTCCGAGCCACGTGTCCTCAGGGCCCCAGAAGATCTCGTCGGGCTCCCAGATGTCCTCTCGCCCGAAACCGAAGCCGAACGTCTTGAACCCCATCGATTCATAGGCACAGTTGCCGGCGAAGATCAGGAGATCGGCCCAGGAGATCTTCCGGCCGTACTTCTGCTTGATCGGCCAGAGCAACCGGCGCGCCTTGTCGAGGCTCGCGTTGTCGGGCCAACTGTTGAGGGGGGCGAAGCGCTGATCGCCGCTGCCGCCTCCGCCCCGCCCGTCGGCGATGCGGTACGTGCCTGCGGCGTGCCACGTCATCCGGATGAGGAGCGGCCCGTAGTGGCCGTGGTCGGCCGGCCACCAGTCCTGCGACGTCGTCATCGCCGCGATGACGTCCCGCTTCAGCGCGTCCAGGTCGAGGGTCTTGAACTCCTCTGCGTAGTCGAAGTCCTCGCCCATCGGATCGGACAGGGGCGAGTGCTGGTGGAGGACCTGCAGGTTCAGCTGATTCGGCCACCAGTCCTGGTTCGACCTGGGCCGAGCCGGCTTGGGAGTTGGGGAGGGAATTACTGGGCTCTCGCTATCAGACACGTCGGTCCTCTCCTCTCGCTATTTCCTTCTGATCGCTGGTTGCTCTTGACCGTGCTCCGTCGGTGTCGCACGTTGCGTGTCCGCCTTCAGCCATCGGACGAGACGGCAGCTGCCGCAGCACAATCGGGGCATCGGCCCCAGTAGATGACCTCGGCTTCGTCGACCTCGTAGCCCGAGTCGTCAGCGGCCGTCAGGCACGGGGTGTCACCGACCGCACAGTCGACATCGACCATCCGGCCGCAGGTTCGACAGATGAGGTGGTGGTGGTTGTCATCGACCCGATCCTCGTAGCGGGCCGGCGACCCGGCGGGCTGGATGCGCCGGAGGAGGCCCCTGTCGCCGAGGGCCGCAAGGGCGTCGTACACCGCCTGGCGGGAGATGGCACCGATCTCGGCCCGTACGACCGTGTAGATGTCGTCCGCTGTGCTGTGCGGTCGGTCGGACACCGCCCGCAGAACGGCCAGACGCTGGGCCGTGACATGCAGACCGTGCCGACGGAGCAGCGCATCGTTGTCAACGGGCGTCTCCCTGGCCATGCGCGGAGCCTAACCGAATCGTGGTGTAAGTCTAGATTCGGCTGGATACCAGTTCCCGACTGAATCGTCATCCGGTCGATGAGCGGAACCCGCCCCCCTCATGACCTGGTAGAACGGCCGTCGACAGCACCGGACGGACCCGCCGGGGCCTGATGCACAGCTGAGCGCACCAATGATCGATGTCCCCACCTCACACCGTGACCTGCTCGACGCGCCCGTCGCCACGATCGGCACCATCGGCCCCGACGGCCGGCCCCACCTGTCGGCCGTGTGGTTCCTTTACGACGACGATCAGCTCAGGCTCTCACTGCACGCCTCGAGGCAGAAGACGAAGAACCTGCGCCGTAACCCCGCCGTGAGCCTCTTCATCCTCGATCCGCAGAACCCGCTGCGCTACCTGGAGATACGCGGCGACGCGGAGCTCGCGGCGGACGACGAGTACTCCTTCGCCCGGGGGATCGGCGCCAAGTACGGCGGCGCCGACCTGCGGCAGATGGACGGCGACGACCAGCGCCGCATGGTCGTCACCATCGAGCCGACCAAGGTCGTTGCCGTCGACCTCTCGTCCTGAGAATCGCTCCGGGCGACGGGATTGCTGTCGCGACGTCCTATGGGCTGAGGTATCGATCCAGTGCCTCGATCGCAGTCGGCAGCCATTGGTCGCAGCCGGCGCCCGCGACCTCGACGACGAACGGGAGAAACTCCCCGGCGTCGAACCCTCCGCGAGCCGCCAGGTCGAGCAGGCCGTTGAGCGTCGCTCCCGTGACGTCACCACTGCCCGGGGCGCCCAGGATGTCGCACACGACAGCCTCGACCTCGTCGGGGACTTGCGTGGCTCCGGGAGGGAGCGGTGGCGTCGATGCCAGCGCCTGGTACACCTCGGACCGGTAGAAGTCTCGCTCGTCGCTGGTTGGCCCTCGACCGCAAATCTCGGGGGCGCCCGAGTAGCGGAGAAGCCGGTTGGCCGGCCCGACCATCGCGACGTTGGTCAGCATCAGGCCCTGGAGCCACGACATCGTGACGTCCGGGCTGAAGCCCGACTCGCAGAGCGTGCGCGCCACGCTTCGAACCTGGTCGGCGGTCACCTGGGTGAGCGAGAGTGCGCTCATGTCCTCGGCGATCGCCTCGGGGTGCGATTCGAGACGCTCCCGCACATCGGCCAGGGCAATGTCGAGCTCCTGGGCACCGGGAGTCGCCGTCGTCGTTGTCGTCGTACCCGTGTCGGCGTCGTCGGCATTGTTGGCACAAGCGGCGGCCAACATGGTGACGGCCGCGAGCGCGGCCACGGGTCGCAGAGGTGACCCCACCCGATCCCCGCGAGGTACGACAGGAGGAAAGAACCTGCCCGCCATGTGACGAGTGTGGGCCAACCGTCGTCAATTGTCGATCCACGAGGTGATGGTTCGTCCCGTTCGACGGGGTGACGACCGCGTTGGCTCCGGCTACCGACGCATCGCCTCAGCTGGCGGGCCGCCTCCGCGGCGGCATCGAGCACATTTCGGTCATCCTCATGGCATCGCTCCGCCGGCGCGCCTCGCGAGACAGAATCACGCCGTGGCGAGCATGCTCATCCGCGATCTCTCCGACGAACTCGGTGGGCCCGACGATGCCACGCTCGCCGACGCGGTCGGGCGGACCGACCGGGACTACGGCGCGCTGCCGCGCCGCCTGTGGGAGCACCCCGCCCGCGAGTTGCTGCACCTGCTCCACGGTGGCCGCAGCGAGGTCCAGTCGGCGGAGGCTGCGGCGCTCCTGGACGACCTGCGTGCGGCGCTCGCGGAGGTCGAGGTCCCCGAGCGCTACCGCTGATCCTCGAGCGTGGGGTCCACGTGTTGAAGGCCGTCCCCGGCGAGTGGCCGCTCTTCGCGGTGACGAGCTGAGCTCGGATCAGGCGCGCTCGGTTCAGGTGGCGACGGAGTCCGCCAGCTCACGCAGCACGCCGAAGAAGCGCCGGGCCGTGTCTTGCCAGGTCGGCAAGCGACGACCCCGCTCCAGGGCGGCCGCCGCCAACCGCTCCCGGTAGTCGACGTCCGCGGCCAGCCGCTCGAGCGCCGTGCCCAGGCCGGCGACGTCGCCCGGCTCGAGCACCAGCCCCTCGCGGCCGTCACTCGCCAGGCGGGGCAGGTTGCCGGCCCGCCACCCGACCACGGGGAGCCCGGCGGCCATCGCCTCGCCGTACACGGTGCCGTAGGGCTCCCGGTAGCTGGGGAGCACGAAGACGTCGGCGGACGCGTAGAACACCGCCACCTCGCCTCGCGTGACCGGACCGTGCACGACGACCCGGCTGGCCAGGTCCGGGTGAGCCAGCCGGGCGCGGACCCGGGCTGCGTACCGATGGTCGACGTCGGTCCGCCCGACCAGGTGCAGGGTGGCCAGGCCGGGCGGCAGCAGAGCGAACGCCTCGAGCAGGTCGAGCGTCCCCTTGCGGGCGACCCAGTTGCCGACGCTGAGCAGCGCCGCGTGCCGGCCGCGCCGCAGGTCGATCGGCGGTCCGCTGGGAGCGGCGGCCACGTCGCGGCCCGGCGCCACGACCACGGTTCGGAACCCGGACGTCGCCGCGGCCAGCGTCTCGCTCGCGAGCATGAGGACATCGCAACGCCGGTACATCGCCCGATCGAGGGCGGCCTGGACACGGCGGCGGACCGGGCCGTGGTCGATGCCGCCCGGTGGCTGGTGGAGCATGGCGGCCAGCGGTCGACGCGGCCGCCGGCCGGCCGTCCGGCCCCAAGGCCGGAGCCACGGGGCGACGAAGGCGGCGGCGATGCTGTCGACCACCAGGACGTCGGCCGCAGCAGCGCGGCCGACGACCCGCCCCGCCATGGCGGTCGGCAGGGGGAAGGGAAATGCCGGCACCGCGAGGAGGTCGAGGTGCGCGTCGTGCCGGCGCGCCAGCTCGACCATGCGACGGTGGTAGAGGTAGCCACCGGTCAGCTGTTCGGGCGAGCCGAGCGTGACTAGGGAGACGGCGAGCATGGGCGTGGTCCACGTCGCCCCGACGGCGTTCGGGGTCGACGAGGGGATCGGCGGCGGCGGCGGACGTTACCGCCTGCCGGTCACGTGACCGGCGCGCCGTAGGCCCCGAACGCAAGCGGCGATTCCCACACCCGCACGGTCAGGTCCCCGCCGCCGCCCTCGCGGACCGCCTCGGCCAGGGCGCCGTGCGCCCAGCGCGCGAAGACCTCGACCGTCACCGCCTCGGCGTCCTGCGGGCGGATCGCTTCGAGGTCGGCGTCCCTAACGGTGTCGCCCACCCGGCGGAGCGCACCGTCGAGGACGTCCAGGTCGCACACCATCCCCCGGTCGTTCAGCTCGGCTCGTCCGACGACCACCTCGATCCTGTAGTCGTGTGAGTGCCGCTGCCCTTCGGGGCCCTCGACCCCCGGCATCACGTGGAACGCCCTGACCTCGATCGCCGTACCCACCTGGTACATCGGCATCACGTGTAGCACAGGGCGGCGTGCACCAGGCCGGCTTCGCCCCGGTCGACGACGGCGAAGGCCTCGCGCGCCCGCTCGAAGGGGAAGGAGTGTGTGGCCAGCGGGGCGAGCGGCAGCTCGTGGAGTAGCTCGCGCACAGCGGCCCGGCGGCGGTCGCGCGACCACCTCCCGGCGAGTGCCGCGGGGATGCTCGAGACCTGCGTGCTGCGGATGGCGAGGCGGCGGCGGTGGAAGGCGGCTCCCAGGGGGAGGCGGACGTCCTTCGTGCCGTACCACGAGACCACGAGTGCCTCGCCCTCGTGGGCCAGGAGCGGGAGGGCATCACGCAACACCTCGGGTCGGCCACTGGCCTCGACGACCAACGGCAGGCCTGCGGGGGCGCTGGCGGCGACCAGCTCGGCCGCGTCCTCGGGCGCGACCGCCTGCAGGCCGACGCTCGCCGCGGTCGTCCGCCGCTCGCCGAGCGGCTCGATGCCCAGGACGTGGGCTCCTGCCCGTTGCAGCATGAGGCCGGTGAGGATGCCGACGACGCCGAGTCCCGTGACCGCCACCGGTTCCTCCAGCACCGGGCCGGCGTCGAGCGCCACCTGGAGCGCCGTCTCCACCAGCGGGAACAGGGTGGCGATCCGCGGATCGACATCATCGAGCACGACCACGTCATCGGCCGCGACGACGAAGGAGTCCTGGTGCGGGTGGAACGCGAACACGAGCTGGCCGGCGGGGATCACGCCGCGTGTGGGCTCCACGCGCCCGACGCAGCTGTAGCCATAGCGGAACGGGAAGGCGAACGAGCCGCCGAGCGCGCCGATGGTCTCGTCGAGCGGCAGGCGGGGGTCGATCTCACCCCGGTAGGCCAGCATCTCGGTGCCCGCGCTGATGCCCGACCACAGGGTGCGGACCAGGACGTCGCCGTCGTCTGGTGCCGGCAGGTCCACCCGCGACACCCCGATCCGTCGTGGTCCCTCGAACACCACGGCTCGGGCGGCCCGGTCACGGCCCTCGTCGTCGGCACCCACGCCCCCTATCCTGCTTCGGGTGCCGCGCGACGGGGCAAACGTCGGTGGTAGCCCGCCGCGGAAGCTGGTCACCGTGCCGCTCCCCACGTCGGCGGGCCTGTTCGAGGCTCACGCCTTCGAGTGCGCCTCGGGAGCGGTCTACCTGGCCCTCGTGAAGGGCGACGTCGACGGCGACGACGGCGTCGTGACCAGGGTTCACTCCGAATGCCTGACCGGCGACGCGCTCGGGTCGCTGCGTTGTGACTGCGGTGTCCAACTGCAGCTGGGCCTGCGCGCGATCGGTGCCGCCGGGCGGGGCGTCCTCGTCTACGCGACGGGTCACGAGGGCCGGGGCATAGGCCTCGTGAACAAGCTGCGGTCGTACGCCGAGCAGGACCGCGGCGCCGACACGCTCGACGCCAACCTGGCGCTCGGCCTCGCCGTCGACGCCCGGGAGTACACCGATGCCGCGGCCGTGCTGGAGGCCCTCGGCGTGCGCTCGGTCCGCCTCCTCACGAACAACCCGCAAAAGGTGGACGGCCTGCGGAGATGTGGCGTCGACGTGATCTCCGTCGAGCCGCTGGCCACTGCGCCTCACAGCCGCAATCTCGGCTACCTGCGGACGAAGGAGCGTCGACTCGGGCACGTGCGACCTGCGGGCGATACCGTCGGGGACGTGCCGCTCGCCCCGTCGCCGGCCGTCGACATCAGCGGCCTGATCGGGTCAGTCGCGGCGCCGGCGGAGCGACCGTTCGTCGTGCTCAAGTTCGCCCAGACGCTCGACGGGCGGATCGCCACGGCGACCGGCGACGCGCGCTGGATCAGCGGTGAGGCTGAACGGCGGGCCTCGCACGCCCTGCGCGCGGCGTGCGACGCAGTGCTGGTCGGGGTCGGCACCGTTCTCCAGGATGATCCCCAGCTCACGGTGCGCATGGTTCCCGGCGCGTCGCCGTTGCGCGTGGTGCTCGATTCGACGCTTCGCGTCCCTGACCGGGCCAAGATCCTCGGCACCGACGCCGCGACCACGATCCTCACGACCGAGCGGTCCGACCCCGCTCGGCGCGGCTCGCTCGCGACCCGACGGATCGGCGTCAATGTCCTGCCTGCGGGCGCCCACGGCGTCGACATCGGCCCCGCACTGGGGGCACTGCGGAGCGCCGGTGTCGAGACGCTGCTCGTCGAGGGCGGGGCGCGAGTCATCACGTCGCTGCTGAGCGCCGGCGTCGTCGACCGCCTGATCGTGGCCGTGGCACCCACCATCATCGGCCAGGGCACCGAGGCAGTCGGCCCGCTCGGCGTCACCTCGATCGCGGACGGCATCCGGCTCGTGAACAGGTCGATGCACGTCCTGGGTGACGATGTGGTCCTCGCCGGGGACATCTCGGCCGCCGACCGCCACTCGCCGCCTCAGCTCGCCTTCATGCGTACGCAGCAGTATCCGGGTTGAGGGTCGAGACGGGCCTCGAGCACGTCGGCGCCGTCGGCGCCGTCGATCACGCCGGAGAGCAACTCGAGGTTCATGCCGCACACCAGGTCGCGGTGCTGCTCCGCGAGCGCGTGGAAGGGACAGTTGGTGAGGACGATCTCACCGCCGCGCTGGTGCGGTTCGTAGCCGTGGCGCTCGAGCACGCCGACCAGCGCGTCCCGACGCCTGGCGCGACCGGAACGCAGGCCGGCAGCGGCGCGGACGGCTTCACCGATACGCCGGCCCGCCTCGGTGGCGGCTCTGCGCAGCGCCCCGCGGACCGGCACGCCATCGTTCGATGATCGCTCGACGGCCTCGGCAAGCAGCCCCCCCGCGAGGTCGTAGCGACGCTCGGGGAGGGACACGCCGACCTCCTTCTCGGAGCGCCGGTAGACCTTGGCCGTCCGGCCGGCGCCCGGTCCGGAGCGGCCGGTGAGCCGCTCGTAGCGAACGTCGGCGAGCCCGGCGTCGACGAGCTTGTCTAGGTGAAAGGCGGCCACCGAGCGAGCCAGGTCGAGGGCCTCGGCGGTCGCGTCACGGCTCACCTCGCCGCGCTCGGCCAGCAGTAGGTACACGGACTGCGTCACCGGGTGGTCAAGGGCGGCGACGCCATGGACCCGATCGACGAACGGCACATCGCTCATGCGGGGATTCTAAAACAGAATTGACTTGACGCAACAACTCTGGCCTTCTATCGTCAACATCATCGGTATTTAGAAGGAGGAGGTTCGTCTGATGGCCTCGGTCAACGTTCCCCACACCGGCGTCCCCCACACGGCCGTCCCGCCTGCGACCGTCGGCGCGCAACTGACCAACCCGGCCTTCCAGGCCTTCACCCTGCTGCGCGTCGGGTTCACCGTCGCCCCGATCCTCTTCGGGCTCGACAAGTTCCTCGACTGGCTCGTCGACTGGCGCATCTACCTCGCACCTGAGATCAACGACCTGATCCCGGGCAACGCGCATCAGGCGATGCTCGTCGTCGGCGTCATCGAGATCGTGGCCGGCGTCGTCGTCGCGGTCCGACCGAGGTTCGGCGGCTACCTGGTGGCCGCCTGGCTCGCGGGGATCATCGTCAACCTGCTGCTGCAGGCGGACTTCTACGACATCGCGTTGCGGGACTTCGGGTTGCTGGTCGGCGCTCTGGCGCTGGCCCGGCTCGCCACCGCGTTCGAACACCCGGCCACCACCCGGTAGCCCGTCACGTACCTGCCCGCGTGCCGGAGCCGGACCCCCGGCTCCGGCCGACGCCCCCGGAGGGACCCGGCATGAGCATCGCCGCCACGACCATCGACGCCGCCGACACGGGTCGGCCCGAGCTGCGCCTCGTTCGCGGCGGATCGAACATCGACTTGGCCGCCGCCGAGCAAGCCGTTGGCGACCTGTTGGCCGCCCTCGGGCAGCATCCAGGTGACGAGCACATGCGGGAGACCCCCCGGCGCGTGGCCGCCGCGTACGCAGAGCTGCTCACGCCCCGCGAGTTCAGCCTGACCACGTTCCCCAACGACGAGGGCTACGACGAACTGGTCCTGGCACGCGACATCCCGTTCCACTCGCTCTGTCAACACCACCTGCTGCCGTTCAAGGGGGTTGCCCACATCGGCTACCTGCCCGGCGAGCGCATCCTTGGGCTGTCCAAGCTGGCACGAGTCGTCGAGCTCTTCGCCCGTGGCTTGCAAGCCCAGGAACGGCTGACCAAGCAGGTGGCCGACTGGCTCCAGGCCCACCTCGACCCCAAGGGCGTCGGTGTGGTGCTCGAGGCCGAGCACCTGTGCATGTCGATCCGCGGCGTGCAGGCCGACGGGTCGCGCACCGTGACTTCGGCGCTGCACGGGCTGCTCCGGGAGGACCCGTCGACGCGTGCCGAGTTCTTCACTCTCACCGGAGTCCACCCGTGACCCCATCAATCGTGCGCATCACCGAGGAGTACCAGGGATGACCGACCGAACACTTGCCATCGTCGGCGCCAGCGTGGCCGGCGCCAAGGCGGCGGAGGCCGCCAGGAACGCCGGCTACAACGGCCGCATCGTCCTCATCGGCGACGAGGCCGTCCCACCGTACGAGCGCCCACCACTGTCCAAGGCGGTCCTGCGGGGAGAGGCCGCGCCCGTGTCGGCCCGAGTGCACCCCGACGGTTTCTACGACGACCACGACATCGAGCTCGTCACCGGCCGCGTGGCCGGGCTCGACATCGGCGCCCGCCGGGTCGAGGTGGCCGCGGGCGACGCCACGCCGTTCGATGCCGCGATCCTGGCGACCGGCGCCGAACCGCGCCGCCTGGCCGTGCCGGGCGCCGAGCTCGAGGGAGTGCGCTACCTACGCAGCCTCGACGACTCCAACCGGCTCCGCGACGCCATTCGCGGCGCCTCCCGGGTCGCGGTGATCGGCGCCGGCTGGATCGGCTCCGAGGTTGCGGCATCGGCCCGGCAGATGGGTGCCGACGTGGTGCTCATCGACCCTTCGGCCGTCCCGCTGCGGCGCGTGCTGGGCGACGTCGTCGGCGAGGCGTTCCGCCACCTGCACGCCGACCACGGCGTGCGGCTCCGCCTCGGCGTCGGCGTGCGTGAGCTGCGCGGCGCCACCGCCGTCGACGAGGTCGTGCTCACCGACGGCGGCACCGAGGCGGCCGACCTCGTCGTCGTCGGCATCGGCGTGACACCACGGACCGAGGTCGCGGGTGCCGCCGGCCTGGCGATCGACGACGGGATCGTCGTGGATCAGCACCTCGAGACCAGCGTCCCCGGGATCTACGCGGCAGGCGACGTCGCCAGCGCCTGGCATCCCCACTACCGCCGGCACGTGCGCGTCGAGCATTGGGCCAACGCCCTCAACCAGGGGATGACGGCGGGCAAGAACGCGGCCGCCGGACAGGAGGTGTACGACCGGCTGCCGTATTTCTTCTCCGACCAGTACGACCTGGGTATGGAGTACGTGGGCCTGAGCGACCCGGGCGACGCCGTGGTCGTTCGAGGCGACCTGGATGCGCGCCGGTTCGTCGCCTTCTGGCATCGCGACGGCGTGGTGACCGCGGCCATGAACGTGAACGTCTGGGACGTGATCGAGGACCTGAAGGCGATCGTGTCCGCGAAGCGGCGGGTGGATCTCGGTCGGCTCACCGACGAGGACGTGGCGCTCGGCGACGTGGTCGGCGCCAGCACCGGCTAGGGCTGCAGCCGGCGGCGCGTCGCTCCCGGACTCGGCCTGATCGGGTCCTCGTTCTATCGACCGCGGCCCCGGGTACAAGGACAGCATGAGCAATCGCGTCTCCGACGCCGGCGCCCGGACGAGCGGGGCTGCCGCGGGTCCCCGCAACCTCGGCGAGCGGCTCGAGGCCACCCCGGCGCTGGATCGCGTCGCCGGCCCCGTGCACCGAGCCGTCAGGGGCGCCCTCCCCAGCGGTCCCGCCAAGGACCTGCTGCACGGCGTGTGGCTCGGCCACCCGCTGCACCCACCGCTCACCGACCTGCCCATCGGGTTCTGGACCAGCGCCTTCGTACTCGACGTCATCGGCACGAGACGAGCGCGGCCGGCGGCCGATGCCCTGGTCGGGCTCGGGGTCGTCACCGCCCTGCCGACCGCGGTCGCCGGGGTGGCCGACTGGTCCGACCTCAACGCACCCGAACGCCGGACCGGCGTCGTGCACGCCGGCGCCAACCTGGCCGCCACGGCCCTCTACGGCCTCTCCTACCACGCACGTCACCGAGGTCACCGGTTCCGTGGGGTGCTGCTTGGGCTCGCGGGTGCCACGGCGGCCACCGCCGGCGCGTTCCTCGGCGGCCATCTCGTCTACCGCCGCGGCGCCGGCGTCAGCAAGGCGGTGGCGGCACCGGCGGCGACGGACTGGACCGAGGTCCGCGTCGAGGGCCCGCTCACCAGCGAGAAGCCGACCCTGGCCCACCTCGACGGAGAACCCCTGGTCGCCGCCCAGGGCGACACCGGGCCGGTAGCGCTGTACGACCGCTGCAGCCACCTGGCCGGCCCGCTGCACGAGGGCGTCCTGGTCGACGGATGCGTCCGCTGCCCGTGGCACGGCAGCACGTTCCGGATGGCCGACGGAACCGTCGTGCGGGGTCCCGCCACTGCAACCCAACCTGCCTACGAGCTGCGGGTCGACGGCGAGCGCATCCGAGCCAGGCGACGTCCGCCGTCTTGATGCCACCCTGATCGGCCGCAGCATCGCCGCGCCATGGTCCCGATCGCGGCGCCCGCCGCTGCGCGCCGTGTGTCGCGGGTGTCGACGCCTTAGCGTCCACGCCGTCGAACCGCGACGTCAGCGGTAGGTGCGGGAGGTGTTCTCATGACGTACTCGATCGTCGCTCGCGACGACTCGACGGGCGAACTCGGCGTCGCGGTGCAGACCTGCTTCCTCGCCGTGGGATCGATAGTCCCCTGGGCGCGACCGGGTGTCGGTGCCGTGGCGACACAGGCGTTCGCCGAGCGTGCGTACGGCCCGCGCTGCCTGGACGCTCTGGGGGCGGGGAGGAGCGCCGGCGACGCACTGGCGGGCGCGCGAGCGACCGACCCGACGGCCGAACTACGGCAGGTCGGGGTGGTGGGCGCGGACGGCACGGTCGCCGCCGTGACGGGCCAGCAGTGCGTGGATCACGCCGGGCACGTGATCGGCGAGGGGTTCACCACGCAGGCCAACATGGTGAGCACCCCGGAGGTCTGGGGGGCGATGGCCTCGGCCTTCGACGGCTCCGCCGGGCCGCTGGCCCGGCGGCTCCTTGCCGCCCTCAACGCCGGCGAGGCCGCCGGAGGAGACGCACGGGGCAGGATGTCCGCGGCACTGCTGGTCGTCGAGGGGGAGCCACCGCAGGAGCCCGCCGGCGGCACGGTGGTCGACCTGCGCGTCGACCGAAGCCCGGACCCGCTGGGTGAGCTGGCGAAGCTGCTCGATGCCGCCGACGCGTTCGCGAGCTTCGACCGCGCCTCTGATCAGCTGATGGCCGGCGATGCTGCCGCCGCCCTCCGCATGGTCGAGGGCGCCCTCGTGATCCTTCCCGGCGAGGAGAACCTACGGCTGGTCCGAGCCGGCGCGCTGCTGGCCTCCGGTGCCACCGATGCCGGCCTGGCCGAGTTGCGGGCGCTGGTCGCCGAGCGGCCCACGTGGGAGGTAATCGTGCGGGGATTCGCCGACAGTGGGTTCATGACGCTGCCCGAGGGGCTGTCCATCGACGCAGTGTTCACCTGAGCGGGTCGAACCCCGGGGTTCCGACGACGCCGGTCCGCCACCCGTGGTGGGCGGGCGGCGGACCGGCGGTCGATTCTTGTCAGTCGTCCCCTTCCTCGAGTTGCGCCCGGATCTCGCCGGTCGGGCGGCCGACCGAGTGCACGTTCACGTAGGTCGCCCCCGCCCGGATGGCGCGAACGAACTCGTCGAACTCGCCTGCGGCAATGCCCTGCCCGGCCGCGAGGGCTCCCACGTCCGCCGCCGTGATGGTGCCGGTGATGGTTCCCCCGGCGGCGGGGCAGGCCTGCGTGCCCGCCGGACCGTTACCGAGGTTGGTGCACAGGAACACGACGATGTTCCCGTTGTTGGTCTCGTTCTCGAAGTGGATGTGAGCCTGCGTGGCCGCCGTCTCGAGGCCGCTGAACGTCAGCCGGTAGCGGATCTCGTCGCTCGCGACGGACACCCGGAACTCACCTGCCCCCGGCGTGGACAGTGCCGGCACCTCCTCGTAACCGGTGAGCCTGACCTTCTCGTCGCTGCCGTCGGAGGCCATTGCGACCGTCCCCAAACCCACCACCCCGGCGGCGGCGGCGACGAGCGCGATCTTGACGCGAGCTCTCTTCACTTCCCCTCCTCCTCGTATCGAGGGCCTCGGGGCGCCAGCGATCGCCGGCGCACCGGCCGGTTGTTTCTTGTCGTACCCGGCGGTCGCCGATCCGGATTTTCCGCCTACGACCGCCGCCGGCGCTCACGTGCGTCGTCGAGGTTCAGGAGGAGGTCGTGGGCGACCAGCTGGATCTCCCGGTGGTACCACTCGGCGGCCCGGTAGTAGCAGGCGACGAGGCCCATCCGGTGCAACCTGCGGAAGTCGCCGAAGACGAACGCGTACCTCGCCTTCGTCCCGTCCTTCGCGCCCTCCGTGAGTGCCAGATGCCACTCGGCGTACTCGTCCCAAGTGTGCGTCTCGAGAAAAGCGTTCTCGTCGTCGGCCCTCGGCTGGACATCGCCCCATGGGCTCCTGAGAACGTACCGCCGGGCGTCGATCAGGGCCTTGGCCTTGGCGACGCCGCGCTCGTTCACTGAGTACCGCGCCATGCCTGGAGTCTGCTCGATCTACCTGACGGGTTGGCCGATGCCGAGAAGGTTGCCCTCGCTGTCCCGGAACCAGGCCGCCCGTTCACCGACACCACCCGCCGACGGGTAGTTGCCCTCGACCTCCGCGATGCCGTCGACCGTGCGGAGTCCGGGCACGTCGACGTCCTCGAACACGACGCCGCGCCGGCGGAGCTCGGCGACGACGGTGTCGATGTCATCGACCTCCCAGCCCATCTGGGTGTGCGAGCCCGATGCCTGGCCCACCGATTCGAACAGCGAGAACCGCCCGCTCCCGCATTCGTACCGCAGGCCTCCAGGCCGCTCCTCCACCGGCTCGAGGCCCAGCTTCTCGGCGTAGAACGCCCGGGCCCGGTCGAGATCCTGGGCCGGTAGCCGGCTTGCGACGTCGGCGTCCCGAAGCGTTGTGCGACTCATCCGGCCATGCCCCCGGGAAGTCGGGTCTCGAAGTCGAGGAGCCCCACCCATGCCGGTCGCACCGCGATGCGAGCCATCCTCGTGCCGAGCTGGTCGGCCTGGGCGAGGTAGGCCGTGGCCGCTTCGCGTCCCATGTAGCGGTGCGCAGCCAGGGCGTACTCCGGGGCGATGCCCTCCACCTCGGTGATCACAGCCCGGCCACGCGCCAGCAGCACGTGGGGCGGGAAGCTCTCGGTGTCGATGCAAACGGCGACTTCGGGCCTGGCTCGCAAGGCACCGAGCCGGGCCGCCGGGCGCGGCACGTGCGGCGCCCGCAGGAACGTCGGCATGACCAGTTCCTCGCCCGTCCAGTGGAACCAGCTCGGCACCACGCGCGGCGTGCCGTCCTTGGCGGTGTAGCCGAGCCGGGCCGGCACGGTCGAGGTGAGCAGGCTCTGGGCCACGTCGCTGTCCAGCAGGCGGAGGTCACCCTGTGGCAGCGGGTCCTGGCTATCGACAACCATCGAGCCTCCTTGCGCATCGCGCCCGTTCCCTAGCCGACGAGACGTGGCCGCAAAACTCATCGCCCGGACGTCGACAACGCAGTACCCGCTCCGACGTTGTTGGATGAGGGTGCCCACACACGCGGCACCGGAGCCCGAGCCCAAGGAATGACGGCGTGCGCTACCTCCTGATGATCTATATGAATCCCACTGTCTTCGAGACGCTGTCCGAAGACGAGAAGACCGCGGTCATGGACGTGCACGACGAGTTCCACAAGCCGATCCGCGAGTCCGGGGAGCTGGTCGGCTTCGCCGCGCTGGCCGATCCCTCGAACAGCAAGACGGTCCGCGTGCGTGACGACGTGCCCGCCGTGACGGACGGGCCCTACGCCGAGGTCAAGGAATTCCTGGCCGGGTTCTACGTGGTCGACTGCGAGACCGTGGAGCGGGCCAACGAGCTGGCGGCGATGATCCCCGACGCCCGCTACACCGCGGTGGAGGTGCGGCCCGTCATGGACGAGGCGGGAATGGAGATGTGAGGACCGACGCGCGCCTCGACGATCTGCTGCGCCAGCTGGCGCCCCAGATCCTCGGCGCGCTGGTGCGCCGCTACGGGCACTTCGAGGCCTGCGAGGACGCAGTGCAGGAGGCCCTGCTGGCGGCCGCCACCCAGTGGCCGGAGCGCGGTTTGCCCGAGAGCCCGCGGGGTTGGCTCATCACGGTCGCGTCCCGACGGCTGACCGACCAACTGCGTAGCGACTCCGCCCGTCAGCGGCGCGAGGACGCCACCTCGGCGCTCGAGCCGCCCGAGGACCACGTGTCGCTCGCGTCCGATGATCGGGATCAGTCCGGGCGGGACGACACGCTGACGCTGCTGATCATGTGCTGCCACCCGGGCCTGTCGCCGGCGTCCCAGATCGCCCTCACCCTGCGTGCCGTCGGCGGGCTGACCACGGCCGAGATTTCCCGGGCCTTCCTGGTTCCGGAGGCGACCATGGCCCAGCGCATCAGCCGGGCCAAGCAGAGGATCAAGGCCGACGGCGCCTCGTTCCGCATGCCGCCCGAACCGGAGCGGACCGAGCGGCTGCGGGTGGTGCTCCACGTGCTGTACCTCATCTTCAACGAGGGCTACACGGCGTCGTCGGGCGCCGATCTGCAGCGCAGCGAGCTCACCGGCGAGGCGATCCGGCTCGCGCGCGTCGTCTACCGGTTGCTGCCCGACGACGGCGAGGCCGCCGGGCTGCTGGCGCTCATGCTGCTCACCGACGCCCGGCGCCCGGCCCGCACCGGGCCCGACGGCGGCCTGGTGCCGCTGGCGGAACAGGACCGGGGCCGGTGGAACCACGAGGCCATCCGCGAGGGCGTCGCGCTGGTCAGCGAGGCCCTGCCGAGGGGCCCCGTCGGCCCCTATCAACTCCAGGCGGCGATCGCCGCCGTCCACGACGAGGCACCCAGCGCCGACGACACGGACTGGGCCCAGATCGTCGGCCTGTACGACCTGCTCGAGCGCGTCGCACCCAACCCCATGGTCACGCTCAACCGTGCCGTGGCCGTGGCCATGACACGGGGGCCGCAGGCCGGGCTCGACATGCTGGCGGCGGTGGACGGCGACAGCCGCATGGTCGACCACCATCGCCTCGACGCCGTGCGCGCCCATCTCCTCGAGATGGCGGGTGACCCGGAGGGCGCCCGCGCCGCCTACAGGAACGCCGCCCGCCGCACGACGAGCCTGCCCGAGCGGCGCTATCTCGAGGCCCGGGCGGCCCGGCTCACCGAGACGAGCTGACGGGGGCGGCGTCGCCCCTCGAAGTTGCGATGGATGGAGGGGTGATGGCACCGCTATCCGCCGAAGGTTCCAGTTGGTGGGTGCGCCACGCCCGAGGTCGGGCGATGTGCTTGTCGACAAGCGGTGATGGAAACCTGTGCGGCCATGAGCAACGGTGCCGCCATCCGGGTGGAGGACGAGGGCGGGGTCCGACGGCTCGTGCTCTGCCGGCCCGAGGCCTACAACACGATCACCCCGGGGTTGCGCGACGAGCTCGGCGCGGCGCTCGATGCCGCCGACCGCGACGCAGGCGTGAGGGTGGTGCTCCTCAGCGCCGAGGGCCCGGCGTTCTGTGCGGGCTTCGGGCTCGACTGGTCGACGGTCGCACAGGTCTACGAGGAGGGGGTCGGACGCGTGTGGGACACGGTCGCCGACGTCCAGGTGGTCGGTCGCTTCGGCACGACGTTCGCCAAGCTGCACGAGATCTCGAAGCCCACGGTGGCGGCGGTGCAGGGCTGGTGCGTCGCCGGCGGCACCGACCTGGTCCTAAACGCCGACCTGATCGTGGCCGGTGAGGCCGCCCGTTTCGGGTACCCACCGGCACGCGTGTGGGGTGTCCCCGAGGCACCGTGGCTGTGGGTCGCCCGGCTAGGGCTCGAGCGCGCCAAGCGGTACCTGTTCACGGGCGACGAGCTGACGGGCGCCGAGGCTGCGGAGGTGGGGCTGATCCTCGAGTGCGTGCCCGACGGCCAGCTCCACGAACGGTCGACCGGCCTGGCGCAGCGCATCGCCCGCCTGCCGCTCAACCAGCTCCAGATGATCAAGTGGATGCTCAACGACGTCGCCCGCCACCAGTACCAACCCGACACCAGCCGCCTGCTCGGGTTCATCTTCGATGGCGTCGCACGCCACACGCAGGAAGGGCTTGACTTCGTGGCGCGGGCCGAGGAGGTCGGTTGGCGCCAGGCCGTGCGCGACCGCGACCGCCCGTTCGGGGACTACGGCGAGCGCGGCACGAGCGGCCCCGGGAGCGCGAGGTCCGTCGGAGACGAACCGCCCACCCGAGGGGGCTGAGTGGACCAGCGCTACGAGCCGCGGACGATCGACGTCGACCGCGACGAGGCAGTGACGATCACGTTCCACGATGGGCACGTCGCCCGCTTCGACCTCCTGACGCTGCGCCGCAACTGTCCCTGCGCCACGTGCCGGGGGCTGCGCGACCGGGGCGAAGAGCCGTGGCCCCGGCCCGGCAGCCCGACGCCGCTGGCGGTCGGCGACGCGAACCTCCACGGCGCCTGGGGCCTCGTGATCACGTGGAACGACGGCCACGCCACCGGCATCTACCCCTTCGAGTCGCTGCGCCGCTGGAGCGACGGCGAGGGCCGCCGGGCGTTCGGGCCCGACTCGGGGCTGGGCGGCTAGGGCTGGGCGGCAGGGCCCCGGCCGGGGGGCTAGCAGACCTCGACGAGCCGGGGGTAGGGGTCGATGGCGGAGCCGCCCCCGGGGTGGAACTCGAAGTGGAGGTGCGGTGCGCTGGCGGAGGCGTTGCCGCTGCTGCCCACGTAGCCAATGACCGTGCCCCGCTCGACGTGCCCCGCACCCACGTTCTCGTACGCCGACAGGTGGGTGCCGTAGTACGTGTTGCCGTCGTCCCCGTAGACCCACCAGCTCAGACCGCCGAGGCTGCTGCCCCGGTGCTCCACGCGTCCGCTCACGGGGGCGACGGTGGGTGTCCCCGCCGACGCCATCATGTCCGTGCCCTTGTGCGTGCGGCCGCCCGACCGTGGGGCTCCCCACGTATCCGTGAAGCTGACCGGTCCCTGCACGGGGCACTTCCAGATCCCCAGGAGGGCCTTGCGCCGTTCCTCGGCGGCGATCGCCTCCAGGGCGGCCTCGTAGGCGGCGGCGGCCTCGGCGGCTTCGAGCCGCGGCCCCAGCTCGGCCTGCAGCCGCTCCAGCTGCTCGGCCCGGGCGGGGTCGGTGGCCCGCAATGCCTCGAGCGCGGCCGCGTCCACCTCGAGCCCCTGCTTCAAGGCGCTCACGAACTGGGCCTGCCGGCTGACCGCCGATTGGACGTCGGCGAGCGCCGCCTCGGCGTCGGACTGCGCCGCCTCGGCCTCGGTGACGGCCTCCTCCTGGGCCGCCAGCCGCTCCCGGAGCTCACCGCGGAGCTCGTCGAGCTCGGTCAGGTTCGCGGCGATGTCCTCGTTCCGGATGTCGAGCACCGCCTGGCGGACCGACATCTCGTCACTGGAGTCGGCGGCCAGTACCTCGAATGCCGCCAGCGACGGCGGGTCGATGAAGGCACCGATCGTGACGTTGTCCATCCGTGCGGTCAGTTGATCGATGCGGGCCAGGGTCTCGACGACTGCGGCGTCCCGTTCCCCGAGCGTCTTGACGGCGGCGGCGACCCCGGCCTTGGCGGACTCGAGCTTTGCGAGCTGCTGCTCGACGTCCGCCTCGATGCGGTCGAGCGCCGCGCCGGCAGCGTCCGCGGCTCCGCTCACCAGGCTGGTCTCGGCGCCGACCAGGGCCCGGGTGGCCTCTGCCACCCCCCGGGTGTCGTCATCGGCGGGGTCCTCCTGGTCCGGGCCTCCGGCGGACCCGGGGGAGGCGGCGGCGACGGACGGCAGCGAGACGAGGCCCGCGACGACGCAGGCGATCGCCCAGCACCGCGCATGCCGACGCACGTCCCCAACCCCAGCACCCATCTTGGAACGAGACGGTAACAAACGCCGGCAGTCAGTGGTTGGGGCAGGCGGCCGCCGCCAGCGGATAGGGGTTGACCGCCGAGCCGCCACCGGGGTGGAACTCGAAGTGGAGGTGTGGCGCGTTGTCGGGCGCGTTCCCGCTGGTGCCGACGTAGCCGATCACCGTCCCTGCCGCCACCCACCCGGCGCCCTGGTTGGCGTAGCCGGACAGGTGGGTGCCGTAGTACATGTGGCCGTTGTCGCCGTAGACGTACCAGCTGAGCCCGCCCAGGCTCGATGTCCGGTGCTCCACCCGGCCGCTGGTCGGCGCCACCGTAGGCGTGCCGTATGCGGCCATTATGTCGACACCCAGGTGCACCCGGCCGCCGGAGCGGGCCGCGCCCCACGTGTCCGTGAAGTGCACCGGCCCCTGGACCGGGCACACGATCCCGCCCCCGGAGGTGAGCGGGCCGCCGGATCCCTGGGCCGCAGCCTGGGCCTCGGCCTCTCGTCGCGCCGCCTCTTGTCGTTGCGCCTCCGCCAGCCGGGCCAGGGCCTCTGCGTACTCCTTGGCCGCACGCATCTCGTCGAGCTTGCCGGCCAGCTCGGCACGGCGCGCCGTCAGCTGGGCCGCCAGCGCCGGATCTCGGGCGGCCAGGCGGGCGGCCTCCGCCGACTCGGCGTCAAGGCCCTGGGTCAGCGCCATCACGAACTGGCCCTGTCGGCTCATGGCGTCGTCCAGGTCGGCCAGGGCGGCCTCGGCCTTGGCCCGGGCCGCCTCGGCGTCGCTGCGAGCCGCCTCTTGCGCCGCCCGCTGCTCCTCGAGCTTGGTGCGGGCGGCGGCGAGCTCCGCCAGCACGTCGGCGCTGGCGTCGGCCTGCAGGTCGAGGACCCCGTGCTTGACGGCCGCTTCGCCGGCGTCGGATGTGGCGAGCACCTCGAGGGCGTCCTGTGCCGGGGGGCTCACGAAGGCGTCGACCACCACCTCGTCGCTGCGAACGATCAGCTCCTCGATGCGGAACTGGCTCTCGTTGACCGCGGCGTCGGCGTCGGCCAGCGCGGCGACGGCCTCGTCCATGGCTTCCTCGGCGGCGGCGACCTTTTTTACGTGGTCGGCGACGGTGTCCCGAATCTCCTCGAGCTGGCCGGCCAACGCCGACGCGTCGTTGGCGGCCACGAGCACCTGAGGGTGCGTCTCCGCAGGCTCTCCCGCAGGTTCGCCACCACCCGGCGACTCCTGCGCCCGACCGGACGGCGCGGCGCCGGCCGCGCCGGGCCACGCCAAGACTCCGGTGGCGAGCGTGGCGATGATCACGCAGGCAAGTCGGCGGCGCCAGGCCTGTTGACCGTTGTGGACCATCCCCTCCCCCAGATCGGCGAGCTCATCCCCAGCTGGGCGCAGCCGGAAGGTGGATTGACGCGCAATCGTAACAAAGCGGCGCCGGCGGTGTCATCGTCTGACGGAGGCCATGGTTAGCTGGGCGTGAGGCAAGGCGTCTGAGGAGGGCCGCGTGGAGACAGCACCGTTCGAGTTCGGGGGGATCAACCACTTGGCGCTGGTGTGCCGCGACATGGCCCGGACCGTCGAGTTCTACCGGGACGTGCTGGGGATGCCGCTGGTGAAGACCA
>JBKPAA010000067.1:0-6304 GCA_046726215.1 Actinomycetota bacterium | reverse complement strand
GAGCGCGCTGGCGGCTATGGAGCGGGCCCGATCGGGGTCGTTGCTGATGGCGGCGACCCGCTCGCGGATGTGGGGATCGTCGAGCCGGAATCGCCCACCGCCGTGGGCGTCGAGGGCGAACGCGACGTAGCCCCGCTCGGCCAGCCGGTCGGCACGCTGGCGATGCACGTCGTCGAGGCCCGGGGCCTCGTGGGCCACCAGCACGGCGGGCAGGGTCGCGCCAGCGTCGTGGTCCGGCAGCGCCAGATGCCCGATCATCACGACCCCGTCGTCCGCCTCGTACTCGACCTCGCTCGTAGCCACCATCCACCCGAACCTACGACCCGAGCAGCACGACGCGCAACCAATCTGTTGCGTATTGGCGATTGCTGGCCCCAGGCTGACGAAGCCTCGTAGCGCTAGAGCGGTCGCCGCGTCTGAGGCTCGGTGCCCGAGGGGCGGCGACGAGGCGGCCAGCCGGCCGCGCTGGCACACCCCGATCGTCTCGAGGTCGCGTTCGTCCTGAATCGCGCCGTCACGGGGTCACTGCGCCGCGTCGAGTCTCGCCCGTTGTTCTGGCGTCAGCTCCAGGTCGACGGCGGCCAGGCTCTCGTCCAGCTGCGCGACCGACGAGGCTCCGATGAGCGGGATCATCGGTGTCTCGCCTCCGATCAGCCAGGCCAGCACCACCTGGTTGACCGTCGCGCCGACGTCCGCGGCCACCTCCCGCAATGCAGCGAGGCGGACGGGGGTGCCCACATGATCGAACGCGACGCCGAGCGGCTTGTCCTCGCGGACGTATCCGCCGCCCAACAGCGGCGAGTAGGCGACCAGCGCCAGTCCAGGTTCGGCCCGCAGGTAGCTCAGGAGCTCCCCGCCCACTACGCCCAGGTTGCCGTGGGGAGAGCGCAAGGTGGGCATATCGGTGCGCTGTCGCAGGTAGGTGTGGTGGTACTGCAGGACCTCGTATCCCGGCAGGCCGGTCGCCGCGGCCATCGCACGAGCTCGTTCCACTCGCCATGCCCAATGGTTGCTCGCGCCCAGCAGACCCACGACCCCGTCCGCGACCAGCTCGGCGAAGGCCTCGACGGTCTCCCGGAGCGGCACCGCCCGATCCTCGACGTGCGCATACAGGAGGTCCAGCCGGTCCATACCGAGCCGTTCCCGGCTTCGCTCCGCTGACTCCCGGATCACCTTTGCCGACAGGCCCTCGATGTTCTTGCTGAAGGTGGTGCCAGCGGCGAGCGGGCGTGCCCCCAGCTTGGTGGCCACGACGATCTCGTCCCCGACACCGCGGCTGCGGCGCCAGCGGCCGAGCAGGGACTCGCTCTCACCCCCCTGAGAGCCAGCCAGCCAGAACGCGTAGTTGTTGGCCGTGTCGACGAAGGTGCCTCCCGCGTCGACATACCGGTCGAGGATCGCGAACGACGTCGCCTCATCCGTGGCCGTGCCGAACAACATGGCGCCCAGACTCAGCACGCTCACGTCACGCTGCGTCTCGGGATCGCCGCCCATCGTCCGGTACCTCATCCAGACCTTCCTCTCTCCTGCGACCCGTCCGGTGGTCGCGTCGAGCAACAGCCTCGACCTTCGAGCGCGCTCGATGTCAACCCCCAATCGACGGGTGACCGGAACTCCCTCCCCCCGACCCGGCGATTCCCAGGCGCCATCGTGGACGGCAGCTCATCCCTGCTCGGCGCTGGCGTCGACGGCAGCGCTGAGGTCGTTGAGGCGGTACGGAGGTCAATCAGGCCGGCACCGATTCATCATCTTCCGGGGGTAGCAGCGGACGGTGGGTCGCGACCCCCCGAAGCCTGGGAGCCCGATTGACCGCCGGACCGGGTTGGAACAGTTCGACGACGTTGCCCGAGGGGTCTTGGAGCAGGATCTGCTTGCCGCCGGGTCCCTCGATGATGTCGTTGCGAAACCGAGCACCGGCGTCACGGAAGCGGGCGACCTCCGCGCTGAGGTCATCGACGATGAAGTGGATACGGTTCCAGCCGCCGCGTCCCGGCTTGGTGCCATCCGGCATTGGCCGCCCCGCCGAGGTGGTGCGCCCGGCCAGCAGCAGCCGGAGGTTGCCGCGCTTCACGTCGGCGAACGCCGGCGCGGCGCTGGTCAACAACTCCAAGTCGACGAGCTTAGAAGGCGATGGCTTCGACGACGTCGTCGACCATGTAGCGGACGCTGACGATCTCATCGTTACGCATGCGTGGACCTCCGTGTTCGTGGTTTGAACAACAGATGCAGAAAGAAGCTGACGCGTCTCGAGCTCGGCTCAGGTGTCGAGGACGAGGTTGAGGTCGGCCATCGACGACTGGACCGACCACTGGAACCAAACACGCCGCCCCGTTCATGTTGACCAAGACCGCCGAAGAGATACTCGCCAAAGTCCGACCCGCCAGAACAGCCCTCGCCCACGTCAACAAATCCGCGACGGACCACTAACGGGTGCTTATCCAAATGAACTAGACCCGACGTCATGACTGGCGCGAGGACAATGTCCTGCTACACAGACTGAATCGCACCGACTGGACGATCACGACTCATCTTTGGAGCCGGTTGTTGCAGATTCGAGCCCTGCCCCCCGAGCAAACGTTGTGATGGTGCGGGAACGGGTCGAGAGTTGCACACGAGCAACGTGTCAGGAGGAATATCACGCACGTGGCGGGTGGCGCCGCTATCTCAGCGCTACCGGCGGAGCGCCCGGCTGAGCGCCTCGACGGCGGCGGTGAGCCTGGCGGGCGGCTGGTGGCCGTAGCCGATGACGAGGCCGGGCCGGGGGGGCGACTGGAGCGAGTAGCGGCTGAGTGCCCGGGCGTCGAGTCCGCACGCCCGGGCGTGCCGGGCGAGCGCCTCGTCGTCTCCCCCCGGCGTGTGGAGGACGAGGTGCAGCCCCGCGGCCGTGCCGGTCACGTCCCAGTGGGGGAGCGAGGCGGCGACGGCGGCGACGAGGTGGTCGCGCCGGTGCCGGTACTCCACGGCCATGCGGCGGATGTGGCGGTCCATCTCGCCGGACGCCAGCAGCTCGGCGAACGTGGCCTGGTCGAGCACGCCGCGGGCGAGGTCGGCGGTGTACTTGGCGTCGCGGTACGTGTCCACTAGGTGTTCGGGGACAACGAGCCAGCCGAGCCGCATGCCGGGGGCGAGCGTCTTGGAGACGCTGCCCCCGTAGAGGACGACGTCGGGCCCGAGGCCTTGCAGCGCGCCGATCGGCGAGCGGTCGTAGCGGAACTCCGCGTCGTAGTCGTCCTCGACGACGAGCCCGCCGCACGACCGCGCCCACTCGAGCAGCGCGTGGCGGCGGGCGGGCGAGGTGACCGCACCGGTCGGGAACTGGTGCGCCGGCGTGACCACCACGGCGCGCATTCCCGAGGCGGCGAGGGCGTCGACCTGGATTCCCTCACCGTCCACGGGGACCGGGACGCAGGTCAGCCCGCTGGCGGTGAGCTGGTCGCGCAGGCCGATCGACCCGGGGTCCTCCACGGCGATGCACGTCGTGCCGCCGCCGCACAGCACGTCAGCCACAAGGCGGCTGGCCTGGGCGAAGCCGTTGACGACGACGACGCGCTCGGGCGGGGCCAGGACGGCCCGCACCCGGCCCAGGTAGCGGGCGAGTTCCTGGCGCAGGCGGGGCAGCCCGGCCGGGTCGCCGTAGCCGAGCTCGTCGTCGGTCAGCGCCGCCAGCGCGCGGGCCGCGCACCGGGCCCACGCGGCCCGGGGGAACGTGCCGCCTGACGGCAGCCCGGGGTTGGACGAGCGGGTGATCGGCCGCAGCGGCGCCGGCGGGCCCGGGTCGGAGCCACCGGCCACGATCGTGCCGCTGCCCCGGCGGCCCGCCAGGTAGCCCTCGGCCACGAGCTGGTCGTACGCGCGCACGACGACGCCGCGCGACACGCCGAGGTCCGCGGCCAGCGTGCGCGACGCCGGCAGCCGCGTGCCGGTGGGGAGGGTGCCGGTGCGCACGGCCAGGCGCAGCTGGCCGGCCAGCGTCTCCGCCTGGCGCCCACGCGCCACACAGGCAAGCTCGACTTCCAGCAGCAGCCCCGAAGTGGTCCCGTCGATAACAGCGCGGGTGGACCTGGGCACGAAACCAATCTAGGCGTAGCGTCGCCGGCGTGGCTTCCCGAGCCGGCACCGACGACACTGCGCTGACCGCCGCCGCCCTCTCTGTCACCGCCGCCATCGGCGTCTTCGGTGTCGTGTACGGCGCCGTCGCCGACCCCGTCCTGGGCCCGGCGCTGACCGTGGCCAGCTCGGTCGCCACGTTCTCGGGGGCCGCGCAGTTCACCATGGTCGGCCTGCTGGCAGCGGGCGCCACGGACCTGGCCGTGGTGGCCGGCGTCGTCCCGCTGGCCCTGCGCCACGTACCACTCGCCGCCGTGCTGCAGCCCCGGTTGGCACCCGGCCGGACCCGGCGGGTGTTGCTGTCATGGTTCCTCACCGACGAGACAACCGGTCTCGCGCTCAGCCGCCCCGGTCCCGCAGAACGCACGGTGGCCCTGACGGGGGCCCTAGCCTACGGCGCCTGGGTGCTTGGCACCGTGGCCGGCGTCGCCGGCGCGTCGGCCGGCGAGCTGGCGCCAGTGGCCGACGCCGTGTTCCCCGTGCTCTTCGTTGGCCTCGCCGCCGTCACCGCCCGGGCTCGGGCCGACGCCGCCCGCGCCGTCGTCGCCGGCAGCGCTGCGCTGGGGCTGGTGCTCGCCGTCCCGGGCGCCGGCTTCCTAGGCGGCATCGCCGTCGCCGTGGCCGTCGCCGCTGTCAGTCCACGCCCATGAGCAACGCCACGCTCGTCGGCGTGGTCGCCGCCGTCACCGTGGGCAGCCGGCTCGTTGCCATCGCCGTCGTACCAGCGCCGCGCGGCCGCGTCGCCACCGTGGTCGATCGGCTCCCGGCCCCACTGTTCGCCGTGCTCGCCGCCGTGACCGTGCTCGGCAGCGATCGCAGCGTCAACCCCGCAGTGCTGGGCGGTGCCGTCGCCGCCCTGGTGACAGTTCGGCGCCGCTCGCTGCTCCTCACCGTGGTTGCCGGCTTCGCCGGAGCCGTGGCCGGGAACGCGCTGGCGTGATGCCGTTCCGCTACGACCCGGCCGTCCTCGAGCGGTTCCCCGCCGTCCGTGCCGCGTTGGTGGCCGTCGAGGGCGCGCACCCCGGACCGGCCACGCCCGCCTTGAGCACGGTGCACGCGGCGGCCCAGGAGCAGGTGGCCGCCCGGCTCCGATCGCAACCCATCGCCGACATCCCCTCGATCGCTGCCTGGCGGCGGGCGTTCCGGGCCTTCGGCACCGACCCAACCCAGCACCGCAGCGCGCCCGAGTCCCTGCTCCGCCGGCTCGACAAAGCTCACGGGATCCCGCCGATCAACGCCCTGGTCGACGTCGGCAACGTGGTCTCGATCCGCCACGCCCTACCGGTCGCGGTGTTCGACGTCACCGCGCTCGACAGCGCAATCACCGTGCGGCTCGCCACCGGGTCCGAGCTGTTCGTCGGGATCGGCACGCCGGAACCGACACATCCCGACGCCGGCGAGGTCGTGTTCGTCGACGGCGGCGGCACCGTCCTCGCCCGGCGGTGGTGCTGGCGCCAGAGCTCCACGGCAGCGGTCGGCACCGCCACCACCGACGCGCTGTTCGTGGTCGAGGCGCACCACGACAGCGGTGCCAACGACGTCGCCGCGGCCGCGGCGGAGCTCGAAGGGCTCATGCGCGACCACCTGTCGCCGACGCGCGTGACCCGAGCCACCATCAAATGACGCCGACGACGCCGTCCGCCGCGGCGACGGAGATAGCGGTAAGCGCCCTCCGGCCGGACCGACCAGCCCCTGTCCCATCCGCACGCCACCTCCCGCGGCTGCACCAGCTGGTGGAGTCGAGGCGACATCAAGCAGCCGGTACGCGACGACCCGTACGCGCTCCCCGCTCGCTCCCCGCATCGCGCAACAACGACGTCGCGGAGACTCGCCCAGCGGGGGCGAGAACCCAGTGATCAACACCCTCAGGGCCGCGGATGCGACCCGCTCGCCATCGGCCGTCAGATCCGCTCGCCGGCCGGCCGCAGATGCGCCTGATCGATCTGGCGCCATCACCACGGCGCTAGGCTCGACGTGCTCTTTGCGCCCGGCAGCTCTCAGCATGAGCCTGAATGGGGCGGCATACGCACCGCGGCCGTACTCGGCGCTGCACGGCTCGATGTGGGTGACGCGGTACTCCCTGCCATGGTGGACGACGACGCACCCGCCGGTGACGACGATGTTGCGATACCAGTCCACATCTTGGCCGTACGTGAGCTCGGCGATGAATCCCTCGGGTACTTGGACAAGGATCACC
>JBKPAA010000066.1:0-51173 GCA_046726215.1 Actinomycetota bacterium | reverse complement strand
CCGGTGGGTCGAGCCGGACCCCCACACCGTCCGCTTCGCGGTGTCCAACGAGTGGCACCAGAAGGCGTGCGACGAGTCCCGTAGCGACGTCGAGGACGCGCTTCGGGCCCACTTCGGCGCGCCCGTCCCGGTGGCGATCGTGGTCGAGGGCGAGCCGGCGGGCGGGAACCCGGCCGTTTCGGGGCCGGCGCCGCCCGACGAGGTGGACCACTTCAACCCGACGGAGCTGCGGGATGCCGATGACGTCGCGAGCTCGGGCCTGGACCTGGTAGTGCGCACGTTCGGCGGCGGCGAGCTCATCCAGGAGGAGTGACTGATGGCCGACGCCCCGTCCAATCCACCCCGGCCCGGCCGAGCCGACCCCGGCGGGCTGGCCGATCTGGGCGACCTCGGCGGGCTGCTCGAGTCGGCCCAGGAGGCGTTCTCGGCCCAGGCGCGAGCGGCGGAACAGGTGGTGACCGGCAGCGCCGGGGGCGGCGTGGTGACGGTCGAGATGACAGGAACCGGTGAGGTCCGGTCCATCACGCTGGCGCCCGAGGTCGTCGATCCCGAGGACATAGACATGCTCCAGGACCTCATCGTGGCGGCGCTCCACGACGCCGGACACAAGGTCACCGTGCTCCAGCGTGATGCCCTCGGTGCGTTTGGCGGCCTCGACCTCGGCGGGCTCGGTGGGGCGCTCGGCGGTCTGCTCGGCGGCCCGGGCGAGGGCGCCGAGCCCGACGAGGGTTAGCGAACGGCCGTGTCCGTCTATGCCGGTCCCGTCCAGGACCTCATCGACGAGCTGGGGCGGCTTCCGGGTGTCGGACCCAAGTCGGCCCAGCGCATCGCCTTCCACTTGCTGATGCTCTCCAAGGCCGACGCGCTCCGTCTGGCCCGCGCCATCGCCGAGGCCAAGGACCGGGTGGCGTTCTGCCAGACCTGCTTCAACGTGGCCGAGGGTGACATCTGTGGCATCTGTGCCGATGCCCGCCGGGACGCCACGGTTGTCTGCGTTGTAGAAGAGCCCCGCGATGTGGTCGCGGTGGAGAAGACGGGCGAGTTCCACGGGCGCTACCACGTGCTCCAGGGCGCCATCAGTCCGATCGAGGGCGTGGGACCCGAGCAACTTCGCATCCGCGAGCTGCTCGACCGGATCGAGCGCGAGGGCATCGCCGAGATCATCCTCTGCACCAACCCGAACCTCGAGGGCGAGGCGACGGCGTTGTACCTTGGCCGGCTGCTCAAGCCCCTGGGGTTGCGAGTGACCCGTATCGCCAGCGGCCTGCCGGTGGGGGGCGATCTCGAGTACGCCGACGAGCTGACGCTGGGCCGGGCGCTCGAGGGACGCCGCGACGTCGAGGCCTGACCCGATCGTCTACGGCCGACAGCCCGCCGACACCCTCAGGGTTGCCCCGCCCGCGTCCCCAGGTGCACCGGCCCGACGATCGAGGCGGGCGGACGGGACCGACCATCGGACCGGCACACCTGGAAACGCCAACACACGAAGAACCCCAGCGGCAATCCCGTGTAGCCCCCCGCAGCAACGTTGCGTGTACGTTACACCTGTAATGGCGGGTGCGCTAGTCGAACGTTTTGGGCGGCAAATCGGCTACGGTCAGTGACCTGCGTGCGGGATCGAGGATGTGACCGGCTCGTCTAGGGTCGCGTGATGGACTTCGCCTTGAGCCCCCGGGCCGAGGAGCTGCGCAAGCGGCTCGAGGCTTTCATGGACGACTGCGTCTATCCCCGCGAGGCGCGCTATGACCAGGAGATCGCCGAGTCGGGCGATCCCCACGTCCATGCACCGGTCCTCGACGAGCTCAAGCTCGAGGCGCGCGACCGGGGGCTGTGGAACCTGTTTCTCCCCCACAAGACCGAATGGACCGATGGGCTCTCGAACCTCGACTACGCGCCACTGGCAGAGATAACCGGCCGCAGCCCGCTGGCGCCCGAGGCACTCAACTGTTCGGCCCCGGACACCGGCAACATGGAGCTTCTGACCATGTTCGGCTCCGACGAGCAGAAGGAGCGCTGGCTCCGTCCGCTGCTCGAAGGCGAGATCCGATCCTGCTTCGCCATGACCGAGCCGGCTGTCGCCAGCTCCGATGCGACCAACATCTCGCTTCGGATCGAGCGGGATCACGACGAATATGTGCTGAACGGGCACAAGTGGTGGATAAGCGGCGCCGCCCGAGAGCGCTGCCGGCTGGCGATCGTGATGGGCAAGACGGACCCCGACGCGCCGCCCCACCGGCAGCAGTCGATGGTGCTGGTGCCCATGGACGCGCCGGGGCTCGCCAACCTCCGGAGCCTCCCGGTGTTCGGCTACCAGGACAACGAGGGCCACTGCGAGCTGGTTTTCGAGGACGTTCGCGTGCCCGTCGACCACCTGCTGGGCGAAGAAGGCGGTGGCTTCGCCATGGCGCAGGCTCGGCTCGGCCCCGGCCGCATCCATCACTGCATGCGTGCCATCGGCGTCGCCGAGCGGGCGCTGGAGCTGATGTGCCGCCGGGTGCGCGAGCGCACTGCCTTCGGCAAGCCGCTGGCCGACCAGGGCGTGATCCAGCAATGGGTCGCCGACAGCCGCATCGAGATCGAACAGGTACGCCTGCTGGTGCTCAAGACCGCGTGGCTGATGGACACGGTCGGCAACAAGGGCGCCCGCATCGAGATCTCTGCCATCAAGGTTGCGGCACCGGATGTGGCGCTGCGGGTCATCGACCGGGCGATCCAGGCCCACGGCGCGCTCGGCGTGTCCAATGACGCGCCGCTGGCCTCGATGTACGCGCACGTCCGCACCTTGCGCCTGGCCGACGGCCCCGACGAGGTGCATCGCATGTCCGTGGCGCGGCGAGAGCTCCGGAAGTATGAGGGGGCATAGGGCGGGGATGGGGCGTCTGGTGGCGGGCCTGGCGATCGCCGGGTTGCTGGTGGGTACCGGTTGTGGCGACGACAGCGGCGGTGGCGCGTCCCGCGAGGAGATCGAAGCGTTCTGCGACGGCTTCAACGACATCAACGACGAGTTCGCCAACGACAACCCGGTGGCCAATCCAAAGGCGCTGCAGGAGGCCATCAGGATGCTCCGTGAGCTCGAGCCCCCGGACGAGATCGCCACCGAATATGCGACCGTCCTCGAGGGCTTCGAGGCGCTCTCCAAGATCGACCTCACCGATCAGGATGCGGTGGCCCGGGTCCAGCAGAAGCTCCCCAATGCCGAGAAGGCCTTCGACGCGGTGGCGCAGTTCGTCGACGACAAGTGTTGACCGCGATCGATTGAGGCCGGCGCGCGACCGGTCAACCGGCCTGGTTCGCGGGCCGGTGCACGACGAGGCTCACCCGGGTGCCGCCCGGCGACGGGGTGAAGCTCACCTCGTCGGCGAGCGTGCGCATCAGCGCGATGCCCAGACCGCTTTCGTGGCGCAGGCGCCGTGGGTCGGTCACGGCGGGCAGGGTCTCGACGCCTTGCGGGTCGAAGCCGGCGCCGCGGTCGATGACCTCGACCCGGACCTCGTCGTCGTCGATCGTGCAGCGGACCACAACGGGTCCCTCGGACCAGTTCGTCTCGTGCGCCTCGATGGCGTTGGAACAAGCCTCGGTGACTGCGATCTTCAGGTCGTCGAGCCGGGTAGGGCTCAGCCCGGGCGCCAGGGAGCCAATGGCCGCATCGACCACCAGCCGCACCAGCGAGAGGTAGGCGGGGCGGGCCGGGATCTCCAGCTCCACGACCGCCATGGCGCTATCCCGCGGAGATGGCGTCGTCGAGGGATGTGTGGAGGCGCACGGCCTTGTCGAGTCCCGTGATCTCGAACAGGCGGCGGATCCGGGCCTCCGTGCACACCAGCCGCAGGTCACCCCCGTGGGTGCGGGCCCGCTTGAGGACGCTGACGATGGTGCCGAGACCCGTGGAGTCGAGGAAGTCGACGCCTCCCAGATCGAGCACCAAATGCGAAGAACCGTCGCCCACCAAGCCGATGAGCCGCTCCCGCAACGTGGGTGAGGTGGCGACGTCGAGCTCGCCGTGGACCGTCACGACGGTCCATCCAGCGATCTCGGACACCTCCGTTTGCAGCTCCATGGCGCGCTGACCCTACAGCCTGGCTTCTTGGGCCCACGCGGGGCACCATGGCCACAAGCGTGACACCCGTGGAATTCCACTGGCGTAACCTTGGATTCGGTCATGGCCCTCGCCGACGTCTCGTCCGTGCTCGAGGGACCGGTCGGCGAGCCGGCCGGTTTCCCCCGACGCGAGGCATGCGCCGATCGCGTGGGCGCGCTGCTCGGGGCGTTGGCTGGCGGCGACGCAGATACCGCAGCCGGTGGCGGTCCCTCGGCGCTCGTCCACGTACAGCGCGTCCCTGGCCGCCCCGGTCGGCCCGGGCACCTTGACCGCCCGTTGCCACCCGAGGTCGAGGCATGCCTGGGGGTTCCACACCTCTGGTCGCACCAGGCCGAGGCGATCGACCTCGCTCGCTCGGGACGCTCGGTGGTGGTCGCCAGCGGCACCGCCTCCGGGAAGTCGCTCTGCTACCAGGTGCCGATCGCCGAGGCGGCGCTGGCGCCGGTGCGGCGCGGCACGGCCCTGCTGGTGTTTCCCACCAAGGCTCTGGCCCACGATCAGTTGCGGGGGCTCTGTGAACGACGCTTCCCCCGGGTCGTCGCCGGAGCGTACGACGGGGACACCGGTCCGGAGGAGCGGGCCTGGATCCGCCGGCATGCCACCGCGGTGCTCACCAACCCGGAGATGCTCCACAGCGGCATCCTTCCGCACCACGATCGGTGGGCGACATTCATGGGCCGGTTGCGGTACGTGGTCGTAGACGAGCTGCACGCCTTCAGGGGGATATTCGGTAGCCACGTCGCCCACGTGCTGCGCCGCCTCCGGCGGCTGGCCCACCGCTATGGCGCCGATCCCACCTTCGTATGTTGCTCGGCCACCATCGGTCAGCCGGCGGTGTTGGCGTCGGACCTGTGCGGCCTCCCCGTGGAGCCGGTGGTCGACGATGGCTCGCCCCAAGGCGAGCGGCTGGTCGCGGTCTGGAACCCGCCGCAACTCGACGAGCTGACGGGGATACGGGCCTCGAGCAACCGGGAGACGGCCGGCCTGCTGGCCGAGCTGGTCGGATCGGGACACAAGACCATTGCCTTCTGCCGCAGTCGCCGGTCCACCGAGGTCGTGGCGGCCGACGCCCGACGGCGGCTGCCGGCCGCCCACCGGCGGCGCGTCAAGCCCTACCGCGGGGGCTTCCTGCCGGGTGAGCGACGGGAGATCGAGGAGGAGCTGTTCAGCGGCCGCCTCGAGGGCGTCGTGGCTACGAGCGCGCTCGAGCTCGGAATCGACGTGGGCGGGCTGGATGCCGTCGTCCTCAACGGTTTCCCGGGCACGATCGCCTCGTTCTGGCAGCAGGCCGGACGGGCCGGGCGGTCGGGGCAGGCGTCGGCGGCGGTCCTCGTAGCGGGTGCCGACCAGCTCGATCAGTGGATCGCCACCCACCCGGACGACCTGGTGCGCCGGCCGCCGGAACCGGCGGTGATCAACCCCGCCAACCCGTTCGTCGCCGATGCCCACCTGCGGTGCGCGGCCCACGAGATGCCGCTCACCCACGCCGATGAGCGCTACTGGCCCGGCTTCCTCGACGACGTCGTCCTGCGCCTGGCCCGCGCGGACGACGTGGTGGTGCGCCAGCGGATACGGGGGCGGGGACCCCAGGCGCTGTATTCGGGCGGGGGCTGGCCCGCCCACGGCGTTGGCCTCAGGGTCGGGGCCGGCGGCGAGGTGAGCATCCGCACGATCGATGGCGAGGCCGTCGGCACCGTCGAGCTCGCCCGAGCCTGCGAGCAGGTGCACCCCGGGGCGTCGTACCTGCATGCCGGGCAGACGTGGCGGGTTGCAGGCCTCGACCTCGACGGCCGCACCGCGGTTGTGGAGCCCGACGACGGGTCGACGTACACGGTGGCGCGCACGGACATCGACATCCGGATCGTGCGCCGCGACGCCACGCGCCGGGTGGGTGAGCTCGAGGTCGGGCTCGGCACCGTTGAGGTGCACGAGCAGGTGATCGGCTACCAGCGCAAGGATGCGCTGACCGGTGAGTCCCTCGGGATGACGGTGCTCGAGCTGCCACGCTCGACACTGTGCACTCGGGCCTTCTGGTACGAGGTACCCGAAGCCTTGCTCGCCCGGGCAGGGATTGAGATGGCCGACGGCCAGGGTGCGCTGCATGCCGCGGAGCACGCCGGGATCGGGGTGCTGCCCCTGTTCACCATCTGCGACCGCTGGGACGTGGGCGGCGTGTCGACGCTCCACCAAGCCGACCTCGGTGCCCCGGCGATCGTGATCTACGACGGCTACCAGGGCGGCGCGGGCATCGCCGAGCTGGGTTACCAGGCCGCTCCTCGTCACCTGGCGACGACGGCGGAGATCATCGAGGCCTGCCCGTGTGCCGCCGGTTGTCCGTCGTGCGTCCAGTCGCCGAAGTGCGGCAACGGCAACGAGCCACTGGACAAGGCGAGGGCGCTGGCGCTGCTCCGTGCGGCCCTCTGACATCGATCGGGTGGCCGTCATCGCTCCACCCTCATGGTGGCGGCAGCATCCAAGACGACGTCGTCGATGAACGCACCCACCAACGGGACGCGAGTGGGCGCTCGGTAGCGCAACACGACCCTGACCCGACCGCCCACCTCGCCCCGCTCGACCACGTCGGCGTCGAGACGGTCGGCGACCAGCGGGCCGGCCTGCTCGGCGGCGCGGCGTGCGGCCGCCGGGTCGTCGTCGACCGCAGCGGCCCGCACGGCCTCGCGGGCGGCGTGGGTCACGAGAATCTGGTCGCGGGCCAACACCGCCGCCTGCATGATCGCCAGCAGCAACCCCGCGACCAGCGGCAGGACCATGGCCAGCTCCACGGTGGCCTGCCCGTCGTCGGCACCGGGGGCGGCCCGGCGCGCCGGCGTGCCGGCGCACGGACGCCGCACGGCTACAACCTGTCGGTCAGCTTCTCGACCACCGACTCGAACAGGTCGGTGAAGCTGCCGGTCTCGGCCGCCCAGGCGATGACGCCGAGAGCGATGCCCCCGGCCGCGAGGATCACCAGGCCGTACTCGGCCGTGGCCTGACCGCTGTCGGCGCCGAGTCGACGGGCGACGGGGCCGGCGGCCCGCGATACGAAGGCTCGGACACGGAGGATGGGGCACAAGAACATGTCGACCTCCTAGGTCGGACCACGTGCGTGGGTGTGGGTTGCTCGGTGGGACGGGTCTCAGAGGCTCAGCGAGCCGAACGATCCCGCCAGGAGCGGGACGACCGTGAGCAAGACGAAGGCGGGCAGGGTCGTGAGCACGAGGGGGAAGAGGAGGGTCACGGGAAGCCGACGGGCCGCCTCCTCGGCCTGTCGCCGGCGGCGCATGCGACTCTCGATCGCCACCCGTTCGAGTGCCGGTGCCAGCGGGGTGCCGTAGCGGTCATGGGCCGCCAGGGCATCGACGAGTGGCCGTGCGGCGGCGCCGGCGTCGTTGACGATCAGGCCGAGTGCGGCGCAGGTCGTACCGCCGCGCTCGACGTGGGCTGCGGCCCGCTCGAGGGCGGTGCCGAGCGGACCGCCAGGTCGGCGTCCGATGGCGCCCAGCGCGGCGGCGATCGGGAGGCCGGCGGCGGTGGTCAGCGCCAACAGGTCGACGACATCGGGAACCTGGTCGGTGACCGCGGCCTCGAGGGTGCGCCGGGCCCGCCGGGCGATCAATGTGGGCGCGAGCACCGACCACGCGAGCGGCACCATCGCCAATGGTGGGGCCCAGGGTGCCAGGGCCGCGGCGGCGAGCGTGGCCCTGCCGACCCGGCGGTCGGCGTCGGGATCCGGAGGCCTGCCGGTGCGGCGTCGCAGCCAGGCGCCGAGGGCGGTCACGGGAGCCGCCCCGCCGGCACGGGCACCGGCGTGTCCGTGCGGCGATGGGAGCGGGCGGCTCCCGACGAGCGCCAACCGTGGCCGGCCCGGGAGCCGGGCCGGGAAGCGACGCTCCCCGGCGACGACGGCGACGACGAGCGCCCAGGTCAGGCCCAGGCCGATCGCGATCATGGCCGGTCGCCTCGCGTCAGGCGCGCCATCCACCAGGCGCCGACGACGTCGAGGCCCAGCCCGGCGGCAAGACAGAGCCAGCCGGCGCTCGAATGCAACAGGAAGCGGCCCGCTTGTCCGTCGCTGGTGCCCAACAGCAATGCGAACAGCAGCGGAGCCGCGGACAGGACCACGGCGCTCGTACGGGCCTGTGAGGCCAATGCGTGACGCTCGGCATCGACCTCGAGACGCTCGCGCAGCGTGGCCGCGACGCCGTCGACGGCTCGGGCCGGGGCGACACCGACGACGGTCGACAGGACCATGGCCGTGGCCGCGAGCCGGGTGCCGGGGTCGTCGTGCCGGCTGGTCCAGCCGTCGAGCACGGACGCCACCGGCTGACCCTGGTTGGCGCCGTGGGCCAGGACGGCTAGTTCGGGGCCGAGGGGATCGGACGTGGCCCGACCGGTCTCGCCCAGCGCGAACGGCAGCGACGATCCCGAGCGCATGGCACCCGCAAGCAGTTCCAGCGCCTGCGGGAGCTGGCTGCGTCGCTTGGTCAGCGCCCTGGCCCGCCGAAGGTGGCCAACGACGAACGGCGCGACCGCCAGCCCGAGCGCGCTCGAGACCAGTGCTGCCGGCCCGAGTGCGAGGGCGGCCATGGCGACGCCCGCGCCGCCGGCGACCACCACCGCGGGTGGAACCGGTGTCGGCCAGCGAGCCGCCGCGTCGGCCGCTAGAAGCCCGTGGGCGGTGTCGGCCACGCGGGCCCGCACGCGCTGCGACGAGCTCCAGCCATGGAGTGACGCCGCGACCACCGCCGAGAGGAGTGTGGCCACAAGCAAAGCGCGCAGCGTCATGTCGCCTCCCGCACGGCCGAACGGTCGGGCGGTTCGGCAACATCGTCGGCGCTGCCCCCGCTGGCGGTGGTCCACGAGGAGACACCCGGGCGACGCGCCGGGCGGGTGGGATGGCCCGCGCGCCGGCCGCCGATGGCCACCGGCCGCGCGGCAACCCCCTGTCCGGGGCCTGGGAGGACCTCGGCAACCTCGGCCACCAGGCGGGCTCCGCTCTCACCCCTCACGACCCGCACCAACACGTCGATGGCGCCGACGACCTGCTCGCGGACCGCCGCCAGGGGCAGGTCGATCGAGCCCATCAGAGCCATGGTCTCGATGCGGCGGAGGGCGTCGGCCGTGCCGTTGGCATGGACCGTGGAAAGCGAGCCATCGTGGCCCGTGTTCATCGCCTGGAGCATGTCGAGGGCCTCGGCGCCCCGGACCTCGCCGACCACAATGCGGTCGGGGCGCATCCGCAGAGCGGCCCGGACCAGGTCGCGCACCCCGACGGCGGCGAGCCCGTCGGGTGTCGCCGGGCGGGTCTCCAGGCGGACGACGTGCTCACCCGGTAGGCGGAGTTCCGCGGTGTCTTCCACGGTGATGACCCGCTCCCCGAACGCCAGGTGGCCGCACAGGGCGTTGAGCAGGGTGGTCTTCCCCGCGCCAGTGCCACCGCAGACGACCATGTTGAGTCCAGCGTCGACCGCGGCCGCCAGCAGATCGGCCACCGCCGGCGGACAGAACTCGCCCAGGGGAACGGCGGCGGCGCCGAAACGGCGAATGGTGACCGCCGGTCCGTCGACGGCCAGCGGGGGCAGCACCACGTGGACGCGCGACCCATCGGGCAGGCGGGCGTCGACGATGGGGGTCGTGCGGTCGGCGCGCAGGCCCAGTGGTGCGACGACCCGTTCGACGAGCAGGTCGATGGCCGGTCGATCGAGCTCGAGCGGCGTGCGCTCGAGCCGGCCCGATCGTTCGATCCACACCGGACCCGGTCCGTTGACGAGCACGTCGCTCACCAGCGGGTCGGCGAGTAGGGGCTCCAGTGGGCCCAGGCCGCCGATGCGGGCCCGTATGCGCGACACGACTCCCGCCACCTGATCCGACCCGAGCAGCGGCGCCTCCCGGCGCACGAGATCGGCGAGGGCCTGATCGTCGAGCGGTCGGTCGGTCGTCGACGCCAGCACCCGGCGATGCACGCGGGCATCGAGCTCGACGACGTCGTGCCCCTGGTCACGCGGCATGGCGCAGCCCCCGCTCCAATGATCGGGGCAGGCGCCCCGCCATGAGCCCGGCGTCGACGGCGCGGGCGACAGCCGGATCGGCCTCGATCTCGACGCGCACGGGCGCGCCCACCGCCGACTCGATGTCCTGACGGGACAGCGCCCGCCCCGGCTCGCGGACCACGACGACCTCGGACGGGCGGAGCGGCGATTCCATCGCCCGCCGCAGCGCCAGGTAGCACGGCCGGATGACGAGGATGGACCGTTGGGCGCCGCCGACGACGGCCGCCGCCACCCGCTCGGCCGTCCCGCAGTCGACGACGACGGGTCGCGGCCCACGATCGAGCAGCGACGCCAGCACAGCGGCCCGGTCGGGCGCGAGTCCCCCGGGGCCACGGGGCAGAACACCGAGACACGGCGACGCCTCGATCTCGAGCCGAGTGAGCCCGTCGGCGGGCACGCCGTAGCCGGCCGCCAACCAGCCGGCGAGGCCGGGCGTGGCAGGTTCGGGCAGGCCGAGGACCGCAGGGGCGTCGCCGGCAAGGTCCGCGAGCACGGCACCCGGGCGGCCGCGGCTGGCAAGGACCAGCGCGAGTGATGCGGCGATGACCGTGGTGCCGACACCGCCCTTCACCGACCAGCAGGCGACGAGCATGGGAAGACCTCCGCGACGAGGGGGCACTTGGGGGGAAGTGCGGGAGGCCGTCGGTCCGCTCCGTGGGGCGAGCCGCCACGCGACGAGATGCGGAAGCTAATACGAGCACCTGGAATATGTCAAGACACAAAAGATCCAACGAAAAGCCCGGGTAGGGCTGAAAGCTATTCGAAGACCTGGGTTGGTTCCGGCCGGCGCACCGTTAAGGTCGCCAGCCGTGACTCCGCGCGCCGCCGCCTTCTTCGACCTCGACAAGACGGTGATCGCCAAGGCTTCGATGGTCGCGTTCAGCGGTCCGCTCCACCGGGCCGGCCTGCTGTCGCGGCGCATGCTGCTCCGGGCGGCGTGGGGACAGCTCGTCTACGCCCAGTTCGGGCCGTCCCCGGTCAAGCTCGCCAAGATGCGCGACTCGGTGCTGCGGCTGACCGAGGGGTGGGACCAGGCCGAGATCAGCGCCATCGTCCGCGAGAGGCTGGTGGACGTGGTCGAGCCGATCGTGTTCGACGAAGCGCTCGACCTCATCCGTGAGCACCAGGCCGCCGGGCGCAAGGTGTTCATCGTGTCGGCCTCGCCCGAGGAGATCGTGGCGCCCCTGGCACAGTTCCTCGGCGTTGACGAGGCGCTGGCGACCCGGGCGGAGCTCGATGTCGATGGCCGCTACACCGGGCGGACCGAGCGCTACTGCTATGGCCCCGAGAAGGTGTCGGCGATGGAGGATGCGGCCCGGCGCGACGGCATAGATCTGCCGGCGTCGTATGCCTATAGCGACTCGGCCACCGACCTGCCCATGCTCGAGGCCGTCGGCCACCCGGTGGCCGTGAACCCGGACCGCGAGCTCCTCCGTGCCGCGCGCGCCAAGGACTGGGAGGTGCTGCGATTCTCCCGGCGGGTGGCCCTCCGCGACCGGGTGCCCATGCCCGCCCCCCGGCACGCTGCTATCGGCGGAGGCGCGGTCGCGGTGGCGTTGGGTGTGGGTTTCGCGGCCCGCTGGTTGTGGGAACGGCGCAAGCCCGCGGATCCCCCGTCATCCGCTCGCCGGGCCCTGTTGGGCGCCGCGAGCCAGCACCTGGCTCGCGGCAGGACCCTTACCGCCGCCGTCAGACGGAGCGCACCTTCCTTGTTGCAAGGGTCGCCAGGACGACGAGGGCGATGATCAGCAGGAGCTTCTTCATGCCGCGGATGGTAGCGAGTTCCGCGGGGTGCGGGCGCCAGGCGGCGTGAGGGCTCTGCCGAAGCTCTAATGTCATCGGCGATGAGCGCGCTGGGGCCGCCCGTACCGTTCTGCCGCGGTCGCCGCGCGACCGAGCGCGGCGAGGTCCAGAAGGCACGGTCGGCGGCCGCCGCGAATGGACGAAGCGGTCCCTGCCACCGCGGAGGGGTGAAGCGGTGACCCAGCGGCCGTTCGTGCCATCGCATCGGCAGATGGAGGCCCGAGCCATCGGCCGGCGCACCCACCAGACGTTCTTGTTCGCCGGCGCGACCGGTGTGGTGGTGGGACTCACGGTCCTGGCCATTCAACGCGTCACCCTCGACGGGTTGCTCGATCGCCTGGCGGACCGGCCGTTGTGGGTCCAGGCGTGCGCTCCCGGCATAGGTCTGCTGGTCGCCTACCTGTGCCTGCGCTGGATCGCACGCGGCGGGTCGCCGTCGACGACGGACGAGTACGTGCGCAACTTCCACGAGGAGGCGCACGAGCACATGTCCACCCGGCCCGTCCTCGGCCGCGTTCTCGCCAGCGTCGCCACCATCGGGTACGGCGGGGCGCTCGGCCTCGAGGGGCCGTCCATCTACGCGGGCTCGGCCATCGGGTCGACAATCCAGCGGCGCTTCGCCCGCTTCTTCTCCCGCGAGGACGCCAAGCTGCTGTTGGTGGCCGGTGCGGCGGCGGGCGTGTCCGCCGTCTTCAAGGCGCCGGCCACGGGCGCTCTTTTTGCGATCGAGGTGCCGTACCGCGCCGATCTCGCGCGCCGCAACGTGCTGCCCGCGATGGTGGCCTCGGCGGCCGCCTACGTCACGTTCGCCGCCTTCGACGGTACCGATCCGATCCTGGCGGTCGCGGGCGGCTCGGCCTTCGACTGGCGGGACCTCGGGGGCGCCCTCGCCGTGGGGCTGCTGTGCGGGCTGGGGGCCCGGTTGTTCAGCACTGCCGTCCGGGCGCTGCGCGATCGCCGGATCACCGACGTCCCCATGGGCCTCAGGATCCTCGCCGCCGCCGTAGCCCTGGGCCTCTTCGCCTACGTGGCCGAGGCGGCTGCGGATGCGCCGCTCACGCTCGGTCCCGGCTACGACGTGATCCGGTGGGCGACCGATCCGAGCGTCGCCCAATGGCTGGTGCTGACGCTCCTCGCACTGCGCGTCGGCGCGGTGCTGGCCACCCTCGGTGGGGGTGGGGCCGGGGGCCTCATCGTGCCGTTGGTGGTTATGGGCGCCCTCACGGGCCGCTTCGCCAGCGGGGCGTTGGGCATGGCTGACAATGACCTGTTGCTGGTCGTGGGGATGGCCGCGTTCCTTGGCGCCGGGTACCGCACGCCGCTGGCGGCGATCATGTTCGTGGCCGAGACGACGGGACACCCGGGGTTCGTCGTGCCGGCGTTGGTGGCGACGGCGGCGTCGCAGCTGTTGCTGGCCGACTCGTCGGTGTCGGACCATCAGCGGGCCGGGCGGCTGGGGCACCTCGAGCGCCGGTTCGAGCTGCCGATCAGCGCGGTCCTCGAGACCGACGTGCGCACGGTCCCTCCCGACGCCACGATCGAGGAGTTCCTCACCGTCCACCTCGTGGGTTATCGCCAGCGCGCCGTCCCAGTCGTGGACGAGGCCAGTCGCTATCTCGGGCTGGTCGCCCTCGACGAGGTGGTGACGATCCGGCGGGAGGCGTGGGCCACGACCGAGGTCCGCACCATTGTCAACGTCGCGGCGCCGCGGGGCCGCACCACGTGGTTGGTGCGTGACGCCGTGCAGGCCATGGAAGGCGGCGACGCCGACGTGCTCGCCGTGGTCGACGGGGACGACCGCTTCGTGGGCGTGGTCACCACGGACGAGGTCCTGCGCCTCGACGAGATCCTCGAGCGGACCAACGGGGCGCGCTGAGGGGCTTCGCTTCGCAACCAGAGGTTGCGAAACGAGATTCTGGCTGCCGCCGCTCGGCGGCGTCGATTGCCGGCCTATCCGTGATCCGTGCTCGGGCTAGACGGCGAGGAGATCGCGGGCGCCGGTGTCGGACGACGGGTGGCGCAGCTTCGACATCGCTCGGGCCTCGATCTGGCGGATGCGCTCGCGGGTGAGGTTGAAGTGCTCGCCCACCTCTTCGAGCGTGCGGGGCTCGCCGCGGTCGAGCCCGAAGCGCAGCTTGAGGATCTCGCGCTCGCGCTCGTCGAGCGGTGCGAGCAGCCGGTTGATCTCCTCGGGCAGCAGCGCCGTCGCGGCGACCTCGAACGGTGACTCGGCGGAGCGATCCTCGACGACGTCGCCGAGCTCGGCGTCGCCGTCCTCGCGCAGCGGCTCGGACAGCGACAGGGGCTCGGCCGCGAACCGCAGGGCTTCGGTCACCTTGTCCTCGGGCATCTCGACCTCGGCCGACAACTCCGCCAAGGTTGCAGGGCGACCCAGCTTGAGCTCGAGCCGGGCCCGGGCCTTCTGCAGCCGGGCGAGCGTGTCGCCGGCATGGACCGGCAGCCTGATCGTTCGTCCGGTGTTGGCTATGCCCCGGGTGATCGCCTGGCGGATCCACCAGGTGGCGTACGTCGAGAACTTGAAACCCTTGCGCCAATCGAACTTCTCGACGGCGTGCATAAGGCCGAGGTTGCCCTCCTGGATGAGGTCGAGGAGCGGTAGGCCGGACGCCTGGTACTTCTTCGCGATCGACACGACGAGTCGCAGGTTGGACTGCACGAAGGTGCGTTCGGCGTCCTCGCCGTCCCGAGCGCAGCGGCGCAGCTCACGCTTGCGGCCGGGCGACAGCGCCCCGACGGCGGCCTCGAACTCGACGCGTGCCGCGTTGCCCGCTTCGATCGCCTGGGCGAGGCGAACCTCGTCGTCCTTGGTGAGCAGCGGGTACTGCCCGATGTCGGTGAGGTACAGCCGAACGAGATCTTCCTCGTCGCGCTCGACTCGCTCCTTGGGCAACGGTTGTTCCTTCTCGCGTGTCGCTTCGGTGAGTAGGGAGCCCTCGCCCTCTCGCTGGAGCGATGCGTGTTGCGTGATGCGGCGGAGCTCGATGCACCGGAGAACCCGGAGCGCGGTACAGGATACCGGGACGGTCAAGGCCGACCACCCGTCTCGGCGCGATTCGTCGGCACCGTCGCATCGCGCCTACGCAATGTGTTACTCAGTGTTATTCGACGACACCCCGGAATGATTCGCTAAGGTGCGCGCCCGGGGAGGCAGCCCGCTGTAACCGTCAATGGCCAACACACCGATCGCGCCCACGATCTGAGTAGTCGGGGAGGGCAACGGCGTGCTCATCCACACACGGACTCAACCGGCCCGCGCCGCCGCGGTCACGGTCAGACGTCAGCGTGGTCCGGAGCTGGGCCGCCTCGTCTCGGACGCCCGCCAGGGTTCGATCAAGGCGTTCGACGACATCTACCGCGGACTGGCGGGTCAGGTGTCGTCGTACCTCCGGTGGCACCGCGCCACCGACCCCGATGGCCTCACCAACGACGTGTTCGCCCAGGTGCATCGCAACCTGCCCCGGTTCCACGGCGACGAGCACGGTTTTCGGTCGTGGGTGTTCACGATTGCCCACCACCGGATGATCGACGACCGGCGGCGGGCCAACCGTCAACCCCGCATGCAGGACGACCTCGGGGTCGAGGAGCACATGGGCCTGGGAGACGTCGAGGACGACGCATTCGCCGTGCTCGCACATGACCGCGTGCGTGACCTGTTGACGGTGCTGTCCCCCGACCAGCGCGATGTGGTCCTGCTACGGGTCATCGCCGATCTGTCGGTCGAAGAGGTGGCCGGCATGCTCAACAAGCGCGAGGGGGCGATCAAGGCGCTCCAGCACCGTGCGCTGGCCGCCCTGCGTCGCCACCTCGACCGAGTGCCGGGGGCGGCGTAGACGCCCTCGCTCACAGGCATATCCCATGCACGAAGCGTGGCGTTCACCTGAGAAGATGGGTGATCTCAGCGAACGCGACGTGGAGGATGTCCTCGGGGGGGTGCAACCCCCGGGTCGCGACGACCTCGCGCCCGTCGTCGAGCTGACCACCTGGTTGCACGTCAGTCGCGAGATCGAGCCGCCACCGGCCATGCGCGACGACCTGTTCTGCCAGATCGAGGACGGTCCGGCGGCGTACCAACGCTCGTCCCGTCGATTGCCGGCACATCTGGGGCAGCCCCACCGCATGGGCATGCGTCGCTTGCGGAACACGCTGGCCGGCTCCGGGCGCCCGATCGCCAGCGTCGCCGCCGCCGCCGTCCTGCTCGTAGGCGTGACCCTCGCGGTGCGGGCGGGCGGTCCGGCACGCGAGCCATCGGCGTCCGTGTCGCGGTCGGCGGAGGGCTTCCCGGCGGCCGGACGTGACCCCGCGTCGACCAGCACCACGGTGGCGTCGACGACGACAGCGCCCCCGGAGGCGGTGCCTCCGGCCGGTACCACGCCGACGACGGCCACGAGCCCCGACCGCGACGAGCCCGCGGTGAGCGACCCCGACGCCACCGGGTCGACCGGGGCGCAGGACACTCCACACGACACGCCGCCGGTATCGAACCCACCGGCTCGCGCCCTCGACCTGCCGCCGTCCGCGGCCGATGGGCACGGCGACGGGTCCAACGACGGTGGAGTCGGCGCCAAATCGGTGGATACCCCGGGCGGTGCTCGCGAGGAGGCGTCGGCGCAGTCAGGCCTCGCCGACGAGACGGGCCGCTGGGACATGCCGCTGTCGGGCTGGTTGTTCGACCTGTCCAGGTGGCCCGCGGCGAGGGAGCTCTGGGCGGCGCTCGATGAAACCGGCGACGGCGACGATGTCGTCGACCCCGGCATGGACGACCTTGGGGACCCGGGAGATGGCGACCGCAGCCGCAACGATGACGCCACCAGCGGTGACGATGGCGCCACCAGCGGCGACGACGATCCGGACCATGACCACAACTGGGACGCCGAGAGCGGGACCTGGCCCCAGGACGATGGCGATCTCGACCCGGAGGGCAGCCCGACGGGTTAGGAATCGGCGCCGGCGATTCCGCCGGCCGCCACCAGGAGCTTCTCGAGATGACGCTGGTGGGACGCGGCCCGGTCGACATCGACGTCCGACCGGAGCCGCGCCTGGAGCAGCGCCTCGCCCTCGCGCCAGTGGTCGAGGTGGTCGGAAAGCACCAGGCGGAGCGCCCGCATCGTGGGCCCGTCACTGATCGGTGAGGTGCGGTCGAGGTGCTGTCGGTGGGCGCTCACGGCATGGGGCATCAGCACCCGGTAGGCACCCACGAGCTTTTCGAGCGTGAGCTCGGCCGCTCGGGGGGCCGCGAGGGCCTCCACGAAGGTCGTCAGGGCGCCGCTGGGTGGCTCGACGAACGATTCGGAGCCGCCCTCGCCGATCACCGGCAGCAGGTCGTGCCACAGTTCCGCATGCCAGCCGTGCTGGCGGCTGTGCGTGGCCAGGATGGCCTGGACGTCCGGCTCGGGCACCTGCGCGGTCCAGGCGCCGAGGATCTCGAACGCCCGCACCTCGACCCAGCAGCTGTGGCCGATCCGCCGGGCGCTCGCTTCCAGCGACAAGGGTGCGCGTGTCAAGGACGGTCCGCTCATCCGTGGTCAGTCTCGCACGGCGTCCGCGGTGCGCCCGGTGAGCGTCGGGGCGACGACCTCGGCGAGGAGCACTGCGATGAGGATGAGCCCACCGCCCGCCACCACGGCGGCCGTCAGCGGCTCGTCGACGACCGCGCTCAGCAGGGCGGCGAACACCGGCTCGAGCAGCAGGATGATGGCGGCGCGCGACGGGCTGACCACACGCTGGGCCCAGACCATGGCCAGGAACGCCACAGCGGTGGCAAAGACACCGGTGAAGGCGGCGGCGGCCAGCGCGCCGCCGTCGAGGTCGAAGCCGCCCAGCATGGCGGCCGGCACGAGGCACGCGGCCCCGACCGTGGCGAGCTGCACCGCGGTGAGGCGAACGGGATCGTGGCGGGGGGCAACACGGCCGAGCAGGACGAGGTGGGCGGCGAAGGCCAGTGCGCAGCCGAGCGTCAAAACCTCGCCTCGGCCGAACCCGGTGTCGGCCCCTCCCGTGAGCAGCACCAGGCCGGCGACGGCGAGTACGACCCCGACGAGCGTCAGGGCGTGGGGGGCCTGCCTGGTGCTCACGAACGAGATGAATGGCACGAACACGACGAGCATGTAGGTGATGAAGGCAGAGGTGGGGGCGGTCGTGTACTGCAGGCCGACGGTCTGGAGCACGTAACCGGCGAGGAGCAGCAGGCCGGCGAGTACGCCGTCCCGCAGCTCGCCGGCGGTGCCGGGCGGACCGCCCACACGACGTGCCGTCGGTGGCGCCACCCGGCGATGGGCGACCAGTCCCAGCACGGCCGCGCCGATGAGAAATCGCACCGACAGGAATGGCAGCGGGTCGATCCGCTCGACTGCGTCCTGGACCACGATGAACGTCGTGCCGAAGAAGAAGGCAGCCACCACCAGCGCCGCATCCGCCTGCCACCGCGGTGCGCCCGCGGGGACCGCCTCGGCGCCCTCCTGCGGCGGGAGGGGAACTGCGGCTTCGGACACGGCACCTCACAGCGGGCATTCACACGGGAACTGGGAGTGTTGCTAATACTGGTGTCGTGCGTCCTGCTCGCAGATCGCACGGCTGGGGGATCCTGGCACGGGCAGGCATCGTGGTCGTTGCCGTGGCGCCGGCCGCCCTGGCGGCGTGCTCCGGCGAGACGAAGGGTGAGGCCACCGAAGCCCCGGTGGAGATCCTGGCGTCCGTGCACATCCCCACCGAGGAGACCGTCGTGCTCCCCAGCTCGTCGGCCCCGGGCTTCGCGGTGGCCACCAGCGGGGCGTTGTATGACCAGTCGCCGGTCGTGGTGCTGGCCTCCGACGGCGATGTAGCGGGCCAGGCGCGGGCGGCGTCACTGGCGGTGGCCCTGGGAGCCCCGCTGCTGCTGTCGCCCGCTCCGGCGGACGCCGCACAGGGCGGGGCGATTCGTGACGAGCTGACGCGCCTGGCGCCGCAGGCGATCCTGAGCGTCGGCGACCAGGCCACGCGCTGGGCGCAGGAAGGCGATCAGGGCACCCCGGTGGTGGCGGCCCCGGCCGACCTCCGGGAGATCGAGGACGCCACGGGACGCGACCTCGGCGACGACCAGGCCGTGGCGCCTGACCAGCTCGTCGACGCCGTCGCCTCCCTCGCCGCGGATCAGACCCCGGTCCTGACCACCGGCGCCCCTGCCGATGCCGGCGGCGGGGACGCCGAGGGCGGTGGCGACCAGGGCGAGGCCGGCCGGGGCGAAGAGGACCCCGCGAGCCCGACCGCACTGCCCAGGGTCGCGCCCGACGCCCCACTGGACACCTTGCTGGTTCTCGTTCCCCGCGACCCCGCATCGCTGGCGGCGGCCGCCACAGCCCGGGCGAGCGGGGCTCGGCTCCTGGCCGTCGCCAATCCCGACCCCCGTACCGACGCCGACGCCATCGCCGCGCTGGCCGCGGATCCGCCCGGCCAGGTGGTAGCCCTCGGCGCCGCCTTCGGTACGCCAGAAACGCTGCGCTACCGCCTCGATGTCGCTGCCGCCGGCGTGCAGCTGCCCGGGGGCGGCCAGATCCTCTTCCCGGGACGGCAGATGGTCGCCCTCTACGGCCATCCGGGCACGCCGGCGCTCGGGGTCCTGGGCGAGCAGGGCGTGGAGGGTTCGATCGCGCGCGCCCAGCAAATGGCCGCCGACTACCAGCCGCTGGTCGATGTCCCTGTGGTCCCGGCCTTCGAGATCATCACCACCGTGGCGTCCGGCAGCGCCGGGCCCGACGGCAACTACTCCTACGAGGCGCCGCTCGATCTCTTGCGTGCCTGGGTCGATGCCGCCGGCGAGGCGGGCCTCTACGTCGTGCTCGACCTGCAGCCGGGGCGTACCGACTTCCTCACCCAGGCCAAGCGCTACGAGGAGCTCCTGACCCGGCCCTACGTGGGCCTGGCACTCGATCCGGAGTGGCGCCTGGCGCCCGATCAGCGCCACCTCGCCCAGATCGGCTCGGTGACCGCCGGCGAGGTCAACGGGGTCGTCACGTGGCTGGCCGACCTGACCCGCGCGCACAAGCTGCCGCAGAAGCTGCTGATGCTGCACCAGTTCCAGCCGCAGATGATCAGCGACCGGGGGAGCGTCGACACCAGCCGCGACGAGCTGGCGGTGTTGATCCACGCCGACGGGTTCGGTTCCCCCGGTGCCAAGTTCGAAACCTGGGGCCTCATGCACACCAGCCCGCCGCCCAATGTGTGGTGGGGGTGGAAGAACTTCATCGACGAGGACATCCCCACCTTCACGCCCGCCGAGACCATGGCCATCGAGCCCCGGCCCCTGTTCGTGTCGTACCAGTGAGGGTCGATCCGCGGATGGGGACTCATCCCCGGTAGCGGTTGGTGATGGGCAGGCGCCGGTCCTTGCCGAACGCCTTGGTGGTGATGCGCACGCCGGGCGGGGTCTGGCGGCGCTTGTACTCGGACAGGTCGACGAGCCGGGTGATGCGCTCCGCCAGGCCGGGATCGAAGCCCATCGCTACCAGGTCGGCGCGGGTGCGGTCGTGCTCCACGTAGGCCTCGAGGATCGGGTCGAGCACCTCATAGGGCGGCAGCGACTGGTCGTCGCGCTGGTCGGGGCGCAGCTCCGCCGACGGCGGCTTGCTCAGGACGTCCTCGGGCATCAGCGGGCGCCCGGCCCGTGCGTTGCGGTCGCGCGCCAGCTCATAGACCAGCGTCTTGGGCACATCCTTGATGACGGCGAAGCCGCCGGCCGTGTCTCCGTAGAGCGTCGAATAGCCGACCGCCATCTCGCTCTTGTTGCCCGTCGTGAGCACGAGCCAGCCGAACTTGTTGGACAGCGCCATGAGGAGCACGCCCCGGATCCGTGACTGGATGTTCTCCTCGGTGATGTCGGGCTCCAGGCCGGCGAAGCTGGGGGCGAGCATGTCGAGGAAGGCGGCGTGGGCGGGCTCGATGGGGATGACGCGCGACTCGATGCCCAGCTCGGCACACAGCTTCTCGGCGTCGGTGAGCGAGTGGTCGGACGAGTACCGAGACGGCATCAGCACCCCGTGGACGTGCTCGGGGCCCAGGGCGTCTGTGGCGACGAGCGCCACCAGGGACGAGTCGATGCCGCCGGACAGGGCTATGGCGACGTCGGTGAACCCGTTCTTGCGGACGTAGTCACGAGTGCCGAGTACGAGCGCCTCGTAGATCTCGCGCACCGGCGGCATGACCTCGATCAGCGGCGGATGTCGAGAGTCGGCCGGGTCCGTCACACGAGGCGACGAGGAGACCTCGACCACCGGCAGTGGCTCCTCGGTGGCCCGACCCCGGGGATCGAGTAGCCGCTTACGGAACACGGGGACGACCTCGACGTCGCAGATCACGGTCTGCTCCTCGAACTGCCCCGCCCGGGCCAGCAGCTGGCCCTCGGGGTCGAACACCATCGAGGCGCCGTCGAAGATGAGCTCGTCCTGCCCGCCCACCTGGTTCACGTAGACCAGCACGCACGACGCGTCCGACGCCCGCGTCGCCAGCATGCGCTCGCGCTCGGCCAGTCGGTTGGCGTAGTACGGCGACGCGTTGATGTTCACCACCATCTCGGCCCCACCGGCGGCCTGCGCCGCGATGGGCCCGGTGGGGCTGAACGCGTCCTCGCAGATCGACACGCCGACCCGGACACCACCCACCTCCACCAGGGGCGACGAGCCGGTGCCGGGCGCGAAGTAGCGCTGCTCGTCGAACACCGCGTAGTTGGGCAGCAGGCGCTTGTGGTAGACGGCGCGCACCTCACCATGCGCGCACACGGCGGCGGCGTTGTACAGGTCGCGATCGGCGTCCACGAATCCGACCACCGCCGCGCAGCTGCCGCTCGCCGCTGCCACCCGGTCGAGCGCCGCTCGGTTGTCGCTGATGAATCCGGGCTTGAGCAGCAGGTCCTCGGGTGGGTACCCGGTGAGAGCGAGCTCGGGGAACACCGCCAGGTCGCAGGCCTGCGCCTCGGCGTCGGCGAGGGCGGCGACGACCCGCTCGACGTTGCCCTCGAGGTCGCCGACCGTCGTGTTGATCTGGCACAGCGCCACACGCAGCCGTGTCACGCCGTCAAGGGTACGGGGTGCAGACTCGGGGTGTGGATCGCCTGGACATGGCCGAGCTGGCAGAGCTGATCGAGCGGAGCGCGGACCCGCTGGCTGTGCGGTCGGCGCTCGACCGCGTTGACGGCTCGACGAGCGAGCGGCTGGCGTCCGATCCCCAGCTCGCCCGTGCGTTCGTGACCACGGTGGCCGCCAGCCGCAGCGCCACCCGGCTGATTCACACCGATCCCGCCGCATTGGACGTGCTGGCCGACCTCGACGCCGCAGTCCCCGACGGTTCCGCTACCGACGTCGGCGAGCTGGTCCGCTGGAAGCGCCTCGAACACCTCCGCGTCATGGCCCGGGACCTGCTGCGGCTCGACGATCTGGAGACCACCACCGCCGCCCTCGCCGACCTGGCGGCGGTAGTGCTGCGGGCCGCCGTTCGCATCGCCGGGGCCGACGGCGACGGGTTGGCGGTGATCGGCATGGGCAAGCTCGGGGGCCGCGAGCTCAACTACGCCAGCGACGTCGACGTACTGTTCGTCGAGGGCGACACCCGGCGGGCACGGAAGGTCCTCGACGTCGCTCGGCGGTGCTTCCGGGTGGACGCCAACCTCCGGCCCGAGGGACGCGACGGTGCACTGACCCGATCCATCGACAGCTACGTCGCCTACTGGGACCGGTGGGCACAGCCCTGGGAGTTCCAGGCATTGCTCAAGGCGGCGCCCGTCGCCGGCGACCTGGACGTGGGACGGGACTGGGCGTCGGCCGCGTCGCACGCCCTGTGGGGCCGGCGGTTCACCGCCGACGATCTGCGCTCGCTCCGGATGCTCAAGGAGCGGTCGGAGGCCGAGGTCGTGCGTCGCGGCATGGCCGAGCGGGAGGTCAAGCGGGCGCCGGGAGGCATCCGCGACATCGAGTTCGCAGTTCAGGTTCTGCAGCTCGTCCACGGGCGAGCCGACCCCGAGCTGCGTTCGCCCACGACACTGACCGCCCTGGCCGAGATGCGCGACGCCGGATACGTCGCCCGGGACGACGCCGACGGCTTGGCCGCCGCCTATAGCTCCCTGCGCCGGGTCGAGCACGCGCTCCAGATGGAGGACGACCAGCAGACGCACACGCTTCCCGCGGACCGCGACCATCGCCGCCGCATCGCCCGCGTGCTCGGCTACCGGGGCACGCCCGAGTCGGGACCCACCGACGCGTTCGACCATGAGCTCGCCCGGCAACGCAACGTCGTGCGCCGGATCCACGAGAGGCTCTACTTCCGTCCGTTGCTCGACGCGCTCGCGGGCGCCGGTCGTATGTCGCCCGATGCGGCCGCCAGCGGCCTGGCGAGCTTCGGGTTCGCCGACGCCGACCGCACGCGCGCCGCCGTGCGCGAGTTGACCCGCGGCCTCACCCGCTCGTCCCGCATGATGCAACAGCTCCTGCCGCTGGTGCTCGATTGGCTGTCGACATCGCCCGATCCCGACCTGGGGCTGCTGGGACTGCGCAAGCTGGCCTCGGGCGAGCAGCGCACCATGGAGCTCGCCAACGCCTTCCGCGACAGCCCCGAGGTGGCCCGCCGCCTCTGCCAGTTGCTGGGGACCAGCGGGCTGCTCGGGGACGTCCTTGCCGCCAACCCCGACCTGATCGTGCGGCTGGCCGACCTCGACCGCCTGCAGACCCTGGATCGCGCGGGCCTGGCTGAGTCAGCCGACCGGGCGCTGGACTGGCGGCCCGACGTCGACGACCGCCAGCAGGCCCTGAGGCGCTGGAGGGGCCGGCACCTGCTCGGGGTGGCGGCCCGCGACGTGTTCGGGGCGGCCGACGTCGCGACGGTGGGTGCCGACCTCGCGGCCCTGGCCGAGGCCTCGGTGGGTGCCGCGCGGGCGTCGCTGGCCCCGCAGGTGCCGTTCGCGGTGGTGGCGCTGGGACGGTTCGCCGGCGGCGAGCTGTCGTACGCCAGCGACCTCGATGTGCTCTTCGTCCACGAGGGCTCGACACCCGCCGACCACGAGGAGGGCGTCCGGGTGGCGGGCGGGCTGCTGCGGTTCCTCGCCGGCGCCACGCCGGCGCAGCGGATCTACGACATCGACGCCGACCTACGCCCCGAGGGTCGCCGGGGTGCGTTGTCCCGCACCATCGACGGTTACGCCGCCTACTACGACCGCTGGGCGCTCACGTGGGAGCGACAGGCCATGGCCAGGGCCCGGCCCGTTGCAGGAGACCCGGCGCTGGGGCGGCGCTTCCTCGAGTTGCTGGACCAGGCGGTGTGGGGGCGCCCGTTCGGCGCCGAGGACGAGCGCGAGGTGCGGCGGATGAAGGCCCGCGTCGAGCGGGAGCGCATCCCCCCGGGAGAGGATCCGGAGTTCCACCTCAAGCTGGGCCGGGGATCGCTGTCGGACGTCGAGTTCACCGTCCAGCTGCTGCAGATGCGAACGGGTACCCGGGCACCGTCGACGATGGCCGCGCTCGAACGCTTGGTGGCCGCGGGGGTGGTGAGCGACGACGATGCCGACGTCCTGCGGGCCGCGTACCGCTTCTGCGAACGGACCCGCAACCGCTGGTGGCTGGTCGGCTCGGCGCCATCGGCAGTGGATGCGCTGCCGCAACGACCGGACGACCTCTCGCACCTGGCGCGATCGCTCGATACCAACGGTGCCCAACTGCGCGACGAGTACCGACGCGTGACCCGCCGGGCACGGCGGGTGGTCGAGCGCCTGTTCTACGGGAAGGCGTGAGAAGATCTGTACGTCGTTGGCCGCCGAGCGGGGAGGGGATAAGGGACGATGTCTGTAACGCCCGAGGTCCGGGCCGTGCTCGATGCGCTGGAGGCACTCGGCAGCCCACCGATCGAGGAACAGACGCCCCAGCAGGTGCGCGAGGCCTACGGCGAGTTCAGCGCACTGGCGAGCAAGGCGGAGATGGCCTCCGTGACCGACCGGACGTTTCCCGGCCCCGCCGGCGAGGTGCCCGTGCGCGTGTATGTGCCGACCACCGAGCCGGGGCCGCGGCCGGTGCTCGTGTACTTCCACGGCGGCGGTTGGGTCATCGGCGATCTCGAGAGCCACGACGCCACGGTCCGGGCCTTGGCCGCAGCCAGCGGCCTGACGGTCGTGGCCGTCGACTACCGACTGGCGCCGGAGCACCCGTTCCCGGCCGCGGTCGACGACTGCCTCGCGGCGGTGTGCTGGGTGGCGGAGCCATCGACGGCCGCCGAGCTGGACGTCGATCCGGCCCGCATGGCGGTCGGCGGCGACTCGGCCGGCGGCAACCTGGCGGCAGTGGCGGCCCAGCAGCTGCGGGACACCGGACCCGCGTTGCGATTCCAGGTGCTCGTGTACCCGGCGACCGAGATGCACTTCACGCATCCGTCGATCGACGAGAACGCCGACGGCTACTTCCTCACCAAGGCCGACATGATGTGGTTCCGTGGCCATTACTGCGCCGGCGAGGACTGGAACGACGCCCGCATGTCGCCGCTGCTCGCCACCTACGAAGCCGTGCGGGGCGTGGCGCCGGCGCTCGTGATCACCGCCGAGTTCGACCCACTGCGCGACGAGGGCGAGGCCTACGCCGCCAAGCTGCAGGCTGCGGGCGTCGACGCCAAGGCCACCCGCTACGACTCCGTGATCCACGGGTTCTTCTCGATGGGCGACCTGGTCCCCGAAGGCAAGGCCGCCATCGATGAGGCCGCCGAGGCGCTGCGAGCGGCGCTGGCATAGGCTCGGCCACCGGCGGCCGGCGCCGTGCCTGGTCGCCGGCCTCGCCGGCGGCGGACCCGTTCCTGGCGCCGTACTGGCTGCTGAGCAACCGTATTGGCGCCAAGTCCCGGCCCGAGGTCTGGATGGGCCAACATCGGACCGCCGCCTCCTACAACCCGGATGTGGTCGAAAATCGCGCCATGGGCTGACGCCTCTGACCAGGGAATTGGCGGCCGCCGTCGTTAACTGTCACACCCCCGCGCCAGAATCGGAGCGTGGTACTCGAGATGACCAGCGCCGCGACGGCGGCCGAGCAAAGGGCGGCGACGTCCGCGCCGCGCGGCCTCGCCGACTTTCATCCGGCCGTGCGTACCTGGTTCGAGCGCCGCTTCCCCGATGGTCCCTCGGAGCCGCAGGCCCAGGGTTGGCCGCTCATCGCCTCGGGGGTCGACACCCTGGTCGCCGCCCCCACGGGCTCGGGTAAGACACTCGCGGGCTTCCTGGTGGCGATCAATGCCCTGTACCGAGCACACGAGGCCGGGCAGCCGGTTACCGACATCGCCCGGGTTGTCTACGTGTCGCCGCTCAAGGCGCTGGCCGTCGACATCGCCGAGAACCTCGATCGACCGCTCGACGAGATCGCAGCCGTCGCCGCCGAGCTGGGCCTCGACGTGCCCGACATCCGGGTCGCCGTGCGCACCGGCGACACCACCAGCTCCCAGCGCAGCCTGATGGTGCGCCGACCGCCCAGCTTCGTGGTCACCACGCCCGAGTCGCTCTACCTGCTGGTCACGAGCGCCCGCGGGCGCGAGGCATTGCGCACCGTCGAGACGGTGATCGTCGACGAGATCCACGCCGTCGCCCGCGACAAGCGGGGTGCGCACCTGGCGCTCACGCTCGAGCGCCTCGAAGCCCTGTGCGACCGGCGGCCCATGCGCATCGGGCTGTCCGCCACCCAGCGCCCGATCCAGACGGTCGGCCGCCTGCTCGTCGGCGATCGGCCCCTGCCGGCGGTCGTCGACGTCGGCCACCTGCGCGACCTCGACCTGGCACTCGAGCTTCCCGAGGGTGAGCTCGAGGCCGTGGCGTCGGCCGAACAGATGGGCGACGTGCTCGACCGCATCGCGGCCCTCGTGGCCGACCACCGCACCACGCTGGTGTTCGTCAACACCCGCCGGCTCGCCGAGCGGCTGGCGCACGAGCTCGGCGAGCGTATGGGCGACGACGTGGTGGCGGCCCACCACGGCAGCCTCTCCAAGGAACGGCGCTACCGCGTCGAGAGCCGGCTGCGGGCCGGCGACCTCAAGGTGCTGGTGGCCACCGCGTCGCTGGAGCTCGGCATCGACATCGGGCCAGTCGAGCTGGTGTGCCAGATCGGGTCGCCCCGCAGCATCGCCACCTTCCTCCAGCGGGTCGGCCGGTCCAACCACAGCCGTGGGGGCACCCCCAAGGGCCGCCTGTTCCCGATGACCCGCGACGAGCTGGTCGAGTGCTCTGCACTCATGGCGGCGGTGCGGTCGGGCCGACTCGACGCCATCCGCCCGGCGCGCCAGCCGCTCGACATCGCCGCGCAGCAGATCGTCGCCGAGGTGGCGGCCCAGGAGTGGCGCTCCGACGACCTGTACCAACTGGTGCGCCGAGCGGCTCCCTATACCGAGCTGACCCGGGCCCAGTTCGACGAGGTGGTCGACCTCGTGGCCGCCGGCATCGAGACCGGGCGCGGGCGACGAGGCACCTACCTGTATCACGACACGGTCAACGGCGAGCTGCGCGGTCGGCGCAACGCCCGGCTGGCCGCCGCCACCTCGGGGGGTGCCATCCCCGAGACCGGCGACTACCGGGTGGTCGCCGATCCCGACGACACGTTCATCGGCACCGTCAACGAGGACTGGGCGGTCGAGTCGATGGCCGGCGACATCTTCCTGCTCGGCACGCACTCGTGGCAGATCCGCCGGGTCGAGCCCGGGGTCGTGCGCGTGCGCGACGCAGGCGAAACACCGCCCACCATCCCGTTCTGGCTGGGCGAGGCCCCCGCCCGCACCGTCGAGTTGTCGCACGAGGTGTCCGAGCTGCGCGTCTGGGTCGACCGGTACGTGGCCGACGGCGACCCCGACGGGGCGCGCCGGTGGCTGGCCGAGGTCGCCGGTGTCGGCCCCGACGCGGCGACGATGATCGTTGACTACCTGGCCGTGGGGCGGGCGGTGCTTGGCGCCATGCCGAGCCAGGAATGCCTGGTGTTCGAGCGCTTCTTCGACGACACCGGGGGCATGCAGCTGGTGGTCCACTCGCCCTACGGCGGGCGCATCAACCGGGCGCTCGGCCTGGCGCTGCGCAAGAAGTTCTGCCGTACCTTCAACTTCGAGCTCCAGGCCGCCGCCACCGACGACGCGATCGTGCTGTCGCTGGGGCCGCACCACAGCTTCCCCCTCGACGAGGTGGCGCGGTACGTGCCGAGCCGCACGGTCCGTGACACGTTGGAGCACGCCATCCTCGACTCGCCGATGTTCCAGTCGCGCTGGCGCTGGAACCTCAACCGCTCGCTGATGGTGCTCCGGTTCCGCAACGGGAAGCGCAACCCGCCGCCGATCCAGCGGATGGAATCCGATGACCTGATGGCTGCCGTGTTCCCGGCCGCGGCGGCCTGCCAGGACAACGCCACCGGCCCGATCGAGATCCCCGACCACGTGCTCGTGCGCCAGACGATCGACGACACGCTCCACGAGGCGCTCGACGTCGACGGGCTACAGGCGCTGCTGGAACGCGTGGAGTCGGGCGAGGTGCGGGTCCACTGCGTCGACACCACCGAGCCGTCGGTCCTCGCGCACGAGATCATCACGGCCCGGCCCTATGCGTTCCTCGACGACGAGGAGTTTCAGAACCGTCGGACCAACGCCGTGCGCCTGCGGCGGGGCCTGGCGGTCGACCTGGGGTCGATCGGGGCGCTCGATCCCGAGGCGATCGAGCAGGTGCACTCCGAGATCGTGCCGGTGCCCACCACCGCCGACGACCTGCACGATCTCGTCTCGTCCCTGGTGATGGTCCGGGCGCGGGACGAATGGCAGCCCCTCTGGTCCGAGCTGGCGGCGCGGGGTCGGGGCCACACGATCACGGGCGACGGGGCCGAGCTGTGGTGTACGGCCGAAGCTCGCGGCGACGCGGAGAGCGCGCTCGAGGGCGACGATGCCGCGGTGGCCCAGACCGTGCGCGGCCATCTCGAGATCGCCGGCATCACCACGGTCGAGGGCCTGGCAGAGACCACCACCCTGCGTCCGGTCTGGGTGACGCAGGGCCTCGCGGCGCTGGAGCGCGACGGCTTTGCCCTCCAGGGTCGCTACACACCCGATGCGACCGGCACCGAGTGGGTCGCCCGGCGGCTCCTTGCCCGCATGCACTCCTACTCCCGCCGATCCCGGCGCCAATCGGTCGAGCCGGCGACGGCGCGCGATTTCATGCGGTTCCTTCTCCGCTGGCAGCACGTCGCCCCCGACACCCAGGTGGCGGGCGAGGCGGGGCTAGTCGCCGTGCTGGAACAGCTCCAGGGATTCGAGAGCGCGGCGGTCACCTGGGAGCCCGAGCTCATCGCCGGGCGGCTGCGGCGCTACGAGCCGGCGTGGCTCGACCACCTGTGCCACGACGGTGACGTCGCCTGGCTCCGCCTCACCCCCCGAAGCCGCGACGATCCCGACGCACCGGCGGCGGCGCCGTCCAAGGCAACACCGATCGCGGTGGTGCTGCGCGACGACCTCCACTGGCTGCTCGCCGCCGCCCGCACGGGCGGCCAGCCCGTCGAGCCGACCGCCGGTGCCACAGCCGAGATCATCGAGGTCCTGCGCGCCCGGGGGGCATGCTTCGCCAGCGACCTCGCCGCCGCCACCCGCCGCCTGCCCGAGGACGTCGAGCGGGGGCTGTGGGACGGGGTCGCCCGCGGCCTCGTGATGTCCGACGGCTTCGGCGCCATCCGCGCGCGGGTTGCCGGACGCCCACCGTCGGGTCGACCCCAGTCGGGTCGGCCGCGGCCCGGGGCCGGTGCGGGGTACCGTCCGCGGCCGCAGCGGTTCTCGCGGCTGGGTCGGCCAGAGCGGGCTACGGCCGCTTCGGCTGGTCGGTGGTCGCTGGTGCCGGGCGTTGGCACGGCCGCCGATGGATCCGACGAAGCCGACATGGATCGGCTCGACCGCGAGGAGCTGGCTGAGACGGTGGCCGAGCAGCTGCTCAACCGCTGGGGCGTCGTGTTCCGCGACCTGGCGCTGCGCGACTCCCTGCGCCTGCCGTGGCGCGACCTGCAGTGGGCGCTGCGTCGGCTCGAGGACCGTGGGTTGGTGCGGGGCGGGCGCTTCGTGAGCGGGTTCTCGGGTGAGCAGTACGCGCTGCCCTCTGCGGCCGAGCAACTCGCTCACGTGCGCAAGCTGCCCATGACCGGTGAGCGGGTCACCGTCAATGCCACCGACCCGCTCAACCTGGTGGGCCTCGTCGTGCCGGGCGACACCGTTGCCGCCGTCCGCACAAACCGTGTCACCTATGTCGATGGCGTCCCCGAGGCTCCGTCGGTCGGTGCGGTCACCGGCGCCTCGCGCGCCTAGCGCCGGTCGCTGGTGTCATCCCGATCGGCGCCGACCCCTGGCAGCGCCTCCTGTCGCAGGGTGCCGTGATGCCACCCGAGCTCGACGGGGATGTCCTCGACGAGGCGCCGGCCGACTACGTGGTGTCGGCCTCGGAGCGCCTTGCTGCAATGCGGGCCGACGAGAGGTGAGGCTCTACCTCGACGTGGAGACCGTGGCCCCGACCTGACCGATCGCGGCGCGGTGCTCCTCGGGCACCACCGCTCACCCGATGCAGGACCGCAGCAGCTCCTCGAGCGCGCTGCGGGCGCCGCCGGTCGCCTCGATGTCGACACGCACCGGTTCACCGCCGTCGAGCTCGACGTAGGCGCTGAAGATGAACGTGCGCTTGTACTCGATCAGCGCATGGGGGTCACAACGGGACGCGGTGATGGCGATCTGACCCGCGGCCGCCGGCCGCTGGTCGGTGATCTCGACCTGGGCGCCCTCCGAACCGACGTTGGCGACGGTGAAGATCACGTTGCCTCGCACCTCGTTCACCGTCGCCGTCACACCCGATCTGCGTTGCGCCAGCTCGACCTCCCCCTCGATGGTCCGCGCCGCGGTGCGCCCCCACGTGTCCCCGAGGTGCAGGTCGACGCTGGCCAATACGGCGGTGGCCGCACACTCGGTGTCGTGCAGCTCGGCAAGGAGCCCGTGGGGCCTCTCCTCCAGAGCGACCCGAACCTCCTCACCGTCGAGCCGCGTGATCAGCTCCGCCGGCTCGTCGGCGACGTCGCCGCAGTGTGCCGCGCCGAACGGGAGCGGGATGGCCACGCGCTCGCTCGCCGGCACGGGCACCTCACGCGTCGGCGGGGGGACCGGCTCGAACAGGGGCGAGCGGAGCTGGACCGTCCCGATCTCCAGCTCCCGGTCGCCGCCATTGGTCACGGTCAGGCGCAGGGAGCGGTGGGTCTCGAACAGCGTCGAGCGCTGCAGGGTGGCGGTCACGTCGGCCGCAGGCCCCATGGCGTCGCCGGCCTCGGCGGTGCCGGCGGTGTCGTCGTCGGCAGAGCACCCGACGACGACCGCAAACAAGACCGCGGCGGCCACGGAGGCGGCACCTCGCATCGGCGCGTGACCGTACTAGTCCGCGTGCACTGGCAATTCCGGGCCGCGAAGCCGCCAGTCGGCGGCTACAGGTCGTAGTACAGGGCGAACTCCCACGGGTGCGGCCGCAGCCTCAGCGCGTCGACCTCGTTCTCCCGCTTGTACGTCAGCCAGGTCTCGATCAGGTCGTCCGTGAACACGCCCCCCGCCTTGAGGAACCCCTGGTCCTCCTCCAGCGCGGAAAGCACGGCGTCGAGCGACCCGGGCACCTGTGGCACCTTCGACAGCTCTTCCGGCGGCAGGTCGTAGAGGTCCTTGTCCATCGGGTCGGGTGGCTCGATGCGGTTCTGGATCCCGTCGAGCCCGGCCATGAGCATCGCCGAGAACGCCAGGTAGGGGTTGCACGACGGGTCGGGGCAGCGGAACTCCAGCCGCTTGGCCTTGGGGCTCTGGCTGTAGAGCGGGATGCGCACGGCCGCCGACCGGTTGCGCTGGCTGTACACGAGGTTGACGGGTGCCTCGTAACCCGGAACCAGCCGCTTGTAGCTGTTGGTAGTCGGGTTCGAGAAGGCGAGGATCGCAGGGGCGTGCGTGAGCAGACCGCCGATGTACCAGCGGCCCATGTCGCTCAGTCCTGCGTAGCCCGCCTCGCTGTAGAACAGCGGCTCGCCGCCCTTCCACAGCGACTGGTGGGTGTGCATGCCCGAGCCGTTGTCCTGGAACACCGGCTTGGGCATGAACGTGGCCGTCTTGCCCGCCTGCCGCGCCACGTTCTTCACCACGTACTTGTAGAGCATGAGCTTGTCGGCCATGCGCAACAGGCTGTCGAAGCGCATGTCGATCTCGGCCTGGCCGGCGGTGCCGACCTCGTGATGGTGGATCTCGATCTCGACGCCCAGCCTCTCGAGCACGAGGATCATCTCCGACCGCAGGTCCTGGAAGTGGTCCATGGGCGGGACCGGGAAGTACCCTTCCTTGTATCGGGCCTTGTATCCCAGGTTCGGGTTCTCCTCGCGCCCCGTGTTCCACGCCGCCTCGACCGACTCGATGAAGTAGTAGCCCTCGTGCTCGTTCTGGTCGAAGCGGACGTCGTCGAAGACGAAGAACTCGGCCTCGGGTCCCATGTAGCACGTGTCGGCCAGCCCGGTGGACGTGAGGTAGTCCTCGGCCTTGCGGGCTACGTAGCGGGGGTCGCGGCTGTAGGACTCGCCGGTGACCGGATCGTTGACGAAGCAGTTGAGGTCGAGCGTCTTGTGCTGGGCGAACGGGTCGACGACGGCCGTGTTGGGGTCCGGGACCAGGAGCATGTCCGACTCCTGGATCTCCTGAAACCCGCGGATCGACGACCCGTCGAAGCCGACGCCCTCGTCGAACACGTCGGCCGTGAGCTGGTTGGCCGGCATCGAGAAGTGCTGCATCAGCCCCGGCAGGTCGCAGAACCGCACGTCCACGATCTCGATGCCCTCGTCGCTGATCAGCTGCAGCACGTCGTCAGGGGTTCGCTCTTCCACGATCGCTCCCTTCAGCGTCGTCGGCGGGGCCGCCGCCCAAATTCGCCCGCACGCTACATGGGCCGGGGACCGACGGCGGGCGCGGAGAAGGGGACGCCCAAGGGAGCGACCCCCTCCCCACCTCCCCCGGCACCCCGGGCCCCAGCAACTCGCCCGACCGCGCCCGCGTCAGGCGGCCAAGGCCGCGCAGCACGTGTCCACGATGAGGCGGGTCACGACGTACGGATCACAGTTGGCGTTGGGTCGGCGGTCCTCGATGTAGCCCTTCTTGTCCACCTCGACCTGCCAGGGGATGCGCACCGAGGCGCCACGGTCGGACACGCCGAAACTGAACTCGTTCCATGGTGCCGTCTCGTGCAGGCCGGTGAGGCGCCGCTGGATGTCGGCGCCGTAGCCGGCGACATGCTCCTCCGCCTTGGGCTCGAGCGCCTTCACCGCGGCCATCACGGCCTCGTAGCCGTCCCGCATGGCGTTGGTCGAGAAGTTGGTGTGGGCGCCCGCGCCGTTCCAGTCGCCGGGTACCGGCTTGGGGTCGAGCGTCGCGGCCACGTCGAAGTCCTCGGCGACCCGGTACAGCAGCCACCGGGCGACCCACAGCTCGTCGGCCACCTGGGGCGGCGCCACGGGACCGACCTGGAACTCCCACTGCCCCGGCATGACCTCGGCGTTGATGCCGGAGATGTGCAGGCCGGCCGTCAGGCAGGCGTCGAGGTGGGCCTCGACGATGTCACGGCCGTACACCTCGTCGGCACCGACGCCGCAGTAGTAACCCCCCTGCGGGGCGGGGAATCCGTTCGACGGGAACCCGTAGGGACGCCCGCCCTTGAAGAACGTGTACTCCTGCTCGATGCCGAAGATCGGGTCCTGGTCCTTGAACTTGCTGGCGACCTCGGCGCAGGCGGCACGGGTGTTGCTGGGGTGCGGGGTCATGTCGGTGTTCAGCACTTCGCACAGGACCAGCACGTTGTCGCCGCCGCGGTTCGGGTCGGGGCACGAGAACACGGGCTGGAGGACGCAGTCGGACCGATCGCCCGGGGCCTGGTTGGTGCTGGAGCCGTCGAAGCCCCAGATGGGGAGATCGCGCGAGTCGGCAACGATTTTCGTCTTCGAGCGCAGCTTGGCCGTCGGCTCGGTGCCGTCGATCCAGATGTATTCGGCCTTGTAGGGCATCGGGGGGTCTGTCCTCCGGTCTCGAACTGGTCTCGCGAGCTTGAACGCGGTTCCCGTACCGCCGGTCGCGAACGCTGCCAGGGGGCCGTTTCCCTGCTGTTGCCCGAATGTGAATGCACTGTGAACCCCGCAAACCCCAGCTTGCGGCCGTTGCGGTGCTGCCCGCAGGATGCTCGGTATGGACAGCACCGAACGCCAGCGCGAGTACGTGCTCCGCACGGTCGAAGAGCGTGGTGTCCGCATGATCCGGCTGTGGTTCACCGACGTGCTGGGCCAGCTCAAGTCGTTCGCGATCTCACCGGTGGAGCTCGAGGGTGCGTTCGACGAGGGCATGCGGTTCGACGGATCCTCGATCGACGGGTTCAGCCGCGTGCAGGAGTCCGACGTGCTCGCTAAGCCCGACCCCAACAGCTTCGAGCTCCTGCCCTGGGCCGACGGGGTCGGAACGTCGTCTCGCATGTTCTGTGACATCGTCAACCTCGATGGCACCGCCTTCGAGGGGGATCCCCGGCAGGTGCTGCGCCGCAACCTCGACGCCGCCCGCGACCGCGGGTTCAGCTTCTACGCGGCCCCCGAGATGGAGTTCTTCTACTTCGCCGACGGCGACCCCAGCCGGCCGCCCAAGCCGCTCGACCAGGCGTCCTACTTCGACCTCACCACCGCCGATGTCGCCACCGACATGCGCCAGCGCACCATCCACACGCTGGAGGCGATGGGCATCCCGGTCGAGTACAGCCACCACGAGGACGCCCCCAGCCAGCACGAGATCGACCTTCGCTACACCGACGCGCTCACCATGGCCGACAACGTCATGACCTTCCGGCTGGTGGTGAAGGAGGTGGCGCTCGAAGCCGGGGTCCATGCCACCTTCATGCCCAAGCCCCTCGCCGGCGTGCAGGGCTCGGGCATGCACACCCACTTCTCGCTGTTCGAGGGCGACACCAACGCCTTCTACGACGCGGGTGACGAGCGCAACCTGTCCAAGGTGGGCCGGGGCTTCATCGCCGGACTGCTCGCCCACGCCAAGGAGATCACCGCCGTCACCAACCAGTGGGTCAACTCCTACAAGCGGCTGGTCGTCGGCTACGAGGCGCCGATCTACACGTCGTGGGCCCGCAACAACCGCTCGGTGATCGTCAACCTGCCACCGATCAAACGGGGCAAGGCCGAGAGTACCCGCCTCGAGTACCGGGCGCCCGACCCCGCATGCAATCCCTACCTGGCATTCGCGGTGATCCTGGCGGCCGGCCTCAAGGGCGTCGAGGAGAGTTACGAGCTCCCGCGCGAAACGGCCGTGAACCTCTATGAGCTCACGGCCGAGGAGCTCCTCGCCGAGGACATCGACACCGTGCCGCAGTCGCTGTCCGACGCGCTCGACGCCATGGAGAGCTCCGAGCTGGTGGCCCAGGCCCTCGGTGAGCATGTGTTCGAATGGTTCATCCGGAACAAGCGGAAAGAGTGGATGGACTACAAGACACAGGTCACGCAGTTCGAGCTCGACCGCTACCTCACCCGGCTGTGAACGAGCCCGGGCCGCCGATGGAACCGCTGCTGCTCTACCCCGATCCCGCGCCACCCGAGCTGGCCCAGGCCCTCGACCTGGCCGGCTATCCGTGGAAGGGCGTGGCCGACGAGCGATCGGCGGCGCGATCCGAGCCCGACGACGGCTGGGCCGGCGGGGTGATCGTGGCCGCCGGCGATCCCGAGGGTGCATTCGCCCTGTGCCGGGCGCTGCGCAAGCGCGACCTGCCCTTGGAACCCATGCTGTTGCTGGTGTCCGGCGGGCAGCTGGCCCATCTGGAGCTGCGCGAGGACCTGTTCGACGACTTCTGCCTGTATCCGTTCCAGCCGCTCGAGTTCGAGGCCCGGCTCAAGCACCTGTTCTGGCGGACCGGGCGGGGCACCCGCCCCGAGCTGGTGGAGTACGGCGCCCTCGTGCTCAACCTCGAGACATACCAGGCGGCGATCGAGGGACACCCGCTCGACCTCACCTACATGGAGTACGAGCTGCTCAAGTTCCTGGCGTCGCATCCCGGGCGCGTCTTCACGCGCGAGACGCTGCTGAGCCGGGTGTGGGGCTACGAGTACTACGGCGGCGCCCGCACGGTCGACGTCCACATCCGCCGCCTGCGGGCCAAGCTCGGCGAGGAACACGCCAGCCTGATCCAGACCGTGCGCTCGGTCGGTTACCGCTTCGGCCAGTCCCGCTGGGGCGTGTGACTGTCCGAACTACCTGTTGAGCTCGATCAGCTCGCTGCCCTCGTTGCGGGCGTCGGCGTCGTCTTTGAGGGACCAGCCGAGCAGCGCGGCCACCACGGCGCCGGACATGCAGACGGCGACGGGGATCACGACGACGAGCACGATCGCCATGAGGATGGCACCGGCCATGCCGTCATCCTCCTCCCACGTGCGCCCAGGCCTCCACCTCGACCAGCGCCCCCAGGGGCAGCTCGGCCACGCCGATGGCCGACCGGGCCGGGCGGTGATCGCCGAAGCAGTCGACGTAGACGTCGTTCATGACCGCGTAGTCGCTCATGTGCCGGAGGAACACGGTCGTCTTGACCACGTCGCCGAGCCGGGCCCCCTGGGTGGCCAGCTGGGCCTCGAGGTTGGCGATCGCCTGCCGGAGCTCGGCGGCGGTGCCCCCCGTGACGATCTGCCCGTCGGCCACCCCGACCTGTCCCGACACGACAAGCCACTCACCGGCGCGCACGATGGGTGTGTAGGGTCCGACCGGCTTGGCGGGCTCGCTCATGTTTCTGGACGCTAGTGCGCCCGGTTCCGGCGAGAGCGCCTCCGGACCCCGTGCCACCGTCAGCGGCGGAGCCGGTGGCCCGTGGGCCAGGCCGGGGGACAGCCCTGGGCCAGCCAGGCGGCGGCGGCCACGGCGGCGAAAACGGCGTCGGAACCGTTGACGGGTGGATCGCCGGACCGTTCGATCGTCACGTCGATCGGCGGCGTGTCGACCGCCCGCAGAACGCCGAAGCTGCGAATCGTCAGGTCGTGGACCTTGCCGGCCTCGTCCACCGCCAGGCCCTCGCTGCAGACCCACCCGAGCGCCATGTGCGCGGCCCCGACGCAGTAGGACCGCAGCACGACGTCGTCCAGCGGATCCCCGCAGCCCACGGCGAGGCGGATCCGGGGCTCGGCGCCGAGGACGACGTTCGCCCGCGCGACGGCGCCGTCCGGCGACCGGAGTGCCACGCGGGCCCGGCCGACGGCCCCCTCGGCCTCGAGGACGCCGGGCCCCTGCGCGTCGGCGTCGACCCGGACCCCGGCGGCGGCGAGGACCGCCAGCGCCTCCGCCCAGCCGGCGGCGCGCGGGGCCAGGGACGTCGGCGGTCCCGGGACGTCGACCTCGTCCACGGCCAGGCCTGGCGCCACCGACGCGATGGCCTCGGCGACGCCGGCCGTCCGCGCCACCCGGGCGACCCCGGACCCGTCGGCACACACGCCGGCGGCCATCGGAGGCCGCTTGGCGCCCAGGCGGACGGCGTCCTCCCGGGACAGCAGCACCCGCACCGGACGTCCGTGCCGGTCGGCCAGCTCGCGGGCGGCGCCGCCGACCATCGTTGCCAGCTTCCCGCCGAACGCACCACCGTTGGCCAGCGGCGACGCCGGCTCGCCGCCGGGGACGCACCAGGAGGCATCGATCTCGAGATAGGCCGGTTCCACCCAGGTGGTGCGCAGCGTGACATCCCAGTCGCCGGGGGCCAGGCCGATGGGGTGGCGCAGCTCCGCGCTGGTGCGCCGGCCCTGCACCTTGCCGGCCGCCGCGCGGGCCTCCGCCAACGACTCACCCACGGCCCAGCCGCCGGAGCCGTCGGGCACGGCTACCAGTGCTGCCGGCGGCGCCGTGTCGTCGGCGAATCGCCCGCCACCGAGGGGCACGTTGGGATCGACCCGCTGTGGCGTCCGGCCCTCGATGCCGGCGCGCCGGGTGGCCGCATCCAGGTCCCGGTCTGGCGGGCGTGCCGACGTCCCGGGCGCCCGGTACTCCGACCAGGCGTCGAGGATGGTGCGCCAGCCGGTGCAGCGGCACAGGTGTGCGAGCAGTGCGTGCTCGACTGCGCCGTGGTCTTCGGTCGCCGTTCCCCTCGCCCGCAGGGCTGCGAGCCGCATCACGATGCCGGGCGTGCAGAAGCCGCACTGGCTGCCGCCCGTGGCGCAGAAGGCCTCGCCCCAGCCAGCTCGCTCGGCCGGGTCGAGCCCGTCGAGCGTCGTGATCGATCGCCCCCGCACCCGCCGGGCCGGTGTCACGCACGCCACCCGGGGCTGCCCGTCGACGAGCACGGTGCAGCAGCCGCACTGGCCCTGCGGGCTGCACCCGTCCTTCACGGTGCGGATGCCCAGCCGCTCCCGCAGGATGTCGAGCAGGCTGCCCCCATCGTCGGGCACCTCGACGTCTCGGCCGTCCACGACGAGGGCCAGGGGAGAGCCGGGTCCGGGCATGGGGCCGAGGATAAGAGGCCGTGCCCGGTGTTCTTCCTTCGACGCCCGGTTCAGCCGGCGTCGCCCATCGCGTAGAAGCGCCCGGCGCGGGTACCGACGAATATCCGGCCCTTCCACACGGCGGGCGTCGACTCGATGCAACCCTCGAGCGTGACGGTCCACAGCTCCCGCGGCGCCACGCTCGTGTCCGCCACGTCGTAGCCGTGGAGCACCCCGCTGCAGTCCCCCTGAATGAGGACGTCGTCGATGATGACTGCCGATTGCCACGTGGGTGGGGGCAGCTCGAACTGCCAGCGCACGGCGCCGGTCTCCCGATCGACGCCATAGACGGTGCCCCCGTCGGAGGCGGCGATCACGATGTCCTTGTCCAGGGCGGGCGTGGTCCAGAAGCCCCTGGGGTCCTTCAGCGACCACACCAGTGGGTTGTCCGGCTTGCTGGGGTCGAGCTTGATGAGCTGGCCCACCTCTGCCGCCCGGCTGTTGCCCCGCTCGTTCTCCACGCCGACATAGAGGAACCCGTCCTCGTCGATCACCACCGATGCGTCCGTGTCGTCGCCGGTCCAGTAGCGCAACACGCGGGTGGGCTCGCGGCCGTCGGCGATTCCCGAGACGTCCCAGCCCTGCAAGAGGCCGCCAGAGTTGGCGAAGTAGATGACGCCGTCGCGGTAAGCGACGGAGTTCTCGATCGAGACGTCCTGCTTGCGGGTGTTGAGCGCGTTCAGGAGCTCGTCGTCCCAGCCCGGGGTGTTGAAGACCAGCTCGGGCGCCACCTGCACCTTGCCGTCGGAGCCCGTGGAGCGGTTGAGCTTGACGATGTGGAACTGCGAGTTCTCGCCGCCCTCGTAGAGGTAGTCGCCGAGGACCAGGGGCGAGCCGTCCCAGTCGTCGTTCCACATCGTCGGCGAGACCGCCTGAGCGTCGAGGGTCCACAGCTCGGTGGGCTGGGGACGGTCGATGGCGATGACGTGGAGCTTGTTGTCGCGGCTACCCGAGTAGACGAGCGGCAGGCCCTCGCCGTCGATCGACACCGAACCCTTGATGATGTCGCCGGTGGGGAAGGGCGGGAGGATGTCCTGGCCGGTCTCGTAGTCGACGAAGTGGATGTGCCGGTCATAGGCGCCGAACACGACCCAGGTGCGACCGTCACGCTCGAACACCGACGGCTGACCCGTCCAGCCCGTGCCGCACCACACTTTGGTCTCGCTGCCCACCGACGACTCGGCGCACATGCCCCCACTCTGGCCCGGGTAGCTCCACAGCACCTCGGGCCGCTCCGGTACGGGACCCTCGCCGTAGTAGCTGCGGGTGGGCCCCCCGCGGAAGGTCAGGAGCCCGGGGATCTCGAATCCCGACGCCGGTGCGCTTTCCCCGGGCGCAGTGGTTGCCGACCCGGCGTCCGCGTTGGTGGACTGGGTTGATCCGTCGGCGGCACCCTGGTTGCCCGACTGGTCGGCCGTCTCACCTTCATCGTCGGAGGTGACTCGCTGCACGGCGAACGCCGCCGCGCCGAGGAGCACGCAGGCGGCGACTAGCGCGATCAGTCGGCGCCGGTCGTGGCGCGCTGCCAGGTCGGCGGGGGCGGAGGTCGCTCGGCGTCGCGGGGGAGGACGCCCGATCGGTGGCCGCAGGCGCTGCCCGGCCGGCGGGCGGTCGCCGTACGGGTCGTACTGGTCGTAGGCGTCGTCGTACCCGTTCGCATCCGCTTCGTACGACGTGTATCCGTCGTAGGGGTCGGGGCGTCTGCCGGAGCCGGAAGGCTTCCCGGTCGGACGCCGGCCTCGCCCCCCAGAACTCACTCGTTGGCCCCCAACCCCTGATTTCGGCCTGCTCGATGCCTCGGGCTTCTAGCTGAAGCTCTGGCCGCAGCCGCAGGTGCGCTGCGCATTGGGATTGTCGATGGCGAAACCCGCGCCCTGGAGGCCGTCCTTGTAGTCGAGGGTGGCACCATCCAGGAGCATCGCACTCGACTGGTCGACCACGACCGTGACGCCGGAGAAGTCGGCCGTTTGGTCGTCTTCGGCCACATCGGTGTCGAAGAACATCTCGTAGCTGAAGCCCGAACAGCCGCCGGGCCGGACGGCGACCCGCAGCGCCAGGTCGGCCGCGCCCTCGGCGTCCATGAGCGAGCGGACCTTTTCGGTGGCGGTGTCAGTGAGGACGATCACGTCAGGAGCCTCCTCGGGGTTCCCAGATCAGCGGTAATGGTATCGGCGCCCGGCGACACATGGCGAACATGGTCGCGGCTGCGCCTCCTCGCGGCCCCTAGGTGGGCGACAGCTCCAGTTCCACCTGGCAGGGGGTCCGGTCGGTCAGGGGATGGAACGTAGCCACGCGGGCACCGCCAACCGTCTCGACGATCCCCTCGACGAGGCCGCGGTGCAGGCCGCAGACGACGTCGGGGTGGCGTTCGGCTAGCTCGCGGAACGGGCAGTGGGTGAAGGCGACGGTGGCCTCGCCGTCGTCGTCGACCACGGCGGGGTCGAAACCCAGGGCGTCCAGGCGAGTCACCAGGACGTTCAGGCACAGCCTGGCGTCGCCGTCACCGGACACCCCCGCCTCCAGGGCGTCATGCGCACCCTGCTCGCGGCCCGCCTCGACCGCCTCGTCCGGCCCGAGGCCGGCCGCAGCCGCAAGCCGCACGAGCATCCTCGACAGCACCGGGAACGTCGCCGGCTCCAGGCCCAGTGTGGGGGCGTCGGTGGCGATCGAGTAGCGATGCTGTGGCCGTCCGACGGTCCCGCGGGCGTCGGTCTCGACGTCGAGCAGGCCGACCTCACGCATGCGCTCAAGGTGGGGACGCACGGTGTTGGGATGCAGGTCGAGGGTTTCGGCGATCTCCGCCGTGGCCAGCGGCCGCGACGACCGCGCGAGTTCGAGGTAGATGGCGTAGCGGGTGTTGTCGCCCAGCGCCTTGAGGACAGCGAGGCGGGGAGCGGTCGTGTGAGCGCGGAACGTGTCCTCGGACACCCGTCAAAGTGTACCGGCGGCGGGGATTCCGCCGCCCGGTTTCACCGGCATCCACCGGTAGAATCCCGCAGGTGGCTGACGGCCTGCCCACTCCCGACGACGTGCTGGGCGCACTGCGCGGCGTCATCGATCCCGAGCTGGGCAGCGACATTGTCGACCTGGGCATGGCCCGGTCGGCGGGGGTGCTGTCGGATGGGTCGGTCGACGTCACGGTGGCGCTGACCACGGCCGGCTGCCCCCTGCGATCGCAGCTCCAGCACGACATCGTTGCCCGCATCGGGTCCCTCCCGGGTGTGACCGATGTGCGGCTGCACTGGGCCGAGATGACGCCCGACCAGCAGGCGTCGGCCATGGCGAAGGCGCGATGGAACATCACGCAGCGTCCGGAGAACACGTCGGTACCGCTCGGCGCCAAGGTCATTCTCGTCGCCTCGGGCAAGGGCGGCGTCGGCAAGTCTTCGGTCACGGTCAACCTAGCGGCGGCGCTGGCTCAACGAGGCCACAAGGTCGGAGTGCTCGACGCGGACATCTGGGGCTTCTCGGTCCCCCGCATGTTGGGGGTGGAGGGACGACTGGCCGGCACGACGCACGACGGTCGCAAACAGATGGTCCCGATCGAGCGGTCCATCGGCGACGGCGTCGCCCGGGTGGTCTCGATGGGCTTCCTCGTCGACGACGAGGAGACCGCGCTGATGTGGCGCGGCCTGATGCTGAACCGGGGTGTGCAGCACTTCCTGCAGGACGTGCGCTGGGGCGACGATCTCGACTACCTGCTGATCGACATGCCGCCCGGCACCGGCGACGTGCAGATGGGTGTCGCCAAGCTGTTGCCCCGCGCCGAGGTGATCGTCGTGACCACCCCCGCGCAGGCGGCGCAGAAGGTCGCGGTTCGGGTCGTGGGCATGGCCCGCAAGAGCTACCTGCGGGTGGCGGGCGTGATCGAGAACATGAGCGCCTTCCGCTGTGAGCACGGCGAGACCCACGAACTGTTCGGCCAGGGCGGTGGCGAGCAGTTGGCTCGCGACGCCGGGGTGCCGCTGCTGGGCTCGGTCCCGCTGGAGCCGTCGGTGTCGGCCGGTGGCGACAGCGGATCACCGGTCACGCTGGGCGACGGTCCCGCCGCCGATGCCTTCCGCGAGATCGCCCAGCGCATCGTCGACGAGGCGGTGCCACTGGCGGCCATGGCGGGTTGCAGCGCCCGCATGCTCGATGCCGCCGTCGCCGCCCTCGACCGCGCCGACACCTGACCCCTCCGGGGCCCCTCACTGCCCGACGCGATCCCCGAGGCAATAGGGACCGCCGCGCGGACCTCGAGGCAGGGGGGACCGGCCCCCGGACCGCATTGCCTCGACCCCGTCGTACCGGTCCCCATTGCCTCGGGAGCCCTGCGGGGGAACCCGGGACCCGGGTCAACAGGGTCTAGGCGATGGGATCGTTTCCCCGGGGCCGAGGCGATGGGGTTCCGGACGTGGAACCCATGACCTCGGGCGTGCCCGCTGGGAACCTATGACCTCGGCATCCGCGGGCGGCCGACGACCCCGCCGACCCCCGGGCGTCAGGCCGGTGACCAGTTGCCGTCGAGGTCGTCGCCCTTGACGCGTCCCTCGTCGGCCAGCTTCCGAAGGTGGGCCCACACGGAGAAGCGGGCCCAGCCGTGTAGCTCGGCGGGGACGTCGACGTAGATGTCCTCGACCAGCTCGGTGACGGTGGCCGTTCCCCGCGTGGTGAGAGCGTCGACGATCTGCCGCTCGCGAGCCAGGCGGTGCTCGATGTAGTCGTCGACGACTCCGATGGGGTCGGTGATCAGATGGCCGTGGCCGGGGGCGATCGCACGCAGACGGGGCCGTATGTGCTTCAGCCGCTCGAGCGAGTCGAGGTAGGCAGCCATGTCCCCGTCGGGCGGGCGGATCACCACCGTCGAGCCCTGCATGATGTGGTCGCCCGTGAACAGGGTCCGCTCCTCGTTGAGCAGGTAGCACAAGTGGTTCGATGCGTGGCCCGGGGTGTGCAGGGCCGTGAGGTGGAACTCGGTCGCCTCGATGACCGATTCGTCACGAAGCGTGCCGTCGACCCGCACCTTGCCTTTGCCCTCGCCCCCGTCGAACGCCAGGACCTCGGCCCCCGTCCGCTTCTTGAGCCCGACGGCGCCGGGGGAGTGGTCTTCGTGGGTGTGGGTCAGCAGGATCCAGCGGATGCGGTCACCGCCACAGCCGGCGATGGCGTCGAGGTGCTCGGCGTCGCCGGGGCCGGGGTCGATCACCGCGATCTCGTCGATGCCCACGAGGTACGTGTTGGTGCCCGGCCCCGTCATCAGTCCCGGGTTGCGGGCGACGATTCGCCGCACCATCGGGGAGAGGGCGCTGGCCACGCAGTAGACGATGGGCTTGGGAGCGTCGACCGGTGCCTGCTCGGTGGCCTCGTCCGTCATGTGGGGTCCCTCAGCTCACCGCGAGCCGTCGGGCGTGGCGGATCCTCCCAGCTGTCGACGTCCCACACGTCGTCGACGCCCGAAGCCGGTGTTCCTGGCCCCCGGGGTCTCCACGCCGTGACGCGGGCGCGACCGCGCCGCACCAGCGACCGCAGCATCACCCGGCGGACCACGGCCCTCGTGGGAGGGATTAGGAGCAGGAGGGCGATGGCGTCGCTGATGAAGCCCGGGGCGATCATCAGCGCCCCGGCCAGCAGGATCAACGCACCATCAGCGACCTCGCGGCTCGGGATCTCCCCCCGGTCGAGGGCGGCCTGGATCCGGCGCAGCGTGACCAGCCCCGCGTTCTTGGCCAACCAGCCCCCGACGATCGACACGCCGATGAGCAGTCCGATGGTGTTGAGGACCCCGATCGTGCCGGCGACCTGGACGATCACGGCCAGCTCGACGACGGGGGCCATGAGGAACAGAAAAGCGAACAGGAAGACCATGTGCCGAGGGTGGTGCCGGTCGTGCCGGTGTAGATGGGATGGAGCGGCGGGCGGGCGAGCACCTAGAGCGGTGGCGACCGCACGTTCGACTCAGCCTACCGCCGGGTGGTTGTCGCCCGAGCGGCGGCCGGTGGCCCACGCCGGCCCCGCGATGTGACCCCCTTCACACGTCGGCTACCAGGGAGTAACATTGGGAACGTACGGGGGTTCTCGTACGAGGTTCACGGGGGTTCTCGTACGAGGTCTGGTTGAAGCGTCGTAGGCGAAGGGGGAAAGCAATACGCCGTCGGGCTTCGCGTGAGCCCGACGAGCGACCGCCGGGGGTTGCTTGCCGCCGGTGCGCCAACCACACCTCGAGCCGGTCGGCGGTCGGATGATCGAGACCCCGGCCGCCGGCTCGGCGTCCGGCTGGGGGTCGCATGCCACACGAGCTTCGGGACACGGTCCCGGCAAAACGACGAGCGCGGCGCCACTTCACGGGTAGCGCGGCGCGGTCAGTTGTGCTGCGCGACCAGCGCTCTGCGCTCGGCCTCGCTGAATCCTCCCCAGATGCCGTGAGGCTCACGGATGCGTAGCGCGTACCTCAGGCAGGGCTCCCGTACCGGGCACGTGGCGCAGATGGCCTTGGCTTGCTCTTCTCGCTTGAGCTTTTCGCTCTTGCGCTCGAAGTGTGGTGGCGGAAAGAAGACGACGGCTTGTGGTCCCCGGCACGCGGCCCTCACCTGCCACGCTTCGTCAACACGCTGTGCGCTCACTGACTACCCCCCTTCAGGGGCGGACGATACAGCCGCGCATAGAGCGAAACAAGGGAAAGTTCTTGTCTTCATGGCACGTGGAGAACGGGTCTTACCGCTGGTCAGAGGCGTGAACTGGCGGTAACGGTTTGCTCCGGAAGAATGACGCCTGTGTTGTCTAAACCCAAATAAACCGGCGCCCACGGGGGTGCTCTGAAGCGATATGTCAGTCGCTCGAGCGTCCGCGCTCGCGGTAGTCGCGCGCCCCGCCGCCCTCCGGCTCCACCTCCAGCACGAGGCCCTCGATCGCCACCACCCGCGCTCGCTCATGCCGGTGGATCGGTGTGGCCCGGTTGGTTCGCGCTCGCCACGGGGCGTCCCGCAGGGTGATCACGCCGTCCGGCGCGATGTCGGTACGGGCCTCGCCGAGCTCACCGATCATCCACTCCCGCCCGATGGTCGGCGTCGAGAAGCGGGTGCGGACCATGGTGGGCATGCCCGCGTACATAGCCAGCGTGATCCCGACGAACGCGGCCAGAAGCGTGATCCAGCTCACCGAGAGTCCGTCGTACAGCAGCAGCGACCCGAGCACGAAACTCACGGTGGCAATGCCGGTCCACAGGCGGGGCACGCCGCTCTGGACGTCGACGCCGTAGCCGAACATGGCGAGCAGCAGCAGGGCGACGCCGATCGGTCGCGTCGGCAGCACCGCCAGCCCGTAGCAGCCAAGGACGAGCGAGCCGGCGCCCACCATTCCGGCGATGCCCACGCCGGCCGTGTACAGCTCGAACAGCAGCAGGGCCAAGCCGATCACGAACAGCAGATAGGCGACCGCCTGGCTGGCCACTGTGTGCATGAGCTGCCCGACGAGGCTCAGGCCGCTGAACCGCACTTCTTGCGTGTCGGCCAGCTGACGGTTGCCATCGACCACCTCGGTCTCGACGCCAGGCAGGTCGACGACGAACTGACCGATCACCGGTGCGTCCGAGTCGACCAGGCCGAGCTCGACGGCGCGCCGGGCGGCGACGCGGTCGCCGACGTCGACGGTGCCGAGCTCACCGGGATCCACACCGCGGGCATCCAGCAGGGACGGGGTCACCTCGATGCTGGAACCCGGTGCGATGCCGGTGACGCCGGCCGCGGCGACTAGGCGGACCGACTCGTCTGCGGCCTTGCTCCCCGACGGCCCGATCCAGACGTCGACCGGTAACGATGAGCCTTCGACGGTGGCCACCAGGCCGTCGAGCTCGCCCTCCGACACGACCGCCCCACCACTGTCGAGCTGCAGCACCAGCGCCACGGCGCAGGCGCGTTCGGCGGCGTGGACCTGGTCCTCGACGAAGTCGACGAGTACCGGGTCGAGCAGGCCATCCACCTCCACCACCATCACCGGGCCACTGCCGGAGTCACCGCAGGCTGCTTGGGCGAGCCCGTCGCCGGTCGCCCCGGCCGGCCTTGCGACCAGCACCCCCACGCCCGCAGTGATCAGTAACGCGGCGAGCTTGGGTACAGTCCGGCGTACCGCCCAACGGCTCCTGGTGGACGACGCGCGCAGTGGATCCTCAACAGTTTTTCGGTGCATCTCGGCTGGTCATCGTGGCCGGGAAGGGCGGGGTCGGCAAAACCACGGTCAGCGCCGCCCTGGCACGCGCCGCCGCACTTGCGGGCCTGTCGACCCTCATCGTCGAGGTCGAGGGCCGGTCGGGACTTCCGGCGATGTTCGGCCAGGGCGAGCTGACCTACGACGAGGCCGTGCTCTCGCCGGGTGGCGGACCCGACGGTGCCGCCGACGTGCGGGCCCGCACGCTGACGGCGGATGCCGCCCTCCTGGAGTACCTGCGGGACCATGGCTTGTCACGCCTGTCGAGGAGGCTGGTGTCGTCCGGCGCGCTCGACGTGGTGGCGACCGCGGCGCCGGGCATCAAGGACATCCTGCTACTGGGCAAGGTCAAGCAACTCGAGCGGGCGGGCACGGCCGACCTGATCGTGCTCGACGCCCCGGCGGCCGGACACGCGATCGCGTTCCTGCAGGCCGCCCGCAGCCTGCTCGACACCGTGAGCGTCGGACCGATCAATGCGCAGGCCCGCGACGTGCTCCAACTCCTGGAGGACCACCGACGGTGCCAGGTGATCCTGGTGACGGTGCCCGAGGAGACCCCGGTGAACGAGGCGGTCGAGACCGCTTTCTCGCTCGAGGATCGGGTGGGTGTGGGCCTCGGTCCGATCGTGGTCAACGGTGTGGTCCCCGAGATCCCCGGGCTGGACGCCGACCCGGTCGCCGCCGCCGAACGGGCCGGCGTGGCGTTGCGCCCCGGGGAATCGGAGGCGCTGGCGGCGGCGGCCTCGTTCCGCCGTGGGCGCATGGCGCTCCAGGCCGAGCAGATCGGCCGGCTCGAAGACCAGCTCCCCCTCCCCCAGCTGCGCCTGCCGTTCCTGTTCACCACCGACATCGGGCTCCGCGACCTCGACGTGCTGGCGCGGGCCCTGCTCACCGAGATCGACGCGCTGGCGGGGCTGCCACTGTGAGCGCGGCGGAGAGGCACCAGGCCCCCGTGGTCGCCGACGGTGCGCAGCTCGACGAGGTGGTTGCCCAGCGGCACATCGTCGTGTGCTGCGGATCGGGGGGCGTGGGCAAGACGACCATCGCCGCGGTGGTCGCGCTCGAGGGCGCCCGGCGTGGGCGCAAGACGGTCGTGGTGACGATCGACCCGGCCCGGCGTCTGGCCGACGCCTTGGGGCTGGCGGGTCTTTCCGACAAGCCGAGCCGGATCGAGGGGGAGTGGCCCGGTGAGCTGTGGGCCACCATGCTCGACACCCGCTCGACGTTCGACGCCCTGGTGGCCAAGTACGCGGCAACCCCCGAGCAGGCCGAACGGATTCTCTCCAACCGCTTTTACCGCAACATCGCCGGAGCGCTGTCGGGGACGCAGGAGTACATGGCGATGGAGAAGCTCTATGAGCTGCACGAGGAAACCGACTTCGACCTGGTGGTGGTGGACACGCCGCCGACACGGCACGCGCTCGACTTCCTCGACGCCCCCCGGCGCCTGTCACGGTTCCTCGAGCACCGCCTGTTCCGCGTGCTGATGGCGCCGGGCCGCGGCATCGTCCGGGCCGTGAACGTGGCTGCGCAGGCCTTCCTGCGCACGGTGTCGAAGGTGGTGGGCGGCGAGGTGGTCGACGACGCCATGGCCTTCTTCCATGCCTTCGAGGGGATGGAGGAGGGCTTCCGGCAGCGCGCGGCCCGGGTCAACGACCTGTTGGCGGCACCCGAGACGGCGTTCGTGCTGGTGGCCTCGCCGCGCCGCGACACCGTCGCCGAGGCGCACTTCTTCGTCGACCGGCTGCACGAGGCGGGCATCGCCGTGCAGGGACTGGTGGTTAACCGGGTGCACCCGTCCTTCGGCGGGGGCCTCGGCGAGGCCGCCGGCGAGCGGGCCCGCACCCTGGAGGGCACCGAGTTGGGCGGGCTCTACCGCAACCTGGCCGACTATCGCACGGTGTCGGGCCGGGAGCTCGCCCACCTGGGAGGGTTGGCCGACGCCGTGGCGCCGGCGCCGGTGGTTTGGGTCCCGTTCCTCAGCACCGACGTGCACGACATCGCCGGCATGGGTGGGTTGGCGGCGTACCTGTTCTCCCGAGGTGACGCCTGACGCGTTTTCTTCGCGGGATCGGTCGTTGAGGCGACTACTCCCGCAGCGAAGGGACGGACTCGGCTACTCGTCGATGGTGGCCGCGGCCTCGTCGAGAGCGGCGGCCGCCGACTCGACGGTGTCCTTGACGGGGACGATGCGATCGAAGCCCGTGGTGTGCAGCAGGCGGGTGAGGGTGGGACGGCTGCAGGCAACGGCGACGTCGCCTCCCGCCTCGCGGGCCCTGCGGATGCCCCCGATCAGGGCACCCAGCCCGGCCGAATCCATGAACGGCACCGACGACAGGTCGATGAGCAGATACCGCTTGTCGGCCAGCTCTCCCAAGGCGTCTCGGAACTGCCCGACCGTGTAAGCGTCGAGCTCACCTACCGGCCGGCAGACCGTGTAACTATCCGCCTCGTCAACCTGAATGTCGAGCACGTGCTCCTCCTCCCGGGCCCGCGCGGCGATCGTAGCGGCGGTTCGCCGTGCCACTGACCCGACCTCGTTGAGACCTGGTTCCGGTCGTTGGCACCGCACCTTTCCGACCCGTAGCCTGCCGAATCGTGCCCGACGTGCTCGTCGCCACCGACGCCGACTGGATCTTCGAAGAGGTCGATGCCGCCCTCACCGACGACGACACCGCGGTGGTGCGGGTCCGCTCGGGGCGCGATGTCGGGGCGGCGGTGCGCCAGGTGAACCCCGGCCTCGTGGTCCTCGACCTGCAGATCGGCAGCATGGGGGGCATCGCCACTGCGCTCGACCTGCAGCAGGAGTTCGACACCGGCGAGGTGCCGCGGGTCCCGATCCTGCTGCTGGTCGACCGGCCGGCGGATGTCCCCATGGCCCGCCGAACCGGAGTGCAGGGCTGGCTGGTCAAGCCGCTCGACGCCTTCCGGCTCCGCCGGGCCGGCCGGGCGCTCGCCGCGGGCGACACGTATTTCGAGCCCTCCGGGCTCGCCCCTGCTTGACCCGCGCGGCACCCCCGGCCTGCGGTTACCGCTTCGATGCCGGTCGGGGTGACCAGATAGAGTTCCCCTTCCGGTTCACCGGGTGGTGGCTCAGCTTGGCAGAGCGCTGCGTTCGGGACGCAGAGGTCGCCGGTTCAAATCCGGCCCACCCGACATTTGCCCTGCTCAGAAGGCCTGTAATCGTGCATACCTGCCCGGGGTATGTCGCCATTTCCGCCGTACCGCTCGCGGTGCCACAGGACACGAGTGGCCAAAGCTGTGCGGGCGGGGGGCTCCACGGAACCCGTTGCCCGCCCGTGGCGGCGGAGCTTCAGCTGGCGGCGCCCTGACCTGCCGTGGTTGACATCCCCGCGAGCGTGTGGAAGCGGGGTCCACGAGACGATGGGCCACCGGAGACGTGAGGCGAGCCGCACGGTGGCAGCGACTGCTTGTGCTATCGCGCTACGCTTGCGCTACATGGTAGCTAGAAGCACGTCGTTCCGGATCAGCGACGAGGCACGTCAGCGCCTGGCCGAGCGGGCCGCTCGAGAGGGCACCAGCGCGACGCAGCTGCTTGAGCGGTTGATCCTTGAAGGTATCGACGCGCTCGACCATCCAGGCATCGTCCATCGCGGACCGCCAACAGCCCGCCGTGCTGGGCTCGGTGTGGGGCCCGACGTGTGGGAAGTGATCGCCCGGCTGCGGGAGCTGGCCGGTAGCGAGGAGGAGCGCGTTGCGGTGTTGGCCGATGAGACGGATCTCCATCCGCGAGAAATTCGACGTGCGATCGACTATGCCGCCGAGCATCGCCGCGAGATCGAACGTCTCATCGAGCGCAGCGAGGCCGCGCGGGAGCGCAGCCGGCGGGCAACCCAGGAACGCCAGGCGCTGTTTGCCTAGGCCGCTGTGATCGGTCTGATCATCGATGAAATGTTCCCGACCGCGGCCGCCCGGGTTCTTCGGGACCAGTACGGCCGAGACGCGCTGCATGTCGTCGAGGTTGGGTTGCGCGCGACCGACGACGCTGCGATCGCCCGGCACGCACGTGCCCAAGGGCGCGCCATGGTCACCGAGAACGTCGCCGACCTCGCCGACGAAGAGGACCTCGTCCTGGTCGTCGTGTTGAAGAAGAACCTCCCCAGCGGCGGCGCTCAGGCGGCAGCGCTCGCGGACGTGCTCGACCGCTGGATCGAGACGAACCCAGACCCCTATGTCGGCCACCATTGGCCAAAGTGACGGTGCGGCCCGCCATGCCAGGTAGTCGCTCGCAATAGGTACGTCGCGCCGTCGTCCAGCCCCGGGCGCCACAGGACGCCGTCGGCCACGCGCGTGGCCTCAAGTGACTCACGCCAGTGAAAGGCGGCACCCACATCGTGCACACGGTCAGCCCCGGGCTGCCGCCACGTTTCCGCCGCCCGAGAAGCAACTTGGGTTCCAGGGCGCGCCAACGCGTGCCCTGTTGATCACGAGACCGCTGGCGAGATGGCTGCAGGCCCGTGTCGACCGCAGCGG
>JBKPAA010000065.1:0-24736 GCA_046726215.1 Actinomycetota bacterium | reverse complement strand
CAGCAACTGGGCGAGGGACAGCGTATGGTCGAGGCGGTCCCCGGCGCCGGTGACGACGACGATCCGCTCCGGACGCCGGGCGAGCGCCGCATCGAGGGCCAGGTCGAGGTCGGTGGCGTCCTTGGCCTCGGGATGCCGCTCCATGGGGATCCGCGCGTCCACGGCTGCGGCCAACACGGCCGGGTCCACCGAGTCCATGTCCCCCACGACCGCGGCCACGTCGAGGCCGAGCCTCATGGCGGCCTCCAGGCCCGAGTCAGCGGCGATCACGGTTGCCCCCGTGTCGGCTGCGAGCCGGCGCGCCCCGCCGCCCGCCGGTGGGCCCCCACCGCCGACGATCACGACCGTGTCGGTCTCGGCCCTGCTCATGTCGCGAGAGTACGGTCGGCCACGTGCGGCGCACCCTGTTCGAGGACGAGCACGAGCTGTTCCGGGACAGCGTCCGGCGGTTCATCGCCGCCGAGGTGGCGCCGCGCAACGAGGCGTGGGAGCGGGCCGGCATCGTCGATCGCGACCTGTTCCGGTCGGCGGGGAAGCACGGCTTCCTGGGCATGGCCGTGCCGACGGAGTACGGCGGCGGTGGCGTCGACGACTTCCGCTACAACCTGGTGATCGGTGAGGAGGTGCAGCGGGCCGGGATCAACGCTGCGGGACTGGGCTGGACGCTGCACAACGACATCTGCCTGCCGTACTTCCTGTCGCTCTGCACCGAGGAGCAGAAGGCCCGGTGGCTCCCGGGTATCTGCTCGGGTGAGCTGATCACGGCCCTGGCGATGACGGAGCCGGGCATCGGGTCCGATCTGGCGTCGATGACGACCAGTGCCGGGCGCGACGGCGACCACTACCTGCTCAACGGGTCGAAGACCTTCATCACCAACGGCATCAACGCCGACCTGGTCGTCACCGCGGTGAAGACGGATCCGACCGAGCGGCACCGGGGGATGTCGCTGGTGGTGGTCGAGCGGGGCATGGACGGGTTCCAGCGGGGGCGGAACCTCGACAAGATCGGCCTACACGCCCAGGACACCGCCGAGCTGTTCTTCACGGACGTGAGGGTGCCGGTGGCCAACCGCCTGGGCGAAGAAGGCGAGGGCTTCCGCTACCTGGTCACCAATCTGCCGCAGGAGCGCCTGTCCATCGCCGCCACGGGGGTGGCGGCGGCGCGGGCGGCGTTCGAGCAGACCCTGTCGTACGTCAAGGAGCGCCGGGCCTTCGGCCAGGCCGTCGGCGCCTTCCAGAACACGCGCTTCCGGATGGCGGAGATGGCCACCGAGATCGAGCTGGGCCAGACCTACATCGATCGCTGCGTCCTCGCCCTCAATGCCGGCGAGCTCACGGCCGAGGAGGCGTCGATGGCCAAGTGGTGGTGCACCGAGCTGCAGGGCCGCGTGGTCGACATGTGCCTCCAGCTCCACGGCGGCTACGGCTACATGGCCGAGTATCCGGTGGCCCGGGCCTACGCCGATGCCCGCGTCACCCGCATCTACGGCGGCACCACGGAGATCATGAAGGAGATCATCGGCCGCAACCTGGGCCTGTAGGTCACACGTGCCAGTGTGAGCCACCGCGAGGCGAGGCAATGGCTGACGGTGCGGCGAGCCGGAGGCATGGGCGAACGGAAGCCGCGCGGTATTGCCTCGGGCCTCCCGGACCGTTCGTCATTGCCTCGCATCAACCGGGAGACCTTCAGTCGGCCCGAGGCGGTCGAGCCCGGTGCGAGCCATCGGGGTCGACCAAGTCGAGGCGGACCGACCGGACATCCGCCACGGTCGCGCACACCTCGGCCGGTTCCTCGACGATCTGCTCGTAGACGAACCGCAGGGTCTCCCACCCGACACGCGCGGCCTCCGCATCGCGAACGTGGTCCTTCGCTAGGTCGCGGATGCGCGTGTGCCAGCGCCGGCCATCCGCCTCGAGGATGAGGCGAGCATCGCTATAGCTCGCGTCGACAAGTCCCTCGGCGAGACCCCGGCCTGGGAGCGGCGTCTGGCGCGCAGGCGCCGGCAATCCACCGGCCGCCAGCGCCCCGAACATGCACCGCTCGAGATCGCTGCCCGCAGGAACGGGCCCGTCGGACCGAGCGTCCAGGACCCGGGCAAGCTTTGCGATGCCTGGCTTTCCCGGTCGAGCGACCTGGCGCAGGCACATGCTCACCCGCGACAGGCTCGCCCGACGGCCCCAGATCACGTCGTCCACGACGTCGCCCAGCAGGCGCTCGCCGATGGTGGCGGCCACCTCGACCACTGCTCGCTCCACCCGGCTGACCGGTAGGCCGTTGGTGAAGGTGACATGGCCGGGGGCCAGATCGTCGATCTGGTGGACGATCGCGCCGGCGATTCGCGCATGGGAGCCATGAGGGGCGGTCAGGGTGATGGGCCGCGGCGCCGTCCGCTTCACTCCGTAGAGCCTGAGAGCCGACTCGTGCGTGACGGTGGCCGACGCCCCGGCGGCAAGCCAGGCGCACCAGACGTCCTGGATCCACGACGGTGACGAACCCGCGAGCACGTACACACCGGGGTGCGCTCTGGTCCACCGGCGCGAGCGCAGGCGCCGGGCGATCATCGGATCGGTGGCGCCGGCCGCCAGGACCTGCTGGCGAGAGAACGCCGACCCTTGCCGCGAGGCCAACAAGCTGATGCGGTTGTCGAACCCGGGAGATACTGTCATGCATCGGATGTTCACCGATGGGTGTGACATTTGCGGATTCGGGCCGCTGGTCCGTCTATTGCCGAGGCAATGACGAACGGTCAGGCCGGCCCGAGGCAATAACGAACGAAGACTGTCAGCTATTGCCTCGGGCTTCCCCACTCGTTCGCGATTGCCTCGCCGCCCGCGGTGGCGGCGCCAGCGGCGGGGGTGCCAGCGGCGTCTGGGGCTGCGTCAGCGACGGAGGAGGTCCTTGGCGATGTGGGTGATCTGGATCTCGTCGGTTCCGGCGTAGATCTGGAGGACCTTGGCGTCCCGGGCGAGCTGCTCGACCTGGAACTCCGCCATGTAGCCGTTGCCGCCGAACAGCTGGACCGCCTCGAGTGCCACCTCGGTCGCCGCCCGGGCCGAGTAGAGCTTCATGGCCGACGCCTCGGCCAACGTGAACCCACGCCCGGCGGCCGACGCCTCGATGACCCGGAAGACCAGGTTCTCGACGTTGAGGCGAGCGACCTCCATGCGGGCGAGCTTGTCCTGGATGAGCTGGAACTCCCCGATCGGCTGCCCGAACTGCACCCGGTCTCGGGCGTAGGCGACGCACAGGTCGAGGCACTGCGAGATGATCCCCAGGGCCATCGCCGCCACGCCCGATCGCTCCTGCAGGAAGGTCGCCTTGGCCGCCGTCCGTCCACTGGCCTCAACGTCCTCGGTCTCACCGATCAGCCGGTCGCGGCCCACCCGCACGTCGGTGAGGAACAGCTCGCCCGTGGGCGACGAGTGCAGCCCCATCTTCTTCAGGGGCTTTGACTGCTCCAGCCCGGGCGTGCCCGAGTCGACGATGAAGCTCACGATCTTGCGGTCGGCGGGCGGGTTCCCCTCGTCGAGCTTGCAGATGAACACGATCGTGTCGGCATAGGGACCGTTGGTGATGAACGTCTTCGAGCCGTTGAGGACGTACTCGTCGCCGTCGCGCCGGGCCGTCGAGTGCATCGATCCGAACGCGTCGGATCCCGAGCCCGGCTCGGTGATCGCCCACGCCCCGATCTTCTCCATCGTGAGCAGCGGCAGCGCCCACCGCTCCTTCTGGGCGACGGTTCCGCGCGACAGGATGGCGGCCGCGGTGAGCCCCATCGACACGCCCATGGCCGTGACCATCCCGGGGCTCCAACGGCACAGCTCGATGATGGGGATGATCTGGAAGGCGGCGGCGTCGGCAGCCTCCTGGGGATTGTGGCCCTCGTCGTCGTCCTTCTTCCCGGCGTCCGGGTCGTTCTCGCGGGCGATCTGCCGCGCGAACCGCTCGCGCGCCATGGCGTCCATCCCGAAGGTCGCGAACAACTTGCGGATGATGTCGTAGGGCGGCAGGTCGCCGTGCTCGAGATCACGGTGGTGCGGCACCAGCTCCTTCTCGATGAAGTCGCGCACCGCCGCTCGAACCATCTGCTGCTCGTCAGTCCACTCGATCACGGATGGGACAGTACGGGTCGGTCGCAGACCGACACCATTGGGGCAACGAGTCGGCCGCCAAGCCGCCGCCGCCCCAGGGCGGCGGATGGGCGTCGGGCTGGGGGGTGGTGTTGCGCCGGACTGTGGCAGGCAGTCGGGGAGATGGCATCCTGTAGGGACCCCCAGGGACGTTCCGAGGAGTTCTGCGTGTCGTTTCGCGTCAAGGATCGGGTGGTCTATCCCCACCACGGCGCCGCCATCATCGAAGCAACAGAGAAGCGGTCCATGCCGGACGGCGAGGAGAAGGACTTCTTCGTCCTGCGCATGACGCACGGCGACCTGGTTCTCAAGGTCCCTGTCGACAAGGCCGAAGAGATCGGGATGCGCTACCCGATCAGCGTCGAGGACGTGGAGGACGTCTTCGAGGTCCTCGCCAAGAAGGACGTGCGCGAGCCCACCAACTGGTCGCGTCGGTTCAAGAACCACCAGGAGAAGCTCAAGTCCGGCGACGTCTACCAGGTGGCCGAGGTGGTGCGGAACCTGGCGCTGCGCGACAACGACAAGGGTCTGTCCGCAGGCGAGAAGTCGATGTTCGTCAAGGCGCGCCAGGTGCTGGTATCGGAGCTGGCGTTCGCCCTCGACATCAGCGAGGACGACGCCATGGACCGCCTCGCCAAGACCATCGCCTGAGCTTCTCGGCGAGCCGGATGCCCGGAGGGCGAGGCCGTGAGCGACGCACCGGACGGACCTGGTGATGCTCCTCCCTCAGCGCCACCCGGCACCCCCCGCACGCTCAACCGCACCCCGCTGCTCGTCGCCCTCGGGTTGCTCCTGGCGGCCACCGCGGTGGGTCTGATCCTGGCGCTGCTCGCCGGTGACGACGGCAAGGCCGCCGAGCCCTTCCCGGGCACCCGGGTGCCCGCGCCGATGTCGGAACCCGATGACGGCCCCACCACCACGACCGAGGCGCCGGGGACGACCGGCACGACGACCCGCCCCCGCCAGGCCGTGGACGGGCTCGAAGTTGTTGACCGCGGCTTCTCCACCTACGAGGGCGTCGACGGCCCGGCCGGCTCCTACGGCCTGATCCTCGAGAACACGAGCGGCAAGCCGGTCACCCACTCCACGGTCCGGGTCGTGGTCCACGACACGAACGACGCCGTGGTCGCCAGCTACGACCACGACGTGGCCATGGTGAGCCCGGGGGGCAGGCTGGGACTGGGATCCGAGGTCGGCGACCCGCTGGCGCACGGGATCGGCCGGCTCGAGGTTCTCACCGTGGCGGGTGGGGGCGGCCCCGTGCCCCAGGGCGCCCTAACGGCCAGCGACGTGTCGACCTCGTCGGACGAGTTCGGCGTCTACACGACCTTCGTCGTGTCCTCGAGCTACGACGTGGAGCTCGCGCGCCCGCACGCCTACGTCGTCTACCGCAACGCCGCCGGCAAGATCGTCGGCGGTGCCAATGGTGTCATCGACCCGATCCCGCCCCGGGGCCGGGCGACGGCTGCGGTGACCGCCTTCGCGGTCGTGCCCGACGTGGCCCGGGTCGACGTCGACGTCGATCCCGGCTCCTTCTGACGTCGGAGATCACGGGTTCGGCGCGCCCTGAGCGACGGCGGAGCGGATGATGTCCACCGCATCCTCCACGTCCGGGCGGTGGGTGCGGTGCGAGATGATGCAGAGCCGCAGGAACTGCCGCCCGTCGATGCGGGTGCTCGACAGGTACAGGCGCTTGGTGGCGTGGACCCGCTCCAAGAGGCGTTGGTTGTCCCGATCCGTCGACTCGTCGCCCCGCAGGCGGAACGGCACGATGGACAGCTCCGGCCGCCACGGCAACTCCAGCGCCGGGTCGGCGCTCAGTTGCCGGAATGCCCAGGCCGCCAGATCGAGCTTCTCGTCGAGGGCCTGGCGGAATGCACCGACCCCGTGGAGGTGGAGCGGCAACCAGATGCGCAAGCCCCGGTAGTCGCGGGTCAGCTCCGGGCCCAGCTCGGCGTAGTCGGGCAGCGGCCGATCGGCGTCGAGGTCCTGGAGATACGCACCGTCGACGGCATGGGCGGCCCGCACCGCCGCCGGGTTCCGCACCAACAGGACCCCCGTGCCGTGTGGCAGGAACAGCCCCTTGTGGGGGTCGAGCACGACGGAGTCGGCCTGCTCGATGCCTGCGAAGCGCGCCCGCCCCCGCTCGGTGAGCTGAAAGAAGCCGCCGTAGGCGGCGTCGACGTGGATCCAGATGTCCTCGGACCGGGCGAGCCGGGCGAGCTCCCCGATCGGATCGACGGCCCCGGTGCTGGTCGTGCCGGCCGAGGCGACCAGCAGGAAGGGACGCAGGCCCCAGGCGCGATCTCGGGCGATCAGCTGCGCCGCAGCCCCGGGATCCATGCGCAGGTCCGGCGTCGTGGGGACGGTGCGGATGGCCGCCGCCGGCAACCCGGCCAGGCGCGCCGCCTTGGCCAGGCAGCGGTGCGTGTGGGCCGTAACGTACAGGGTTCCGGTGGCGAAGTCGTCGCCGAGACGGTCGTGGCGGGCCGCCACCATGGCGACCAGCGTGGCCAACGAGCCGCCGGTCGTGGTCACGCCGCCCGCGGTGTCCGGGAGCCCGAACTCCGCGCACAACCACCGGAGCGTGCTCTCCTCCAGCGCCACCAGAGCCGGTGCGAAGCTGGAGAGGGTCGTGTAGCGGTTGAATGCTCGGGCGACCATCTCGGCGAGGGCCGAGGTGAACAACCCGCCGCCACCGACGTAAGCCATGTAGCGGGGCCCGGCGGTCTCGACGGCGACGGCGGCCGCCTCCCGGAAGAGGTCCAGCAGCTCGCCGAGCTCGCCCGGTTCCTCGCCCGGTGGAAGCAGGCACCGGCCCGGCGGCCCGGCGTCGTCCACGTTGGCCGCCGGCGCATTGGGCAAGCCGTCGATGAAATCCGCGACCAACGCCAGCGCCCGACGCCCCATCTCCTCCATCGCCCGCCGATCGGGCTCCAACGGGTAGCCGGTCATGGCGCCGTAGTCTGCCGCCCGTCGCACCCGACACGACGGCCCCGACACCGTCACCCGAAGGCGCGATGATCCGGAGCAGGAGGACTGCACATATGACGGAGATCGCGTACGCGTCGGGCGCGTCGGGCGTGCCGCTGCTCGGCCAGACCATCGGCCAGAACCTGGCGGCCACGGTCGAGCGGTTCGGCGCCCGCGAGGCGCTGGTCGTGCCATTCCAGGACGTGCGCCTGACCTATGCCGAGCTGGCCCGCGAAGTCGAGCGTGTGGCCCGGGCATTGTTGGCCCTGGGTCTCGAGCGGGGCGATCGGCTCGGCATCTGGAGCCCGAACAGCGCCGAGTGGGTGCTGATCCAGTACGCCACCGCCCAGGTTGGCGTGATCCTGGTCAACCTCAACCCGGCCTACCGCACCGCGGAGGTGGCGTACGCGCTGCGGCAATCCGGCTGCCGGATGGTCGTCGCGGCGACCGACTTCAAGACCAGCGACTACCGGGCCATGCTCGACGAGGTCCGTCCCGAGCTGCCGGCGCTCGAACGGGTGGCGTTCCTGGGCACGTCCGACTGGGAAGGCCTGCTGGCGGACGGCGAGTCGATCGGCGATCAGGCCCTGCGCGGCCGCGAGGCCGAGCTGGCCTTCGACGACCCGATCAACATCCAGTACACGAGCGGCACCACCGGGTTCCCCAAGGGCGCCACCCTCACCCACCACAACATCCTCAACAACGGCTACTTCATCGGTGAGGGGTGCGCCTACACCGAGGACGACCGGGTCTGCATCCCCGTGCCCTTCTACCACTGCTTCGGGATGGTGCTTGGCAACCTGGCGTGCACCACCCACGGCGCCACGATCGTGGTGCCGGCACCGGCGTTCGACCCGGTGGCCACCCTGGAGGCCGTCGAGGCCGAGCGCTGCACCAGCCTGTATGGCGTCCCCACGATGTTCATCGCCGAGCTCGACCTGCCCAACTTCGACCAGTTCGACCTCACCTCTCTGCGCACCGGGATCATGGCCGGATCACCGTGCCCGGTGGAGGTCATGAAGCAGTGCATCGAGCGCATGCACATGGACCAGGTGACCATCTGCTACGGCATGACCGAGACCTCGCCGGTGTCGACGCAGACCGCCATAGACGATCCCGTCGACAGGCGGGTGGGCAGCGTCGGCCGGGTCCACCCCCACGTCGAGGTCAAGGTCGCCGATCCGGCCACCGGGCTGCCGGTGGGGCGGGGCCAGTCCGGCGAGCTGTGCACCCGGGGCTACTCGGTGATGCTCGGCTACTGGGAGGACGCCGAGCGCACGGCCGAGGCCATCGACAGCGCCCGGTGGATGCACACCGGCGACCTGGCCACCATGGACGACGAGGGGTACGTGAACATCGTCGGGCGTATCAAGGACATGGTCATCCGGGGCGGCGAGAACATCTACCCCAGGGAGATCGAGGAGTTCCTGTACGGCCACCCCGACATCGTCGACGTCCAGGTCATCGGCGTGCCCGACGTGCGCTACGGCGAAGAACTGATGGCCTGGGTGCGGTTGCGCGAGGGCGCCATGCTGACCGTCGACGATGTGGCCGGGTTCTGCCGTGGCCGGATCGCCCACCACAAGATCCCCCGGTACGTCCACGTCACCGACGAGTTCCCGCTGACCGTCACCGGCAAGGTCCAGAAGTTCAAGATGCGCGAGCAGTCCATCGAGATGCTCGGCCTCCAAGCCGCCGCCAGCGTCGACACCGCCTGATTCCGGTCCGGGCGGCGAACGCTGCAACCGCCGTACTCTCGACGGTCCGCCCGGCGGAGATTAGATGCCTCCGCCCGACACTCGGGCGGAGGCATGGTTCATTCCTGGAAACCGCCGATGCCTGTGATGACCCCTCCCGCTTCAGTCTGTAACACTGGGCGCGTCGACCAAGCGACAGGTCTCGCGCCTGCTAGGGCTCGCCGGGACGGCGAACGGCGATGATGGAAGGGGGTCTCATGGCTGGTTACGCGGTTGCCCATCTGGACGAGATCGACGAGCTGGTCGACGGGCGCTGTCACTATCGGCCGGTCCGGCACCACCTCGGCATCACGGCGTTCGGTGCCACCGCTTGGACGGCCCGTGCCGCGGGCGACCTGATCATCGACGCGCACGACGAAGGCGACCCGACCTCAGATCAGGAGCTCTTCCTCGTGATGCGAGGCCACGCCGTGTTCGAGCTCGACGGCGACCGAGTGAATGCGCCCGCCGGAACGTTCATCTTCGCCCCTCCCGGAATGAAGCGAACGGCGTCCGCCGAGGAGGCAGGGACGACCATCGTCTTACTCGAAGGCACGCCGGGAAAGGCATACGAACCCCGCGGCTGGGAGCTCTGGGCTCCGTTCGTCCCGCTCTACGAAGCGGGCGAGTACGCCGCGGTCGCCGACCGTCTGCGCGTCCTGGTCGAAGCCTCTCCGCAATACGCCCTGTTGTTCTACAACCTCGCCTGCTGCGAGAGCCTCTCTGGCCGGACGACTGACGCGCTCGATCACCTGCGGCACGCGATCAACATGTCAGAGGAGTTTCGCGCCTCCGCGAAGAACGATTCGGACTTGGATCCGATCCGCGACGACCCCATATTCAAGGAACTGACCGGCGATTAGGTATTACGACCAACCCGGCTTCAGGGCCACACCATTGGTTCGAACGTCGACACTCACCGTCGGAAGGAGTGGGCGTAAGAGGACTCGAACCTCTGACCTCACGCGTGTGAAGCGTGCGCTCTAACCAGCTGAGCTATACGCCCCGCGGGCAGTGAACTCTAGCAAGGCGGGGCGCCGGTCCCGGCCTGCACGATCGCGCGCGGTCAGTCGCTGGCGAAGGGCGCCACGGTGTCGACCGCGAGCGCATCCTCGAGCAGCGCCAGCGCCCGCAGCACCACGACATCGCCGTGCTGCGGGCCGACGACCTGCAGCCCGACGGGCAGGCCGTCGGCGGTGAAGCCGGCGCAGACCGAACCGGCCGGCGAGCGGGTCATGTTGAACGGGTAGGTGTATGCCACCCAGTTGACGTCGGGGTCGCCGTCGATCGTGCCCGGTTCGCCGACCCGCGGCAGCTGGCCCGCGACGGTCGGCGACAACAACAGTGAGACGCCGTGGAACAGGTCGACGAGCGCCAGGTTGAGCGTGTGACAGGCGTCGAGCGCCTCGATCACGCGGCCGGGACCAACCGACGCGCGGGCCCACTCCACCAGCGCCACCAGCCCGGGATCGATGCGGCTCCACAGGGCGTCGTCGCCCCGGAACCTGTCCAGCGATCGCAGCGAGGAGGCGCCGACCAGGGCCAGCCAGTCCTGCACCGGGTCGGCGGCGAACGGCCCGTCGAGCGTGACCACCTCGGTTCCCAGGCCCTCGAATCGTGCGACCGCCGACTCGCACACCGCCAGGATCTCGGCATCGACCCGGCCGTACCCCAGGGTGGGCGCCCATGCGACCTTGCGAGGTGGGTTCAGGCTCTCGACCGACCGCGACCACGAGCCATCGGGCAGGGGCAGCGACACGAGGTCCGTGGGCTCGGGACCGACGACGCTGTCGAGGGCCAGCGCCGCGTCGCGGATGCCGCGGGTCATCACGCCCCTGGTGGACAACATGGGCCAGCCGGGCGGCTGTCGCCCGCCCGTCGGCACCCGTCCCAGGGATGGCTTGAAGCCCGTCAGTCCCGTGGCCGACGCCGGGATGCGGATCGACCCCCCGCCGTCGGACCCGGTCGCCAGGGGCACCAGTCCCGCCGCCAGCGCCGCCGCCGATCCCCCGGAGGAACCACCCGCCGAGCGATCCAGCGACCAGGGGTTGTAGGTGGCGCCGAACGTCTCGTTGACGGTGTCGGCCTTCCAGCCGAGCTCCGGGGTGTTGGTCTTGCCCACGACCACGCAGCCGGCGGCGCGCAGCCGCTCCACCAGGGGGGAGTCGCTGCCGGCCGGCGGACCGGCGGCGTACGCCACCGAACCGCGGCTGGTGACGAACCCGGCCGCGTCCTCGAGGTCCTTGACCGCGACCGGGACCCCCGCCAGCGCACCCACGTCCTCGCCGCCGGCGAGGCGAGCGTCGATCGATGCGGCCTCGGCCAGCGCGGCCTCGCCATCGACGGCGACGAAGGCGCCGATCTGGTCGTCGTAGCGGTCGATCCGCTCCAGCGCAGCCTGGACGACCTCGCGGGCGGACAGGGCACGGGTCGCCACCTGCTGGGCGATCTCGGCAACGGTCGTGCGGCGGAAGTCCACGGCCGCACGCTAGCTAGGAGCCTGCTAGCGCACATCGGCGCCGGCCGACGGCCTCACTCCGCCGGTTCCAATAGCGCCACGAGACGCTCGAGCCCCGCCACCCGGCTCCCCTTGAGCAGGACGGCGTCGCCGTCACCCAGGGGACCCAGCGCCGCCGGGACGTCGTCGACGCCGCCCACGGTGGTCCCGCCATAGGCCGGCACCCCGACCCCGATGACCTCGACGCCGAGCCCGCGCGCCACGGCAGCCACCGCCCGGTGCTCCTGGTCGCTCGACGGCCCCAGCTCGGCCATCAGGCCGAGCACCGCCACCCGGCGCCGGGCGGGCAGCCGCGCCAGGGCCCGCAGCGCCGCCGCCATGGAGGTCGGGTTGGCGTTGTAGGCGTCGTTCACAACCAGCGCACCGGAGCGGAGCCGGATCAGGTCCATGCGCCAGCGCGACAGGGCCGCGGCCCCGAGCGCCGCCGCCACCGCGTCCAGCGACACCGCGCACACCAGCGCCGCCGAGGCCGCCGCCAGAGCGTTGTCGATCATGTGCTCGCCTCGCACACCGAGGCGGACCGCGGCGGTTCCCCAGGGCGACACCAGGCGGAAGCTGGGCCGCAGCTCGTCGTCGAGCGTGACCGCCTCGGCGCGGACGTCGCCGCCGGCGCCGAAGGTGAGGACCCCGGCGGACGTGCGAGAGGCCATGGCCGCGACCAGCGGGTCCCCGGCGTTGAGGACGGCGCGCCCGCTGTCCGGCAGGGCCTCGACCAGCTCGCCCTTCGCCGATGCCACCTCCTCCAGCGTCCCGAACGTCTCGGTGTGCACTGCCGCCACGCGCGTCACGACGCCGACCGTCGGCGCCGCCAGCGCGCACAGCTCGGCGATGTGGCCCACGCCGCGGGCGCCCATCTCCACCACCAGCGCTTCGGTGTCGCCGCCGGCGTTCACCAGGGTGAGCGGAACGCCCAGCTCGTTGTTGAACGACCCGGCGCTGGCCGATGTCCGCCAGCGAGCGGCGAGCGCCGCCGCCAGCAGGTCCTTGACGCTGGTCTTGCCCACCGAACCGGTGATGCCCACCACCCGGTCCGGCAGGCGTATCCGGGCGAGGCGGCCCATCGCGCCCAGGGCCGCCACCGTGTCCTCGACCTCGACGGCCGTGGCCTCGACGCCGTCGATCGGGCCACGCGAGGTGAGGTACGCGGCGGCACCAGCGGCGACGGCACCGGCCACGAAGTCGTGGCCGTCACGGGCGGCGACGACGGGGACGAACAACTGGCCCGGGGCGACCTGGCGCGAATCGATGGTGGCGCCGGTGACGGTCACGTCGGGGCCGGACGCCACCCCGCCGGTGGCCTTGGCGATCTCGTTGGTGCACAGCTCCACGGCGCAGCATCATCGCAGGCCCACGCCCGCGCCCCCGGCCTTGCGCAGTCCGTCCCGCGAATCCCGGTACTCTCGCTCGCCATGACCCGACCGGACCGCGTTCGGCTCGTCGTGCTGTTCGGCGGGCAATCGGCCGAGCACGAGGTGTCGTGCACCACCGCCGCCCATGTCCTGCGGGCGGTCGATCCCGATCGCTACGACGTGGTCCCGGTGGGGATCACGCGGGACGGCACCTGGGTGCAGGCCGACGATGCCCAGGCCGCCCTGGCACGCGGCACGGCCGCCCTACCCCCGCCGGACCACCTGGAGGCCACCGGGGCGGCGGTCGAGCCGTTGCGGACCGTGGCGCCGGTCGCCGACGACCTGCCGGTCGTGGTCCTGCCCCTGCTGCACGGGCCCCACGGCGAGGACGGCACGGTCCAGGGCCTGCTCGAGCTGGCGGGCGTGCCGTACGTGGGCTCGGGGGTCCTGGCCTCCGCAGTGGCCATGGACAAGGTCAAGGCCAAGGAGATCCTGTCGGTTCACGGGCTGCCGCAGGTGGCGTGGGTCGCCGTACGTGACGCCGAGATCGACCGCGCCGCCGACGCCCTGGGCACGGCCAACCTGAGCTACCCCCTCTTCGTGAAGCCCGCCAACCTGGGATCGTCGGTGGGCGTGTCCAAGGTGCACGACCCTTCCGAGCTCGACGAGGCCCTCGCGCTCGCGGCGGCCTACGACGAGTGGATCGTCATCGAGGAGGGTGTCGACGCCCGCGAGATCGAGGTGGCCGTGCTCGGCAACGCCGAACCGCGTGCCTCGGTACCGGGCGAGATCGTGTCCAGCCACGAGTTCTACGACTACGACGACAAGTACGTCGACGGCACCTGCCAGCTGCTGGTGCCCGCACCCCTGGACGACGCCGTCGCCGCCCAGGTCGGGGCCCTCGCCGTCGACGCGTACCGGGCGCTCCGCTGCGAGGGCATGGCCCGCGTCGACTTCTTCTACGAGGAGCGGGAACGGGGCTTCCTGGTCAACGAGGTGAACACCATCCCCGGATTCACGCCGATCTCGATGTACCCGAAGCTGTGGGAGGCGTCGGGCCTCGCGTACCCCGACCTCATCGACGAGCTCGTGCGCCTGGCGGTCGAGCGGCACGAGCATCGGAGCCGCTTCTCCACGAAGCGCTGAGGGGCATCCGTTCGAGAACCAGGCACAGTGCGTCGCGTTCGTGCAGCACGCCACCTGATCGGGCCGCCAGACCGTCGCTTGGTGGTCGCGCCGGTCGCCAAGCGACATGACCTAGTTGGGGCTGACGCGAAGCGGTCACCCGGGCGCACTGGGAACCCGGGGGACCGCCCCGCGCCACGTCGCTACCCCGATCGCCGCGGGCGCATACGCCGCATTGCCCGGGTTCGTCGAGCGGGCGGGCGAGCCGGCTGCCTAGAACGGGGCCCGAGAGCGGCCGCGCCGGCCGGTCCTGGCGCTCTTCGAGACGGCCTTCGACGACTGCGTGAACGGCTTCTGCAGCAGGCGGCCCAGCCGTCCGGGCGCCTTGCCCGCGCCCCGGCTGCCCACGCCGATCACCCGCTGGCCCCCACGCTCCGGGTGCCGCGACAGCCTCGGGAAGAGGAACGCAAGGATCAGCAAGAGCAGACAGAACCCGATGACGATGCCGATGATCATGAGGCTCTGCTACCCGGATGGCCCCCGGGCAAGCCTCTGTGGCCCGCCGCAGCCAGCGTTCACCGACCGTTGTTCCGCCCTCCGGGTGGCTCAGCCGGGGACGAGTGCCGCTCGCAGGAGCGCCAGCAGCTCGTCCCGGCGTCGGACCAGCGACGGCAGCGTGGGCTCCTCGCCGAACGCCCTCAGCACCTCGACCTCGGTGGCCAGCCCGGTGACCATCGAGTAGGCCGCGAGCAGGATCAGGCGGGGGTCGTGGCGCCGCATGCGCCCGGCGTCCATCTCCACGGCCAGGAACCCGGCGGCGCGGTCCACCAGGGGCGCGACGGCGGCCAGCAGGCGGGTCGACGCCGGTGGGCCCAGCCGGCTCACCTCCCGCAGGAAACCGAGCATCGACGGGTGGCGGGCCGCCAGCCGGAACATGGCTCGGACGATGGCCTCGACCCGTTCGAAGCCCTGGCCGGCGCGGGCGACCGCCCGCTGGAGCCGGCCGGTCAGCTCGGCCGCCGTGCGGTCGATGGCGGCGTCGAGCAGGGCCTCCTTCGAGGGGTACCAATAGAGGATCGTCTGCTTGCGAATGCCCAGGTCGCGGGCAAGGTCATCCAGGGACGTGGCGCCGTAGCCGCGGGTGCCGAAGGCGTCGAGCGAGGCGTCGAGGATGCGGTCGGCGGTGCTGGTGCGACGGGCACGACCAACCGCATTGTGCGTCGGCGTCGCCGGGGCCATCTACCAGATGGTAGACAAACGCGGTGGACTCGGTAGCAGAGGCCCTCGAGGGGAAGCGCATCGCCATCACCGGCGGGACCGGCTTCCTGGGCACCGCGCTGATCGAGCGCCTACTGCGGTCGGTGCCCGGCTGTGAGCTCGTGCTGCTCGTGCGGGCGGGGAAGCGTTCGTCGGCCGCCCAGCGGGCCCGGCGGGAGATCTTCCGCAACGACGCCTTCGCCCGGCTGCGGGCAGACCAGGGAACGTCGGAGCTCGACGCCCTCGTCGAACGCAGGGTGCAGGTGATCGCCGGAGACGTCGGCACCGACGGGCTCGGCCTCGACGACGGCGACCGGGCGGTGCTGGCGTCTTGCGACATCGTCGTCCACTCGGCGGCCGCGGTGGCGTTCGACTCGCCGCTCGACGCCGCCGTGGAGGTCAACCTGCTCGGGCCCAGCCGGATTGCCCACGCCCTCCGGGACCTGGGCGTCAGTCCCCACCTGGTGGCGGTGTCGACCTGCTACGTCGCCGGCAACCGCCGGGGGGCGGCTCCGGAGGAGCCGGTCCACCACAGCCCCTTCTTCGTCGATGTCGACTGGCGGGCAGAGGTAGAGGGCGCCCGCCGGGCCCGCCGGGACGCGGAGTCCGAGAGCCGGACACCGGAGGCCCTGGCCCGCTTCCGCAAGCAGGCCCGCCACGAGCTGGGTGCCGCGGGAACCCCGGCGCTGGCCGCGAAGACCGAGCAGCGGCGCCAGACCTGGGTCAAGGACCGCATGGTCGAGGCCGGGCGCGCCAGGGCCGCGTCGCTGGGGTGGCCCGACGCCTACGCCTACACCAAGGCACTGGGCGAGCGGGCGCTGCTGCAGCAGCGCGGCGACCTGCCGGTGTCCATCGTGCGGCCGTCGATCATCGAGTCGGCGTGGGCGGAGCCACGACCGGGCTGGATCCGCGGCTTCCGCATGGCGGAGCCCATCATCATCAGCTACGCCCGGGGCCTGCTCAGGGAGTTCCCCGGCGTGCCCGAGGGCACCGTGGACGTGATCCCCGTCGACCTGGTGGTGGGCGCGGTGGTCGCGGTGGCGGCGGCCGGACCGCCCGACGGGCCGGCGATCGTCCAGGTGGCGTCGGGGTCGACCAACCCGCTGCGCTACCGGCACCTCGTCGACCTGGTGCGCGAGTGGTTCATCGAGCGACCGTTGTACGACGCGGAAGGCCAACCCATCGTCGTGCCGGACTGGTCGTTCCCGGGCCGGGGCAGGGTGCAACGCCAGTTGGTCAGAGCCAAGAGCGCCATCGAGCGGGCCGAATCGACCCTGCAGTCGCTGCCGCTGCGGGGCAAGCAGGCTGCGTGGTCGGCCAAGCTCGAGGAACGCCGTGAGGACGCCGAGCGAGCCCTCGGCTACGTCGAGCTGTACGGCGCCTACGCCGAATGCGAGGCGATCTACGGGGTGGACCGCCTGCTGGCCCTCTGGGACACCCTCCGGCCCGACGACCGGGCCGCGTTCTGCTTCGACCCCCGGGTGATCGACTGGCCGACGTACGTGCACGAGGTGCACCTCCCGTCGGTGGTCCGGCACGCCCGCGTGCGGACCACGCCGGGCGGGCGCAGCAGCGAGGACCGGCAGGGCCGGCTGCGGCGCCAGGTGCTCGCCCCCGAGCGCCACTTCGCCGCCTTCGACCTCGAGAACACGCTCATCGCCTCGAACGTGGTGGCGTCGTACTCGTGGCTGGCGACCCGCCGGCTCCCCCGCGACGACCGCCTGCGGTACGTACTCAAGACCCTGGCCGAGGCGCCGTCGCTGCTGGCGCTCGACCGGCGCGACCGCAGCGACTTCCTGCGCCACTTCTACCGCCGCTACGACAAGGCGCCCATTGCGCAGCTCGACGACGATTCGAACGAGATGTTCAGCCACCTGCTGCTGGCCAAGTCGTTCCCGGCCGCCATCCGGCGGGTACGGGAGCACCGTGGCCTCGGCCACCGCACGCTGCTCATCACCGGGGCGCTCGACTTCGCCATCGGTCCGCTGCGGCCGCTGTTCGACGACGTGGTGTGCGCCCGGCTCGACACCCGCCAGGACGGCACCTACCGGGGCGAGCTGGTGGACGTGCCGCCCACGGGCGAGGCGAGGGCCACCCTGCTCGCCGACTACGCCGCCGCCAACGGCTTCGACCTGGCCGAAGCGGTCGCCTACGCCGACTCGACGAGCGACCTGCCGATGCTCGAGGCGGTGGGGTTCCCGGTGGCCGTCAATCCCGAGACCCGGCTGGCGGCGCTCGCCCGCAAGCGGGGTTGGCTGGTCGAGCACTTCGACAAGGCGGCCGGGGCGCCGGAACCGGCCCTGCCGATCGGCCCGACGTGGCGCGGCGGCGGAACGACGGTGGCGGAGCGGCTCATCAAGGTCTTTGAAGGAAAACCGGGCCATAGGCCCGGAAGATCTTCAAAGACTGCCGGGAGGGCCCGGTGAAGGCCCTGGTCTTCTCGCGCCAGCCGGCCCGCTTCGCGGCGGCGATGGTCGCCGGGTCGCTGCGTCCGGGACGCGGCGCCCGCTACGGCCCGCTGTCGCTGCGGGACGTCGACCCGCCCGAACTGCCCGGGGTGGGCTGGCATCGGCTGCGCCCCCGGCTGTCCGGGATCTGCGGCAGCGACCTCGCCACCATCGACGGCCGGGCGTCGCGCTACTTCGAGCCGATCGTGTCGTTCCCGTTCACCCCCGGGCACGAGATCGTGGGCGATCTCGACGACGGCCGCCGGGTGGTCGTGATCCCTGTGTTGCACTGCGCCGCGCGGGGCGTCAACCCACCCTGCGACATGTGCCAGAACGGCCGGATCAACCTGTGCGAGCGGGTGGCGTTCGGCGGTCTCGAACCGGGCCTGCAGTGCGGCTTCTGCGAGTCGACCGGCGGCGGTTGGTCGCAGGAGATGGTGGTGCACGAGTCGCAGGTCGTGGAGGTGCCCGACGGGCTGACCGACGAGGAGGCCGTGCTGGTCGAGCCCACGGCCTGCGCCGTGCACGCCGCCCAGCAGGTGGCGGACGACGTGGTGGCGGTGATCGGGTCCGGGGCCCTGGGCCTGCTCACGATCGCCGCCCTCAGCGCCCTCGGCACGCCCCGGGGGCCGTTCGTCGCCACCGCCAAGCACCCCGAGCAGGAGCGCTGGGCCAAGGAGCTCGGCGCCGACACCGTGTGCGCCCCGGGCGAGCTCGAGCGGATCGTCCGCTCCGCAACCGCGTCGCTCGTGCTCGACCACGGGCAGCTCACGTGCGGGGTCGACGCCGTGATCGACTGCGTGGGCTCCGGCGACTCGATCGCCCAGGCGATCCGCGTGGCCGCACCCGGCGGCACCGTGTACCTGGTCGGCATGCCGGGCGTCACGACCCTCGATCTCACCCCGGTGTGGCAACGCGAGGTCGGCCTGCGGGGCGTCTACGCCTACGACGAGCACGAAGACCGGACCCACGACTTCGCCACAGCCATCGAGCTGATCCGCCGGCTCGAGCTCGGCCGGCTGGTGTCCGCCAGCTATCCCCTGTCGCGCTACCAGGACGCCATCAACCATGCGGCCAACGCCGGGCGCCGGGGTGCGGTGAAGATCGCGTTCGATCTCCGCAACGAACGCCGAGGGCCAGCCCGATGAGCGCCGGGGACGTGGTCCGCGCGCTGTGGGAGGGGATGGAGGCACGCGACTGGGACGGTGCCCGCGCCACCCTGGCCGACGACTTCGCGTGCGACTACCCGGCATCTCGCGAGCGTTTCCCCTCGGCAGACGCGTTCATCGCCATGAACCGCGCCTACCCGGAGGGCTGGGCGATCACGGTCGACGAGATCGTCGAGTCGGGGTCGCGGGTCGTTGCCCGCGTCCGCGTGTCGCACGGCGACGACCTGTTCCATTGCGTGTCGTTCGCCGACATCGAGGGCGGGCGCATCGCCCGCAGCATCGACTTCTGGGTCGACGACGGCGGCGATCCGGCGCCGGGTTGGCGTGCCCCGTTCCGAGATCCCCCCACTCCCGAGGAGCGCAGCTAGTGGGCGCTCCCGGAAGTTCCGTGGATGTATCGCCGAGGCGGATTCGTCGCTGGCGGGGACGCAGGAGGAAGGCGCAGCCAGCGGCTGCGGCGACGACGAGGACGATGTCCAGCGACGGATCTGGCCGGCGAGACGCCACGATGACTTCCGCGAGGGTCCACTGATGCCCCGCCCCGGTTTCGTGCTCGACGTCGACCGGTCGACGCCGCCGATCCTGTTCCACCACGGCGAGAGCCTGCGGTTGGAAAAGCTGCCCGCCGGGCGCAGCCGGATCGTCTACCCCGGCGAGCCGCTGGAGCCGCTCGACGACCCCGAGGGCGCCATCCGCGACGCCCTCGAGAGGCCGCTGGGCGGTGGCCCGCCGCTCCGGGAGCTCCTCCACGCGGGCATGCGGCTCACGATCTGCTTCGACGACATCTCCCTGCCGCTGCCGCCGATGCGCCGCCCCGACGTCCGCCAGCGAGTGATCGAGGCGGTGCTCGACGTCGCGGCCGCGGCCGGCGTGGACGACGTCCACCTGATCGCCGCCCTCGCCCTGCACCGCCGCATGACCGAGGCCGAGCTTCGCCACGCGGTGGGCGACCGGGTCTATGACGCCTTCGTCCCGCACGGCCTCCTCTACAACCACGACGCCGAGGACCCTGACAACCTTGCGTTCATCGGCACGACGCCGCAGGGCGAGGAGGTCGAGATCAACAAGCGGGCGGCCGAGAGCGACCTCGTCATCTACGTCAACATCAACCTGGTGCCGATGGACGGCGGCCACAAGTCCACCGCCACCGGACTCGCCAGCTATCGCAGCCTGCGGCATCACCACAACGCCACCACCATGCTGCACAGCCGCAGCTTCATGGACCGGCACCGCTCCGAGCTGCACAGCTCCAACTGGCGCATGGGCAAGGTCCTGCGCGACGCCGGCGTGAGGATCTTCCAGATCGAGACCACGCTCAACAACGACACGTTCGGCACCAGCGGCCCGATGGCGGTGCTGCAGAAGCGTGAGTGGGAGTGGACCGCCCGCGACCGGGCCAGCTTCCTCGCCATGAAGGCGGGGCTCGACCGCCTGCCGCTCAAGGCACGCCGCAGGATCTTCCAGGCCTGGCAGGCGCCGTACGGGGTGACTTCGGTGCAGGCGGGCGAGGTCGAGGCGGTCCACGACGTGACCACGGAGAGCGTCTTCCGCCAACAGCTGGTTCCCGTCGAGGGCCAGACCGACATCCTCACCATGGGGCTGCCGTACATCTGCCCCTACAACGTCGGTTCGGTGATGAACCCGATCCTGGTGATGTGCCTGGGCCTCGGCTACTTCTTCAACCTGTACCGGGGCCGGCCGCTGGTGCGGGAGGGGGGCGTGGTGATCATGAGCCACCCCACCACCTGGGAGTTCCACCCGGTGCACCATCCCAGCTACATCGACTTCTTCGAGCAGGTGCTGGCCGACACCACCGACCCATTCGAGATCGAGGCCCGCTACGAGAAGCAGTACGCCGAGGACGAGTGGTACCGGCACCTCTACCGAACCAGCTACGCCTACCACGGCGTCCACCCGTTCTACATGTGGTACTGGGGATGCCACGGCCTGGCGCACACCGGAAAGGTGATCGTCGTCGGCGGCGAGACCCGCTCGGTGCGCCGGCTGGGCTTCACCCCGGCGTCAACGCTGGCCGACGCCCTGGAGATGGCCGAGGACGTGGTCGGCCGCCACGCCTCCATCACGCACCTCCACAACCCGCCGATCGTGATGGCGGACGTCAAGTAGGCCCCGGGGACAAGACGATGGCCGCACTGCCCGACGCGCTGACCAGGCGGTTGCCCCGCCCGCCATTCCCGTACTCGGCGCCGTCGGTTCCCGACGGGGTCGACATCCCGGAGCGTCCATCGCGGTCGGGCCCCGACTACGACACCGACTGGGCCCGCCGCTATCCCGCGCGGTTGGCGCGGGCGGTGCTGGTGGAGACCGTGGGCCGGGGGCTGGTTGCGGCCCTCGCCCGGCCCCGGGTGTCGGGCCTCGACCGGCTCGACGTGCTGGCCGATCGCGACGACGGGCCTGTGATCTTCGCCGCCAACCACCACAGCCACGTCGACACGCCGGTGCTCCTCACCGCCATTCCCGACACCTGGCGGCACAAGCTGTTCGTCGGCGGGGCCGCCGACTACTTCTTCCGCACCCGCCTCACGAGCGCAGTCTCGGCCCTCGCCATCGGCGCCATCCCCATAGAGCGCACGCGGGTGTCGCGACGGTCGGCTGACCGGGCCGCCGAGCTGCTCGACGCCGGCTGGTCGATGCTCATCTTCCCCGAGGGCGGCCGCAGCCCCGACGGCTGGGGTCAGCCGTTCCACGGGGGTGCCGCGTACCTGGCGCTGCGCTGCGGCGTGCCCGTGGTGCCGATCCATCTGCACGGCACCGGCCGCATCCTGCGCAAGGGCAAGCGCTTGCCCACGCCGGCCACCGCCACCGTCACCTTCGGCGCCCCGCTGGTGGCCGAGGCCGGCGACAACGCCCGCCGCCTGTCCGCCGCCATCCAGCGCGCGGTCGAGGCATTGGCCGACGAGGCCACGACCGACTGGTGGTCGGCACGACGCCGTGCCCACGCCGGCACGTCGCCGGCCCTGACCGGCCCGTCGGCCCCCGCCTGGCGCCGCGCCTGGGCCCTTGGCGACGGCGGCAGCAAGCGCCGTCGCCAACGCCGGCGCTGGCCGGACGTTTGACCCTGCGTGCGCGGAGACCCCGTAGGCTCTCCCCCTATGCTCCGGTTCGAGCGTGAGGTCGTGGGAGCCCTCGTCGGGTCCGACGACCCCGCGGTGCGGTCGTCGGTGGAGGCGTTCGTCGACGGGTCGCTGAGCGACAAGCCCGAGCACATCCGGCTGGGTCTGGCGGGGGAATCGATCGTGCTGGGTGCGTACGCGGCGGCGCGGCGCGCCCTCGGGCGTCTCGACGGTGATGCTGCGCTGCTCGAGCTGCTCGACTCGTGGGAGGCCGGACCCATCGGCGTAGTGCGCCAGTACGTGCGGGCGATGAAGGCGCTCGTGATCTTCGCCGAGAACGAGCTGACGCCGCGCCGCGCCCGAGCCGACGTCTGATGGGGACGCTCGACACCGAGATCCTGGTGATCGGCTCCGGCGCCGGAGGCGGCATCACCGCGGCCCGCCTCGCCGAGGCAGGTCGCCACGTGACCGTCGTCGAGGAGGGGCCCTGGGTCGACGCCGACGCCTTCGAGCCCTTCTCGCTCGAGGAGATGGCCACCAAGTACCGACATCACGGCGCATCGCTTGCCCTCGGCAACCCCAACATCGCCTACGCAGAGGGACGCTGCGTCGGCGGCAGCACCGAGGTGAACAGCGGCCTCTATCACCGGTTGCCCGACTCCCTGGCAGACGACTGGAAGGCGCGCTACGCGATCGACCAGTTCTCGCCGGCGACGCTCGGCCGCTACGCCGACCTGGTCGAACGCGACCTGGGCGTGTCGACGCTGCCCGGGGCGCCGCCCCCGTCGTCGGCGATGCTCGAGCGCGGTGCGACCAAGCTGGGCTGGCGCAACGTCGAGTTCGCCCGGGTCTTCCGCTACGACGCGGCGGGCCGCGGCACCAAGCAGACGATGTCGCGCACGATGCTGCCCCGGGCGCTGGCGGCCGGGGCGACGATCGTCGCCGACTGTCGGGTTCAGCGACTGGTGCGCCGGGGCGACCGCGTGGTCGGGGTGCTAGCGACACGGCGCCACTCCGGCGGGGTCGTCGAGCGGCTCACCATCCAAGCGGACCAGGTCTTCGTGTGTGCGGGCGCCGTCGAGACGCCTGCCCTCCTGCAGCGCAGCGGCATTCGGCGCAACGCCGGAAACGGCCTGAAGATGCATCCGACCGTCAAGATCGCCGCCCGCTTCCCCCATCCGATCGACCACGGCGACGTCCCCATGCATCGCATCACGGAGTTCGCGCCGAGCCTCACGATCGGCGGCTCGGCCAGCCGCCGCGGACACATCGCTATGGCCCTGGCCGACACGGGCCTCCCATTCGGTGACGCGCTGGCCGACTGGGAGAACATCTCGGTCTACTACGCCGCCATCCGCAGCGAGGGCAGCGGCCGGGTCGTGGCCGTCCCGGGGCTGGCGTCGCCCGTCGTGACCTACAGGCTCACCAACGGCGACCTGAGCCGGCTGGCCCGCGGCCTCGTCCACCTGGGCGAGCTGCTGCTGGCGGCCGGCGCCACCGAGCTGCACCCGTCGCTCCTCGGGGGACCGGTGGTTCGCCGCCTGGCCGAGCTGGGCGCGTGGTGGGACGCAGTCACCCGCAGCCGCGCCAACGTCATGACCGTGCACCTGACCTCGACGGTGCGCATGGGGGAGGACCGCCGGCGCACCGGGACGGACAGCTTCGGACGCGTGTGGGGTCGCCCCCACCTGCGGGTCAACGACGCATCGCTGCTGCCCGACGCCCCCGGCGTCAACCCGCAGGCCGCGATCATGGCGATCGCCGCCCGCAACTGCGACGAGTTCCTCGCGTCGTGAGCGGCTCGCTGCCCGCCGGTGCCCCCGCCCGCGTCGCCGTGGTCACGGGCGCCTCGGGCTGGCTGGGACAGAACCTGGTGCGCACGCTCGCCCGGAGCCGCGAGCGCGTGCGGTGCCTGGTGCCGGCGCCGGCCGAGGCCCCGCCGCTGGAGCTGGTCTCGCCGACCGTCGAAGCCGTGACCGGCGACGTCCGCGATCCGGCAACCGTGGACCGGCTCTTCGAGGGGATCGGTCCCGAGGCCGCGGTGTTCCACGCCGCCGCCGTGATCCACCCCCGCAGGACCACCCGCGAGCTGTTCGACGTCAACGTGGGGGGCACCCAGCTGATGTTGGATCGGGCCCGCCGCGCCGGCACGGCCAGGTTCGTGCACGTGTCGTCGAACTCGCCGTTCGGTGTCAATCCCGGGCCCGGCGACCGGTTCACCGAGGACTCCCCCTACGACCCGTACATGGGCTACGGCCGGTCCAAGCAGGAGGCGGAGCAGCTCGTGCGGCGAGCGCACGACCGGGGCGACCTCGCCACCGTGATCGTGCGGGCCCCGTGGTTCTACGGCCCCTACCAACCGCCCCGGCAGAGCCGGTTCTTCGCCGCCATCCGCAGGGGTCGGTTCCCCATGGTGGGCGACGGCACCCAGAAGCGATCGATGGTCTACACCGACAACCTGGTGCAGGGGCTGTTGCGAGCCGAGGGTGCCGACGGGGCGCCCGGCAACGCGTACTGGGTGGCGGACGCCGAGCCCTACGCGCTGCATGAGATCCTCCGGACGGTGCGCCGGGCGCTGGCCGCCGAGGGACTGGCCGTATCGGGACCGGAGCGCGTGCCGGTGCCGCGCCTGGCGGCCAGGGCGGCCGAGAAGGCGGACGCCGTCCTCCAGGCGCGGGGCCGCTACTCGCAGGGCCTGCACGTGCTGGGCGAGCTGAACCACACCATCGCCTGTGACATCAACCGGGCGCGCGACGAGCTGGGCTACGAGCCGACGGTTGCGCTCGAGGAGGGCATGCGGGCCAGCATCCGCTGGTGCCTCGAGCACGGGGAACGTCTGTAGTGCCGGCGCGCCCGGGGCGGCGGTGATGGCTCGCACCGTCGTGGTGACCGGCGGCAGCGGCTATTTCGGCTCGATCCTCGCCGGCATGGCGCTCGAACGTGGCGACCGGGTCCGC
>JBKPAA010000064.1:0-10911 GCA_046726215.1 Actinomycetota bacterium | reverse complement strand
GAAGACACAGCCGACGTGTGGCTCGTTGGCGGGATGCGTGTCGAACTCTTCGCCGTCGATCTTGACCGTGCCGTTGTTGCCCGGTTGACCGGGCCCCGCCCCCGCATTGCCGGGAAGCGCCCAGAACAGGGCGCCCGCTCCGAACCCCCCGATGACGAGGCCGACGACTGCTCGCCGACGGCCGAGTAGCTCATCCATGGCCTCTGCTCCCCATTCCGGGGCTGCGCCCGCCCCGATTGTCCGCTCGAGCTAGACCGAGCTAACGGGCAAAGGATGCAGTCGATGCGCGGTCCCGCTCGGACTTTGCTCGAACACCGCCACTCCTCAGCACAATCGAGCTTGCCACCAGCGCCGCGCAAAGGGCAAGCAACTCGGCGGTGTCGTCGGCGCGCCAGCTCAGGACCATCGGCTCCGGCCGGGTGCCGAGCCGGGCCAGTAGCCGCTGACTGTCCGATGTGCCCGGGTAGGCGCCCTGGAAGAACACCGTGAGGCGTCGTCCGCCGCGCCCGCTCCGATCCCGTCTCAGCGCACCTCCACGTCCAGGGCCCGTCGCGCGGTTCCCGATCAGCCGGTTCCTTACCGGCAGGGGGTCGACTGGATGGTGTTGCGGGTGAAGCTGATGTCTCGCCCGGCGAGGTTGGCGCCATTGTCGGCCACGACGCCGGTGGGGTGCTCACCGCCGGCGGTGGCGCAGATCAGGTTGTCGTGGACATTAAGGCCGTCCAGCAGGTGGGCCGGCGGGGTCGAGTCGGGCCGGTCCTGCTGGGTTCCGGTGATTCCGTTGTAGTTGCCGGACAGGCGGTTGCCGTAGACCTCGACGTTGGAGCTGGAGGCCACCGTGATGCCGCCGTCCCAGTACCAGCCGGCGCCGCGGAGCCCGTTGCCGTAGACCCGGTTGTCGCGGATGACCGCGTCCCGGCTGATCTCGTAGTAGATTCCTTCAGCGAAGTTGTCCTCGACCAGGTTGTGCTCGATGAGCGCGTTGCGGGCGTTGATGTCGGCCCACAGCCCCCGGCAGTCGTTGTCGTGGACGTGGGCGTTGCGGATCGTGACCTGCCCCACGTCCCACTTCATGCCGCCGGCCTCCCAGTTACAGGCCGCGTGCAGGCTGTGGTTGCGGGCCAGCTCGGGCCCGTCGAATGTATTGGAGTCGCCGTCCAGCCCGTCCAGGAGGATCCCGGTGGCGGCGTTCCCGCCGATGCCGAGCTGGTCGTTGTCGTTGTAGTGGCCGCCGAGGATCCGCATGCCGTCGGCCCCCAGGAGGCCCGCCCAGCCGTTGTGCAGGGCCGAGACGTTGCGGACTACCCAGCCGCTGGCATGCGTCTCCGGCTGGATGGCAGCCCCCTGCCGGCCGCTGGCGTAGTCCCTGACCGTCAGTGAGTCCAGCGTCACGTCGCTGGTGCCGCCGGAGAACGCCGACTTCAGGCTCCGCCCGCCGTCCAGCACCGCGCCCGGTTCCCCGCAGAAGGTGTCGCCCGTCCTCGGCCGGACGCTGAAGTTGCGCAGGTGGGTGCCGGCCTTGATCAGGTAGGTGGTGCCGGCGGGGTGCGCGTCCACCACCAGCTGGGCGACGTCGCCGACCCCGATGGGCACCCCCCCGCTCGCGCACCGGGTAGGAGGCGACGAGGCAGGCGAGGTCGTGGTGGTCGGCCGGGTCGTTGTCGTGGTCGGCCGGGTCGTTGTCGTGGTCGGCCGGGTCGTTGTCGTAGCCGGCCGGCTCATCGTGGACCGCCGTGTCGTCGGGGTCGACGTCGTGGTGGCCGAGCCCGATCGAAGGCTGCCTCCCCAGTCGGACGAGCACGCGGCCAGCCCGAGCAGGGCCAACAGGGCGACCCGAACCAGGATGGAGCGCGCGAACGTGGTTGTCAGCCTGGACATGGCTCGGTTCTCACCCATCGACGTGGTCCATTCCCCAGCGGCACGGTTCCCCAGAGAGTCGTGCGCCTAGACGTATGCCCACCAGTCCAGTGGAGTGCAACCGTATACGACATGGGCGGTGCGAGTGCTTGGAAGCCGTCCTGGGACGGCCACCATGCGCCCCCGGGTCAGGGCAGGAACTCGATCGCGGGCTGACGCCGTCGCACATGACCTCCCCCCACAAGATCCGCTCCTGGTTGACCCGCGGGTGGACTCATCGCCCACACCGCCCGGCGCGTCCACCGAAACGCACGCCACGCACATCCCCCATCGCCGCCCAGCGCCTGCCCCTCGGCCGCCTACTGAGCGATCTGGGTTAGCTCGCGGCCGGAACCGGGAAGGTCCGCCAGGGCGACGGGTCCAGCGCCGGGTCGTACGGGGCGTCCACCCGCTTGGCCACCAGCGTGTCCACCCCCGACGCGGCCGCCGCCTCCAGCAGCGGCGCCGGGTCCCCCTCGTAGGCCGACGGCGTCGTCCACGCCGGGCCCCCCAGCGCGAGCTCGTCGAGGCGGCTCCGTCGCTCGTGCCAGGGCCGCTCGGTCAACGGATGGCCGTCGAGCCACAGCAGGTCGAAGGCCACGAACGCGACCGGCTGGTCGCGGGCCAACCGCCGGCGGGTCGAGTCGGAGCGCGCCTCCAAACGGCGCCGCAGGTAGGCGTCGCCGCCATCGGGTGAGGCCACCACGCCGTCGAGCACCACCTCGGTGATGCCGAGGGCGCGGCCGATGGGCCGCACCTCGGGGAAGTTGTCGTCGATCGCGTCCCCACCGGCGGTGACGAGGTCCACGACACCGCCGCTCGACGTCAACACGCAGCGCAGGCCCTGCCAACGGCTCTCCAGCGCCCAGCCGCCGTCGGACGGCACTTCACCCGGCTGAGCCTGGACGAGCTCGAACCTCTCGGGCGGGTGGCGGCGCGAGGGGTCATCAGGTGGGTCCATCCGGTGGATCATCCAGTTGCGTCCGTCCGTCTGGAACAAGGCGTAGCGGCCCCGTGAGCGCTTGCCGCTCAGCACCACGACCAGCTTGCGGTCCTCGATCTTCTCGGGGTGGTACGTGCCGGTGTCCCAGACCGTCATCATCCCCGCCCCGTAGCTTCCCTCGGGGATGTCGCCTTCGAACGTCAGGTACTCGAGGGGGTGGTCCTCGGTGTGCACGGCGAGGTGGTTGCGTTCGGGGTCCCAGGGCAGCCCCCGGGGGAGTGCCCAGGACATCAGGACGCCCTCGTGCTCGAGGCGCAGGTCCCAGTGCAGCCGGGTGGCGTCGTGCTGCTGGATCACGAAGCGCCGCTCTTCGCCGGAGGCGGGCGGCGCGCCGGCCGGCTCGGGCGTCTGCTCGAAGTCGCGCTTGCGGGCGTACTCCTCGAGCCCGCGCTTCGACCCCGACGACTTGCGTGCACGCGTGCGTTGCGCCATCTGGAGGCCGAGCCTACGGCGCAACCCTGGCTTGCAGTACCGGCAGGTGGGCCGGGGTCGGACCGCATCTGCTCGTCCATTCTCTAGGCTGTCTGGCTGTGACCACGCGCCCAGCCGACGCCGGCGTGCGCTCGGAGCTCGAGGCCCACCGCGGGGAGCTGACCGGCTACTGCTACCGGATGCTCGGCTCGGGGTTCGAGGCCGAGGACGCCGTACAGGAGACGATGGTGCGGGCCTGGCGGGGCCTCGACGGCTTCGAGGGCCGGTCGGCCCTGCGATCGTGGCTGTACCGCATCGCCACCAACGTGTGCCTCGACATGCTGCGCGGTCCACAGCGCCGTGCCCGGCCCATGGACCTGGGGCCGTCGTCGACTGCCGAGGGGAACCTGGGCCCGATCACGCCCGAGAACACCTGGGTCCAGCCCATCCCCGACGCCAAGGTGCTGCCGGCGGACGCGAGCGATCCCGCCGAGCTGGCGGCGTCGCGAGAATCGATCCGCCTGGCCTTCGTCGCCGCCCTGCAGCACCTGCCGCCGCGGCAGAGGGCGGTGCTGATCCTGCGGGAGGTGCTGCGCTGGCAGGCCACGGAGGTGGCCGATTTGCTCGGCACGAGCGTGGCGTCGGTCAACAGCGCGCTGCAGCGGGCGCGGGCCACCCTGGCTGACCAAGACGTCGATGCCGCGCCTCAGTCCGTCGACGACGAGCAGCAGGAGCTCCTCGCCCGGTACGTGGACGCCTTCGAGCGTTACGACATCGACTCACTGGTCACCCTGCTCCACGAGGACGCCGTGCAGACCATGCCGCCCTATGCGCTCTGGCTGCGGGGCCGCGACGAGATGGGCAAGTGGTACCTGGGGCAGGGCATCGGCTGCAAGGGCTCCCGGTTGCTGGCGACGGCCGCCAACGGGCGCCCGGCGTTCGCCAGCTATCGGCCCAAGGCACCCGGCGTCTGGGAGCCCTTCGCGCTCCAGATCATCGAGGCCTCAGGGGGGCGGATCTCGGCGATCCACAACTTCCTCTACCCCGAGCTGTTCCCCGCCTTCGGGCTGCCCACCCGCCTCGAGCGGTAGGGCCGGGCCGGCCGGGGGAACGTCGGGGTCGGGCGCCCCGGCGCCGTCGATCACGACGTCCGGGAAGACCTCGCTCAGGCCGACGAAGTCGAGCAGCGCGCAGAGCCGATCGCCGGGGTTGCGCAGCCGGATCGAGCCGCCGACCTGCCGGGCCGCCAGCTGGAGCCGTGCCAACGCGTTCACGACCCACAGGTCGGGATCGGGCATCCCGTCCATGCGCCAGAGGATCACCTCGACGTCGCCGTCGAGGACCAGCACCACCGTCCTCGAGCGGTCGCCAGAGCGCTCCACCTGACCTCCTCGTCTCATGCCTCAGAGACAAGACGACTGCGACGCCCGGAACTGAGCGTTCTGCGACGATGGGGGTCTTGACAAAAATTGTTGTCAATGGGAGCGTGGACGTCCGTGCACGACGTCGAGGTCATCGAGGACGCGAGCGCCGCGGCCGTGGCCCTGGACCCGCTGAGGGCCCGGCTGCTGGCCGAGCTCGCGGAGCCGGGCTCGGCCGCCACCGTCGCCGCCCGCGTCGGCATGGCCCGCCAAAAGGTCAATTACCACCTGAAGGCGCTCGAATCGCACGGCCTCCTCGAGCTCGCCGAGGAGCGCATGCGGGGCGGCATCACCGAGCGGGTGCTACGCGCCACGGCGGCCGCCTACGTGGTGTCGCCGGCGGTCCTGGGCGAGTCGGCCGCCGATCCCGACGAGGCGGCCGACCGGCTCTCCGCCCGCTACCTCATCGCCCTCGCCGGCCGTGTGGTGCGCGAGGTCGGCGGCCTGGCCCACCGCGCCGCGGCCGCCGGCAAGAGGTTGCCGACCCTGGCCATCGAGACCGAGATCCGGTTTCGCTCGGCCGAGGACCGTGCCGCCTTTGCCGACGAGCTCACCGCCGCCGTCGTCGACCTCGCCGCCCGCTACCACCACGACGACGGGCGGCCCCATCGCCTGATCGTGGCGGCCCATCCCAAACCGAAGGAGACCCCATGAGTGAACGACCCGCCGTCCCGCTCCGCATGGAGCTCACCTTCGAGCTGCCGGGCACTGCCGACCAGGTGTGGCAGGCCATCGCGACCGCCGATGGCATCAGCTCGTGGTTCCTCCCCACCGACCTCGACGAGCACGAGGGCGGAAAGATCGTCACCCACATGGGCGAGACCGACTCGCCCGGAACCGTCACCGGCTGGGATCCGCCCCACCGCCTCGCCTACGAAGAACCCGACTGGGCGGGCCTCGTCGGCCACGAGGGGGCGCCCGTCACCCCACTTGCGACCGAATTCCTGATCGAGGCGCAGTCCGGGGGAACCTGCGTGGTCCGGGTCGTGACCAGCGCCTTTGGCACGGGCGCCGACTGGGAGCAGGAGTTCTTCGACGACATGCTGAGGGGCTGGGCTCCGTTCTTCGAGCGGTTGCGGCTCTACCTCCGCCACTTCGCGGGCCAGAGGGCCACGATCCTCGAGGCCAATCACACCGTGTCGGCTCCCGCCCCCGACGTGTTCGCCGCCATGCGCGACGCGTTGGGGGTCCGCGAAGCCGGGCAGACCGTTGCGGCCCGCGAGCTCAGCGCGCAGGTGGAACGAATCGGCAGGGAAGACCTGCTACTGCGTGTGACCGATCCCGTTCCTGGCTACGTCGGCTTCGCGGCGTTCGGCATGCCGGACGGCACGACGTCAGCCATGGTTCACGGCCATCTGTTCTCCGAGGACGCGCCCGACCTGGTCGAGCGCGAGCGCCCAGGCTGGCAGGAGTGGCTCGAGGCGCTGGCGATCCCGGTGCCATGAGCCCGAGCGATGAATTTCGGCGCGGTGTCACGTCTGAGACGTACGAACCAGTGGGTGACGGCATGAGCGCGAGCGGGGAGGCTCGAGTTATGCGACCAGTGGGACCGGAGGCCGACGGGGCGTTGGCCGTCGAGACCGAGGGCCTTGCCAAGTACTTCGGCGCCACGCGCGCCGTCGACGGCATCGACCTGGCCGTCCGGCGGGGCACGGTCTTCGGCGTGCTGGGCCCCAACGGTGCCGGCAAGACCACGACCCTGCGCATTCTGGCCACCCTGCTGCGACCCGACGCCGGCGCGGCCCGGGTGCTCGGCCACGACGTCGTCGGTGACGCCGATGCCGTTCGTTCCTCGGTCAGCCTCACCGGGCAGTTCGCATCCGTCGACGAGGAGCTCACGGGGCACGAGAACCTCGTCCTGATCGGCCGCCTGCTCGGCTTCTCGCATGGGGCCGCAGCCGAGCGGGCCGGCGAGCTACTCGACGCCTTCGGGCTCGCCGAGGCGGCCGGCAAGCTCGTGAAGGACTACTCGGGCGGCATGCGCCGGCGGCTCGACATCGCCGCCAGCATCGTCACGACCCCGCCGCTGCTGTTCCTCGACGAGCCGACCACGGGGCTCGATCCCCGCAGCCGCAACCAGGTGTGGGAGATCGTCCGGGTGCTGGTCGCAGAGGGCGCGACCGTGCTGCTCACCACGCAATACCTCGACGAGGCCGATCAGCTGGCCGACCGCATCGCCATCATCGACCACGGCAAGGTCATCGCCCAGGGGACCAGCGGCGAGCTGAAGGCCCTGGTCGGCTCGGGCAGCCTGCACGTCCGCGTGCTCGACCCCGAGCAGCGGCAGGAGGCCGGGCGCATCCTCACGGCGACGCTGGGCACGCCGTTCCAGCTCGAGTCCGACCCGTCCGCCCTCTCGGCCCGGGTATCCGACCCCGAGCTGGCGGCCACCGCCCTGGCCGAGCTCGCTCGCTGCTGCGTGCCCCTCGCCGAGTTCGCGCTCGGCCAGCCCTCCCTCGACGAGGTCTTCCTCGCCCTGACCGGTCATCCGGCCGAGGACACCCGCCCCACGGAGGATGCGGCATGAGCCGGCTACGCCCGTCCGCTCCCCTCAGCTCACGGGTCCTGTTGCCACCGGTGCGGGCCCTACCGCCGTCGGCGCCGACAGGCGCCGACAGCGGCCCCGCATCCTCAGCGCCACCCGCTCGCTACCCGCCCTCCGCCGGAAGGCGAGAAATGGCCCCGACCTGCGGCCGGGTCGAAGGTGAATCGTGACCGCCACCGAGACCCAGTCCGACCTCCTCGAGGTGACGGCGCTCCGGTCCGCGCTCCACACGCAGGTGCGGCCGCATCGACCCAGCGCGATGGCGGCCTCGCTCAGCTTCGCCTGGCGAGCCCTGCTGAAGATCAAGCACGTGCCCATGCAGCTGTTCGACGTGACTGTGTTCCCGATCATGTTCGTCCTGCTGTTCACCTACCTGTTCGGGGGCGCTCTGGCCGGTTCGCCCCGTGACTACCTGCAGAACCTGCTGCCCGGGATCCTGGTCATGACCGTGGCCTGGATCACCGTCTACACGGGGATGGGCCTGAACACCGACATCAGCAAGGGGGTGTTCGACCGCTTCCGGTCGCTGCCGATCTGGCGGCCGGCGCTGCTGGTGGGCATGCTGCTGGCGGACGTCGTCCGCTACACGATCGCGACGGCGATCATGCTCGCCCTGGGCATGGCCCTGGGCTTCCGGCCCGACGGCGGGCCGCTCGGCGTGGTGGCGGCCGTGGCTCTGCTGCTGCTGTTCTCGTTCAGCCTGTCCTGGATCTGGACGGTGCTGGGCCTGCGGATGCAGACGCCCGAGGCTGTGATGCAGGCGAGCATGACCGTGATGTTCCCCCTGACCTTTGCCAGCAATGTCTATGTCGATCCGTCCACGATGCCCGGTTGGGTGCAGGCGTTCGTCAACCACAACCCCATCACGCACCTGACGAGCGCCGCTCGCGGCCTGATGCACGGCACCACGGGGTACTGGGACGAGATCGGCTGGGTGCTGCTGTGGAGCGTCGCGCTGGTGGCGATCTTCGCCCCCCTCACGATGCGTCTCTACAACAGCGAGCGGTAGTCGTAGGGGCGGCCTGCGGCGGGCCGCTCCTACGGCGCCGACCGGCCGGCGTACCGGCGCCGTCTTCCCCGAGGACTTTGAAGATATTCCGGGCCTATGGCCCGGAATATCTTCAAGGCGGGGGTGCGCCCGCCTACGACGCCGCCTGGCCGGCCAGCTTGCGGTTCTTGAACTGGGCCTTGACGTAGTCCCGGTTCATGTAGGCGATGAAGTCGATGGGGATCTCCTTCGGGCATGCCTCCTGGCACTCGCCGTGGTTCGTGCAGGAGCCGAAGTACTCCTCCATCGTGTCGACCATCGCCTTGGTGCGGGTGTAGCGCTCGGCCTGGCCCTGGGGCAGCAGGTTGAGGTGCTGGATCTTGGCGGCCGTGAACAGCTGGGCCGCGGAGTTGGGGCACGCGGCCACGCAGGCGCCGCAGCCGATGCAGGCGGCGGCGTCCATGGCGGCGTCGGCGGCCTCCTTGGGCACGAGGATCAGGTTGGCGTCGGGGGCGGCGCCGGTCGGCGCCGAGATGTAGCCGCCGGCCTCGATGATCCGGTCGAACGCCTGGCGGTCGACGATCAGGTCGCGCAACACGGGGAACGCCCGCGCCCGCCACGGCTCGATGATTATGTCGTCGCCGTCGGAGAACCTGCGCATGTGGAGCTGGCAGGCGGCCGTGCCCTTCTGCGGGCCGTGCGCCTGTCCGTTGATCATCATCCCGCAGCTGCCGCAGATGCCCTCGCGGCAGTCGTGCTCGAAGGCGATCGGTTCCTCGCCCTTGGCGATGAGGCGCTCGTTGACGATGTCGAGCATCTCGAGGAAGGACATGTCGGGGCTGATGTCCTTGGCCTCGTCGACGTAGGCGGCCATCCTTCCCGGCTGGTCGGTCCCGGCTTGACGCCAGACATGCAGGGTCAGGTCCATGCGGAGGTGCTCCCCAACTACTTGTACGACCGCTGGGTCAGCTTGACGTACTCGAACTCGAGTGGCTCGCGGTGCAACGCCGGGGCGTTGCCCTTGCCCGTCCACTCCCAGGCGCCGACGTAAGCGAAGTGCTCGTCGTCACGCAGGGCCTCGCCATCCTCGGTCTGGCTCTCCTCGCGGAAGTGCCCGCCGCACGACTCCTCGCGGTGCAGCGCATCGCGCACCATCAACTCGCCGAGCTCGAAGAAGTCGGCCACCCGGGCCGCCTTCTCGAGCGACTGGTTGAGCGCCGGTCCGCCCAGCACCCGCACGTCCTTCCAGAACTCCTCGCGCAGGGCCGGGATCTCCGACAGGGCCTTCTCGAGACCCGCGCGGTTGCGGGCCATCCCGCAGTAGTCCCACATGATCTTGCCCAGCTCGCGGTGGAAGTGGTCGACCGACCTGGTGCCGTTGATCGACAGCAGCCGCGCCACCGTGTCGCCCACCGAGCGCTCGGCATCGGCGAACGCCGGGTCGTCGGTGGGCACGGCGGGCTCGCCCAGCAACCCGGCCAGGTAATTGGCGAGGGTGTAGCTGATGATGAAGTAGCCGTCGGCCAGACCCTGCATGAGCGCAGATGCCCCGAGCCGGTTGGCCCCGTGGTCGGAGAAGTTGGCCTCGCCGAGCACGAACAGGCCGGGCACGTTGGACATGAGCTGGTAGTCCACCCACAGCCCGCCCATCGTGTAATGGACCGCCGGGTAGATGCGCATGGGGACCTGGTACGGGTCCTCGTCGGTGATGCGCTCGTACATGTCGAAGAGATTGCCGTAGCGCTCCCGGATGGTGGCCTCGCCGAGCCGGCCGATGGCCTCGGAGAAGTCGAGGTACACGCCGTTGCGCAGCGGTCCGACGCCGCGGCCCTGGTCGATGATCGCCTTGGCGTTGCGGGAGGCGACGTCGCGGGGGACGAGGTTGCCGAAGCTGGGGTACTTGCGCTCGAGGTAGTAGTCGTGATCGGACTCGGGGATCTGGTCTGGCGGCCGCTTGTCGTCGGGGTCATTGGGCACCCAGATGCGCCCGTCGTTGCGCAGCGACTCGGACATCAACGTGAGCTTGGACTGGAACTCGTCGCTGGCCGGGATACAGGTGGGGTGGATCTGCGTGTAGCACGGGTTGGCGAACAGCGCGCCCCGCCGATGGGCCCGCCAGATGGCGGTGGCGTTGGAGAACTTGGCGTTGGTCGACAGGTAGAAGACGTTGCCGTAGCCGCCGGTGCACAGCAGCACTGCGTGAGCCGAGTGCGAAGTGACGTGCCCGGTGACCATGTCGCGCACGACGATGCCGACGGCCCTCCCATCACGCACCACGAGGTCGAGCATCTCGCTGCGGGTGTGCAGCTTCACCGTGCCGAGGTGGACCTGGCGCATCATCTGCTGATACGCGCCGAGCAGGAGCTGCTGGCCGGTCTGGCCGCGCGCGTAGAACGTACGCGACACCTGTGCGCCGCCGAAGCTGCGGTTGTCGAGCAGACCGCCGTACTCCCGGGCGAAGGGCACGCCCTGGGCCACGCACTGGTCGATGATGTCGACCGACAGTTCGGCCAGCCGGTACACGTTGGACTCGCGGCTGCGGAAGTCGCCGCCCTTGATCGTGTCGTAGAACAGCCGCTCGATCGAGTCGCCGTCGCCCTTGTAGTTCTTGGCGGCGTTGATGCCGCCCTGGGCGGCGATGGAGTGC
>JBKPAA010000063.1:0-3996 GCA_046726215.1 Actinomycetota bacterium | reverse complement strand
AGGGCAACAGGGACGACTCGTAGTCCAGCGTGACCGGCCTTGCACCCTGACAGCCGGTTCTTCGGACAAGCCACTCCCGGACCCGACCATGACGCTACGCCCGCAGCCGACGGGCTGCTTCGTCGCGCTCTCGAACACCCCTCTTGACACAAACAGGCTTCGCTGCGGGCGGCCCTCGCCTATTGGATCGTCAGTCCAGAACGACGCGCGCGAGATCGCAGATCGGTGCACATTGGGGGAGGCCGACCATCGGCCGATGCTCGCGATCGCGAGCATCCTCGATCGGCACGTCCGTACTATCGGCGACGCAAGACCGACACCGATAGGCCTGTGCCAGAGTGCGGACCGTGGGCGGTCCCTTTGGCCAGCCGCAGCCGACGTTGCCGCGCCACCAGCGGCTTGCGCGACGAGGATGAACTCGAGGCGTGGAGGGTGGCCAACGGTGCATCCCACGCGCCGAGGGGTGAGGTGATGGTGACGCTCGATCTGTTCGTGCCCCAGGACCTGGCTCGCGCGGTGTCGCAGTGGTGGGGTCCCGACGGACGGGCGTGGCTGTCCGCCCTTCCCGAGCTGCTCGCCCGGGCTGAGGTCCGCTGGTCGATCCGGATCGGGCGGGCGTACTCGCCTGGTGGGGCTACCGCGTTCGTGGCCCCCGGCGTGCAGCCGGACGGCACCGCGATGGTCGTCAAGATCGCGTTCCCGCATCTGGAAGCCCGCCATGAAGCCGATGCCTTGGCCCTCTACGACGGCGACGGTGCCGTGCGGCTCATCGCCGATGAACCCGATGACCACGTCCTGGTGCTGGAACAATGCCAGCCCGGCTGTCCGCTTGCCGATGCTGGCCTCGACGATCAGCTCGCCGTGGCCACAGGGCTGCTTCGCCGACTGTGGAAGCCGGTGCCGTTGGACGCTCCGTTCGAATCGTTGGCCGACCTGACCGCGGACTGGGCCGACCTCGTCGATCAGCGTTGGGAGGAACTCCGACCCGCGTGGGATCGCGCAGTGGTGGTCGAGGGCGCCACGCTGCTGCGCGAGCACCGGCTCTCCCAACCGGGGTCATGCTGCATCAGGACTTCCACCCCGGCAACGTCCTGGCCGCTCGCCGAGAACCTTGGCTCGTGATCGACCCGAAACCCGTCGTGGGAGATCCGGCATTCGACACCGTGCAACTCGTCACCAACGTGGGCGAGCTGCTCACCACCGATGATCCGGTCGCTGCGTTTCGGCGCCGGGTCGCGGCTCTTGCCGGTCTGCTCGATCTCGATGCGCGACGGATCCAAGCCTGGGTCCATGCTCGTACCGTCGAATGGGCACTGTGGGATCTGACCGTCGGTGAACCCGCGGCCTCTGACGAGACGTTCCAGTGGGCCAGCATCGCGGCACGAGCCTGACGGGGCCACCGGTCGCCCGAACACGCCGCGCTTTGACTCCACCGACCGCCGGTTTTCGGCGTGGCCGAGGTTCTCGCCGATGTCGTTATGGCGCGATGCACGGTGCAAGCGGCGCGCGCCGGGCCGGCGGTATATGCGCTTGACGGGTTGCGAAGCCGGACGATTGGCTGGTCGATGTCGGTGACGCCGCCCTCGTCGACGAGGTGGCAGCCCTTCCCGACCCGTTGGTGATCCGGTCGACGCACCTGCGTAAGGTCGACCAGGTACGCCTGCCGGACCTGGCCGATCTTGCGCATCTGCGGTCGATCCGGGTCCTGGACAGGCGGCGGAAGGCCCAATTCGTGGACCTGTCCATTCCCGCGGGCTTGCCGGTCGAGCACGTACACATCGTGACGGAGCGTTTCGATCCACAGCAGCTCGCCAACACGCCAACACCCACCTACCTGGCACTGGCCGGCAACACCCCACCCGTCTCAGTCGCCGCACTAGCGGAGCTGCCGAACCTGGCATGGCTGGAGCTCGCTGAGGCCTCCGTCGTCGACATCGGCTCCATCGCCGCATTCCCGGCGCTGCGCGTCCTGTCCCTCAACGCCCAACAGTGGGACGAACTCCTGAACACCGCGTGGACGCCGGAACAGCTGGTTGCCGCCGAACTCGGCGGACGTGCGAGCCTGGCCGAGGCGACCACGTGGCTGACCGCGATCCGCGGCGGCCATCCTGTGGCACGTCACCGCACGATCCGGGGACGGTGCTGACACTCGAGCCACCAGTTTCATAGCCCACCGCCACGGTCCACGCCGTCCGTACTGGCAGGGACAATTCGATGGCCCGGCTGCGGTACGCCTGGGGAGGTTCGCCCGGTGGCTGATGCGGGTGAGGCTGGCACTGGTTACCGTCGGCGTATGTTGCCTCGAGGCGCTCGGGGCCGAGACGCCGTGCCGTTCGCCGATGTGCTGGTTGCCGTCGGGTTCGGGGCGATCAGCATCAGCATCACGTTGGGCATGGTGGACGATCCCGCCGCCCGGGCGGTGGGGGTTTGTCTGGCGATCCTGCATGTGGCCCCGCTGGTGGTGCGGCGTCGTTGGCCGGAGCTGGCGCTGGGCGCCATGGCGGTCATGGGCGTGGTATACGTGCTGGTCGGGTTCCCGCCGGTGGGGCTGGGGCCGGCGATTCTGGCCGCTGTGTATACGGTCGCGGTGTATCGGCCGCGGTCGAGATCAGTCCCTGCGGTCGCCGGGGTGACGCTGGCGATGGCGGTCGTGGTGGTTGCCTCTGGCACCGGGCTCGACACGGCGGTCGTGAACATTGTGGTGTTCGGGGTGGCGTGGGCGCTCGGCGACCGCAACCGCCAGGCGCACGAGCGGGCCGCGGTCGAACACGATCGCGCCGAGGGGCTGGAGCGCACCCGGGAGGAGCTGGCCCGCCGGGCGGTGGTCGAGGAGCGGCTGCGGATCGCCCGGGAGTTGCATGATGTGGTGGCGCATGCCCTGAGCGTCATCGCCGTCCAGGCTGGGGCGGGACGCATGGTCGGCGAGGAGTCGCCCGCCACGGCCCGCGAGGCGCTGGCCTCGATCGAGACCGCCAGCAGGTCGGCGCTCGGGGAGATGCGTCGCCTCCTGATGGTGCTGCGGTCCGATGAGGGCGAGGTTGAGCCGCTCGTGCCGTCGCCGGGGTTGTCCGAGCTGGAGGGCCTGGTGGCGGCGACGGTGCGCTCGGGCCTGGCCGTCGAGGTGCACACCGACGGCGACCGGGTGGCGCTGCCGGTGGGCGTGGATCTCGCCGCCTACCGCATCGTGCAGGAGGCACTAACCAATGTCCGCAAGCACGCCCACGCCAGCCGCGCCAGTGTGGTGGTCTCTTATGATCCCGACGCGCTTCGCATCGAAGTGCTCGACGACGGCGTCGGCCCCAGCGTCAACGGTCGACTGGGCACAGGCCATGGGCTGATCGGCATGCGGGAACGGGCGGCGCTATATGGGGGGACCGTGGACGCGGGTCCCGGTGTTCATGGTGGCTTCCGGGTGACGGCACGCATCCCTTGCCTGGGGGAGACGGGTTGACCATCCGGGTGGCGGTGGCCGACGACCAGCCGCTGGTGCGGGCGGGCTTTGCCGCCATGGTCGGCCACGCGCCCGACCTCGAGCTGGTGGGGGAGGCCGCCAACGGTGAGGAGGCGGTGGCCTTGGCGCTGCGGGAGCGCCCGGATGTGCTGCTCATGGACGTGCGGATGCCGCTGGTGGACGGGATCGAGGCGACCCGGCGGATCACGGCTGGGGTCCATAACGAGAACGTGCGGGTGATCATCCTCACCACCTTCGATCTGGATGAGTACGTGTATGGGGCGCTGCGGGCGGGCGCCAGCGGGTTCCTGCTCAAAGACGTGGCACCCGAGGACCTCATGGCGGCCATCCGGGTCGTCGCGGCTGGCGAGGCGCTGCTTGCTCCCAGCGTGACCCGTCGGCTCGTCGAGCGGTTCGCCGCGGTGCCGGCGGGGGCGCGGCCCGACCCGTCCCAGCTCGACGTGCTGACCGAACGCGAGCGCGAGGTGCTCGCCCTGGTGGCCCGGGGCCTATCCAACGCCGAGATCGGCGGGCGCATCCATGTC
>JBKPAA010000062.1:0-40642 GCA_046726215.1 Actinomycetota bacterium | reverse complement strand
TTCTCCTCGGTTCTCGTGCCGTACTGCATGGGGGCGATTGCGGGTGCGATCGCGTCCGGCCGGGTGCCGGCCGGGGGCGAGGCGGGCGATCCCTGGTCCAGCTGGGTCAACCCCACGTCGATCGTGGGCGGCATTCTGGCGCTGACGGTCGGGGCATACCTGGCCTCCGTGTACCTCATCTCGGACGCTCGCCGGTTGGGCCAGGACCCCATGGTGGAGTACTTCCGGCGGCGAGCAGTAGGTGCGGCGGTCGTCGCCGGCATTGTGGCGTTCGTCGGCATATTCGTGCTCCGGACCGACTCGCGCTACGTCTTCGACGGGATGACGGCGCGTGCGCTCCCGCTCGTCGTGCTCTCGGCGCTTTGTGGTATCGGCTCGCTCGTGCTGCTCCTGCGGCAGTCGCAGCGCGGTGCGCGCGTGCTCGCCGCCGGGGCAGTGGCGAGCATCATCTGGGCCTGGGGAGTGGCGCAGTGGCCGTACATCCTGCCCACGAGCCTGAAGGTGTCGGCGGCTGCGGCTCCATCAGCCACGCTGGCAGCAGTGCTCGTGGTCTTCGGCGTCGCGGCGGTCGTCATCGTGCCGTCGCTCGTCCTGCTCTACGTGCTCGACCAGCGGAGCCTGCTTCCCGAGGAAAGCGTGGACTCCCAGCAAGCCACCGGCGCCTCCACGCTCGCGTCGTGACGCGAGTCGCGCGGGCTCACTGGGGCTCGATGACGGGGCCCCCTCCCGAAGGCACCGCCGGGCCTTCCTCCGGGGGTACCCCGCCGGCCCCGATGTCGGCGAGGCGCTGCACCACGAGCTCGTACGCGATCACGAGCGCCACGAGCACGAAGAGGCCGATCCACGACAGGTCGAGGACGAGCAGCGCCAGGATGCCGACGACGATCCCGCCCGCCTGCAGGAGCTCCCGATGTGCGCCCACCCACGCGACGACGGGATCGTCGGGCTGCCGGTTGATCGCGGAACGCGCGGCGCCCGCCACTGCGTGGGCCCCGGACACGGTCCCGCGGCGTAGCGCCCTGGCCCAGCCGTAGGGCCCGGTCAGGAGGGCGACCACCGCGACCACGGCGACGATGCCCAGGATCCAGGCGGTGGCGTCCAGCAGGCTCGAGACGAACGCCCCCACGACGACCTGGACCGCATCGCGGTTCTCCGGCTTGACGAGCTCGACGACGTCATCCTCCAACCGCAGCCCCAGCCGGCGGATGATGACGATGCCAAGGGCGATCCCCACCATCAGTTGGAGCAGCGTGCGCCGACGGCGCGGCGACACCCACAGGGTCAGAGCGAACAGCACGATCGCCAGGATCACCGCCGCCACCACGAGCTTGTTGAACAGGGTCACCGTGTCCTGCACCTGCTGGAGCTTGCTGGCGTCGAACACCGTGAACTGACCGAAGTTGTCCGGTAGGGGCCGCCCCAGCGCGCGCTCGATCTTCTGGACTGCCTCGGCGGGGATCTCGTCCACGCTGACGGTGGGGAGGTCTACCGTCCGACCGAATATCTCCGGTGACGCCTCGCCGATCCGGGCGAGCACCTGGTTCAGGATGGGCACGACGTTGAGCACGACGTCGTTGCCCTGTACCTCCAGGCTGGGCGGGAGATCGCCCTCGAGCACGTCGACGACCCGGGAGTGGGCCCGCTCGTTGACCTCCACCCACAGGCGGCTGAAGTTGTCGGTTGCCAGGAATGCGTTGACCCGGTCGTTGACGAACCCCCGCAACGCACCGGTCAGAGGCCCGGCAAGGACCTGGGCACGTTCCGGCAGGGCATCCTTGAAGAGCTCTTCGGGGTCGATCGCGCTCATGACCTGGGTCGTGAGGTACCGCCCCAGCGCGCGCTGCACCCGCACGTCCTGGGCGACCGGCCCGATCGTCTGCACGTAGCGATCGGTGTTCAGGGCGTTGCGCCGCGCCCAGACGGCCGTCACCCCGACCGTGAACACGATCGAGGTGATAACCACCAGCGCCACGGCCAGGATGCGCCGCGTGCGGCCCCCCCGCCGCCGCGGGGCTGTGGCGAGCTCGGCACGGAGGCCCTCGACCTCCGCCTGGAGGCGGTTCTGCTCCTCCACGAGGCGCGCGAGCTCGTCGTCGGTGGGCGTGGCATCACCCACGGAGTCCGAGCCCGCGTTCATGTTGGCACCGTGCCGCGCACCGACCCAGGCGCGCATCGCCCGGACCGGGTGAAAGCCAGGGCGGGCTTCGGCCTAGGCCAGGATGTTGACCGCTCGGGCGATCACGAGGCCGAGGATGACGAGGGAGGCGCCCGACTCCAGCGCCATTGTGAGCTTGGCCCAGTGGGCGAGCGGCATCACGTCGGTCGGGCTGAACGCGATGGCGTTGGTGAAGCCCAGGTAGAGGTAATCGACGAAGACCGGCCGCCAGCCGGGCGGGGCGACGTCGGGGTTGAGGTGCTGGGGGAATGCCAGCTCGGGGTAGGGCGGCGTTCGCCGCGCTCGACGGCCGGGCCCCCCGCCGTCGAACTCCCAGTACACGAACCCGAACGCGATCACGAGGTAGATCCAGACGAGGAACCCGGCGGCGAGGAGGTCGCCGGCGCTGTCGGTGACGTTCTCGCCCCGCACGAGGTCGACCACCAGCCAGCTCGTGGCCCACGCAGCTCCAAAGGCGATGATCACGACCATGGCGCGGCGCAGCCGTCGAAGGTGCCGCGAACGCCGGTCGATCCCACCCGGGTCGACCGACACGGCGGCGACGAGGAGGGCACCCTCCACGAGCGGCAGGAGCCATCGCACCCCCGGGCTGTAGTTCGCCGGCATCAGGAAAGGGAGGGCCATCGCCACGAGCAGGGCGGCGAGGACGGGCACGCGGGACTCGTGGGCCACCAGGGCGGGTGCTGCATCCCCATCTCCGGCCCCGGGCGGCTCGGGGGCGACGTCGTCGGGCCCGCTCACCCCGCCGAACCGGTCCGGACGCAGCCGGCAGCCGTCGACGCGCCGAGCCCGCCGACCGCGGCGTCGTCCTCGTCAGGACCGGACCCGACAGGGCCGGGCCGGTCGACGTTGCCGTCCCGGTCGCCTCGCCCCGCACAAGCCATCGCGCCGTCCGTCATGCGTTCAAGAACGAGTTGATGGAACCCCGCGGACCCGCCGGCCGCATCGCCCCGACGGGATGAACCGTAGGCAGCGGCCTCGCACCGGCCCGGCGGGACACGGATCACCCCGGCCGCGATCGATGGATCGGTCCCTCTGGCGGGGCGCGTCGGGCCGGTACGCTCTCGGCGTGTCGACGCGGGCGCCGGGGCCGCATTCCCTGACCTCTGGGCACGCCTAGCCCACACATCGAGCGAGGTCAGGTACCCAAGTTGACGGACGACGCCATGGCAAGGGAACGGGAGGCCCGCGCTGTCCGCCGCCTGCTGCGCTCGTTCCGCTCGACCAACAGCTACGGGTTGGTCCTGCTGATGATCGTCGCGACCTACGTCCTGGCGGTGACGCTGACGGCGCAGTGGGCCGCATCGGTCGTATTGCTCGTCCAGATCGCCACGGTCCGGCTGTCCCTGCACACCTCCCGGGCCCGACGAGGGGTTCTCGCCTTGGCGAACGCGCTCTTCGTGGTGGCGGCCGCGGGGGCGGTCGTGAACCTGTTCTCCGAACACGACGTCCTCCGGTCGTTCCTGTTCAGCGCCTCCAGCGCCCTGTACGTCGTGGCACCGGTCGCGATCGTGCGTCACATCGGGTACCGCCCGCAGGTCGACCAGGAGACGATGCTGGGCGCACTGGCCGCCTACCTCTTGATCGGCATGGCCTTCGCCTTCACGTACCGGTTCGTGGGTTCCGCGCAGGGCGGCCCGTTCTTCGGAGCCGACGGCGAGGGGACGATGAGCCAGGACCTGTTCTTCAGCTTCATCACGCTCACCACGACCGGCTACGGCAACCTGGTCCCCGCTCACAACCCCGGCCAGAGCCTGGCCGTCATGGAGGCCCTCGTCGGCCAGTTGTTCCTGGTCACGGCCGTGGCCAAGGTGGTTACGGCCTGGCGGCCAAGGGGCTGGCAAGCTTCATCGCCCGGCGCTGACCCCCGCCCCGATGATTGAGGCGGCCGGCCAACTACCCCACCTTCGCCGTCGCCGACAACATCAACCTCGGACGCCGTCAGCTCCGGGGGCGTCCAGCGTCTCCAGCGCGGCGTCGATGTCGTAGCCGAGTGCAAGCGCCAGCGGGGGCGCCGCGGAGACAACGTTGACGAGCCCGACCATGGGGGCGACGACCTTCAAGGTGTCGACCACGTCGTCGACGGTCGCTCCCGCGGCCAAGGCGCGATCCACGCATCGCCGGCACGAGGTCACTGGGGCACGGAGCGCCACCAGTGCGCCGAGGCAGGCGAGGGCGGCGGTCTTCTCGTCCAAGCCGTGTGCCTCCCCGGTCACGCCTCCATCGGACCGCACGGACGGGTCGATCGCATCGCTCCGACGGGGTGAAACGACCTGGCACCAGTTTGGCGTCAGCGTGGCAGGAGGCCGATCGCCTGCACGCGGTCGATAGCCTCGCTACGCGACGAGACGCCGAGCTTGCGGTAGACGGAGATGGCCTGCGTCTTCACCGTGTGCCGCGAGACGTGCAGGCGCTCCCCGATCTCGCGGAACGACAGGTGCGTCGACAGGAGCGGAACCAGGCGCAGCTCCGCGGTCGTGAGCGACGACGCCCCCACGGAACCGACCGGGAGCGCGTCCAGCATCGATCGCAGCTCCTCGGCTTCCCGCGGAAGCGTTCCGAGATCGGGACGGATCCGCAGGATGGCGCCGGCTTCACGTAGAACCGCTCTGGCGCCGGCCGCGTCGGCGAGGGCCAGGTAGGCGCGCCCGATCTCCAGCAGCGCGTGGACCGCGAGCGTCGGCATCGCGTAGGTGAGCTGCGGCCGGAGGCGGGCGGCGTGACCGAGGCTCTCACGGGCCCGGGGTACGTCGCCACGGTGTGCCGCCGTCCGCGCCACCAGGGCATGGACGATCGCGCCCGGCCCGTAGTCGTCGAGGTGCCCATCCCGGAGGATGGCGAGGCCATGGTCCGCGAGGGTGTCGGCGTCATCCCAGTCGCCGCGCCGGATCGCCACGATGGCGCGCTCCGCGAACGCAGCTGCGGCGGTCGGGGCAGCCCCGGTGTCCAGCCCGACCTCGACGGCCTGCGCCAGGATCGGATCGGCACGTTCGGGCTCGCCGTCGAGCAGCCACGAGAGCCCCAGCAGCGCCAGTGCCGATGCGCGCCACTCGCTCCCGGGGGCCATGCCCTCGAGTGCGATCTCGGCGTCTCGTCGCATCTGGCGCATGCCCCTGCGACACAGGTAGGCGCGCAGCTGGGCCCGCCAGCTCTCCATCGTGCTGCCATCGGCGAGCGTTGACTCGGCCGACGCCCGTTCGGCAGCTGCCGCCCAACGCTCGGCCGCCGCCGGCTGCCCCATGACCGCCCGCAACGCGGCGCCCACGACCGCCACCGATGGATAGCGATTGATCAACCGGTGGTCGTCGAACCACTGGAGCCACCGACTGACCGTCGCGAGCCGGCCACCGCCGTAAGCGGCCCGCGCGCAGGCGGTGACCAGATGAGCGACCCGGTCCGCATCGCCGGCGGCCTGGGCATGGGTGATGGCCACCTCCGGCAGGCCGTTTGCCTCGAACCACACCGCCGCCCGGGAGTGGAGTTGAACCACGACCTCTGGCTCGCGCCGGACCAGTTCGGCCCGAAGCAGCTGTTTGAACAGCCGGTGGTAGCGGTACCACTCGCGCCGGCGATCGAGCGGCACCACCAAGAGGTTTGAACCCTCCAGCGCTTCCAGGACCCGGCCCGAGCGCGTTCCGCCCGCGACCGCGTCGCACAAGGGGCCGCACATGCGGTCGAGCACCGAGGTGCGCGTCAGGAACGACACCCGGTCGCCCGGGAGTCGAGACAGCAGCTCGGTCCGCAGGTAGTCGGCCATCAGGCGGTCATCGCCATTGAAGGCGAACGCCGTCGTCCGGCTCAGGCAGTCGGTCTTGAGGGCGAGGGCGGCGAGGTACAGGCCGACCGGCCACCCCTCGGTGTTCCGCACCAGCTCGGCAACGTCGGCCTCCGCCAGCTCGACGCCGGCACCCTCGAGCAGCAGGCGCGCCTCCCGCACGTCCATGGCCAGATCGTCGGCGCCGATCTCCACGACCGCGCCGCGGGAGCGGAGGCTCGCCAGCGGGACCGGCGGCACGCCCCGGGACGCGACCACCAGCTGCACGCCTGGGGGCACGTGGACCGCGAGCTCGGCGACGGCATCACGGCACTCGCGGTTGTGGAGGAGGTCCGTCTGGTCGATGACCAGTGCGACGGGGTCGACCATGCCCGACAGGGTGGCGGCCACGCGCCGAGCGACCGTCGCCGCCGGTGACGTGCCGGGCGGCGCCCGGGTGCGGAGCACATCGACGTCGATCGGATGGACCCGGTCCAGTGCCGCGGCGATGTACGCCAGCAGGACCGCGGGGTCGTTGTCCTCGCCCTCCATCGAGACCCACGCCACGCCCTGCGGCGTGTCCTCGGCCCACTGGCTCAACAGCGTCGACTTGCCGTAGCCGGGCGGGGCCGTGACCGAGACAACGGGCACGTCGGTCGAGGCGCGCAGCCGATCCAGCAGAGCGGTGCGGCGTACCAAGCCGGGTCGCGAAGACGGGGGGCGGAGCTTCGACTCCTCCAACAGGAACGAGGGCCCGAACCATCCGCCAGCGTCCAACCGCGCGGCCGCGTCTGGCCGCGCGGCCGGTGTGCAGGGGGACTCGACAACGCCCACTACCGGCACACTAAGTGGCCGCCGGCACAGCTTCAATGGGCGGTGTTGGCGCTACGTAGCGCGTTCAGGTGACGGTCACCTTGCGTTAACCCGTCGCGGGCATGTCGATGTCGCAGCCGATAGCCAGTGCGACCTCGGGGGCCGCCGAGCTCACCCGCACGGTGCCGACGATGGGCGCCAGGGCCAGCAGGGTCGCGACCACCTCGCCGTCGCTGGCACCGGCCGCCAGTGCGTTGGTGACGCTCCATTGGAAGGTGGCCGGGGCCGGCTCGAGCGCGACGAGCCCGGCCAGCCGGACCAGCGCAGCCGTCTTGGCGTCCAGCCCGCCCGGCTCGGCATCGGCAACACCGGGACCGAGCAGCGACGCCAAGACGTCCTCCTCGTTGAGGGCCAGCCTCCGCAGGAGGTCTTCGTGCTCCGCCCTCATGGCCGACCTCCGCAGGCTCGGGAGCGCACCGTCAGTCAGCACGATCCGAGCCGAGGGCGCATCGCCCACAGTGGACGATTCGGGCCGCGCCCGGAATGACGGGCGCCGCCCGCCGGCACCTGCGACGAGCGAGTTGCCCTACGTCAGGTCTCGGTCAGGTCTCGCCGAAGTCCTCGGGAAACGCGGTCAGGGCCCAGATGACCGTCACGCTGAGTGCCATGACGATGAGCGCCCAGATCGGGGCCACGAAGATCATGAACACCGAGAGCGACGCGATCACGAACGACCAGATGAGCCCGAGCGTCTGACCAAGCTGCGACCGCTGGTAGATCAGCCAGGCCGTCACGACCTGCAGGACGCCGATGATGAGCCAGAACCATCCCCACGCTGTGATGTTGACGCCGAACAGCACCTCGTGCAGCGCCTCGGTCTGGTCGTCCTCGGCGATGGCGGCGATGCCGCTCAGGATGTTGAAGAAGCCGACCACGCCGGCGACGATCGCCGCGAACGTCACCCAACCGCTGCGAATACGCACACGTTCCACCTACGCCTCCTTGGGCCAGTGATCGGGGGGATGGTGTCGCACGAGATGGGTGCTGACATCACCCGAACCGGATGAAGGCGCCGAGCGTTCGACTGGGCTCTATCGTGGTGCCTGTCATCGTTCGGAATCACCCGGTGTGGGCGATGTGCAGACGCCGGGTCGCTTCTTGACTCAAACCTGGTCCCAACCCGCGATGGGGGGTTCGAGCATGTCGACCGGCACTGCGCCCGAGGACGAGCTGATCGAAACGCACACTGCGCACCTGGACGAGGACATGTCGACGCGGCTCACGCGCGGTGTGGTTGACGGCTTCACCGAGGCATCGCAAGCCTTCTCGCACGAGCTGGAGGGAACGAATCGATTCCCCGACCTGATGGGCCGTTCGGTCGCCGGCGTCATCCGGGCCAATGCGCGGCTTCTCGACGAGCTCGCGACGATGGTCCGCCAGATGTCCGACGGATTCAGCGTGCGCTCGCGCACCGTCGCCAACGACGAGATCGACTACGAACGCCTGGCCAACCTGGTCGCGCAGCGGCTCCGATCGGTCGAAGCCACGCCGGCATCCGCCGAGCCGCGCGACTCAGCAGGACGCAGCCGGAAGTCGTAGCGACCCCGGCATCCGGGGCACCGCGTCACGCCTCGATCCGCCGGATGAACGAGCTCAGGATGAGGGCGGCGAGCACCCCGAGGCTGACCGTAGGCCACGGGTTGTCCGCGATGCGCAGCACGAACCGACCGAGCGCGCTCTCCGAGGAGACGTCGGGCTTTATGACGGCCAGCCCGAGGGCCCCGATGACCGCCAGCACCGAAGCCCGGCGCAACAGCCGGAGGGCGTGGGGGATGAGACGTTCGCCGGCAGAGAGCGTGCGCAACGTCTGGCGGCCGATGTCCGGCAGCCGCCGCACCAGCCATTCCATGGTGTCCGCTGCCGCGGCCGGCGCACGAGCCAACCGGAAGCCCGTGTACGGGGACGTCAGCGGCTCGTACGCCGCCTGCTGAACCAGGTCGATGGAGAGGTCGCGCAGGAACCGACGGAGGTGACCCCTCCAGTCGATGGACGGGTAGAGGCCGAGCATCACGATGTCGGCGACGACGATCGTGCGGTAGAGCTGGACGGTGCTCGACGTCATCGGCAGCCGGTTGCGCCGCAGGGTCGCCAACGTCTTGAGCAGGAACGCGCCGGTGCTCTTCTGGCTGAGCGGCGCGCCGGGGTCGCGTGACGCCACCAGATAGTCGCTCATGATCCGCTTGATCTCCTGCTCGAACCGGCTGAGGTTCCGGTAGGGCAGCGGCTCCATGCCCTCGAGCAGGGCGAGGTACGCGGTGTGGATCTGCTCGTGGGCGACCGCTTCCCTTAGCCGCAGCTGCAGCTCCCACTGACGCTCGTCGAGCCAGCCGACCGCACCGAAGTCGACCCAATTGAGCGTGCCGCCGTCGCTGACGATGAGGTTCGAGGGGTGCGGATCGGCGTTGAACGACCGGTAACGCATCGTCTGCTCGAGAACGGACCGCAACAGGATCACCGCCGTGCGCTCGGGCGTGATCCCGCGCGCCGCCCACGCCTCGAGCATGCCGCTGTTGCCGTTGGTGGTGGCGGTGAGCATCTCTCGCACGGTCACACCGCGGATGCGCTCCAAAGTGAGCACGTTGCGGCTGGAAAGGCTGCGATGGACGCGTGGGGTGTAGTGGGCGATGGGGTCCGCCGCCATCTGCTCGTGGAGGTAGCCGGTGTACATCGCCTCTCGGCCCAGGTCGAGCTCGTCGATGACGGTGCGGGACAGGTCGTCGATCAGGCCGCTGACGTCCAGGCCACGCAACACGGGTAGCAGGTCGAGCACCCGGGCGCTCAGCCGCAGGAACCGCAGGTCGATGCGGACCCGCTCGCCGATCCCCGGTTTCAGCACCTTCACGACCACCTCGTCGCCGTCGGCGAGCACGGCGCCGTGCACCTGCGCCAGCGAGGCCGTGGCGATCGGCTGGCCCTCGAACGAAGCGAACGCGTCGTGCACCGGTCGACCCAACCCGCGCTCGATCTCCTCGGTGATCTTCGCCGTGGGGACCGGGCGCAGCGAGTCGAGCAGCTCGCCGAGCTCCTCGGTGTACTCCGACCGCAGGAGGTCGTAGCGGGTGGCCAGCAGCTGACCGACCTTGACGTAGCCGCCACCGCAGGTCTCGAAGTACCAGCGCAGCACCCGCGGACCGGCGGTCGGCCCGAACAGGTTGCGGACCAGCAGCACGGGTGTGACGAGAATGGTGACGGCGAAGAGCCGCGCTAGCCGGGCGATCGCAAGGACCGCACGGGAGAGCCGGGCGCGCATGGCTAGCGGTGGACCCCGCCAATCACGCCGGCGATGTTACGCAACCGGGCGCGGCGCCACGGAGGTCGGGAATTCATCCACCTGGGGGGAGGTGCCGGGCCGGGACGTTCCGTAACGTCGTGGGCGGCCCCAGCGGAAGGGAACCCATGGCACTACACCGTAAGCGCGCCGAGGACTCGGCCCCGTTGTCCGTGAACCCCATCTACACGCGGGCTGGGGAGGTGGACCGCCCCCGGCGCCACCGCATTCCGGACATTGAGATGCTTCCCGAGACCGCGTTCCAGATCGTGCACGACGAGCTGATGCTCGACGGCAACGCACGGCTGAACCTGGCGACGTTCGTGACCACGTGGATGGAGCCGCAGGCCAGGGTGCTGATGGCCGAGACGTTCGACAAGAACATGATCGACAAGGACGAGTACCCGCGCACCGCAGAGGTCGAGCAGCGCTGCGTCAACATGCTGAGCCGGCTGTGGAACTCGCCCGACGAAGACGAGGCCACGGGCACGTCGACAACCGGGTCGAGCGAGGCCGCGATGCTCGCCGGCATGGCGCTGAAGTGGCGCTGGCGCGGACGCCAGCGGGCGGCCGGCAAGCCCACCGATCGGCCCAACATGGTCATGGGGGCCAACGTGCAGGTCTGCTGGGAGAAGTTCTGTCGCTACTGGGACGTCGAGGCCCGGCTGGTGCCCATGGAGGGCGATCGCTATCACCTGACCGCAGGGCCTGCGATCGAACACTGCGACGAGAACACGATCGGGGTGGTTGCGGTTCTGGGCTCGACGTTCGACGGGTCGTACGAGCCGGTGGCAGACATCTGTGCGGCGCTCGACCGGTTCGAGGCCGACAACGGCCTCGACGTGCCCGTCCACGTCGACGGGGCTTCGGGCGCCTTCGTCGCCCCGTTCATCGACCCCGACCTGGAATGGGATTTCCGCCTGCCCCGGGTGCAGTCGATCAACGCATCGGGGCACAAGTACGGGCTCGTGTACCCGGGCGTCGGCTGGGTCATCTGGCGCGACCCCGACGCCCTGCCCGATGACCTCGTGTTCAAGGTCAACTACCTGGGCGGTGACATGCCGACGTTCGCGCTGAACTTCTCGCGGCCCGGCAACCAGGTCGCCGCCCAGTACTACAACTTCCTGCGCCTGGGCTTCGACGGCTACCGCCGGGTGCAGCAGGCCGCACGCGACGTGGCCCGCTACACCGCCGACGCGGTCGCCAAGCTGGGTCCCTTCCGCTTGCTCACCGACGGCAGCGAGCTCCCGGTCTTCGCGTTCGCGCTCGAGGGCGACGACCGCCCGTACACGGTGTTCGACGTCTCCGAGCGTCTGCGTGACCGCGGCTGGCTGGTGCCCGCCTACACCTTTCCCGAGAACAGGCAGGACCTTGCCGCGTTGCGGATCGTGATCCGCAACGGCGTCTCCCGTGACCTCGCCGACATGCTCATCGCCGACCTCCGCCGCCACGTCGAGTACTTCGAACAGCTTCCCGCACCGCTCCCCCGCACCGATGCCGGGGAAGGCTTCCGTCACTGAACCCGGAGGAGGAGAGCACGCGATGCGCGAGGTCGTGATCGTCGAGGCCGTCCGGACCGCGGTCGGCCGCAGGAACGGCACGCTGGCCCATACCCATCCCCTCGACATGTTGGGGCCGGTGCAATCGGCCGTCCTCGATCGCGCCGGCCTGGATCCGGCGAGCGTCGGCCAGGTCCTGGGTGGCTGCATCGACCAGGTCGGGGCCCAGTCCGGCAACGTCGTCCGCAACGCCTGGCTGGCGGCCGGCCTGCCCCAAACGGTCGCGTGCACGACCGTCGACAGCGCCTGCGGATCCTCCCAACAGGCCTTCAACCTGGCCGTGGGGCTCGTCGGCTCCGGGGCCGAGGACATCGCGCTGGCCTGCGGGATCGAGAACATGAGCACCGTCCCCCTCGGCGCCAACGCCATAGACGGTGCCGCCGCCGGCCACGGCAAGCCGGTGAACCGCACCTACGCCGCCCACTACGAGTTCACGTCGCAGTTCGAGGGCGCCGAGCGCATCGCCACCAAGTACGGGATCACCCGCCCGGACGCCGACGGGCTCGGGCTCGAGTCGCAGCTCCGGGCCCGCCGGGCGCTCGACGAGGGCCGGTTCGAGACGCAGATCCTCCCGATCGAGGCCGTGCCGGTGGACGACGATGGCCGGCGGCTGGACGAGACCGTCACGTTCGCGGTCGACGAGGTGCCGCGCGAGACCAGCCTCGAGGCCCTCGCCGCCCTCAAGCCGGTGGCCCGCGACGACGGGATCCACACGGCGGGGACCAGCTCCCAGATCGCGGACGGAGCGGCGGCCGTGCTGATCATGGCCAGGGACAAGGCCGACGAGCTGGGACTGCGGGCCCGGGCGCGGGTCACGCAGACGTGCCTCGTCGGCTGCGACCCGGTGCTGATGCTCGAAGGACCAATCCCCGCCACCGAGCGCCTGCTCGACCGTGCGGGCCTGGCCCTCGACGACATCGACGTGGTCGAGATCAACGAGGCGTTCGCCTCCGTGGTGCTGGCCTGGGCCAAGGCCTGCGGCGCGGACATGGACAGGGTGAACCCGAACGGCGGCGCCATCGCCCTCGGCCACCCGCTCGGCGGCACCGGCTGCATCCTCGTGACCAAGGCGCTCCACGAGCTCGAGCGCAGCGAGGGCGAGCACGCGCTCGTCACCATGTGCTGCGGCGGTGGGCTCGGCACCGGCACGCTGCTCCAGCGGGTCGCCTGACGGGCACCCCGGCAGGCAACGACGAGCAGATGTTTTTTGTTCGCGGGAGTGGCCGCTGGGACGACCATTTCCGCGAACAAAACCCGTTGGTCGGCGCGGCCGCCGCCGGCCGGGGCCCGCCATCACCCGTCGAGTGCGGCGAGGACCTCGCCCAGCGCTCGGATCGAGCGCTCGGTGATCGGGCTGAGGACGACGATGGCCTCGTCGACTCCCGCGGCGGCGAGATCCCGGAGCCCGGCGGCGATCGCCTCCGGCGACCCGGTCAGCGGGCGTGTCTCCAGGGCGTGGGGTCGGTCTCGGCCGCCGCCGGCCAACGTCACGAACACCGTGGCGGTGCGCAGGACGTCCGACGGCTGGCGACCGGCGTCGCGAACGAACTGGCTGACCCGGGTGTTCTCCCTGGCGAACCCCTCGGGGGTGTTGCCGTACCAGTCGTACCAGACGTTCCACGCCTCGGCGTGCGCCAACGCCAGCCGTAGCACGCGCGCGCCGATCGAGCCGATCATCAGCGGAGGAGCGGGGACGGGCCTGGGCAACAGGACCGCGTCGTGCACCTGCTCGAAGCGGCCCTCGAAGGTCACCCGCTCGCCGACGAGCAGGCGCCTGATGATCTCGAACGACTCGCCGAAGCGTGACGCGCGGTGGTCGAAGGGAATGCCGAAGGCCCGGAATTCGGTCTCGTTCCAACCGGCGCCCAGCCCGAGCACGAGTCGTCCGCCGCTGATCTCCTGGACCGCCGCCGCCTTCCTCGCGAGCAGGCCCGCCGGGGCAAACGCAGTGCATGCGACCAGGGGACCGAGCGTGACGCTCTCCGTGGTAGCCGCGATCGCGGCGAGAAGGCTCCAGGCGTCCCACGGCCCACGCTCCTCGCGGCCATCGCCCCGGTACAGGTGATGGTCCCCGATCCAGACCGAGTCGAACCCGACCTCCTCGGCGGCACGCGCCATGGCCAGGTGCTCGGGCCAGGACACGTGTCGCTCGACCTCGGGTAGCTGCACGCCGACGCGCATCGGTCTCCGAGTCGCGGCGCGGTCTACGTCCGGTCGGTGGCCCGGATGCGAACGAGGGCATCGAGGAAGCGGTCGACGTCCACGGCGTTGTTGTAGTGGACCAGCCCGGCCCTCACGGCCCCGGCGTCGCCCAGCCCGAGCCAGTGGGCGATCTCCCAGGCGTAGTTCGTGCCCGCCCACACGGCGATCCGCTGCTCCGCCAGCCGCTCGGCGATCCTCTCGGGCTCGACGCCGGTCACCGTGAACCACCGCGTGGGGGCGTCGCCCCGCCGGCGCTCACCGAGGACGGCGACCCCGTCGATCGCCCGCAGACCGGCGTCGAGCTTGTCGCCGAGGGCCTGCTCGTCCTCCCACCCGAGCGGAACGACTCGATCGAGCATGAACCGGGCGGCGGCGCGCACCCCCGCGAGCTGCTCGAACGGGAGGGTGCCGAGCTCCCAGCGTTCGGGCACGGTGTCGGGGGAAGGAATGAGCTTGTCGGGCTGCAGGTCCGCCAGGAGGGACGGGTCGGCGCTCAGCACCCCGACGTGGGGGCCGTACCACTTGTACGCCGAGCAGACGACGGCGTCGGCGCCCCAGCCTCGCCGGTCGATCCGCCGGTGGGGGGTGGCGGCGACCGCATCGATGTACGTGCGGGCGCCGGCGTCCCGGGCGAGGCGGCAGATGGCGGCGACGTCGGGGGCGGTGCCGATGACGTTCGACGTGGCGGTGAACGCGATCCACCGGGTGGTGGCGGAGAGGGCGGCGGCGACGTGCTCGGGCCCGAGCACGAGCGTGTCCCGGTCGGGCTCCGCGAAGCGCACGGTGGCGCCGGCCCGCTCGGCCGCCACCACCCACGGCCGGACGTTGCCGTCGTGGTCGAGCCGGGTGACGACTACCTCGTCACCGGGATCGAGGGTTCGCCCGACCGCCGCCGCGAAGCGCATCGTGAGCGACGTCATCGACTCGCCGAAGACGATCCCCTCCGGCTGGCCGCCGAGGAGCTCGGCGCACGCCTGGCGGGTCGACGTCACGAGCGCATCGGTGGCCCGTGCCTGCGGGAACGGACCGTGGGCGTTGGCGGGGTCGCCCGACCGCCACCAGGCGGCCGTCGCCTCGATGACGTCGTCGAGCGCCTGGGTGCCGGCGGGGCCATCGAGCCGGACCCAGTCGTCGTGCAACCCGGGGAAGCGCTCGCGATCCACCGGGCGATGGTAGCGATGCGCCCCGATCCCGCCCCCGGCTCGGCCACCACGGGCGACGCGGAATCCTCACTCGTAACGAGGCCGGTCGCCTCGCGTAGGGGCATGGCGCAGCGCCGCTATGACGGGGCCGCCGCGATGCGCCTGCCGCTGTGGGGATCGAAGAAGTGGAACCGCTTGGGATCGACGCACAGCCGCGCCTCCCGGCCGGCCCGCGCGGTCGTCCGGGCGTCGACCCGGGCGCAGAACGCCGACCCGCCGTCATCGCTCCACAGCGGCAGCGACCTGTCGCCAGTGCGGTCATCGGCCGCGGCGGCAATCGTCTGCTCGGTTTCCACGGGCGGGGCGTCCACCATGAACAGCAGGTTCACCTCGGTTCCCAGGTCCTCCACGACGTCGACGGTCACATCCAGCGTCGGATGATCCGGAAGCTGCCACACGGCGCTGTCCTGGAAATCCGACGGGCGGATCCCCAGGATCACGGTGGCGCCGTCGTAGGCGGACAGGTCAACCGCCGGGACGACCGGCAGCTCGTACTGTGCGAACTCGAGGTGGCTCCCGGCGACCTTGGCCTCGACCAGGTTCATGGGCGGCGAGCCCATGAAGGCCGCCACGAACAGGTTGGCGGGCTCGCGGAAGAGCCGCTGCGGGGTGTCCAGCTGCTGCAACGCCCCATCTTTGAGAACCGCGACCCGGTGACCGAGGGTCATCGCCTCGACCTGGTCGTGGGTGACGTAGACGGTCGTCGTGCCCAGCCGCTCGTGGAGCCGGGCGAGCTCGGCCCGCATCTGAACGCGCAGCTTGGCGTCGAGGTTGGAGAGCGGCTCGTCCATCAGGAACGCCTTGGGCTCGCGCACCATGGCCCGGCCCATCGCCACGCGCTGCCGCTGGCCTCCCGACAGCTCGTAGGGCTTGCGGTGCAGCAGCTTGGTCAGGCCCAGGACCCCGGCGACCTCATGGACGCGCGCCTGCATCTCGGGCTTGGGCGTGCGGTGCAACCGGAGCCCGAAGCCGATGTTCTGCTCGACGGTCATGTGGGGGTAGAGGGCGTAGTTCTGGAACACCATGGCCACGTCCCGTTCCTTCGGCCGCGAGTCCGTGACCAGCTCGTCACCGACATAGATCTCGCCCGCGGTCACGTCCTCGAGGCCGGCGATGAGTCGCAGGATCGTCGACTTGCCACAACCCGAGGGACCTACCAGCACCACGAACTCGCCCTGTGCGATCTCCAGCGAGACGTCGTCGACGGCGACGACGTCGGATCCGAACACCTTGCTGACCCGGTCGAGCACTATCCGTGCCATGGATCACCCCCCCTGGAGTCGCCGGCTGTGTCGCCCTCCCCGGCATCCTGCCGCTCGAGGCGGGCGTGCGTCAGCGCGGCACGGGCGTTCGAGGCCGCCTGCGCCGGGGCGTCGAGCCGGTCGAGGCCGAGGAGGGCGGCACCGACCACCGGCGGATCGGTGACCACGCGGATGCGGAAATCCTTGGCCACGCCCCTGATGCGCCGCTCGATCCGGTCGAAGAATCCCGCGTACCCGTTGCGGAAGATGCCGCCCCCCAGGACGACGTCGAAACCTTCATGGTCGACCATTCCCAGCCGCTGTAGGGCGGTCACCACCATGGTGGAGACCTCGTCCGCCTGCCGCTCGACGATCCATCCGGAAACCCGGTCCCCCTGCATCGCGGCGGTGAACACGACCGGCGGGAGCTCGATCAGCCGCGCCTCCTCAATGCGACCGAAGTAGAACGCCTCCATCAGCTGGCTCGGTCGTCCCAGGCCGAAGTGCTCCGGAACCAGCTTGGCGAGAGCGGTCGGCTCGCCCCGACCGTCCTCGGCCCGCACCGCGTGCCACAGGGCCGCCAAGCCGATGTCATGACCTCCGCCCCAGTCCCCCGAGATGTGCCCGATCGCGGGGAAGCGAAAGGTCCGGCCGTCGGGACCAACGGCGGCGCAGTTGATCCCCGACCCGCACACGACCGCGACGCCCCAGTTGCGCTCGCTGCCGGCCCGCAGCACGGCGAACGTGTCGTTGCGCAGAACCGTCTCCGCCGACCAGCGCTGGCCCACGAGTCCCTGCTCGATGCGCCGGTAGTCGGCCGGTAGGTCCGCTCCGGCGAGGCAGTACATGCCCAAGTCGGCGATCGGACGCACATCCGGGTCCAGTCCCGCATCGGCACACGCCGCTTCGACGGCGGGGCCCAGGCCGATCTCCTCGCCGTGCCCTCGGACTGCCGCGCCCTGGGCCACGCCGGCCTCCCAGCGCGCCGCGCCGAGGACCCGTCCCTCAACGCTCAGCAGGGCGGCGTCCACCTTGGACCCCCCACCGTCCAGGGCGAGCAGGGCCGGGCGCCTCAGGTCCACGCCCGCGACCTCGTCCCGTCCAATTCGATAAGAGAGTTTCCTAACTCTCGCATCTCCCGCAGCATAGGATCTCGCCCCGTGGCTGTGAAGATTGTGGTCGTGGGCGGTGGCAGCTCGTACACGCCCGAGCTTGTCGACGGCTTCGTCGCCCGCGCCGACCGGGTGGCCGTCGACGAGTTGGCGCTGCTGGACATCGACGCCGAGCGTCTCGAGATCGTGGCCGGGCTGGCCCAACGCATGGCGCGACGAGCCGGGTGGCCCGACGGTGCCGTCACGTGGACGACCGATCCCCACCGCGCCCTCGACGGAGCCCACTTCGTGGTCGTGCAGTTGCGGGTGGGAGGCCAGAAGGCCAGGCTCGGCGACGAGACGCTGCCGCTGCGGTTCGGTTGCGTCGGCCAGGAGACGACGGGCCCCGGGGGCTTCGCCAAGGCGCTACGCACGGTACCCGTCGTGCTGGAGGTGGCCGAGCAGGTCGCCCGCTGGGCAGATCCCGCCGCGTGGATCGTTGATTTCACCAACCCGGTGGGGATCGTGACCCAGGCCCTGCTGGACGAGGGCCACCCGGCCATCGGGCTCTGCAACGTCGCAATCGGCTTCCAGCGCCAGTTCGCCGCCTGGCTCGACGTCGAGCCGCAGCGCATCGAGCTCGACCACATCGGCCTCAACCACCTCACCTGGGAACGTGCCGTCCGCCTCGACGGGCGTGACGTCCTGCCCGACCTCCTCGCCCGCGACCTGGACCGGGTTGCGCACCTGACCGGGATGCCCGCCTCGTTGATCGGGGCGCTCGCGGCCGTGCCGTCGTACTACCTGCGCTACTACTACCTGTCCGACGAGGTCGTCGCCGAGCAGCGGGCACGGCCGGCCCGGGCCGAGGAGGTCATGGCCATAGAGGCCGAGCTGATGGCCATGTACCGCGACCCGTCGATCGACACCAAGCCGGCACTACTCGATCAACGGGGCGGCGCGTACTACAGCGAGGCCGCCGCGCATCTCGTTGCCTCCCTGCACGATGGGCGGGGGGACGTCCAGGTGGTCAACATCCACAACCACGGGGTGGTGGACGGGCTGCCCGCCGATGCCGTTGTCGAGATCCCGGCCGTCATCACACGAGACGGCGCCCGGCCGACACGCAACGGCCCCCTGCCGCCCGAGATGCGGGGCCTCGTCCAGGAGGCCAAGGCGTACGAGGACCTGACGCTCCAGGCGGCCCGCACCGGGAGCCGCACCGCCGCGCTGAAGGCGCTGCTCGCAAACCCCCTCGTGCCGAGTTACGGAGTCGCCGAACCGCTGCTGGCGGCGCTGCTGGACGCCAACCGGCGCTACCTCCCACGGTTCTTCGGCGGCTGATTCGGCCGCTCCCCGGATCCTTGACGGAGGGCCGGAGGCCACATACTCTGCCCGCAGGTCATTAGTTAAGAAACTTCGTTTCTATTTAGGTGCCGCCGCATGACCGAGCCGCACAGTGCCGATCCCTCGGACTTCGCGGGAGGCACGCCCAGCCTGCTGCGCGCCATCAACGAGCGCACCGTGCTGGAAACCGTCCGCAGGCTCGGCGCCGCCTCGCGATCGCAGATCGCCGACGTGACCGCACTGTCGAAGCCCACCGTGTCCCAGGCGTTGGCCACGCTCCTCAAGGCCCGCCTGGTGCGCGAGGCCGGACGGACCTCCGGGTTGCAGGGCCGCACCGCCCAGCTCTACGAGCTCAACGCGGCGGCCGGCTGGGTGCTCGGTCTGGACGTAGGCCGGGACCGGGTGCGCGCCGCCGTCGCCGACCTGAACGGCGACATCGCCGCCCGCCACGACGAGCGGGCTCGGGTGCGCAGCGCCCGCACCCTCATCGAGCAGATCGGCGAGGTCGGGCGGGGTGTTGTGGCGGAGGCGAGGGTGCCCAAGCGCCGGGTCACCCACGCCACGATCGGCAGCCCCGGGGTCTTCGAGCCGACCCGCCGGAAGCTGACCCTCGCGGAGAGCCTGCCGGGCTGGGGACGCGAGGGCGTGGTCGAGGCACTGCAGGTGGAGCTCGGCGTCCAGGTCAGCATCGAGAACGACGTGAACGTCGCGACGGTGGGCGAACAGCTCCACGGCCTGGGCAAGGGTGTCCCCAACTTCGTGTTCCTGCACGTGGGGGTGGGTGTCGGACTGGGCCTGGTGCTCGACGGACGGCTGTTCCGGGGTGCGACGGGCGCCGCCGGCGAGGTGGGCTACCTCCCGTTCGGTGACGAGAGGCTGGCTCTGCCGGTCAAGTCCCGCAAGCGCGACGAATTGGGAGCCACCGTGGGTTCCGAGGGTGTCGTGGCCGAAGCGCGCCGCCTGGGGATGAAGGGGCGGCTCACCGCCCGCTCGGTGTTCGCGGCGGCGCGCCGCTCGGATCCCACCGCGCAGCAGGTCGTGAACGTCGAGGCGAAGCGCGTCGCGCGGACCATCGCCGCAGTCGTGCCGGTGGTCGATCCCGAGCTGGTGGTGCTCGGCGGCGGCATCGGCCGCAACGGTGACCTGCTGCTGGAGCCGATCCGCGCCGAGCTGCGCTCGGCGCTGTTCCATCCGCGCATCGAAGTCTCCGCGCTGGGCGAGGATGGGCCCGTGCTCGGCGCCGTCGCCCTGGCGCTCGACCAGGCCCAGGAACGGCTCTTCTCCCGAGCCGAAGGACGTGGGGGGATCGTCGTGTAACACCCTGCCGCGGCCGGCGAGACCGCCAAACGCGGCGTGTGCAGTCAAGGGGGGACCCAAAAGTGAAACTCACCTACAGCAAGGCTTGGCCGGTCGTCGCCGCCGTCATCCTGGCGATGACGGCCTGCACTGCCGGGGACGACGACGCCGGCGGCGGCGTGGAGGTCCTCGACCCGGAGGGCGATCACGAACCCGTCACGATCAGTCTCTGGGTGCCGTTCACCGGCCGAGAGTTCGACGGCCTGCAGCCGGTCTTCGACGGCTTCGAGGAGAAGTACCCCTGGATCACCCTGGACGTCACCGAGGGCGTCGAGGACGACGACCAGGTGGTGGCGGCGATCCGTGCCGGCAATCCGCCCGATGCGGTGATGTCGTTCTCGCTGGACAGCGTGGGCCAGTTCTGCGACAGCGAGGCGTGGCAGAACCTCGAGCCTTACATCGAGGCGTCCGACATGGACATGTCGGTCTTTCCGGAGGCCGTGACCCGCTACACGACGTTCGGCGGCAGCACCTGCGCCTTCCCGTTCCTGACCGATGCCATGGGGCTCTACTACAACACCGACCTGCTCGACGCGGGCGGCACGAGCGAGCCACCGACCACGCTCGACGACCTGCGTGCTGCGGCCGAGAAGCTCACGGTCCGTGCCCCGGACGGGTCGATCCAGGTGGCCGGGTTCGTCCCCTGGTTCGGCTATTACGAGTTCTCCGTGCTGGAGATGTCGGTCATCTGGGACGCCGACTGGTACGACAAGGACGGCAAGTCCGCCGTGGCCAGCGACCCCGACTGGGCGCGGATGTTCGAGTGGCAGCGTGACTTCGTCGATTTCTACGGCGCCGACAACCTGAACCGGTTCGTCGCCGGACAAGGCGACGAGTTCTCCGCCGCCAACGACTTCCAGAGCGGCCGCGTGGCCATGGCCATTGACGGCGAGTGGCGCACCTCGTTCATCGGCGATGAAGCGCCCGACCTGCCCTATGACACCGCACCCTTCCCGGTGCCGGCAGACAACGACGGCCGCTACGGCATCGGTCGCGTCGGCGGCACGATCGTGGGCCTGCCCCGCGGGTCGGCCCACCCGGCCGAGGCCTTCGCCCTGTTGCAATACCTGTCCAGCGATACGGACGCCGTGGTCACCGCGAGCAACAGCATCGGCAACGTGCCGAGCACCCATGAGGCTTTGGAGTCGCCTGATCTCGACCAGCCACCCCAGTTCCAGACCTTCCTCGAAATCTTCGCCAACCCCGACTCGCACTACAAGGACACCTCCGTGGTCGGCGCCACGGACCAGGAACTGGTAACGGCGTTCGCCGAGCGTTGGCAGGCGGGAGAGGTGGACGACCTCCAGGCGGGCCTGGAAGACGTCGCCCAGCAGATCGACGACGAGGTGGCGCAAGCCGGCTGACCACCAGCACGGACTCGGTCGGTCCGATCGGAGGAGGAACCAGATCGCAACCAGCTCGACCCTGACGATGACACCGAAGCAGCGGGCGCGCCGTCGGGCCGCCCGCCGCTACCGGACCGCCCTGTTGTTCATGTCGCCATGGCTGATCGGGTTCGCGGTGTTCATCCTCTATCCGATGCTGGCCAGCCTGTACTACTCGTTCACGAACTACGACCTGCTCTCCACCCCCAGGTTCGTGGGGCTGGAGAACTACCGGTTCATGTTCACCAAGGACCCGCGGTTCTGGCAGGCGATGCGCAACACGCTCTGGATCATCGCCGTCGGCGTCCCGCTGCAGGCGCTGGTGGCGCTCGGCACCGCCGTCCTGCTGACCCGTCCCCGCCGGGGCAGCAACGTGTACCGGACGATCCTCTTCCTGCCGAAGATGGCGCCCGCGGTGGCGGCCGCCCTGGCCTTCGTCTTCGTGTTCAACCCGGTAACCGGCCCGGTCAACCAGCTGCTCGACACGGCCGGGGTGGACAAGCCGCCGTTGTGGTTCTTCAGCCCGGTGTGGTCGAAGTGGGGGCTCGTGTTCCTCGGGGTCTGGGGAATGGGCCAGACGATGATCATCTACCTGGCCGGGCTCCTCGACGTGCCCAGGCACCTGTACGAGGCCGCGGATGTGGAGGGCGCCAGCGGCTGGCAGAAGTTCCGCTTCATCACGCTGCCCATGATCTCGCCCGCCCTGTTCTTCTCGGTGGTCACCGGCGTCATCTACGGCTTCCAGTACTTCACCGAGGCGTACGTGGCGAGCTTCGCCATAGCCGGCCAGCCCACCGGATCGGCGGCCGGCGAGGTCGGCAGCCCACAGGGCTCGCTCCTGTTCTACTCGCTGTACCTGTATGTGAAGGGCTTCACCGACTTCCGGATGGGCTACGCCTCGGCCATGGCCTGGGTGCTGTTCCTGATCACCATGGCGTGCACGCTGCTGCTCATCCGGACCTCGCGTCGCTGGGTCCACTACGCGGCCGGAGGCTTTCGATGACCGTTCTCGCGCCGAAGGTCGACCGCGAGGTGCCGGCGGCGCGGGCGGCCATCCGGCGCCGACCCGAGCCGCCAGGCGTACGACGCCGCCGGATCCTGATGGAGGCCGGCAACCACGCGCTGCTCGTCGCGGTCGGCGCGATCTTCCTGCTGCCGTTCGTGTTCATCGTGCTGACCTCGCTGATGTCCGACCAGCAGGCACTCACCCCGGCGCTGTGGCCGCGGCCGTTCCACTTCTCGAACTACGCGGAGGTGTTCCGGCAGAGTCCGCTGCTCCGCTACACCTGGAACACCTTCGTGATCGCCTCGCTGTCGACGCTCGGCGTGGTGGTGTCGTGCGTGCCGGTGGCGTACGCGCTCTCGCTGCTGCAGTGGCGGGGCCGGCAGGCGACATTCCTGGTCGTCCTCTCGACGATCATGCTGCCCATCCAGGTAACGGTCGTCCCGCTCTACATCATCTTCACCCGCCTGCACTGGATCGGGACGATGAAGCCGCTGATCGTGCCGCTGTTCTTCGGCGACGCCTTCTCGATCTTCCTGCTACGGCAGTTCTTCCTCACCATCCCCCAGGAGCTGCTCGACGCGGCGCGCGTCGACGGCGCCAACGAGGCGCGGGTGATGACGAGTGTGGTGGTGCCGCTCGCCAAGCCGGCCATCGCCGCCATCGCGCTGTTCCAGTTCCTGTACGCGTGGAACGACTTCTTCTCGCCGCTGCTCTACCTGGGCGAGAACAAGCACCTGTGGACGCTGTCCCTCGGACTCTCGGACTTCCGCGGCCAGTTCCACACCCAGTGGAACCTGACCATGGCGGCGTCGGTGCTGTTCATGCTGCCGGTCATCCTGCTGTTCTTCGCCGCGCAACGAGTGTTCGTCGAAGGCGTGACCCTCACCGGCGTCAAGGGCTGAGTGGCGAGCCACCCCGCCAGACGGGCATCGGGCGTTGCCCGGCCCCGACCTGAAAGGCGGCACGGGCCAGCAGGCGGGTCGAGTCCAGCACCGGCAGCGGCGACGTGTCGGGCCCCACCAGCAGCGGGATCTCGGTGCACACCAGGGCGACGGCATCGCAGCCGTCCCGCCGGAGACCCTCGATGACTCGCACGTACTCGCGCCGCGAGGCGTCGGAGAAGACGCCGTTGACCAGCTCGTCGAAGATGACGGTGTCGACGATGGTGCGGTCTTCCAGCGCCGGCACACGCTGCTCGATCCCCCGGTCCGCGAGCACGCGGGGGTAGATCGAGCCCTCCATGATGAACCTGGTGCCGAGGATTCCGACCCGGCGGCGCCGCTCGCGAGCCGCGGCATCGGCGACCTCCTCTGCGATGTGCAGGCCCGGTAGCGGCAGCGGCTCACCCGGCTGCTCCAGTGCCAGGTGGGCGGCGTTGTCGGGGCAGGCGAAGAAGGTTGCCCCCGCCGCGGCCAGCCGCGCCGCGCTGCGCGCCAGGATCGAGCGTACGGCCCCGTAGTCCCCGGCATCCCACGCCGGGACGCTTTCCGCCAGTGCGATGCAGTCCAGCGTCACGTCGGGGTGGTTGTGGGGACCGAGCTCGCGAAAGCCCTCGGCCGCGAAGGCCCGCAGGCACAGCGCCGCCCCCTCCACGCTGTGCGCCAGTATCCCCGCGTGCTCCATCAACCGAGTATGCCCCGGCAGGCCGGCGAGGCCGCAGGCACCGCAGCGCCCCCGGGCCGGCGCTGCGTCGTCATTCCTCCAGGAGCACGGCCTGGAGTCCGGTGCGCTCGACCACGTGCCGCAGCGCGGGCGACGCGTCCCGGATGTGGAACGCCACTCCCGCACGGTCTGCCGCATCCCGGGCGAGCAGCAGGGCCCTCAGCCCCGACGAGTCGATGAACGTCAGGCTGCGGGCGTTGACGGCGATCGACCCCGGGTGCTCGTTGAGCACGGCGGCGACGCTCGCCCCGAACCAGTCGGTCCCGCTCAGGTCGAGCTCGCCTTCGACGCTGATGACGGATTCGGTCGCGGCAGCCCGGGTTTCGATGCGTACCAGCTCAGCCGGCTCGGCCGGCATATTCCCTGCGACCTCTCGCACAAGGGCCTCCTGCCCCCGGCGCCGCCGGTCAAACGGAAATAGCGATCACCGGGGCGTTCCGGCGCCGAATTTGCGCGAGGACCGGCAGGTCTTGGCGCCGGTTCGACCGGGGGTCATCGGGGCGGCCCCCCGAGGGTTGAGATCGCACTGCCGCGACGAGTCCGGAAAACTACTGATGACGGCGCCGGGCGTGGGACGTCAGGGTTGGGCCATGGCAACGCACGACGGCTCCAACGCGGTCGGGGGCCCGGCTTCGTACCTGAACGGCAGCCAGCGCTTCTGGCGCAACCGGCGCTTCGCCAGGGTTCGTCACCGGCTGCTCTGGCTTCGACGGTCGAGCCCGCTCCTCACCAGGGCGCACGCCCGCCTGATCCGCTGGACCGGTGGGCGGATCCGACGCTCATACGTCTTCACCGGCGGGATGCCGCTCCTCGTCCTGACCACCGTCGGTCGCAAGTCCGGGAAGCGCCGCTCGACGCCGCTCGCATTTCTCCACTTCGGAAACGGGTACGCCGTCATCGCATCAAACGCCGGGAGCGAGCGAGTTCCCGCCTGGTGGCTCAACCTGCAAGCCGACCCGGACGCCGAGGTGCTCGCCGACCGGACTCGCCAAGGCGTGCGAGCGCGTCGAGCGACCGCCACCGAGGACGAGATGGTCTGGGCCGAATTCGCGCGCCTCAACCCGGGCTTCGACGAATACCGCAGCCTCACCGAACGCCGCATCCCGGTGGTCATCCTGGAGACGCAGCCGCACCTGACCCGTCGGGCGCTCCTCCCAGATGGCCCTGCTGGAAAGGCTGGTGGGGTCAGCTGGCAAGGAACGTCGTGACCATCGACGAGATCCAATCGGCGCGCTCCAACATGCCGACGTGCGTCGTGCCGGGCAGGATCGCCAGCTGCGAGGCCGGCAGCTCGGGGGCCAGGTCACCGAAGATGCCACCGCCGAGCCGGCGGAACATCTCGACCGCGTGCTCCAGGCGGGTGCCGTCGGCGTCGCCAATGATGACGAGGGCGGGTGCGGCCAGCTCGTCGATCGGCCAGTCGAACGGGGTCAGGTCGAGCTGCTTCAGCTTCTCGACCAGGGTCGGGAACGCGGACGGATCGGGTGCGGTCCGCTCATAGGCCTCGCGCCACGGCGTACCGTCGAACATCTCGGGCGTTATGTTCTCGATGCCCCCGACGACCTCGGGGTACAGGCCGTCGCTGCTGTAGGACGCCGACGCGATCACCAGCTTTCGCACCCGTCCGGGGTGCCGCAGGCCGAGCTGCAGGGCCGCGCCGCCGCCGAGGCTGTAGCCGTAGACGTCGGCCCGCTCGATCCCCAGGTGCCCCAACAGCGCGGCGGTGTCGTCGGCGCACTGCTCGTACGAGAACGGGCGGTCGATGTCGGCGGTGTGCCCGTGGCCCTGGAACTCGACGGCGATGACCTGCCGGCTCTTGGCCAGCGCCGGCACGAGGTCGCCCATCAGCTCGACGGTCATGTACGCGCCGGGCAGGACCACCAGCGGTTCCCCCGACCCGTGAATCTCGTAGTACATCCTCAGCCCGTTGACCGGGGCGTAGCCGGTGTCGTTCGACATCATCCTCCTCGAGGGGTCGCGTCCAACCCTAGAGAGCGCGACGCTATCCCCGAAGTCGGGCCGTGATCCCCTTCGGTGGCGTACGAGCCTCGTCTAGACGGTGGCTGACTGGCGAAGCCGGGCCGTGCGCACCGCGATGTCGTCTTGGCTCGCGCCAGCGAAGGTCAGGATGTCGTCGAGGCGGAAGATGCGGCCCTGCGCGCCCCAGCTTCCGTCCGTGATCTCGTTGATGATGACCCAGACGCGCTGGCCGGATCGGGGTGTCGGATCGCGGTCGGGGTTCTCGGCGCGCAGCACCTGCTCGGTGACCTCGGCCACCAGCCCCTGCTTTTCCTCGTCGCCGATCGATCCCTGGGGAACCCCGACGATGACCCGATAGCGCGGCTCGTCGGTCGGACGGCCGGCCACGGTGACCAGCTCGGGCTCATGCAGAAAAGTCCAGGCGATCGACTGTGCCCGCTTGTTGTCCGGCCTCGCGCCCTCCCACTTGAGCAGCGTGTGGGTGAGCGTTTCCATCAGTTCGGCCTTAGCCCGCTCGGAGAGGGCACCCTTTGGCAGCGTGACGTCGATCATCGGCATGTGAAGGCTCCTTGCAGGCAAGTCCATCTCGTTATAAGACGGACTGTAATAGCGCAAAGTCTTGTTACGCAACTAAATCATCTTGTCACGAGACTAGGTGGCTACGCTGGCGCCATGAAGCGAACCACCGTCAAGCACCTCAACTGCTCGATCGGCCGGAGCCTCGAGATCCTGGGCGAATGGTGGACGCTGCTCGTCCTGCGCGACGCCTTCTTCGGTGTCCGCCGGTTCGAGGACTTCGTCGCCGACCTCCGGATCTCGCGCGGGATCCTCACCGACCGACTCGCCACCCTGGTCGAGCACGGCGTCCTCGAACGGCGGCGTTACCAGCAGCGGCCCGACCGCTATGAGTACCGCCTCACTGACAAGGGCCGCGACTTGTTCCCCGTGGTCATGGCACTCATGCGCTGGGGCGACAAGTGGCTGTCGGCGGCCGAGGTGGGCGGCCCGCCGGTGATCATCACCCACGCCGCCTGCGGGCACGACGTCAACGGCCCGTTTGTCTGTGCGCATTGCGGCGAACCCGTGTCCGCAAGCGACGTCCACGCGGTGGCCGGGCCAGGCGCCGGACCACACGATCGACCGCCGCACATCACCGTCAGCACCACCACCTGACCCTCGAACCGGACTACCTCTCCAGTTCGGCGAGCGCTTGGAGATCGTCGACGAATCGGTGCACGTGGCCAGCGCCAACGGCTCTGTCGATCTGCTCGTTCAGCGTTGCCAGTTCGAGTTCGATGCACGTCAACGCGCGACGACCGGCAGCCGTCAGGTAGAGCTCCCATGCCCGAGCGTCGGACGGGTTCGGCCTCCGTTCGAGGAGGCCCGCGCGGGTGAGGCGGCCGACCATTGCGGTGATCGCGGATTCCCGCTGTCGCAGCGCCTCGGCGACCGCCCGCTGGCTCGTGCCCGCGGTGCGGGCGACGACGAACAACACGGCGGCCTGTGCGGCTGTGACACCAACGGCCGCCCAGCAGCGCTCGTCGGCGATGGTCCTCAACCGCGCCGCAGCCATCTGCAGGTGAAAGTACGCCCGACGCTGCGCCGCGCCCGCAGACACTGCGGTCACGGGGCCAGGGTACACAACTACTTCACTAGTGAAGTAGTGTCGGGGCGATGCACCGGATCATCGACGTGTGGGCCCAGCAGCCAACCGAGCGGTTCATGCGGCAGCCCTGGCTGGCGCCCCTCCTGCGCTGGACCGGGCAGGAACCGGGGGGCCCGCCGTCCGTCGACGCGACCCTGCGCGAGATGGACGAGGCCGGGGTGTCCAAAGCCCTCCTCTGCGCGTGGTCCAGTCCCCATGGGATGCTGATCGACAACGACGAGGTGGCGGCGACCGTGGCGGCCCATCCGACCCGCTTCGCGGGTGTGGCGTCGGTCGACCTGCGCCAACCGATGGCGGCGGTGCGCGAGCTGCGGCGGGCGGTCGAGGATCTCGGTTTCATCGCACTGCGGATAGTGCCCTGGTTGTGGACCCTGCCACCCGACGACCGGCGCTACTACCCCCTCTACGCGGCCTGCACCGAGCTTGGTATCCCCTTCTGCACGCAGATCGGTCACACCGGTCCGCTGTGCCCGTCGGAACCAGGTCGGCCGATCCCTTACGTCGACAACATCCTGCTCGAGTTTCCCGACCTCGTCGTCGTGGGTGGCCACGTCGGCTACCCATGGATCGACGAAGTCCTCTCACTCGCCACCAAGTATCCGAACTTCTACATCGACACCTCGGCCTACACCGTGCATCGACTCCCCCAAGCGCTGCTCGACTTCATGCGGGGGCGAGGCCGGGCCCGGGTGCTGTTCGGAACGAACTGGCCGATGTTGTCGGCCCGACGCTGCCTCGAGCAGTTCAACGACGCCGGGCTCGACGACGAGGCCGCCCGCCTCTACCTCGCGGAGAACGCCCTCCGGGTGTTTCACCTCACATAGGAAGGCATCGTGCTCAGGCCGGCTCGTACCGACCATGACTCGATCACCGACGACGCTCGATCCGGACCGCCCGCCCCACGTGCCTCAGCTCATTCGAGCCCGCGGAGCAGCTCGCGCAGCAGTCGGTCCAGGGCCCGTCGGTCGGCCGGCCCGAGCCGCCGCAGCAAGCGTTCCTCGTTCGCGATGTGATCTTCGAGTGCGCGATCAATCGTTGCGCGACCCTTACGCGTCAAGCGCACGAGCGTGCCCCGGCGGTCGTCGGGGTCGGGTCGGCGCTCGACCAGGCCGGCTTCGACGAGCCGGTCGAGCCGCTTCGTGATGCCGCCCGACGAGAGCATCGTCGCCTCCATGAGTTCGGTCGGCTTCATCTCGTACGGCCGCCCCGCGCGGCGCAACGCCGCGAGCAGGTCGAACCAACCCGGCCTGAGCCCGTGGTTCGCAGTTCCCTCGGCGAGCGCACGGTCGGCGAGGTGGACGGCGCGGAAGAGCCGACCGATCAGCGCCACCGGCGAAACGTCCAGGTCCGGCCGCTCCCGTCGCCACTGCGCAACGATGCCATCGATGTGGTCCGGTTCGTTCGCTGGTAAGACTCTTCCTCGTAAGTTATTGTTCGAAGGTGCGTGCTGTCCGCCTGCACAGTACCGGACTCGAGGTCGAGGAGCTCGAGACGCCGCGCCCGCAGGACGGCGAAGCGCTGGTCCGTGTCCATGCTGCCGCGATCACACGCGACGAGCTGACGTGGCCCGTCGACCGGTTGCCCGCCATCCCGTCCTACGAGCTCTCGGGTGTCGTCGCCGACATCGGGCCGGGCGTCCGGGAGGTGGCAGCGGGCGATGCGGTATTCGGCCTCACGCCGTTCGACCGCGACGGCGTCGCCGCCGAGTACGCGGTCGTCCCGGCCGCGGTGCTCGCACCCCGGCCCGGGAGCGTCACCCACGTCGAGAGCGCGGCGCTCACGCTTGCGGGGCTCAGCGCGTGGCAGGGTCTGTTCGAACACGGCGCTCTCGGTGAGGACGAGCGCGTGTGCATCCTCGGCGTCAACGGCGGCGTCGGCCACCTAGCCGCCCAGCTTGCGCACAGCCGGATCGCGGCCACCGATGAGCCATGCGATCTCGTCTTCGACACCGTCGGCGGCGACGCACTGGCGCGCTCGCTGCGCGCCGCACCTCGGGTGGTCTCCGTTGCCGAAGACGTCGACGGCGCGTTCTACTTCGTCGTCGAACCCAACCGTGCGCAGCTCATCGAGCTCGCACGCCTCGCCGACACCGGCGCCCTGGAGCCGGCCATCGATTCGGTCTACCCGCTCGAGGATGCGCCCGCGGCGTTCTCCCGCGTGGCCGAACGGGGCAAAGGGGGCAAGGTGGTCCTGCAGGTCAGGGACGACTAGGCCTCCCCGAGTCGCAGCGCCATCAGGGGCCGAGCGAGCGCAAGTGCTGTCGTGTCACGGCCGGCGGAGGCCATTGGAGGCTTTATGAAGACTCCCGGGCCGTGAGCTGGACGAGCGGGATGGTCCGATTCACCTTGGCCGCGTCGGATCGATAGCGCACGAAGGCCGGGAAGACACGATCCGCCAGCACCCACAACCTCTCGCGCTCAGCCTCGTCCTCCACCACCGTCGCTCGCATCGGCAGCCCACCGAAGGTGACATCGGGATGCGACCGAAGGTTGTGGTACCACGCCGGGTGCCGAGGGTATCCGGCGTTCGAGGCCGCGATCGTGACCCGATCCCCGTCGTGGAAGTAGATGATCGCGTTGCGCCGTCGAACACCGCTCCTCGCACCGCGGGTCTCGAGCACGGCGGTCGGAAAGACGAGCGTCGTCGCCAGGCGGCCGCGAGTCAGTCGCAACAGGAGCGGGTCGAGCTTCCAGTTGACGTGGCGCGAGATGAACCTGGCGAAGCGGCTCGCGGCCAACGCTGCGTAGGCGCGGACGATCACTCCGGGCCGCCGCGTCGGGTCGACGTACCTCAGCTCGGCAGCCAAAGCGATTCCTCCTCTGCTGGTCGAGGTCGTCCTTCGAGCAGACGCCCCATGACGACTCTTCGTCGGAGCGTCACCTGCGGTTGTGCGGGGTGATAACCGTCAGCCCACGCTCGATGGATCGAGCGTACGCGGCTGGGGTCATGCCGCTTCTACGGAAGTGGCGGTGGAGGTGGCTCTGGTCCGTGAAACCTGCCTGGGCAGCGGCTTCTGCGGGTCGGGTGCCGGCTTCGATGAGGCGACGGGCGCGCTGGACTCGCAGCGCGATCTGATAGGTGTGCGGGGGGAGCCCGACCTCGGCCCTGAAGCGGCGGACGAGCGCATACCGGCTCATCCCGGTGAGGGCGGCGAGCTCGTCGAGCGACGCGGTGCGGGCGATGTCTCCGTGCAGCCGCTCGAGCGCTGGGCGGATGCTCGGTGCGCGGCGGGGACCCGGGCGACGCTGCCGGCACGCCGGCGCTTCGTGAGCGATGCCGGCGACGAGCTCGGCGAGCATTCCCTCCAGCAGGAAGTCCGGGGCGCGGCGCTCCGCCAGGCGGTGCAAACGGGTGAAGCCGCGGGCGAGCTCGGGATCGCGGAGGACGGGCTCGTCGAGCTCGAGGTCGATCCGGTCGTCGATGTCCAGGTCGGCTCGGAGCCTGGAGAGCTCGACGACGACGAGGCGCGCGTGCCAGCCGGAGCCGTCAGTGGTCGAACCTTGGTGGCACGAGGCCGGGTCGAGCACGACCAGGTCGCCGGAGCCGACCCGGCGGCTCGTACTGCGCCGGCGAAGCAGGAAGCTTCCGCGCTCGGCGACGCCGATGATGTACTCCCCCAGAGGGTCGACGCGGTAGGACGTGGTCACACCGCGCATCCACAAGAGCGAAGCCTGTCCGCTCGTGCGCCACGCCGTGACCACTTCCTCGTCTGCGCGCAAGGTCGTACAAGACCGTGCGCCAGACGCTTGTCTACGGTCATCGATCATGTTGACCACCCACATCATCGTGGCCGACGCGCCACGGGCGGCCGCCTGGTACTCCACGGTCCTCGGCGCCGTGGAGCAGAGTCGCATCACGCTCCCCGATGAGAGGCTGATTCACCTGGAGCTGCACTTCGGGCCCTCGGTGGTGATGATCGCCAGCGAGTTCCCCGAACACGATGCCCTCGCGCCGACGACGACCGGCTGCACGTCGGCGGTCTTCTATCTCGACGTCTCCGACGTCGACGACCTGTGGCGCCGCGCGCTCGAGGCGGGGGCGTCGGTGCACCGACCCCTCGCCGACACGTTCTGGGGCGATCGTGAGGGCCAGATCATCGACCCCTTCGGCCACCGCTGGGGTCTCACACAGCACATCCGCGACGTCGGCCTGGCGGAGATGTCCCACCTGGCGGCCCAGGCATTCGGTCCGCCGCAGACCTGACAGGGGTCCGGGGTGTGTCGCACGGCGCGACGTCGGCGCCGTCAAGGGACCGGCCCGGTCACTCGGCTGTCACTTTGAGCGCGTCGGCCAGTCGGGCGGCCTCCGCCAGGTCCTCCGCCGCGGTGGCGGCGATGCGGCGCGCAGCTCCGGGGTCGTATTCCTCGCCGTAGACGGCGCCCTGACGTCTCGGGGCCTCGAGCAGGGCGATGGTCCCCCAGCCGCCGATGTCGACGGGCTCGAAGCCGGCGTCGTTCACGAGCTCGGCGGCGACCGTCTTCGCCCGGCCATCCTCGCCGCCGAGGAACATCGCGACCGGCCGCGGGTGCTGGCCGTTTCCGACCGCAGCCTGAAAGCCGGACGTGTAGGTGTTGAAGGTCTTGACGAGCGCCGCACCTGCGAATCGTTTGGCGTTGACCTGGGCGGCCGAGACCCCTGGCGGCAATTCCACGAGCCCTCCGCGGGCGTACTGGTTCGTCGTGTCGACCACCACCTTGCCGGCGACGTCCACCTCGCGAGCGATCGCGTCGAGCGCCGCCCACGGCACCGAGACCACGACGGCGTCGCCGTGGGCGGCCGCCTCGGCAACCGAGCCAACCCGGGAGCCGGTCTCCTCGGCGACGGCGGCGAGGGCTTCGGGGTCGCGTTTGAAGCTCACGATGACGTCGTGTCCTCGCCGGGCCCACTGCTCGGCCAGGTTGGCGCCGATGCGCCCTGCGCCGATGATGCCGATCTTCACGGCACCGGCGTCAGTCGGCGGTCGACACCTTCGACAATCGGCTCGGGCCGGACGTTGTGGGGATGCGGCCAGCCTCGCTCCCAGATGTAGAGGGACAGGTCGAGCGTGTTGTCGGCGACGTCGATGCGGATGATGGTGTTGCCCTCGATGGTCAGCAGCAGCGTCTCGACGGAGGTGCCCTCGCGGCCGGTGGGCGCCAGGCCGCCGAAGTCCTTGGTGTGCTTCCAGTGCAGGTTGAAGGTGATGAAGCCCCGCCCGTTGCCTTGGCCGTCGAGGGCGAGGTACTCGTCGACGAGGTCGATGCGGTAGGCGAGGTCGTTGAACTGCCGGGCGAAGTCCTTGAAGGTGGGCAGGCCGCGGATGCCGAAGCCCGCCGGGCTGTTGACGAGCACGTCGTCGCTGATGATCGCGTCCCAGCCGTCCACCTCGGCTCGCTGGAACGGCTCGTACAGGTCTCGGGTGAGGGTCATGCCCGCCACCATAGGGATGTCACTCTCCGTTGGGAAGAAGGCACCTGAAGGTGCGCGCCTATGATGCGTGCGATGGAGACCAGAGTCGGTACCGCGTACGACGCGGCGTGCCCCGCCCGACAGGTTCTCGAGCTGATCGCCAGCAAGTGGACCGTGCTCGTGGTCGACGCCCTGTCGAACGGCGCCAAGCGTTACAGCGGCCTGAGGCGAGAGATCAGCGGGGTCTCTCAGAAGATGCTGACCCAAACCCTGAGGGAGCTCGAACGCGATGGCATCGTCGTGCGGACCGTCTATGACACCAAGCCACCATCCGTGGAGTATCGGCTGAGTCGATTGGGCCAGAGCTTGGCCGAACCGATCGCCGCCGTCCGCAGCTGGGCAGACACGCACTTCGCCGAGATCGCGGGAGCACGCACCGCCAGCGAAGCAACGACGTAGATCTCGGTGACGCGACCAACGCACATCGACGTTCGCGGGGCATCCGCGAGCGATGTTGACCCTCTCTTCGAGCTGGTGTCGGCCTTTGCCAACTCGTTCGCGCCGGAGCGCGCGAGCTTCGAGCGCTCGCTGCGACGGCTGTTGTCCGACGATGACTGCCTGCTGGTCGTGGCGCAGTCGGATGGCGCCGTCGTTGGCTACCTCTTGGGCTTCGTCCACGACACGTTCTTCGCGAACGGGCCAGTGTGCTGGATCGAAGAGCTCATGGTGAGCGACGACGTTCGCCGCGCCGGCGTGGGCCGATCCCTCGTCGCGCACGCCGAACACTGGGCGAGCAGCCGCGACGCACGACTGGTGGCTCTAGCCACTCGCCGGGCGGAGCCGTTCTGGACGGCTGTCGGCTACGAGCCGTCGGCAACGTACCTCAGGAAGCTGGGCCCCGCGATCTGACGAGGGCACCGCTCGTTCTCGGGTACCGTCCGGGCCCGGTCCGCGCTCCGGCGATGAGGCGTTCCCATTCGCTGAGGAAGTTGTCGTATCCATCGGCGAACTGTTGGAGCGCCGCCTGCGCCGTCTTGGTCAGCGCCGTGAGGTCGTAGGTGATCTCGGCGCGGGTTGCCTGGCCGTCCGTGAAGCAGTGGACGCTCACGGTGCCGGCCCGGACGTCGCCGGAGAGCTGGCGTAGCGCATCGAGCGCGGGGAGGAGTCGACGACGACCCAGACGGTGTCGTGCCCGTGGGCACGGGTCACGAAGACGGTGCCGAGCGCGGTGTCGTCGTCGGGCGCCGCCGGGTATTTCGGGTCCCATCCGGGCGCCCAGGTGCGTTCACCTTCGGGTGCGAAGTACCGGAGCGCACGCTCGGGTGGCAAAGCCACTCGGACGGTCCCACGGCAGACGATGTGGAGCAGCGCGTCGGAAGTCGGAGGTGGCGCCATGAGGGCCTCGGTTCAGTCCCGCGATCGCTCGGGTGGCAGGGCTCGAACCTGCAACAACCGGCTCCAAAGGCGAGCCGGCAGCAGGCCTAGGTATGTCAGGACTCAGATGGGCGGGTTGAGCAGCCATCGCTGCATCAGACGGACACTGCGCGGTTTCGTGCGCAGCGCCGTCGCCGCGAGCAGGCCGGTCTCGTCCCCTTGGGTGTCGATGGCCGGTGGCCCCGAGCCGAGAACGCGGCGGCTCACGACGACCAGGTCCTCATCGGACTCCGCCAACCTTCGGGCAGCCGGTATGTGCAGGAGACCCCATCCGAGAAATGCCACACCGAACGCAAGCTGAAGCGGCGCGCCGGTCAACGTCTCTGACCAGCCGAAGACGCGCGCCGCCACGCACCAGCCGATGCCCGACACCGACCAGGCCGCCGCATCGAGGATGACGGTGACCGCGAGGAACCGCCGGCTCTTCGCTCGACGTCCGGGACGGGCGACCCGCCAGCGGTGTCCCACCCAGCCCCCGAGCAATCGGACAGCCGCCCCGTGCACGATGACCTGCCACGCCACAAAGCCGACAAGCAAGCCGAACCCGAGACCCGCCGCGACCGCCAAGCCGTCCCAATCGACCAGCAGGCCCGGCCACGCGGAAACGACCCACGCGGCACCAACCCCCATCCAGGCCAGCGACTCCCAGTGCAGGACGTCGCTGCGCGCCGCCGTCGACGTGGCTGCGCCCGGCGGGTCGCCGCTTGTGGCTCGCGCATGGCCTGAGGAATCCGAAGTTGTTTGCATGACCGTTATGATAACGATCGTGATGTCTATGCGCAAGGGCGCTTCGAACCCGACCGCACGCGACGGGCGGCGACCACGCGCTCACCGAGAGCCCGGGCCGCCGTGCGCAACCGGCGCTGGTCGCCGGTGGCCAACAGATCGAGCACCATCCCTGCCAGGGCGGACGCCGCGATCGTTGCCTCGGTCGTCGCCCGCTGCTTCGGGACGCCGTGAGCGCGGAGCTCACCAGCGATCAGCTCGACCCAGGCGGTCATGAGCCGGCGACGATGCTCTGCCGGGAGCAGCTCCGCGCCGTGCGGTGACGTGATCACCTCGAAGATCAGCCGTACCCGTTCCAGGTTCTCCGGCCGTGACACCCACGCCCAGTACCGCTCGATGACGGCCCCGGCATCCCCGTCGGAGCCCAACTCCGCGGTCCAGTCCGCTACCAGCCGCCGCTGCTCCTCCTCCACCAGCGCCAACGCCTCTGCCAAGAGCTGCTCCTTGGACCCGAAGTGATAGGACAGCGTGTACGTGCTCACCCCCAGCGCAGCGGCCAACGGGCGCAGCGACGCGTCCGCCAGCCCGCTGCGGACCAACTCCGCGACCACAGCTCGCAACAGCTCAGGCTTTCGTTCCGGATTCGGCTTCCGTCCCATATGACAGTCGTCATGCATAACCGTCACAGCACGGACGCTTCAACCCGTCAGCCAGGGCTTATCCTGCTGCCGGTGCCGACAGGTCTCTCACCGCGCCTTGCCGAGTTCGTCGATGCGTTGCCTCTTCAGCCGCATACACGCGTCCTCGAAATCGGATGCGGCCCCGGCGCCGCCGCGCGTGCCGTGGCAGCTCGGCTTGTGACGGGGCACATCCTTGCCATTGACCGGTCCGCCAAAGCCGTCGCCCAGGCGCAGGTCAACGCGGCCGAGGAGATCGCCGCAGGACGCATGAGCGTCCGGCACGTTGCGGCTGAGGGCTTTGCCCTGCAAGCCGGCGAGGAACCCTTCGACGTCGCCTTCGCGGTGCGGGTCGGTGCCCTTGATGGTCGCTACCCGAAAGCGGGCGAGCAGGCGCTGCGGCACATCGCCGCGGCGATGGCGCCGGGGGGTCGGCTTTTCATCGACGGCGGCCAGCCGCTGCGCGAGATATCCATGACGGGGGCGGCCGACCTCAGATGACGTCGCCGAGCTGCTGACGCGCTCGTCGGTCCCGGAAGCACCTCGCGGCTGAGAAGAGTTGGCGAAGCAGCCCGTTGCCCAGCGACGGCGGGGTCGTCGCGCCGTTGTCCCAGGGCCGCCGACTACGGGATGACTGCCGTCGTGAACGTGCTGGGGGGGTTGCGGAGCCAATGTCGGAGGTGGCCTACGTGGAACGGCCCGCCACGCGCCCACTCTCACGGCACGATCGGCTGTCCGCAGCCGAGATCTCGCCGTGGAGCGCCTTGAGGGCGGCCACGTAGATCTCCGAGAAGGTCGGGAAGGGCTGGATGGTGTCACGCATTACGTCGAGCGGAACGTGGGCGCGGATGGCGAGCGTCGATGTCGTCGCAGGGCGGCTGATTCGCTCCAGTGTCGCGGGACCCCCGATGGCGGTGAGTCTAGGGACCACCCAGTCGGCGCAACACGACGTCGAGCGCCGGCCACGGCGGACCGTCGCCCAGACTCTCTTGGACGCACCGCGCGAACAACCACTGCCGGATCCGACCGGCGTCCAGACCGGCCAAATCGGCGACCTCGGTGAGCAGCCCGATCGGGTCGGCCCGCAGCGACACGTTGCAGTTCAGCAGGTGCTGCAGAACGTCGTAGTGGGGGTCGCCGACGTAGGGCTTGGGGTCGATGAGCAGCCACGGGCGACGCTCGCCGGACAGCACGTTGCCGGCGTGCAGGTCGGTGAACAGCAGCACCTCGGTCGGACCGCTGCGCGACAGCTCGCGGAACAGCGCCAGCCCCTCGCGGGCCAGTCCAGGGTCGAGTCGTCCCGGGTTGGCGGCAAGCCGCGCCTCGGCGCGCACCACCCAGTCGTCGGCCATCACCGACAACGGACGGAACGGGTGATCGGACGACAGGTCGACAGCCCAGACCGGCCGGAGCAGGTCGGTGACGACGACGTGCTGCTCGGCCTCGGGGCGTCCGCGCAGCTCGGTTCCGGGCCGGCATCGCTCGAGCAGCATCGCGGTGGTGTCACCGGTGTCGCCGTCCGGTCCACCTCGGGGCCGGGCCGACACCAGGTGCTCGAACGCGTACACCTTGACCGCCCCCTGGCCGCCGAGCGCGGCCAGCCCCTCGGCTTCGTGCAGCGCCTCGGTGTGTTGCCACGCCACCTTGAGCACGACCTCGCGTCCGTCGGCGTCGATGCCCGGCGCGACCCACGAGCAGTTGCCGCCCGGCTCGAACGGCTCGCCGAGGTCCAGCCCCCAGCGCACGGTCAGCTCCTCGACCCGGTCCGGCAGCGCGGCCAGCCACTCCACCCGCGCCGGCCCGCCGACGTCAGTCGAGGCCTGCAGGTAAGTAGGCACGCGCAGCTTCGCGGTCACGCGGCACACCGTACGGGTCGGGTCGACGGCCGACCCCGCGGGATTCCGCCGGCGTGGCGGACAGCGGAGAGGGGCCGTCGGCTGTCCACGACGTGTCGGTAGGGGCGTAGACCTCCTTCGCCGAGCGCAGCCCTGGCTCAGACAGCCGCCCGCTAAGGGTGAGCGCGAATCTCGGAGAGTCCTTCATCGTTGGGCGCTCCTCACCCACCCACGGTCGCCGACGAGTCGGACGCCCAGACCGGCAGGGGGTGCTCACCCAACCGACGGCTGTGACGTCGCGGGCGTGCGTCATTGCCGACACGCGTTCTGGGCGCCTGTCGGGGCTGCCCTGGCCGCCCCGAGCGCCGAATCGGCGCGCCCTCGCGAGCATTTCGGTGGTGCCGGGGGCGCGGCACTCATGCGCGCTGGCCGACTCAGTCGAGGTGCCGCGTAGACGGTGCGTGAGCGGGTCTACGGCCCGCGGACCCGTGGATTTGGACCGAGCTGTTGGAGGGGTGGCGGGCTCGGCATGACCGGCCGATGTCAGGTACCCCATGACGCAAGCCGCCGGCGGGTCGAGGTCGAGCATTTCGGTTTGGAGGTGCTCGAACCCAGCGTTGGTGAGCAGGGCTGCGAGCTCGTTGGCGGCTGCCGCCGACGTGGCCGAGGTGGCACCGGGGCAACGGGGCTGGGATACCAGAGCGATGCGCCCGCCGGGCCGCAAGAGCCGGCCGAGTTCGCGTAGCCGGGCGGTTGGGTCAGGCCACATGCCGACCGTGTTGACTGCAAGCGCGGCGTCGAATGGCCCGTCGCTGATGGACAGCTTCTCGACCGGCGTGTGGATCAGGCGCACGCGTCCGGCCGCTATGGCGGCCCCATTGCGGCGACGGGCCTGGCGGATCATTACCTCGGAGTGGTCGACTCCGACCACCAGTCCCCGGGTCACTCGGGTGGCGAGGGCGGCGATGGCCACGCCCGGACCGCAGCCGAGTTCGATGACACGCTCGCTCGGCTGGACGTCAAGAAGCTCCACCGCCCAGCGGTTGCGCGCCACGTTCGACGAGCGCCGGCCCATGACCCAGCCGGCGACGTGCCCTACGGCTCCGGTCGGGTGGTGGAACTGTGCCACACCCCCGTGAGCACCCCACCACTGCATGATGCGGCCCACCATCCTGTCCTTGATGGCCATCAGGTAAGCAGACCACTTCAAGTACACTTGAAGTCAATGCCTGCAACCGAGCGCACCCCGGCTTCGTCAGTCACGCCGACACGGCTGTCGATCGGCGAGTTGTCCGAACGTACCGGCGTGCCGACGAGCGCGCTGCGCTACTACGACGAACTCGGATTGGTGCGGCCGGCGGCTCGGGCGAGCGGACGGCGGCGTTATGCCGCGTCGGCAGTCCGGGACATCGGCCTCATCCTCTTCTTGCGCGAGATCGGGTTCTCGCTGACCGAGATCGGGCGCTTCATTGCAGGCGACCGGAACACCATTCGGGACATGATCGATCACAAGTTGGCCGAGCTGACCGAACAGCAGCACCGTATCGACGTGGCCCGCACCGCACTCGAGCACGGTCGGCAATGCCCAGCCAGCGAGCCCATGAAGTGCTCCCGATTCTGGTCGATCATCGAGGGGCGAATGCGCGGACTCTCACTTGAAGAGAGCCACGCGCGAGCGCACTGACAGACCCCTCCGATGCCAACGCGACCCCCCCGAGCCTCGCGGCGAAGGTTCTCATCTCGATGTCGGGGGACGTCCGCCTGCAAGCCCATTGCAGCGTGAGCCATCTCGCCTCGTCCGCCACCTCTCGTACGATCGACCCCGACGGGTGTTCCGTAAGACCGCCCGCCGCAAATGCGCGGTGAGGGCGAGCCAACCGCGACACCCGGCGCCGGAACGTCCGATCGGCGTGCGTCGCGCCCCCTGCCGCACGGGACCTAGCCGAGCAGAACGACGGTTCCCGTGCCCGGGAGCGCCGGTGGAGTTGATCCGCTTCGGTGGACATCTGATTCTGGCGTGAGGCCAGGGGAAGGAGTCCCGGATGAGGCGTCCGTCGAATCGTGAGCTGGTCCAGCTCAACCGCTTGGCCAACCTGGCCCTCGCCATCACGCTGACGATCGCGGGCTGTGGCCTCGCGGTCGCTGTCGCCACCGGCATCATCGAGCGAAAGCGCCCCTTCGCCCTCCTGCGCCTCGCCGGCATGCACCTCTCCGAGCTGCAGCAAACCGCACTGATCGAAGCGGCCGCGCCGCTGCTACTCATCGCCGTGGCCAGCGCGCTGCTCGGCCTGGCGACATCGGCCGTGATCGTCAGCGTTGCTGGCAGCACCGCCTGGAAGCCCCCCACAATCGGCTACTGGCTCAGCCTCGCCAGCGGCCTCGCAGTCGCGCTCGGCGCGGCCGCCGCCGCGCTCCCACTTCTCCGGCGAGCCACCGCGCCGTCCGCCGTGCGCTTCGAGTGACGCAGCGCACTCGCGATCGGGTCCCTCCAGCTCCAAGGCGCGGCACCGGACCAGCATGAGTGTCAGCATCAGACACCAGAGGGCCGTACCCGTACATATCGACGGGTGCGTGCGCGTCTCTGGCGCGACAGATCGTTCCCTGTTCATCGCCCCGCATGCCGGCTCCGTGAAGTGCTGCGTGCGAACCGAATTCAGCTTTTCTCGGCTGCGATCTGGATGAGGTTGCCGCACGTGTCGTCGAACACCGCGGTTATCACCGGTCCCATGTCAGTCGGCGGTTGCGTGAACCGCACGCCCCGAGCGACGAGACGCTCGTGTTCGGCGGCGACGTCGGCGACGGCAAACGACGTGA
>JBKPAA010000061.1:0-22541 GCA_046726215.1 Actinomycetota bacterium | reverse complement strand
ATCTGATCAAACGTCGTGAACGCCACATTCGGGTTCGACTCCGCCAACACCTTCGTAATCGCCGCCGTCAACGTCGTCTTACCATGATCAATATGACCCATCGTCCCAACATTCAAATGCGGCTTCGTCCGCTCAAACTTTGCCTTAGCCATCCTGCGGATTCTCCTGACATGGCGGTGATGGAGTAGCGGCGGCCGGACTCGAACCGGCGACAACCCGATTATGAGCCGGGTGCTCTGCCAACTGAGCTACGCCGCCATAGGCGATTTTGCGTTGTGACACGCAGAGCCGCGGTTTCCCGCGACATCGTGCGAGCCCCCTGTCGGAATCGAACCGACGACACCAGCCTTACCATGGCTGTGCTCTGCCGACTGAGCTAAGGGGGCCTGGCCGGTGTGACCAGGACGACACAGCCTATCGTCGGCCGCTTCCGAGCACCCAACATCCGGGCCGACCCCGGCCGCCGCCGCCAATCTGATCTGGCGCCAGCCCAGATCCTACGCAGGGTCGTCGCCCGGTCGGTGGAGCGGGCCGTACGCTGCGTGGTGTCGTCGCCTGTTCGCGACACATTCGTAAAGAAATTGCTCAAGGCCGGCCACCGACGCGCCGATACTCCCAACGTGCTGGTGGACCGCCTTATTGTTGAGGGCGACGGCGACGCCGCGTCCGTTGACTTCCATCCACGACTAACCGTGCTGGGTGGTATGCCCCCCGACGCCAGGGCCGCCTTCGGGTCGCTGCTGGCAGGGGCCCTGCACGGCACGGTGCGTGGTGTCCATGCCGAAGTGGTCGACGACACCGGGCGGAAGCTCGTGGTGCTGCGCCCCGCGTCGGGCCCCCATCGGGTGATCGACGTCGCCACGGCGACCGACGTCACGTCCCAGCACCGGGGGTTCGACGGCCGCGTCGACCTGCTGAGCGGGCAGTTCGGCCGTACCACCATCACCCGCATCTCGGCCGACGACCTGCGCAACAGCTCCCCCCGCAACGACGCGGTGCGGGCCCTGTCCGCGGTCGACCAGGTGGCCCTGTGGGGCGCGGCCGACGACCTGCTCGGGCTGGGCTCGGGCCGGGGTGACGCCGTCGGCACCTGGCGGTCGCTGGCGGGCGACACCGACATCCATTGGGCCACCGAGCATCGCCCGGAGATCCAGGCGGCCGCCCGGCTGCGCCAGCACATCGCCGCGCTGCGGTCGCTGTCGTCGAGCGCTCCCGACCTGTCCGATGACGACGCCGTGGCCCTGGCGCAGAGCATCGTCTCGCAGCTCACCGCCGCGACCAACGCCAAGGGAACCAGGCCCCCGGTCCTGCTTGACGAGACGTTCGACCAGCTCGAGCCGGCGGTCGTGCCGCTGCTGCTCGAACTGCTCCCCGGGCTGGTCGGCGACCTGCAGGTCCTGCTCCTCACCGACGACGAGGCGATCGCCAGCTGGGCCCGCCTGGAGGCCTTGGCCGGCGAGCTGGCGCTCGTCGAGCCCGCGCTCGCCGCTGACTAGCCGAGGCAATCAGTTCCGCCGACGCCAGGACGAGGCAATAGGTTCCGAGAATGGAACCCATGACCTCGAGCTCCGGATCGCGAAACCTATTGCCTCCGGTGACGGTCCGTTCGGCACGGCTGGAGGACGCGGAGGCCACGCGGCAGATCTACAACGCTGAGGTCACCACCTCGACCGTCACGTTCGACCTCGTGCCGCGGTCACTCGCCGAACAGCGCGACTGGCTGACCGCCCGCAGCGGTGCGCACGCGGTGCTGGTGGCCGAGGACGAGGCCGGGGGCGTCGTCGGTTTCGCATCGCTGTCGCCATGGGGAAAGCGGCCGGCGTACGCCACGAGCGTCGAGGACTCGGTGTACGTGCACCGCGACCACCGGGGCCGTGGCATCGGCAAGGCGCTGCTGCGCGAGCTGTTGGACGTCGCCACCGCCCACGGCTTCCACGCCGTGTTCGCCCGCATCGTCGGCGACCAGGGCGCCTCCGCCACGCTGCACGAGGCGCTCGGGTTCGAGGTCGTGGGCACCGAACGCGAGGTCGGCCGCAAGTTCGGCCGCTGGTTGGACGTGGTGGTGATGGAGCTGCTGCTGACGCGCCCGGGCCCGGGCGGTCCCTACCCGGTACCCCACGAGTAGGTCTGCTTCTCCAGGTGCAGGTAGGTGAAGGCCTCGGTGGCCCGGACGCCCGGGACGGCGCGGATCACGTCGTTGATGAGGCGCATCAGCTCCTCGTTGTCCCGGCACACGACCTCGACCACCAAGTCGAAGCGGCCGGTCGTGACCACGACGTAGTCGACGTTGTCGACCTCGGCCAGCTTGGACGCCACGGCCCGCACGTCGCCCTCGACCTCGATGCCGATCATCGCCTCGAGGTTGAAGCCGAGCATGAGCGGGTCGGTCACGGCCACGACCTGCATCACGCCGTTCTCGATCAGCCGCTGGACCCGCTGGCGGACCGCCGCCTGCGACAGGCCGACGGCCGGTCCGAGCTTGGCGTAGGGCGTGCGCCCGTCGAGCTGCAGCTCGCGGATGATCGCCTTGTCTATGTCATCGAGGGCAACCCGTGGCTTGTCGCTCACGACCCGGCCAGGACCGACTCGAGGTCGGCGGGTGGCCGACCGAGTGCCTCGGCCACGGTGGGGTTGACCATGTGCCCCATCGCCGTGTTGACCCCCAGGGCGAGCGGTGGGTCCTGCTCGACCGCCTCCGCAACCCCCAGCCGGGCCAGCTCGACCACGTAGGGCAGGGTGACGTTGGTCAGGGCGTAGGTCGACGTGTGGGGCACGGCGCCGGGCATGTTGCCGACCGCGTAATGCACCACCCCATGGCGCTCGAAAGTGGGCTCGGAGTGCGTGGTCTCGTGTGAGGTCTCGATGCACCCGCCCTGGTCGATCGCGATGTCGACCACGACGGAGCCCGGCTTCATCGACCGCACCATGTCCTCGGTCACCACCACCGGGGCCCGGCTGCCGGCGACGAGGACGGCGCCGATGACCAGGTCGGCGTCGCCGATCACCCGCTCGACCTGGCCGCGGTTCGACGCCAGCGTGGTGATCCTCCCCATCTGGATCTGGTCGACGTGGCGCAGGCGATCGATGTTCTTGTCGAGCAGGTCGACCTCGGCCTCCAGGCCCGCGGCCATCCAGGCTGCGTTCCAGCCGACGTTCCCCGCCCCCAGCACCACCACGCGGGCCGGGCGAACCCCGGGGGCGCCGCCCATCAGCACCCCCCGCCCGCCGTGGGGGCGTTCGAGGAAGTGGGCGCCGACCTGCACCGACATCCGGCCGGCCACCTCGCTCATCGGTGCCAGGAGCGGCAGCTCCCCGGACGGCAGCTGCACGGTCTCGTAGGCGATCCCGGTCACGCCGTGCTCCAGCAAGGCGTCGGCCACCCCCGGGTAGGCGGCGAGGTGGAGGTAGGTGAAGATGACCTGCTCCTTGCGGAAGAACTCGAACTCGCTCGGCTGTGGCTCCTTCACCTTGCAGATCAGCTCGGCGCGCTCCCACAGCTCGGGGGCGTCGGGCACGACCTCGGCCCCGGCCCGGCGGAAGGTGTCGTCGGCGAGGCTCGATCCAGCGCCGGCGCCGGACTGGACAAGGACCTCGATGCCGTGGGCGTTGAGCTCGCGCACCCCGTCCGGCGTGATGGCGATCCGCGCCTCGTCCTCCTTGATCTCGGTGGGAACGCCAACTACCAGGCTCACCGGCTCACCTCGCCTTCACGTCTCCAGCACGCTCATGGCCTCCACCAGCGCGGTGCGGATGGTGGACACGATCTCGTCGAACTGGTCGGGGCCGGCGACCAGCGGCGGTGACAGCTGGATCACCGGATCGCCCCGGTCGTCGGCGCGGCAGATCAGGCCGAGCTCGAGGAGCTTGGGCGTGAGCACGCCGCGCAGGAGCCGCTCCGACTCGTCGTCGTCGAACGACTCCTTGGTGTCGCGGTCCTTCACGAGTTCGATGCCGTAGAAGTACCCCATTCCGCGGACCTCGCCAACGATCGGGAGATCGCCCAGCGACTCGAGCGCCGAGCGGAACTCGGGCTCGTACGCGCGCACCCGGCCCACCAGGTCCTCGGACTCGAACAGGTCGAGGTTGGCCAGCGCCACCGCACAGCTCACCGGATGGCCTGCGAACGTGATGCCATGGAGGAACGAGGCGCCGGGCTTCAGGAACGGCTCGGCGATGTGGTCGCCCACCATGACCCCGCCCAGCGGCGAGTAGCCCGACGTGAGCCCCTTGGCCATCGTGATCATGTCGGGTTGGTAGCCAAGCCGCTCGGCGCCGAACATCGCACCGAGCCGTCCAAAGGCACAGATCACCTCGTCGGACACCAGCAGCACACCGTGGCGGTCGCAGATCTCCCGCACCCGGGCGAAGTAGCCCGGATCGGGCGTGAAGCAGCCCCCGGCGTTCTGTACCGGCTCGAGGTAGACCGCGGCCACGGTCTCGGGCCCCTCCCGTTCGATGGCGACCTCGATGTCGTCGGCGCACGCCAGGGTGCAGGCGGGCGCCGACGCACAGAAGCGGCACCGGTAGCGGTTGGTGTTGGCGACGTGGAACGCGCCCGGCACGAGCGGCTCGAACGGCGTGCGGTAAACGGCCAACCCGGTGATCGACAGCGCACCCATCGTGGTGCCGTGGTACGCGAGGTCGCGGGCGATCACCTTGGTGCGCTGCGGCTGGCCGATGGACTTGAAGTACTGCCGCGCCAGCTTCCAGGCCGACTCCACGGCCTCGCTGCCCCCCGTGGTGAAGAACGCCCGGTTGAGGTTGCCCGGGGCGAGCTGCGCCAACCTGGCCGCCAGCTGGATGGCGGTCGGGTGAGCGTAGGTCCAGATGGGGAAGTAGGCCAGCTCGCTGCCCTGCTTCGACGCCGCCTGCGCCAGCTCCGTGCGCCCATGCCCGGCCTGCACCGTGAACAGCCCGGCCAGCCCGTCGAGGTAGCGCTTGCCGCGGTGGTCCCACACGTAGCATCCCTCGCCCCGCTCGATCACGGTCACGCCGTCGACGCCGGGCGTCAGTCGCGAGAAGTGACCCCACAGGTGATCGCGGGCGAGCTGCTGGAGTTCGTCGGCGGAGTGGGTCATTGGCGCACCTTCGGCGCGCCAATGACTCCAGCGCCGCTTCGCGGCGATAGGGCGGTGTTCATGATTCGCTCGCTTCGCTCGCTCATTGCAGGCTCCTTGGTCGCGGGGATCGATCGTCGGGTCAGGTACGGAAGCGGCGACGCTGCCAGAGCGTGATCACGCCGATCACCAACAGGCTCACGAGCAGGATCGCCGTGGCCAGCACGTTGATCTGCGGCGGCAGCGAAGCCTTGGTGGCGGCGTTGACGTAGAGCGGGTATGTCACTGTCGACCCGCTGTTGAAGTACGTGATGATGAAGTCGTCGAGCGACAGCGCGAACGACAACATGGCGGCGGCCACGATGCCGGGCACGATCATCGGCAGCGTGACGCGCAGGAAGGTGCGCAGCGGCGGCGCGCCGAGGTCCATCGCCGCGTCCTCGAGGGTCCAGTCGAGGCCGCGCACCCGGGCCCGCACGGTCAGCGCCACGAAGCTGACCTCGAAGCCGATGTGGGCGATCACGATCGTGCCGAAGCCCCGGTTCCAGCCGAGGTCGAGGAACAGCGTGAGCAGCGAGGCGCCCATCACCACCTCGGGGGCGGTGAGCGGCAGCACCAGGAAGGTCTCGACCAGCTTGTCGCCCGTGAAGCGCTGCCGCACGAGCGCGAGCGCCACCAGGGTCCCGAGCACGATCGAGACGGCCGTGGACAGCGCGGCCACCTGCAGGCTGGTCCACAGGGCATCGGTCAGCTGGGCGTAGCGGAACGGGTCGGCCCAATTGTCGAGCGTGAAGCCCTGCCAGGTGAGGTTGAACTTGCCGGCGGGGTCGTTGAACGAGAAGGCGACGATCACCGCGATCGGGATGAACAGGTAGACGAGGACCAGCCCGGCGACCAGCCGCAGGACGAAGTCGCCGATCCGGCCCGGTCGGCCCCGGCGACGTCCCGCTGCCGGTGCGGGGCCGACGACGCCCCCCGGCACAGGGGCCTCGATCGTGGGCGCAGTGGGCGTGGCCACTACACGAGATCCTCCGTGCCCAGGGCCCAGGTGTAGGCGAGGACCGCCACGAGGATGATGGCCATCAGCAGGAAGCTCAGCGCTGCCGCGGCCGGATAGTCCTTGACCACCAGGAACTGCTGCTGGACGACGTTGCCGATCATCCGCGTCTGCGTGCTGCCCAGGTAGTCGGCGTTGATGAAGTCGCCACTCGCGGGGATGAACACGAGCAGGCTCCCGGCCAGCACGCCGGGCATGGAGAGCGGCAGCACCACCCGTCGAAAGGCCCGCCAGCTCCCCGAGTAGAGGTCGCGGGCGGCCTCGAGGAGGTGGGGTTCTATCTTCTCCAGGCTCACGTACAGGGGGAGCACCATGAAGGGTAGGAAGTTGTAGATGAGCCCGCCGATGACGGCCCACCTCGTGCTGAGCAGGCGACCCTCGCGGGGAAGGAGCCCCATGGTGTCGAGCGCGTCGACCACCCAGCCGTCGTCGGCCAGGATCGTCTTCCACGCCAACGTGCGGACCAGGAACGTGACGAAGAACGGCAGGATCACCAACCCCAGCAGCGCGTTCTTGTAGCGGCCGGACTTGAAGGCGATGACGTAGGCCAGCGGAAAGGCCATCACCAAGCACGCCAGCGTGGCCACGGCCGCGTACCAGAAGGAGCGGATGATCTGGTCGCGGAAGTCGCTGAGGGCGTCGCCGTAGTTGGACCACTCCCAGCTGAACTTCAGCTCGGGCAGGAACACCGACCCGGCGTTGCTCGACAACGATGTGCGGAACAGCGACCAGATCGGCACCACGAAGAAAATGAAGAGGTAGACGAGGGCGGGGGCCACCAGCAGGTACGGCCCGATGCGGCTGCGCCGGCGCCCGCTGGTGGCCACCCCCGCCACTCGTGCCTACTCCCCCGTCACTTCCGCGTAGATCGTGGTGTACTCGCCTTCCTGCTCGTCCGTGAGCGCCGGCCATCCGTGCAGCTTGGCGATCGTCTCCTCGGGCGGGTTGATGAGCGGGTTGTTCGCCACCTCGGGGTCGAGCTTGGCCAGCTCGTCGGTCATGTCGCTCAGCACGGGCACGTACTGGACCTCGTTTACGAGCTTGGCGTAGTTCGCCCGGTCGTAGACGTAGTTCATCCACTCCTCGGCGCCGAGCTGGTTGCGGGTGGTGATCGGGATCACCATCACGTCCACGAAGGTGGTGCCACCGGCCTCGGGGACCACGAAGTCGAGGTCGGGATCGTCGGCCTGGAGCTGCACCACGTCGCCCGAATACGCCTGCGCGATCACCAGATTCCCGGCGGCGAGGTCGTCGATGTAGTCGTTGCCGGTGAAGCGCCGGATCTGGCCCTTGTCCTTCTCCTCCCCCACCTTGTCGGCGGCCGCCTGCACGGTCTCGGTGGAGGGGTCGGACGGGTCGTCACCCTGGGAGAGCATGACCATGCCGAGGGCGTCCTGGGTGTCCGAGAACAGCGACACCCGGCCCTTGAAGGCGGGGTCCCACAGGTCATCCATGCTCGTGATGTCGCGGCCGGCGAGCCGTCGGTTGTACCCCAGGCCCACCATCCCCGACATGTATGGCAACGTGTACTTGCGGTCGGGATCGGTCGATGCCTCGAGCAGGTCGGTGCGCAGGTTCGACTTGTTCGGGATGTTCTCGTCGTTGAGCGGGTTCAGCCATTTCAGGCGAATCAGCCGGGCGGCCATGAAGTCGGTGGGCACCACCAGGTCGGCGCCGATGTCCTGGCCCTGTTCGAGCGGGTCCTTGACCTTGGCGAACCACTGCTCGTTGTCGTTGAAGTCCTCCTTGTAGTCCACGGACAATCCCGAAGCGTCGGCGAACTGATCGACGAAACCCTCGGCGATGTAGAGCGGCCAGTTGGAGACGCGCAGCGTGTCGCTCGAGGTCTGCGTCGTGTCTCCGGCAGCCGACGTCTCGCTGTCGTCGTCGCCACCGCAGGCGGTGAGCCATGGCGGCACGAGGGCGACGCCGGCGACGGCGGCCGCGCCCCGCCCGAGAAAGCGCCTTCGGCTGACCCGGAGCGCGGCGAACTGGACGAATGGATCTTCCCGACGTGGTCGGAGTGGCTTGTTCCCAGCCATGGTGACTCCTCGGTGTGCGGCGGTTACATGTGGTCTCGAACGAGAAGCGGCGCGTCAGACGTCGTCGAACAGTTCCTCGAGGTCCTCGGTGGTGGGGATCTCCGCTGCCGGCAGCACCAGGGATGCGTCCGCGGGCCAGCTCGCCCACACCTGGTCGCCGGGGCGGAGCAGCGGAAGATCGACCTCGTGCCCGAGCTGGGCGACGATCGCAGAGCCGTCGGCCGTCGCCAGCAACAGACGCACCAGCGGACCCTGGAACGTGAGGTCCGTAACCGTCGCCGGCACCGCACCGACGCCGGTCGGTTGCTCGGTGGTGATGCGAACGCGCTCGGGCCTCACCATCAGCGTGGCGGTGCCGTCGGCCTCGATGGGGACGTCGCCGCAGGCCGACGCCAGGGTGGTACCGAGAGCCTCGACGTCGAACGCCGGCGCGCCGTCCGCGGTGGGGGCCGCGGTTCCGACCACCCGGCAGGGCCACAGGTTGGCCTGCCCGATGAATCCGGCCACGAACACGCTGGCGGGACGGGCGTAGATGTCGACCGGGGTGCCGATCTGTTCGACTCGCCCGGCGTTCATCACCGCGATGCGGTCGCTCATCGTCAGCGCCTCTTCCTGATCGTGGGTCACGTAGACGAACGTGATTCCCACCTCGCGCTGGATCCGCTTGAGCTCGAACTGCATGACCTGTCGAAGCTTGAGGTCGAGCGCGCCCAGCGGCTCGTCGAGCAACAGCGCGCTCGGGTAGTTGACCAGGGCGCGGGCCAGCGCCACCCGTTGCTGCTGGCCGCCCGACAGCTGCGCCGGCTTGCGCCGGGCGAAGTCTTCGAGGCGCACCACCGACAGCATCTCGTCGACCCGCCGGGAGGTCTCGGCCTTGGACAGCTTGCGGCTCCGTGGCCCGAAGGCGACGTTGTCCCACACCGTCATGTGCGGGAAGAGCGCGTAGTGCTGGAACACGGTGTTGACGTTGCGCTTGTAGGGCGGGGTGCGCGAGACGTCGGTGCCCTCGAGCCGGACCGCCCCCTCCGTCGTCTCCTCGAACCCGGCGATCATCCGCAAGGTGGTCGTCTTGCCGCAGCCCGACGGGCCCAGGAGCGAGAAGAACTCGCCGCCGGCGATGTCGAAGCAGGCGTCGTCGACGGCGACGAACTCGCCGAAGCGCTTGGTCACATGGTCGAGCTCGATGACCACCGCGGCCGGGACCGCGCCCGCCGCCGCCCCGGCCGCGTCAGCCGCCGTGGCCTCCCGCGATTGGGCCTCGCTGCTCAGTGTGGTGTCGTCACCCAGGGCCGACCCCTCCTGCTCGAACCCCCGGTCCGACCACGAAGATTCGCGGACTCTGGCCGTCTCTGCAACAGATCCTGTTGCCATTTCATGGTCCTGCAACCGAATCCCTTGCACGACCGGCGGCGCCGGTGAATGCTCTGGCGAACGCACCGAAGCACAGGGGAGATGAACCGTGCCGCACGAGAACTTCATCGGCGGGGCGTGGAAGCCCGCAGCGACCGGTGCCACCGACGAGGTGGTGAACCCGGCGACGGGGGAGGTGATCGCCCACGTGCCCTCGAGCGATGCCACCGACGCGGATGCCGCCGTCGCCGTCGCCGCCGAGGCGTTCGCCACCTGGGGTGCGGCGACGCCGCGGGAGCGTAGCGAGAAGCTGCTGGCGCTGGCCGACGCCGTCGAGGCCAACCTCGACGACCTCAAGCAGATCGAGATGGCCAACGTCGGCAAGCCGGTCTCGATCATCGACTTCGAGTTCGACCTCACGGTCGACAACCTGAGGTTCTTCGCGGGGGCGGCCCGCACCCTGCAGACCCAGGCGGCGGGCGAGTACCTCGAGGGACACACGTCGATGCTGCGGCGCGACCCGCTGGGCGTCTGCGTCGGCATCGCGCCCTGGAACTACCCGCTCAACATGGCGACATGGAAGCTCGGCCCGGCGCTGGCGGCCGGCAACACCTTCATCCTCAAGCCGTCCGAGCTGACCCCGCTGAGCGCCCTCCGGCTGGCGGAGATCTCGGCCGAGATCTTCCCACCCGGCGTCTTCAACGTCGTGTGCGGGCAGGGCGAGCGGGTGGGCGACGCCTTCGTGCGCCACCCGGGCGTGGCGATGGTGTCGCTCACGGGCGACGTCGAGACGGGCAAGCTCATCGCCCGGAACGCCGCCGACTCGCTCAAACGGGTGCACCTCGAGCTGGGCGGCAAGGCGCCGGTCGTGGTGTTCGACGACGCCGACGTCGAGGCGCTGGTCGGCTGCCTGGCCGAGAACGCCTACTACAACACCGGCCAGGACTGCACGGCCCCGTGCCGGGTGGTCGCGGGTCCAGGCGTCTACGACCAACTTCTCGGCGACCTGGGCGTCGCCGTCGGGGGCCTGACCGTCGGCGATCCCACGGTCGAGGACACCGCCGTCGGCCCGCTGGTGTCGGCGGCCCAGCGGGAGCGGGTGGCGGGCATGGTGAGCCGGTCGGTCGAGGCCGGGGCCGAGGTCGTGACCGGCGGGGCGGCGATCGACGGACCCGGCTTCTTCTACGAGGCGACGGTCGTGGCCAACCCGACGCAAGATTCCGAACTCGTGCAGCGAGAGGTGTTCGGCCCGGTCGTGAGCGTCCAGCGCTTCAGCGACGAGGACCAGGCGCTGGCGTGGGCCAACGGTGTGGACTACGGCCTCGCCGCCAGCGTGTGGACCCGCGACGTCGGCCGTGCCATGCGCATGTCACGGGCGCTGCGGTTCGGCACGGTCTGGGTCAACGACCACATCCCCATCGTGTCGGAGCTGCCCCACGGCGGGTTCAAGCAGAGCGGCTACGGCAAGGACATGTCGCTCTACGCGGTCGAGCACTACACCGAGCTCAAGCACGTGATGGTCAGTCACTGACCCCGGCGAGGTCGAACAGAAGGGGTTCGACATAGCCATCGGGAACGATCGGGCGGTGCGCCGCCAGCTGGGCGGCGTCGACCAGGATCCGTCCGCCGACTCCGTGCACCTTCTCGGCCAGCCGGTGGACGGGCGAGACCAACCCGGTGACGTTGGAGGCGCCCGACACCGCCAGCAGCGCCACCCGGCCGGCGTGCCGGGCGAGCAGCCCGTCGAGGCGGTCCTCGTCCAGCGCACCGCCGGGCTCGGCCGGCACCCGCACGGTCCGGGACTGCGCCCGCCAGTGCAGGTCGTTGGAATGATGCTCGAGCATCGTCGCCAGCACCACGCAGCCCGGTCGCATTCGTAGCGAGCGCGCCAGGCGGTTCACCGCCTCCGTCGTGTCCTTGCCGAAGACGACCACATCGCGCTCGGGGTCGGCGCCGACGAAGTCGGCGACGTGCTCGCGCGCCCGCTCGTACGCCGCCGTGCTGAGCCGGGACAGGTAGCCGGTGCCGCGGTGGACGCTGGCGTAGAACGGCAGGAACTCGTCGACGGTCTCGACCACCGAGCGCAGGGCCGGCGAGCTGGCGGCGTCGTCGAGGTTGACGTACGGCACCAGCCGGCCGTCGAGGACCGGTACCGGATGGTCCACGCCCATGAACTCCCGCCGCACGTCGAGGGCCCGCTCCGCCGTGATGACCACGTCGTCGACCGTAACGCCCCGGTGCCGGGCGCCACATCGGTAGGACTACCCAATCGGAACGCGGCCGGGCCGTGGCGGCGTGGGTACGCAAGGCGTTCGGCGGGTAGCGAACAGGCCTGGGGGCAAGTGGATCCGACGCGGAGGTGGCTCCCATGGCCGAGTGCGAGGTCTGCGGGAACGACTACGACAAGTCGTTCGAGGTGATCGTGGCGGGCAACCGCCACACCTTCGACAGCTTCGAGTGCGCTATTGCGCGCCTGGCGCCCCGGTGCGAGCACTGTGGCTGCGCCGTCATCGGCCACGGGGCCGAGGTGAGCGGCCGCTTCTACTGCTGTGCCCACTGCGCCCGGGAATCGGAGCACACCGACGAGGTCGTGGATCGCGTGCCGTCCCGGGCGTGACGACTCAGGCCGGGAACCCCCGGTCCTGCCAGCGGAACCACAGTCCGAGGAGCGGCAGGTACGCGGCACGGCTGCGGTGCAGGGGTATGGGGCGGTGCCGCAGCTCCGCGAACGACGGCAAGGCGGCCGCACCGAGCAGGTGCCGTGCCATCCGAGCGCCGAGCCAGGTGATCAGCGCCACGCCGGAGCCGTTGCAGCCGGTCACGTACCAGGCCCCGTCGATCCGGCCCACGTGGGGCAGCCGGTCGAGGGTGACGGCGACGCTCCCGCCCCAGGCGCGAGCGACGCTCGTGCCGGCCAGCTGGGGGTGAACGCGGAGCATCGATCCGTACAGGAAGTCGCGCGCCTGTGGGATCGTCGACGGAGCCAGGCTCCGGCGGCCGCCGAACAGCAGCCGACGGTCCGGCGTGAGCCGCCAATAGAACAGGAAGTTCTTGCTGTCCACGAGCATGCGGCCCCGAGGGCTGACCGAGCGGGCAAGGTCCGGCTCGAGCACCTCAGTGGCGATGATGAAGCTCCCCACCGGCAGGACCCGGCGGCGCAGCTCGGGCAGCAGCCCGTCGGCGTACGCGTTCGTGCAGACCACGACGGCGCCGGCGTCGACCGGCCCGCGCGGGGTCGCGACGCGGAACCCGGCCAGCCCGCCGCCTCGCCGCTCGATGGCGGTCGCGGGGGTCGCGGCGTGCACCGAGGCCCCCGCGGCGACGGCCAGGTCGACCAGGCCGGCGTGGAACCGCGCCGGGTGCAGTCCGCCCGTGCGCTCGATGACGAGGCCGGCCGTGTACGCCGTCGACCCGATCTCGTCGCCGAGCTCCTCGCGGGGCACGAACCGCACGGGCTCACCCAGCTCGCCGCCGTGCTCCCGGGCCATCGCCCTCAGCGACGGCACCACCCGCTCGGCGTGGGCCAGGTACAGCTGGCCCGTGCGGCCGTAGTCGCAGTCGATGCGCTCGGCGGCGATCAGGCCCTCGACGTGGTCGAAGGCCTCGTTGACGTCGTCGTACATGCGTCGGCCCAATGGCCCGTGCACCCGCTCCAGGGCGGCCGGCCCCGCCTTGAGCTCGGGGATCACCATGCCGCCGTTGCGGCTGCTCGCACCCCACCCCACCGCGTGGGCGTCGAGCACGACGACCGACCGGCCGGCGCGGGCCAGTTCCCGGGCGCATGACGCGCCCGCGTATCCCGCCCCGACGACGACGTAGTCGGCCGCGGGCGGCAAGGACGCCGCCGGCACGTCCGGCGGCTCGGCCTGCTCCCGCCACAGGACCGACTCTCGGTACGACGGCGCCAGCCGCGCGCGAGCGGTCACCCGGCGCCGGTCACCGGCGGCGGATCGTCGCCGCCGCCGTGCACCAACAGATTGGCGCCGGTGATGAAGGACGCCGCCTCCGACGCCAGGAAGAGGCAGGCCTTGGCCACGTCGGGCGGCCGGCCCATCCGCCCCAACGGCACCGTGGCCGCCACCGCCTCGAAGTAGGCGTCGCCGCCGTAGGCCTTGTGCAGCTCGTCGGTCTCCAGGGCACCGGCCGTAACGCAGTTCACGCGGACCTTGGGGGCGAACTCGACGGCCAGGCTCTCGGTGAGGTTGATCAGCCCCGCCTTGGCGGCGCCATAGGCGGCGGTGCCGGGGGATGGTCGCAGGCCGCACAGCGACGAGATGTTGATGATCGAGCCGCCTTCGGGTTGCTTCTGCATCACCTCGTTGGCGCGTTGGGCGGCGACGAAGGGGGCCACCAGGTTGAGCGTGATGATGGCGGCCACGAACCGCGGGGACGCCGTGGCCGCGTCGGCGGGCGGCGACCCCCCGGCGTTGTTGATCAGGACATCGAGACGACCATGGCGGTCGACGACGCCCCGGACCAGCGCCTCGACCTGGCCTGGGTCCCGCACGTCGGCCGCAACGAAGGCCGCCGCCCGGTCGCCGGTGGTCGCCGCGGGCAGCCTGTCGGGCTCGGACCGGCCGCACACGACGACATCGTGACCCTCGGCCAGGAACGCCTCGCTGAGGCCGAAACCCAGCCCGCGAGTCCCGCCCGTCACCAACACGATCATGACCTCTTCATAATCGATCGCTGCGCGCCGGGCCTGGGCCGCTACCCTCCTCCCCGTGCGCTCGCGCCTCCGATGGTGAACTAGCCAGATCGCAACCGCGGCGCCACCGACGCTGGTGGTGTCGCTGCTCGTCGCCGGGCTCGCCGACGAGACGGTCGCTTTCCTTCCCTTCGGCTCGCTGGAGCCGCTGCGCCGCGATCTCGACCTGAGCTACGCCCGGGGCGCCGCGCTCCTGGCCCTGTATCCCGGCATAGGCGTGGCGGGGGGCGTGTTCGGCGTGCTGGCCGACCGCCACAGCCGCAGGCTCATCGCCGCCGGCGGCGCACTCGGATATGCGGCCGGCCTGTTGCTGTTCGCCGCCGGCACGAGCTTTCCGATGCTGGTGGTCGCGATCGCGGTGATGGGCTTAGCCGGCGATGCCATGGTCCGCGCCACCGACGTGGCGCTGGTCGACGTGGCGGGCGACAAGATCGAGCTGGCCGTCGCCCGTGGCACCCTGTTGGCGACGGTCGGCGACCTGGCCGGCCCGGCGCTCCTGGGGGTGTGCCTGACGACGGGCCTGGGCTGGCGGGGGGCGTTCGTGGCCGCGGGGCTGGGGATGGCGGGCTACGCCCTGCTCCTGGCCTGCCAGCCCTTGCCCGGCCCGAGTCGCCCGCCTGCGGCCTCCGAGGACGGCGTGCCGCGCGGCGGCGAGGTGGTCGCATTGCTCCGTGACGTGCGTGTCTTCCGCCTGGGACTCCTGTCGGCGCTGGTAGACGTGTTCGACGAGCCGTTCCTGGCCTTCGCCATCGCCTACCTCGTCGCCGCCCGCGGCCAGCCGGCCGGGATGGCCGCCCTCACGGCCGGGGTGGGGCTCGCGGGTGGCGTGGCGGCCGCCGCCTGGGCGTCACGGGCCGAGCGGGCGGAGATCACGCCTTCCGCCATCGCCGCCCTGCTCGTGGGCGGTGTCGGTGCCATCGTGCTGGCGCCCCATCCGATCGTGGCCGCCCTCGGGGCCGCCGGCGTGGGGGCGGCGGTGAACCTGGCCTGGATCTCGCTGGAGGCACGCATCCTGACGCTGCGCCCGGGCCAGGCGGGCGCGACCTCCGCCGTCGTGTCGGCGGTGGGGCAGGTCGCGGTCCTGGTCCCGCTGGTCGCAGGGGTGCTGGCCGACACCGCCGGGGTCACCCAGGCCCTGCTGCTCTACCTGGCGATGGCCGTCGTGTTCGCCATCGTCAACCGGCGGGACCGCGGTCCCCGGGCCTGCGTCGTCCCATCGGGGTCAACGGCGCGTTCGGGCAGCTAGTGGACGTCAGGGGATCCGGACGACCTCGCCGGCGACGATCACGGACCGGGCCAGCCGGCCACCGATCCAGTAGACCAGCTCGGCCGGTTGCTCGGCGTCCCACACCACCAGGTCGGCGACGGCGCCGGTCGCCAGGACCCCGGCCGTTCCCGCCAGCCCCAGGGCCCGAGCGGCGGTGCGGGTGATGCCGGCGAGCGCCTCCGCCGGGGTGAGGCCCAGCAGCGTGCAGGCCAGGTTGGCCGCCAGCCGCAGCGACAGCAGCGGCGACGTACCCGGGTTGCCGTCTGTGGCCACCGCCATCGGCACCGCCGCCGACCGCAAGCCCGTCACGGGCGGCCGGGCGACCTCGCCGAGCGTGTGGGTGGCGCCCGGCAGCAGAACGGCGACGGTGCCGGCGGCCGCCAGTGCCCGGACGCCGCGCGGCGACGCGTGCTCGAGGTGGTCCGCGGACAGGGCGTGGAACGACGCCGCCAGGGCCGCCCCGCCGCCGTCGGAGAGCTGGTCGGCGTGGAGCTTGACCGCCAGGCCATGCCGGCGCGCGGCCTCGAACACCCGTGCCACTTGCTCGGACGAGAACGCGATGCGCTCGCAGAACGCGTCGACCGCATCGGCCAGCCCCGCCGCCGCCACCGCCGGAACCATGTCCTCGCACACCAGATCGACGTACGCATCCGGGCGGCCCCGGTACTCGGCCGGCACCGTGTGTGCGCCGAGGAACGTGGTGCACACCCGCATGGGGAGCCGGTCGCCGATGCGGCGGGCCGCCGCCAGCATCCGCCGCTCGGTCTCCAGGTCGAGCCCGTAGCCCGACTTGACCTCGAGGGTGGTCACGCCGTCGCTCAGCAGCTGCTCCGCCCGGCGGGTTGCGGCCCGCACCAGGTCGTCCTCGCCGGTGGCCCGGGTGGCGGCGACGGTGGAAGCGATGCCGCCGCCCTGGCGGGCCAGCTCCTCGTAGCTGGCGCCCGACAGCCGGGACTCGAACTCCGCCACCCTGTTGCCGCCGAACACCAGGTGCGTGTGGCAGTCGACCAGTCCCGGGGTCACGAGGGCGCCCGCGGCGTCGACGGTGTCAGAGGCGGAGCCGCCCGGTGGCAGATCGGCGACCGCGCCGATCCACGCCAGGCGCCCGTCGCGGACGCCGATGGCCCCGTCGAGGATCAGCCCGTAGGGGCCCGGTCGGGCGGGGTCCATGGTGGCGAGGGCGGCGTTCACCACCAGGAGGTCCCACTCGTTCACGGGTGCGCCGCCCGCTTCGTGAGGCAATGGCGTCCGGCCCCACGCTCTCGAGGCATGGGTGGCCGGCCCCCGGACGGCATTGCCTCGAGGCGTCGGGAGCGGGCCCTATTGCCTCGCGTCATGGCGACACCCGCGACCACGCCGACGCGATCGCCCGGTGCAGGTCACGGGCGACGTCGGGGATCGTTACGTGGGCGCGGTCGCGCACGATCGTCCGGCCCCCCACGACGACGTCCGTGACATCCGACGCGATGCCGGCGAAGACCACGCCGGCGACGCCCTCGCCCGGGTCGAGCCCGGCGAGGCGCACCGAGCCGGGATCGAGGGTCACGAGGTCGGCCGGTGCCCCGACGGCCAGCACCCCCGCCCGTACATCGCCGTCGCCGGACCAGCCCAGGGCCCGGTAGCCCCCGGCCGCGGCGGCCTCGAGCAACGCGGTCGCCGAATGCCCGCCCCGCCGGCGGCTCGCCAGGCGCTCGTGGAGCTCGACCAGCCGGGCCTCCTCGAGGAGATCGACCACCGCGTTGCTGTCGCTCCCCAGCGACAACGGGCAGCCGGCCGCCACCAGGCGGGAGGCGGGCCCGACGCCATCGCCGAGGTCGCGCTCGGTCGACGGGCACAGGCACACGCCCGTGCCGGTGGCGCCGAGCGCCTTCACGTCGCCGTCGGTCAGGTGGGTGGCATGGATGGCGACGGCTCCGGGACCGAGGACGCCGGCGCCCTCCGCCAGGGCGGTGGGTGTGCGGCGGGTGGCGGCCAGCGCCTCCTCGTTCTCGGCCGGCTGCTCGGACAGGTGCACGTGGAGGGGCGCACCGCGGCGGGCGGCCCAGTCGGCCACCACACCCATCGACCGCTCGTCCACCGCCCGGACGCTGTGGACCGCCGCCCCCAGGCGCCAGCCGCTCCCCGACAGCCCCGCCAGGGCCTCAACCCGATCCACCCAACGCTCGACGTCGCCATCGGTGAACCGCACCTGGGCACCCGCGAGCGACGAGCCGCCACGGAAGCCAGGCCGCAGGTAGCAGGCATCGAGGAGGGTGAGCCGGACGCCAGCCTCGGCCGCAGCCGCCACCAGCGCGCCACCCATGACGTTGGGATCGCCGTACGGCCGACCGTCGGGCCGGTGGTGGAGGTAGTGGAACTCGCCGACCGCGGTGATGCCGGCCAGGGCCATCTCGGCGTAGGTCGCCCGGGCCAGCTCGAACAGGTCGTCCGGGTCGAGGACGGCGGCGAGCGCGTACATGCGGTCACGCCAGCGCAAGAAGTCCCCGGCACCCGCCTGCGCCCGCCCCCGCAGCGCCCGCTGGAACGCGTGCGAGTGGGCGTTGGCCAGGCCGGGGACCACGATCCCGGCCAGGTGGACGGCGCCGGCGGGCGAGTCCTGAGCGCTCGCCACGCGGGCCAGCCGCCCGTCGCCGTCGTCCTCAAGCACCACCCCCGAGTCCAATCCCCCGCCGCCGAGCCAGGCGAGGTCGGCGAACCAGGTGGTCACGGGCGGCGGGGCCCCATCGGAAGGCGGATGCCGTGTCGCTCGGCCACCTCGAGGGCCTCGTCATAGCCGGCGTCGGCATGACGGACCACGCCGATGCCGGGATCGGCCGTGAGCACTCGCTCCAGCTTCTCTGCGGCTGTGGGGGAGCCATCGGCCACCACCACCATGCCGGCGTGGAGGGAGCGGCCGATGCCGACCCCGCCACCGTGGTGGAAGCTCACCCACGACGCGCCGCTGGCGGTGTTCAGCAGGGCGTTGAGGATCGGCCAGTCGGCGATCGCGTCGCTGCCGTCGAGCATGGACTCGGTCTCGCGATAGGGCGAAGCCACCGAGCCCGAGTCGAGGTGGTCGCGGCCGATCACGAGCGGGGCGCTGATCTCCCCGGAGGCCACCAGCTCGTTGAACCGCAGCCCCAGGCGGGCCCGCTCGCCGTAGCCCAGCCAGCAGATGCGGGCGGGCAAGCCCTGGAATTGGACCCGCTCCCGGGCCATCCGGATCCAGCGGCCCAGGGTCTCCCTCTCGGGGAACTCCTCGAGCACCAGCCGGTCGGTCACCTCGATGTCCGCCGGGTCGCCCGACAGGGCCGCCCAGCGGAACGGCCCCCGTCCCTCGCAGAACAGCGGCCGGATGTACGCCGGCAGGAAGCCGGGGTAGGCGAAGGCGTCGTCGTAGCCGGCGGCCCTGGCCTCGGCCCGGAGGGCGTTGCCGTAGTCGAAGACCTCTGCGCCCCGCCGCGCGAAGGCCACCATGCCGGAGCAATGGCGGATCATCGATCGACGGCTGAGGGTGAGGTACTCGTCGGGATCCCGCCGGCGGAGCTCGGCGGCGGCGCCGACGTCCAGCCCGGCGGGCACGTAGGACAGCGGGTCGTGGGCCGGGGTCTGGTCGGTGACGATGTCTACGAGCCCGGCCAGCGCGGCGTCGTCGGCCAGCGCCGGCACCACCTCGGCGGCGTTGGCACACACACCCACGGACAGGGGCTCGCCGGCGGCCTTGGCCGTGGCCGCCAGCGCCCACGCCTCGCCGATGTCGTCGACGGCCCGGTCGAGGTAGCGGTGCTGGAGGCGGCGCTCGATCCGGTCGGGGTCGACGTCGACGCAGATGGCCACGCCCCCGTTCATGGTCACCGCGAGCGGCTGCGCACCCCCCATCCCGCCCAGCCCCGCCGTGAGGGTCACCGTGCCCCGCAGCGATCCGCCGTACCGCTTGCCGGCGATGGCGGCGAAGCACTCGTACGTGCCCTGGAGGATCCCCTGGGTGCCGATGTAGATCCACGAGCCCGCCGTCATCTGGCCGTACATGGTGAGGCCCAGGCCTTCGAGGCGGCGGAACTCGTCCCAGGTGGCCCAGTCGGGAACCAGGTTGGCGTTGGCGATGAGCACGCGGGGCGCCCACTCGTGGGTGCGGAACACGCCCACCGGCTTGCCCGACTGCACCAGCAGCGTCTCGTCGTCGGCCAGGCTCCGGAGGCTGGAGACGATGGCGTCGAAGGCCTCCCACGACCGGGCGGCGCGCCCGGTCCCGCCGTAGACCACCAGGTCGTCGGGGCGTTCGGCCACGTCGGGATCGAGGTTGTTCATCAGCATGCGCATCGCCGCCTCCTGCACCCAGCCGCGGCAGGACAGCTCGGTGCCACGCGGCGCACGCACGACCCGTGGTCCCGCAAGATGCTCGGTCACGGCAGCGCCCCCGTCTCCTGCTCGGCGGCGGCCACGGCGGCCCCATCGCGAATCAGCCGTTCTGCCGCCGCCAGCTCGGGCGCCACGAACCGATCGGGCCCCGGCCCGTCGACCTCCCGGCGCACCAGGGCCACGACCGCAGCGGTCGCCGGCGCCGGCCGCAGCGGCCGGCGGAAGTCGAGCGCCCGGGCCGCCACCAGCAGCTCCACCGCGAGGATCCGGGCCAGGTTGGCGAGTGCCGTCCGCAGCTTGCGGGCGGCCGCCCATCCCATGGACACGTGGTCCTCCTGCATCGCCGACGTTGGGATCGAGTCGGCGCTGGCGGGGACGGCCAGGCGCCGGCTCTCGGCCACCAGGGCGGCGGCGGTGTACTGGGCGATCATCATCCCGGAGTCGACGCCGGGATCGGCGGCCAGGAAGGGGGGCAGTCCGTGTGACCGCGCGGGGTCGAGCAGCCGATCCAACCGGCGCTCGGCCATCGCCCCGAGGTCGGCGGCGACGATGGCGAGGAAGTCGCAGGCGTAGCCCAGCGGCGCGCCGTGGAAGTTGCCGTTGGACTCGACCCGCCGGTCCGGCAGCACCACCGGGTTGTCGATGACCGCCCCCAGCTCGCGGTCGGCCACGGTCACGACGTGGGCCAGGGTGTCGCGCGCCGCTCCCGCAACCTGGGGTGCGCACCGCAGCGAGTACGCGTCCTGGACCCGGGGGTCCCCGCGGCGGTGGGACGCCACGATCTCCGAGCCGGCCAACAGCCGGGCCATGTTGGCGGCGCTGGTCGCCAGGCCGGGATGCGGCCGCAAGCGCGCCAGGTCGCCCGAGAACACCCGGTCGGTGCCCAGCGCGGCCTCGACGCTCATGGCGGCGGTGAGGTCCGCGGCGGGCAGCAGGCGCGACAGGTCGTGGCAGGCGAGGACCAGCATGCCCAGCATCCCGTCCGTGCCGTTGACCAGCGCCAGCCCCTCCTTGGCGGCCAGCTCCAACGGTTGCAGCCCGGCGTCCGCCAGCGCCCGCTCCGCCGGGACGGTGCCGCCGGTGCCGTCGCTCGACGCCTCACCGGCGAGCCGCGCCTCGCCCTCCCCCATCAGCGCCAGGGCAACGTGGGCCAGGGGGGCGAGGTCACCGCTGCAGCCGAGCGACCCGTGCTCGGGCACGACCGGGGTGATCCCGTGGTTCAGCAGCGCCACCAGGAGGTCCACCACGGCGGGACGCACCCCGGAGAGTCCCTGCGCCAGCGTCCGGGTGCGGAGGAGCATCATCGCCCGCACCACCTCGTCCTCCACCGGCGGGCCGAGGCCGGCGGCGTGGGAGCGGATCAGCGACCGCTGCAGCGCCACCCGCCGGTCGACGGGGATGTGGCGGACGGCGAGGGCGCCGAACCCGGTGGACAACCCGTAGACCGGCGTCTCCTGGGCCACCAGCTCGTCGACGGTGGCACGCGCCCGCTCGATCGCCCGGCGGGACTCGTCGCCCACTGCGACCTGGGCGCCGCCGCGAGCGACGGCAACGACCTCGGCGGCGGTGAGCGGCGCGGGTCCGATGGCGACGACGTCGTGCGTGTCCACCGCAGTGACGGTACGACGTGCGGGTGGGCCGGCGTGGATTCGAACCACGGTAGGCGTGCGCCGGCAGATTTACAGTCTGACCGAGGCGGTGCTAGCTCGTGCCGGGCCGTGCTGGACAAGCGTCTGACCTGCGCATTCGCTGATTTGCGCCGTCCATCCAAGATCGATACGTGCGGCTCGATCACGGGCCGTTGGTTTGCAAAGCGTTTGCACACGGGGCGACATGCCAGCACCCTCGGCTCAAGCGCGCCGGGTCGCAGGTCGCTTGGGCAGAGGGCCGAAGGCCGGGGGCGCCACTGCCGAATCCGCCTCTACTGGATCAAGGGCGCCGGCTGCGCTGGCGCCAGCGGCCGACTTACCCGCCGCTCCGGGCCTGGCGGCCCTCCACGGCGGCCGCCCAACCGCACCGGGGAGGTCGGCTGGACGCTGGGCGCCTCACCGCGCAGCGAGCGCCTGCAAGCGCTGTGGCCAGGTGTCGAATACCACGGTCTCAGCGAGCGACCCGTCCGGATGACTCCCGAGCGAACTCAGGCCGCAGTGCGGATGCGCGCCGATGGCGACAGCATCGCGCAGATCGCGCACGTTTGGCGTTGGTGCTTCCAGTGTCTCCCGCGCCCTCGCCAAGCAGGACGACGAGACCCCCGTTACGTCGTAACGGGGGTCTCTGCTGTCTGCGAGTCCTTATGGGCGAACGCTGATGATCGTCTTCCCCTTGCGTCGCTCGGTCGGGTTGAGGGCCGCAACGGCGTCGTCGAGGGTTGCGATGTTGCCGATGTTCGTCCGCAGTCGTCCGTCCCGCACCCGCTGGACGATCTCACTCAGTTGGGCGCGATCGGACTCGACAACGAAGTCGATCGCCAGGCCGTCCGCAGGCCGCGCCTCGGGCGGCCCGACGACGGTCACCAGTGTTCCTCCGGCTCGAACCAGACCCGCGGACCGGTTCTGGATGTCGCCGCCGATGACATCGAAAGCCAGGTCGACTTCGCCGACGTCTTCCAGGGCGTCGTTGTCGAGGTCGACGAACTCCTGCGCGCCGAAGTCGAGCGTCTTCTGACGGTCGGCGGCGCGTCCGGTGCCGATGACGTAGGCGCCGAACTCGCGTGCGAGTTGGG
>JBKPAA010000060.1:0-75528 GCA_046726215.1 Actinomycetota bacterium | reverse complement strand
GCTGCCGCTGCCGCTGGAGCCGTCGCTGCCGCACGCCGCCAGCAGCCCGGCAAGCGCCAGCGCCACCAGCGGGGTCATGATTCGCTTGGTCACCATGGCCGCCACCATGACCAAGCCCCACTGAGAGACCGCTGAGACCACACCCACCGCTGAGAACTTCTCTCAGGACCGGGGGTGCCGTCGGGCGCCCGGGGGGTCAGAATCCCAAGCGTGCGCGTTCTGGTGGTGGAAGACGAGATCCACCTAGCGCAGGCCATCGCGGAAGGCCTCTCCGCCGAGGGTTTCGACGTCGAGCTCAGCCACGACGGCCTCGACGGGCTGTGGCGGGCCCGCGAACGACCCTACGGCGCGATCGTGCTGGACATCCTGCTGCCGGGCATGAACGGCTACAAGGTCTGCAAGACGCTGCGGCAGGAGGGCGTCTGGACGCCGATCCTCATGCTCACCGCCAAGAGCGGCACGTACGACGAGGCCGAGGCGCTCGACACCGGCGCCGACGACTTCCTCTCCAAGCCGTTCGCGTTCGTGGTGCTCGTCGCCCGGCTCCGGGCCCTCCTGCGGCGGGGCGCGACGCCGCGGCCCCGTGAGCTCATGGCCGGGGACCTGGCCCTGGACCCCATCGGCCGTGCGTGTCGGCGTGGCGACGTTCCGATCGAGCTGACCCGCCGCGAGTACGCCCTCCTCGATGCCCTGCTCCGCCACGGAGAGGAGGGCGCTTCGAAGGTCCAGTTGCTTCGTGAGGTGTGGGGCGAGGACTTCACGGGTGACGACAATGTCGTCGAGGTCTACGTCGGCTACCTGCGCCGCAAGATCGACGTGCCGTTCGGCCGGCGTTCGCTCCAGACGGTGCGACGCATCGGCGGCTACCGGCTGGTCGCCGATGGCTAACCCCGCCCCGACCAGACGCTGGCGTCGCTGGATCCACCCGCTTCAGTCGGTGCGGGTGCGCATCACGCTGGCGGCGATGCTGGTGACTGCGGTTGCGGTCGGTACCGCGGGCTGGTTGCTCGTCCGCTCGGTGAAGGACAACCAGCTCAGCGAGCTTCGCGACAACATCAACGCCAACCTCGACGACGTCGTCGCGCGGCTGGAGGACGGAGCCAGGCCGCAGGATGCGGTGGTGGGCACCTCGTCGGCGGGGTTCGGCCTGCTGGAGGTGACCGATGAGCAAGGGCAGGTCGTGGCCTCCTCCGTCGTGCAGGGCGGCCAGAGCGTCGTCCTCTCACTCCCGGGCGACGAGCCACCGGCGGGGACAGCTGGGTCCCAACAACCTCCCGCGACCGCCCCCAACGGGACGTTGCCGCCTCTTCCCCCCGACGGCGCTGGCGAGATGGGCGCCATGATCGACGCCAACGGCGTGGTGGCGGGTTCCCTCGAGACGATCGCCCGCACCGTCGGCACGCCGACCGGCCGGCTCACCGTGACGGCGGGGGCACCCATCGACCAGGTGGCCCGCAGCGTCGACGCCCTCCGCGAGACGCTGCTGATCGGGCTCCCGGCCGTGATCGCGATCGTCGCCGCTGTCGCCTGGGTGCTCGTGGGACGAGCGCTTCGGCCCGTCGAAGCCATCCGCGCCGAGGTAGACGAGATCAGCGGCTCCACCATGCACCGCCGGGTGCCCGAACCCCCCAACAGCGACGAAATCGGCCGCCTGGCCCGCACAATGAACGCCATGCTCGGCCGCCTGGACGCGACTGCGACCCGGCAGCGGCAGTTCGTCTCCGACGCCTCGCACGAGCTGCGCAGCCCGGTCGCCGCCATCCGCACCAGCCTCGAAGTGGCACGGCGCAACGCCGACCGCGCCAACTGGCCGGCCGTGGTCGATACGGCGCTCGCCGAGGAATCCCGCCTCGAGGCTCTCCTCGACGACCTGCTGCTGCTCGCCGCTCAGGACGAGAACGGCGCCACCGCCATCCGAACGGAGCCGGTGAACCTCACCGCGCTCGCGACCGCCGAGGCACGGCGGCCCCGGCGGGTGCCGGTGGAAGTCCTTCATTGGCCGGCTGACGGCCAACCGCTCCAGGTCGCCGCCGCCGGGGACCAGCTCGCTCACGCCGTCAGCAACCTGGTGGACAATGCCGCCCGGTACGCCACCGCGGTGGTCCAGATCACGCTCTCGTGCTACGACCACACCGCCCGAATCATCGTCGACGACGACGGCCCCGGGATCCGCCCCGACGACCGCGACCGAGTCTTCGAGCGATTCACCCGGCTCGACGACAGCCGCGCCCGGCCCCAGGGCGGCAGCGGTCTGGGGCTCGCCGTCGTCCGCGCCATCGTCATGCGGCACCAAGGCCAGATCCGGATCGAGGACAGCCCCCTCGGCGGCGCCCGATTCGTGGTCGAGCTCCCCGCGGAGCCGGCTACCAGCACAACCAGCGGGACGTGATCGACGCGGCGCGTTGGCGCCTCGGCCTATTGAGCGGGCTGGTTCAGGCCCGTCTCGTAGGCCAGGATCACAGCTTGGACGCGGTCGCGGAGGCCGAGCTTCATCAGGATGCGTTTTACGTGGGTTCTGATGGTGGATTCCTCGACGACGAGTGCGGCGGCGATCTCGCGGTTCGATAAACCCCGGGCGATGAGTTCGAGCACGTCACGTTCGCGCGGCGTGAGCCTGTCGAGGATGGCGTGATCGCTGAGCTCGGGGGTGGGCTGCTGGGCCATGCGGTCGATCACTCGCCGGGTGACCGAGGGCGAGAGCAGCGAGTCGCCGGCGGCGACAGTGTGCACCGCGGCGATCAGCTCTTCCGGTCGTGTGCGTTTCAGGAGGAACCCCGAGGCCCCGGCACGTAGTGCGCCGAAGATGTAGTCGTCTTGCTCGAAGGTCGTCAGGATCAGGACCTTCGCGCCCGGGGCCGTCCGTGACAGCTCACGGGTGGCCGCGATGCCGTCGAGGTCGGGCATGCGGACGTCCATCAACACGACGTCCGGCGCGAGCCGGCGGGCTCCGTCGACCGCCTGGCGTCCGGTCGATGCCTGGCCGACGATCTCGATCGCAGGGTCGGCGGTGAGGAGCTCGACGAGCCCGGCGCGCATCAGGTCGTCGTCGTCGGCGATCAGCACACGCGTCAAGCGCGAGCTCCTCCGTAGGGGATGCGGGCGTGAACGCGAAACGCACCGTTGGCGTGGGCGACGTCCAGCTCGCCGCCGAGCAGGGTGGCGCGCTCGCGCATGCCGATCAGCCCGTGACCATCCCGCGACGGCGGCGCGTCCGGCGCACGGACGGGGTTGGCGACCGTGAGCTCGACCGCGGCGTCGCTGAACCAGAGCTCGATGCTGGCGCTGCCCGCCCCGTGGCGGGAGGCGTTGGTCAGCGCCTCCTGGAGGATGCGGTAGATCGCCTGATCGCAAGCCCCGCTCAGCGCCTGCGGGGTGCCCGAGGCATCGCAGCTGACGTCGAGTCCCGCCGCTCGATGTTGAGCGATGAGGGTGTCGAGCGAGCCGAGCCCCGGCGGAGCCTCGACGCCTCCGTTCGCCGCGCCCTGGCGCAGGGTGCCGACCATCTGGTCGATCTCGTTGACCGTCTGCCGGGCAAGGACCTCGATCTCCTCCAAGGCGCGGAGCGAGCGATCGGGGTCCCGGTGGTGCCGCAGCCGGGCTGCACCGGCGCGCACGGCGATGACGCTGATCGCGTGGCCGGCCGAGTCGTGGAGGTCGCGAGCGATCCTGGCCCGTTCCTCGGTGGCGGCGAGCAGGCGTTCTCGCTCGGCGTCGCGCTCGGTGCGGCGGGCGCGTTGCTTGAGCTCGGCGATGTGGGCGCGGCGCAGGCGCGTGCGCTCGCCGGCGAACCAGGCCACCGCCAACGCGAGCCCGCTGTGGAGGAGCTGGCTTCCAGGAAAGGCCCCCTGGGCAGCGGCGGCCGCGCCTGCGTAGGCCACGACCAACCCGGCCACCGTGACGGTCGTCCGCCGGTCCCACGACAGGCGCTGCCGGCGGCCGGCGGCGAGCAGGTAGAGCGCGGCGGCGGGGCCAAGCATCAGGTCGAGCGGATAGCCGAGGCCGACCAGCAGCGCGCTCGCCGCGGCGGTGACCACGAACACGCCGAGTGGGTGGCGCCGCCAGCAGAGGAGCGGCAGCGTCGAACCGGCGGCAAGCACGACGCCGACCGGATCCAGGGAGCGTGACTCTTCCAACCCGAAACCGGCGCGGGAAGCGCCGATGCCGCCGTGCATGAGCAGCGCCAGCGAGCCGGCGAGCGTGGCCGCCGCGATTGCGACGTCACGGAGCGTTTCCGGGCTGGGCCTGGCCACCACGGGCCCGTGCGCCACGGTCATTGACGACACCGAGGTCGAGGGTATCTGCACGGGGGCCACCCGGAATCCCCCCGAGGGATGATCCGCGTCCACTCGAGGGGGACCGACAAGTTCCCCTCCGAGGGTGTTTTCGGCGCCGCCGCCTTCATGTCGAGTAGCGGCATGGATCGCGCACGACCGGAGACCTCACACCGGCTGGGGGACCCGTGATCGAGATTCGCGGGTTGACCAAGACCTACGGCGATCAGCGGGCGGTGGACGGGCTGAGCTTCTCCGCCCCCGGCGGGAAGGTGACCGGGTTCCTGGGGCCCAACGGTGCCGGCAAGACCACGACCTTTCGCTGCCTGTTGGGTCTGGCCGAGCCAACCTCCGGTTCGGCGCTGATCGACGGCCGCCGCTACCGGGACCTGGCCTCGCCGCGCCGTCGGGTGGGGGCCGTCCTGGAGTCCAGTGGCTTCCACCCGGCGCGTACGGGCCGGAACCATCTGCGGGTCATCGTCCGGGCCGCAGGCCTCGACGTTGCCAGGATCGATCCGCTCTTGGAGGTCGTCGGGCTCAGCGGCGCCGCCGATCGCCGTGTCGGGGGCTATTCGCTGGGCATGCGCCAACGCCTCAGCCTCGCCACGGCGATGCTCGGCGATCCCGCTGTGGTGGTGCTGGACGAGCCCGCCAACGGCCTTGACCCCGAAGGGTTCAGTTGGGTGCGGCGCGTCCTGCGCGTCTGGGCCGACGAGGGCCGCACCATGCTGGTGGCCAGCCACGTGCTCGCCGAGATCGGCCAGGTTGTCGACCGGGTTGTGATCATCCGCGCCGGCAAGCTGGTCGCCGAGACCGACATCGCCGACCTGACCGACAGCCGCGTGACGGTCAGGGTCGACCGCATCGACCCGATGCTGGACGCCCTGCGTGCCGCGGGAGCCGAGCACCAACTGCTCGCCGACGGCGCCATCACCGTGGCCGGCCGCGCCACCACCGAGATCGGCGGGATCGCCGCGCTGGCCGGCGTCACCGTGACGGAGCTCAGGAAGCAGAGCGCCGCAGACAGCCTCGAGGCCATGTTCCTCGACGTGATCGGGGGGAACGGACGATGATCGACCTCGTCACGGCGGAGTGGCTGAAGCTCCGCACCACCCGGCTGCTCTACGGCAGCATCCCGGCCGCCGTCGCCCTGTCGTTCGCGGCGGTGGCCGGCGCCGTCCTGTCCGCCGACAGCGCCGCCGACCTCGAATCCACCGGCGGCATCCGCGACACCCTGTCGGTGACGGGAACCGGCGCCATCCTGGTGCTGGTCATCGGCATCATCATCTCGGCCGGCGAATACCGGCACGGCACGGCCGCCGACACGTTTCTCACCACCCCGCGCCGCCACCAGGTCGCCGCCGCCAAACTGACCCTGGGCGCGGTCGTCGGCCTCGGCGCCGGCGTGATCACGTCGGTGGCCTGTGTCGGCATCGCCACCCTCCTCTACAACATCGAGGGCGCCACGTTCCCCTTCGATGACGCCGAGGTGTGGGCGATCCTCGCTGGGACCCTCGCCTACACCACGCTCTTCGCCACCCTCGGCGTGGCCATCGGTGTGCTGATACGCAACCAGGTGCTCGCCATTGCCGGGGCGCTCGCGTGGCTGGCGGTCATCGAACACACGCTCGTGACGCTGGTCCCCGACATCGGCCGCTGGCTGCCGGTCGCCGCCGGCCAGGCCATCGTCCGCACGAACCTGGACGATCTCCTCTCACCCCTCGCCGGCACCGCCGTGCTCACCGCCTACGCCGTCGCCATCGCCACCGCGGGCATCCGCGTCGCAGCAACACGCGACGCCTGAATCACCCGCCCCCACAAGGAGCAGCCCAATGGACCTGCCCCCACACCCGCAACAAGACGACGATCAGGAATCGGCCACCAGCATCCACTGGGCCTCGGTGGTCGCCGTCGGTGTCGTGTTCGCCCTCGTCGCCGCCCTCGTGATCCTCCACCTCACCGGCATCGTCGGCCCTGCCGGCGACTGACACCACCCGCCCGCCAGACCCAACCGGTAAGGGACACCAAATGAGTCACGGATTGCACGATCCCGGCCACCACACGACCCCGCGGCACGGCGATCCCGACACCGCGATGCCCGAGATGACCCACGGTCGCGGACGGTCCTACGACGTCTGCGCGGCGGTCTTCTTCGGCGGCCGCCGACGCCGCATCTTCGGCCGACTGGCCAGCGAGAGCGGCGCCCGCCCGGGGGACCGGGTGCTCGACGTGGGCTGCGGCACCGGATACTTCACCCGCGTGATGGCCCAAGCCGTCGCGCCCGGTGGCAGCGCCCGAGGTGTGGATCCCTCGGGCGAGGCGATCACGCACGCCCGACGCCTAACGCACCTCGCCAACTGCACGTTCGACGAGGGGATCGCTGAAGCGCTTGACGCGCCGGACTCCTCGCACGACGTCGTGGTGAGCAGCCTGATGATCCATCACCTGCCCGAACCGGTGCGCCCCCGAGCAATCGGCGAGATGTTCCGGGTGCTGCGCCCCGGTGGCTCGGTCCTCATCGCCGAGTTCCGGCCGCCGGCCAGCCGGATCGGCCGCCGCGTCGTCACTGCGCTCACCGGGCACCACGCCATGGCGGAGAACCGTGTCGAACTACTCGAGCCGATGATCCGGGAGGCGGGCTTTGTGCGGGTCCACACGGGGAATCTCCGCCCGTGGACCTATTTCATCCAGGCCCGAAAGCCGGGCGTTGCCGGCTAACTGGCCGCCCACGCGACGATGGGCCGCCCCCGTGGGGACGGCCCATCCTCCTCGTGCTCGAGCGCCTCGTCGGGCCTCAGGCCGTGGACGGCATGACGCTGATGGTTCCCTCGAACCCCAGCGTTGCCGGATTCACGAGCTGCCCTTCCTCGTGGACCTGCGCGCCTTGGAGGAACCCGTCGACCACGGTCCCGTTCATGATCGCGGCCCCCGTCACGGTGTTGAGAACCCCGCTGAGGTGGGCGGTGAACGACTCGGCCCCGGCGTCGATGATCCAGTCGAACTCGACGTTCCAGATCGGCCCGGCGCAGGGGTTCGGGCCCGTGCACCCGGTGAGGACCGTGGTCAGGTCCCCATCGACATCTCCGGAGACGCTGCCCTCCCACACGCCGACCGCGACGGATTGCTTCTCGAACGTCAGGTGAAGCGGCGTGGCCGCGCCCGCCGGAGCCGCGAAGGAAAGTCCGATGGACAGGAGACCCGCCGCCACTAGCCCGACGAGGGTTGATACCAGCAGTCGCCTCGTACTGCGCACCCTCATGACACCCTCCTTTGTCGTCGCCACCGGGTGACCGGTGGTTCGTCGTGAAGGGTGCACACACCCGGGCCCCGGTGACATCCGTGCTGGCACGGACATCAGTACGGATCTTGGGTGCGTGCCGGCGGGCAGCCGCCTGCCGGCGGCTGCCCGGGCGCTCAGAGCACCCAACGCACCTCGTGCAAGCGCTCGTACAGAGGCCGGCACTCCTCGGCCACCGCGTCCGCCGGGCCATCCAGTTGCGGGTCGCGGGGCCGATACTCGGCGAACCCCGTCGACTCAGACTGCGTCGTACCAGTACCTGCCCCACACGCCGTCGGAATCCCGGCGACCCGGCGGCCACGCCAGCATGCGCCCCGAGAAGGCCACCCCGAGGTGGCGGCACATCGCTCGGAGGTACGGCTCGGGATGGACCAGGAAGTCGCGCGCATCGATCACGGGTGGCGGCATTCCCGCCGCCACCAGGTCGTCGTACAGCTGGACCTGCTGGGGAAGGCCCAGATCCTCTGCGGTGACGTCGGCGCGGGAGCGGACGTAGGACGCCACCACCTCGCGGGGGTCACGGATCAGCATGAGGTTCGTGAGGCTGGTGACCCATCCTCGCTCGACGCCGGGCAGCAGGTGGTGGGCCATGTGCTTCTGGTAGAAGACACCGATCCCGTCAGGTACCGGCCCGAGCAGCGTTGCCACGACCTTGCGCCAGTCGGTCTCGCCCGCGGCGATCACCTCGTCACGGCCGGGATGGTCCATGCCGGTGACCATCAGGTAATGGGGATACAGCGGCTCGTCGATCACCACCGTGTCCCGGCGGTTCTCCCATGACCGCATCAGCGCAGTGGAGATGTTGCGGGGGCCCGACCACACGGCCAGCCGATTCACGTCAGCGCCGATCTCCACGGGTCGACACCCTCAGCGGCGCGCCGACTCGGTGACGTCGCGCTCGATGGCGGATTGGTACAGAGCGCGCAGTCGGTGCATGACCGGCCGCCTGTCACGATCGCCGATCGTGCGGCCATCGACCTCGCGGACGGGCACGATCCCGGCAAAGGTGCCGGTGACGAAGGCTTCGTCGGCGCCGTACACGTCGGTCAGGCTGAAGTCGCGCTCATGCGTCGGAATGTCGGCGTCACGCGACAACCGAAGCACGGTCCCGCGCGTGATGCCACCCAGGCAGAAGGCGCCCGACGACGTCCACAGCTCGCCACGCCGGACGATGAAGAAGTGGGTGGAATTGCAGGTGGCGACGAAGCCGTGGGGGTCGAGCATCAATGCCTCGTCAGCGCCCGCCGAGTAGGCCTGGATGCAGGCGGTGATGTCGTTGAGCTTGCTGAGGGTGTTCAACTTGGGGTCGAGGACGTCCGGGTACGGGCGCCGCACGTGCACGGTGAAGAGGCGGATCCCGGTGTCGACGATGGCCCGGCTCGGCTGCTTGTACTCGGGGACGATCACGAGCGTCGCCGGTCCCACGGTCATGCGAGGATCCTGGTACGGCGTCCGCTTCACCCCCCGGGTGACCATGAGGCGCACGTGGACGCCATCGGTCATCTCGTTGGCGCCAATCGTCCGGTAGATGGCCCTTCGCAGGTCGTGTCGGCTGAGCCCGATGTCCAGCGCGATCGCCTTGGCCCCCTCGTACAGGCGGTCGAGATGCTGGTCGAGGAACACGGGGTGCCCGCCGTGGACACGCAGTCCCTCCCACACACCATCGCCCAGCACGAACCCCGAGTCGAAGACCGAGACCACCGCCTCGGCGCGACGCTTGAGCTCGCCGTTCACGTAGATGAGGACCTCATCGTTGCGCGGGTCGTCCTCGTACTCGTGTACCCCGTGCACCCCTCGATCGGCCATCCCGAATTCGCCTCCGTCCTCAGTGTTTCGGTGTGCGGCGCCGTGCCCCGAGGCCCACCAACATTCGTGCCACACTCGGCCCGTACCGCGGGATGTAACGAGTGGCGCGCGCCGGCGCCCGCAACACGACCGCACCCGGATGTGACCATCGTCGCAGGAGGCCGCATGGAGCTACCGCTCTTCCCCACGATGCTCGTCGGCAGCTACGCCCAGCCGGAGTGGCTGATCGATCGGGGCAAGCTCGCGGGACGCTTCCCGCCCCGCGTGCGGGCGCGTGAGCTGTGGCGCGTCGAGGAGCCCTACCTGCAGGAGGCCCAGGACGATGCCACGGTGCTGGCGATCCGGGCACAGGAGGAAGCGGGCCTCGACGTCATCACTGACGGCGAGATACGGCGCGAGAGCTACTCGAACCGGTTCGCCACGGCGCTCGATGGCGTCGACATCGACAACCCGGGGACCGCTCTCGACCGGAGCGGTCATCCCAACCCGGTACCGAGGATCGTCGGCCCGATCCGGAGACGCCACCCCGTCGAGGTCGAAGACCTGCGCTTCCTGCGCAAGCACACGGATCGCCCGATCAAGATGACCGTTCCGGGCCCGTTCACGATGACGCAGCAGGCGCAGAACGGCCACTACGCCGACGAGCCGAGCGCGGCGCTGGCGTACGCGGAGGCGGTCAACGAGGAGATCCGAGACCTTTTCGACGCCGGTGCGGACATGGTGCAGATCGACGAGCCGTACCTCCAGGCACGTCCCGAGAAGGCGAGGGAGTACGGCGTGGAGGCGCTCGAGCGGGCGCTCGACGAAATCGGCGGCATGACCGCCGTCCACGTCTGCTTCGGTTATGCCGCCATCATCCACGACCGCCCCAGCGGCTACTCGTTCCTGCCCGAGCTGTCGGCGTGCTCGTGCGACGCCGTCTCCATCGAGACGGCCCAGTCACGGCTCGACTGTTCCATCCTGGCCGAGCTGCCGGGCAAGAAGATCATCCTCGGCGTCATCGACCTGGGCGACCACACCGTCGAAACGGCAGACGTCGTCGCGGAGCGGATCCGCCGCGCCCTGCCGTACGTAGCGCCGGAGGACGTCATCGTGGCCCCCGACTGCGGCATGAAGTACCTCCCACGAGAGGTCGCCTTCGACAAGATGTGTGCCCTGGCGGACGGAGCGCGGGTTCTCCGCGAGGAGGTCGGACCGCGCTCGGCGGCGGCGAGCCCGCTCGGTTCTGCGTAGGTTCCCCGCTGGCTCGGGGCCGCAGCCTGGGCCTTACCGGATGGCCAGGTCGGGCCGCCCGACTTCGTCGATGGGATGGCGAGCGAAGAAGTCGCGCAGACCCTGCGCCAAGGCGGCCGGGTTCTGCACCATCAGGAGGTGCCCCGCCGCGGGCACCGACAAGCGGTCGGCCTGCGGGAACCAGGACTGTACGACCTCGCTCCCTTCCGCGAACCGCGGCGCGCTCTCGGTCCCGAGCACGTTGAGCACGGGCTGCGGGATGCGCTGGGCCTGGTGGGGCCCGAAGCTCCACTGCTGCACTGCTGGCATTTCCGCCTGGAAGAACAGGTCGGCCTCGCCGAGCGCCTCCCCAAACGCCTCGGGGATGACCCGATCGAGCACGGCGCAGTAGCCATCGCCGCACACGTGACGCAAAAACCCGTCCACTGCCCCCGCCTTGTCGCCGGAACTGTAGGCGGCGATGACCGGCTGCAATGCGGCGGCAACCTGCTCCGAGCTCGAGATGCCGCGGGCGGCGGGTTCGAGCAGGGCCACCGACCCGACGCGTTCGGGCCGGTCCAGCGCCAGTTGGAGGGCGACCAACGCACCGTAGGAATGACCCACCATGTGCGCGGCCTGCCAGCCGACGTGATCCATCAGCCGAGCGCAGCTGGCGGCGTCCTCGGCGGGCGTGAGCGGACGGTACGTGCCACCGTCGGATCGCCGGAGGCGGCGCCGGTACCTCAGGGTCGAGAACTCCGTCAGCCGCTCGACCAGGGGGTCGTACCACGAGACGAAGGCACTGGCATGCACGAGAACGATGCGTTCCCCGCCTTCGTGCAGCCGATAGGTCAGCTCGACGTCGTCGAACTCGAGACGATCCATGGCGCGCCCCCCCGGCAGTGCAATCCGATACTTCTACGCTGTAGTGAATTAGTGATTACTGTAGTGGAATGGCGGGAGACGTCAAGCGCCCGCGGCGGGCTTACCGCTCACCGCTGCGAGCCGGCCAGGCCCTACAGACACGACGCCGAGTGTTGGACTCCGCCCTCGAGCTCTTCGTCGACCGCGGCTACGCCGGAACCACGGTGGCGGCCGTGGCTGACCACGCCGGGGTTTCCCCAGAGACCATCTATCTCTCCCTCGGCGGCAAGCGTGGCCTGCTCGAAGGCGTCATGGACATCACCGGGCCCCACGGCTCCATCGCGGAGGACGGCGTGTGGTGGCACATGGTCGCTCAACTGCCGGGCGCATCGGAGCGGTTGGAAAAGATGGTCGAGTACAGCTGCCGGATCCTGGGCCGCACGCGCTCGATCCACGCCATCATCCGCGGCGCGGCCGACAAGGAAGCGTTCGCCGCGGCCCTCGGCCGGCGACTGTTGCAGGAACGCCTGACCCATCAGACCGAACGGATCCGCCAGTACCTGGGCGAGGCGCTCAGGCCGGGATTGTCGATCGCCGAGGCCGGGGAGCGGTACTGCGCCCTCGCCAGTCCCGAGCTCTACCACCTCGTCACGGTCGAGTTCGGCTGGCGCGCCGAACAGCACCAGGCATGGCTCGCCCAGGTGCTGCGCACCGAGCTGCTTGCATCTCGTCACCTCTGACCTGGGCGGCCAGGGCGATCGGCCCGGCGGCGAGTGGCGTCATCGCCAATCGACGCGCACGAACAGGTGCCAACCAAGCCAGAGCCATGCGGCCAGCAGAACCCAGCGAACCGGGCGCCGGCTGAGGCAGATGGTCAGGGCGTCGCCGAACGTCGCCCAGCCGCGTCGGCGAGCGGCGACCTCCATACCGACGGCGACGACCACCAGCACGGCGTATCCGATCAGGGTGACGGGGCGACTCATCGCCGGGCGAGCCCCCGGGCGGCCACGATCCAGACGACGAAGGCCGCGGCCCGCGTCACGTGGGAGTCGAGCAGCTCGTTCGCGAGCGAGCTGAGCGTCGGGTGGTCGGCCCGCGGGTGTTGGAGGTATGCTGCCAGCTGCCAGGCGCCCGCCGCTGCCGCCAGTGCACCCCACCTGGCGGCCTTGGGCCTGTCACCCGCGTCCGAGGGCTGCGTGCGCGGTCGCCCGCGCGCGCCGACGGCCATGGCCACCGCGCCGGCCAGCACGACGGCGGCCGTCGCCTGCGCCGAGAACGGCGCCAGCGCCACGACCCACCATGCGTAGGCCACGATGAGAAGGGCGGCCGGGAGGTCGGCGGCACGACCGCGGCCACGAGCCCTACCGCGGACCGGTGCCACGTGGTCGTGATCGCCCGGGTTCTCGCCGTGTCGGTCATAGTCCTGCACGCCGGGTTCATCTTTGCCGACGCCGCGAGGCCACCAGCTGCGGCCTGGCATTGTGCACCAATGGCAAACTGGGTACGTGCCCCTGCTCGTCCTCGGGACCTCGGATTGCGAGGCGCTGCACGACGGTTGGTTGGCACAGCCCGTCAACGCCCTCTCGAGCATCGCCTACATCGTCGCCGGCACGTATGTGCTGCGGCGTGGCGGGCCCGGAACGCCCGCACTGGCGCTCGCACTCGGGGTGGTGGGGGTCGGGAGCGTCCTCTACCACGGACCGGTGCCCCCGGGCGCCGAGCTGGCCCACGATGGATCGATCGTGGCGCTGGCGGTGGCGGTCCCGATCGCATGGCGGCGCCGCTGGCTCCGTTGGCCGCCGGCCGCCGCCCTCGTCGCCGGTGCGGCGGCGATCGTCGTCAACCTCCTGACCCGGACCGGGGCACCCCTGTGCCGCCCGTCGAGCCTCCTGCAGGGTCACGCAGCCTGGCATGTGCTCACGGCGATCGCGATCGCCTTGTGGTTCGCAGACGGGAGCACCCGAACCGAGGACCGCTCGTCGCACGAACGGGACGCGGCCCGGGAGCGGTGACGGTCGACCCGGCGCGGTGGCCCGCTTCTTCAGTGAGCCCGCAGCCCCCCTTCAGCACGGCTTCAAGCCGGGGGGAGACACTTGCCCCGACCGAGCGACGGGGGCGCTTCACCGGTGCTTCCCCCGCGCTCGGTCGCGGCGTGGTTCGCTGGCGGGCGGCTGCTCGCCGGCGACCACCCAGGCTGGGTCGGCGGGCCTCAGCGCGTCGACGAGCCGTATGGACCCCAACAGCCAGTCGACATGCCGGAGCGGGGGCCGCCACATGAACGCCGGTCTGATCCGGCGCTTGCCTTCGCGAGCGGCGATCTCTACACATTTGTCGGACAAGCCGAGGCGGGTCGTCATGGTCGATTCGACAGTGGATCCGGAGCAGGACCGGCGTGGGTTACACGCGAGCCCCAAGCGGGACGACGCGAGCCTGCCGGCCGACAAGGGCGGCTGGCACTGGCCCGGTGGTGCCCCCGACCAACGCCTGGCGCAGTCCATCGGCCACCTCGCCGCGGTGTTGCGGGCCTCTGAGCCCGATGCCGAAGCCGGCCGGCTCGCCAAGCGCAACGCCCTCATTTCGCTCCGCAACGCCAAGCGCGAGCTAGATCGGCACTGGGCGCACAACGAGGAGGCGTGGGCGTGGTTCCATGCGGCTCGACGGGAGGAGTTCCGGCTGCGCTCGCCGGTCAACCAGGAGTTGCTCGAGATCGACCTCAACCAGGAGGCCGCGGAGAAGTTGAAGTCCTCGTGGCGCCTCAGGGCCATCGAGGGCTACCGGAACGGCAAGGGGGATCACCTCGTCGAGCGGCTCGTCCGGGTCCAGAGCCATCTCGACGAAGCGGCCGAAAATGAGAATCGCAAACGCATGCTGCAGCGCCGCCAGGTGGTCATCTACCTCGCGGTGCTTGCCACGGTGTTCGTCCTCATCTGCGTCCTCGAGTTCCTCGGCCGGGGCCTGCTCCTGGCCGACGGCGACATGGACGGATGGTGGGTGGTCGGAGCTGGCCTCTACGGCACGCTGGGCGGCGCGTTCTCCTCGGCTCAGCGGGTGGCCAGCGCGAGAGCGGGGGTTCGATATCCCGAGCTCCGCTGGGCGCAGCTCGCGAACGCGTTCAGGCCCCTGGCGGGCGGTGCCGCCGCGCTGATCGCCTTCGCCGCCCTCCAGGCCGACCTGCTCGGCTCGGCCGCGGCCGAGAGCGGCCCGCGCATCGCCATCTTCAGCTTCGCCGCCGGGTTCAGCGAGCGCTTCATCCCGTCACTCGCCGCCCAATGGGAGTCGCCGTCCGCGTCACCCCAGACGGCCGGCTAACTCCGCCAGGCGGCGATAGACGGGTCGACGGAAGGCGACCGCCTGCTCGGCGAGCTCGTCCAAGTCGGTCCACCGCCAGGCGCGGAACTCCGCGTCGGTCGTGGCGTTGGTCCGCACGGGAAGGTCCTCGGAGCCGGCCCGGAGCAGAAACCACTTGTGCACCTGCCCCCGCCCGGTCTTGGCCGAGCGATAGTCGGCGGGCAGCTCATAGCCCAACCACTCCGGGACCTCGCCAACCACGTCGACGTCGGCGGCCGTCAGCCCGGTCTCCTCTCGGAGCTCCCGCCACAGGGCATCGATCGGTTCCTCGTCGCCGTCGATGCCGCCCTGCGGTAGCTGCCACGCGCCAGGCATGGCCGAGCGTTCCAGCGCCAGCACCCGCCCCCGGGCGTCGAAGACGGCGATTCCGACACCGGCGCGAAACGTCGGGGACATGACCGCGTTTCTACAGCAGCGGTGTCAACAGCGAAGCCCCGTAGGGGAATGGGATCGCCGGTCGGGTCACCCGCCTACGGCTGGGCACCGTCCTCGGGGGCGGCCGCCAGAACGCTGCGGAGGGCCTGGGCGGCGCCGAGAAGGCCGGCACTCTCGAACGGGACGACGATCTTGGCGTTGTCGCTGTCGGCGAACTTGGCCAGGGCGTCGAGCTGGAGGATCGCCACCAGCGTGGGATCGGGCTCGCCCTTCTTGATGGCGGCGTACACGGTGGAGATGGCCTGCGAGCGGCCCTCGGCCTCGAGGATCGCGGCCTGCCGGCTGCCCTCGGCTCGGAGGATCGCGGCCTGGCGGTTGCCGTCGGCCTTGCGGACGGTCGCCTGCGCGTCGCCCTCGGCGACGTTGATCGCCGACTGCTTCTGACCCTCGGACTGGAGGATCCTGGCCCTCTTTTCCTGGTCGGCCTGCTTCTCCAGGGCAAGGGCCTCGAGGATGTTCGGCGGGGGAGCGATGGCAAGGATCTCGATGCGGTTGATCCGGATGCCCCACTTGTCGGTGACGGCCTCCATCTGCTGCTGCACATCCGTGTTGATGCGCTCGCGTTCCGAGAGCGCCTCGTCGAGCGTCATCGTGCCGATCACCGACCGCAGAGCGGTGCGCGCGAGTGCGTCGATGGCCACGTCGAAGTTCGCGATGCTGAACAGGGCCTGCTGGGCGACGACGACCTGGGTGAAGATGGTCGCGTTGACGTTGACCACCACGTTGTCCTTGGTGATCACATCCTGACGGTCGCCGGGCCGAGGGATCTCCCGCATGTCGACGCGCTGGAGGGACTCGATGAACGGCGCAATGATCACCAGCCCGGGCTCGTGCGTCTTGCGGTACTCGCCTAAGTGCTTCACGACCCCGACCTCGCCCTGTTGGACGATGTTGACCATCTGCCGCAGGGCAAGGATCAACACGACCACCACGAGGGCGACGACGACGAGGCCTATGACACCCGGGGCACCTATGGCTGCGATCACGATTGCTCCTCCTCTCCCTTCTCGAGGGGCGGGCCTTCGCCCACCTCCCGCTGCCAGTCCGCTGGCAGCGGCTCACCGACGGGCCACACGACGAGCGTGGTGCCCTGCACCGCGGTCACGAGTACCCGGGTCCCAGGGGCTATCGGGGCGTCGTCCCCACTGACGGCGCGCCAGCGCTCACCGGCGAGCCGGACGTGGCCGACCCGATCGATGCCGCCGACGAGGTCGAGCGTGAGCACCTCCTGCCCGACCAGACCCCCGTGCACGCCTCGCGCTCGTTCCACCTCGTGGTGGTGGGCGAAGGCGGCGCTCACCCGCCCGCGGACAAGGAGGATCCCGAGCACCGCCACGACGACGGCGGTCGCCACCTGGACGGCGACGGCGTCGGGAAAGACGGCGGCCACGGCCGCTCCGGCGAAGCAGCCCAGGGCGGCGAACAGGGCATAGAACGCCAAGTGGTGGAGCTCCACGGCGATCAACACCACGCCAACGGCGATCCACGCGAGGGTCACCCGACCCCTTCCTTCCGTGCGCGAGTCCTTGTTCCCACTGGCGGGTGCCGAGGCAACGGAGCGGTACCTAGCACCGACGAGCGGCGGAACACGCCAGGTGCTTACGCACCCAGGATAACGACGGCCGACCGCTACTCACCGGTCGCGACGCGCCGGCGCGGGCAGTTTGTGGTGCGGCCCGTGGCTCGCTCCCCGCGGGCTTGACGAGGGATAATTGACGTTACGCGACTCGGCGGGCATCCGAAGGGAGCAGACGCGTGGAGTTCAGGCTGCTGGGCAGCCTCGAGGTGGTCATCGACGGCGCATCCGTGGATGTGGGCGGCACCCAGCCGCGGACCGTGCTCGCAATGCTGCTCGTTGCGGGCGGCCGCGTGGTGCCGGCCGAATCCATCATCGAGGCGCTGTGGGGCCACAACCCGCCCGACTCGGCGGCCGGCACCCTGCAGAGCTACGTCTCGCGCCTGCGACGCGTCCTGGTGCCGGGCGGCGCCCGCGGTGAGGCGGCCAAGGTGCTGGCCTGGGAACAGCCCGGATACAGGCTCGTCGTCGGGGCCAAGGCGCTCGACGCCCACCGGTTCGAGGCGCTGGCAGACCAGGGTCGGGGACTGCTGCTGGCCGGCGATCCCGAGGGCGCCCGCAGCCTGCTCGACGACGCGCTCCGCCTGTGGCGGGGCCCCGCGCTGCTCGAGTTCGCCCACCTCGACTTCGCATGGGGCTTCGCGGCCAAGCTCGAGGAGCGCAGGCTCGGCGCCACCGAGGATCGCATCGACGCCGACCTGCGCCTGGGCCGCCACGCCGCAGTCGTGGGCGAGCTGGGCGAGCTCGTAGCCGCCCAGCCGTTGCGCGAGCAGCTCCGCTGTCACCTGGCCCTGGCGCTGTACCGATCCGGCCGGCAGGCGGAGGCGCTGCGGGTCCTCGACGACGCCCGCCGCACGCTGCGCGACCAGTTGGGCATCGACCCCGGCCGGCCCCTCGCCGCGCTCGAGACGGCGATCCTGAACCACGACCCGGCACTCGAGCTGGCCGGTGGCGTGCCCGTTGCGACGCCGCGGGCGGGTGTCGACGTGGCGGCCGGCCCGGCCGGCTCCGCGCCCGAAGCGCCATCCGCCACACCGGCGGCCGGGACACCGGCTGTCGCGCCCACCGTGGGTGCCGGCCTCGTGGGCCGCGACGCCGAGCTCCGGCAGGTGGTCGGCGCCCTCGACGAGGCCCAAACCTCCACGCGGGTGGTGTTGGTCGAGGGCGAGCCGGGCATCGGCAAGACGCGGCTGCTGGAGGAGGTCGCGGTGGAGGCTGCCGCCCGCGGGACGGCCGTCCTCTGGGGCCGGGCATTCGAGGGAGGGGCTGCGCCCGCGTTCTGGCCGTGGTTGCCGCCGCTGCGCACCCTCGTCGACCGCCTCGACGGCGACGCCAAGCTCGCCCCCCAACTGGCCCGCCTGGCGGTCGCCACGTCGCCCGTCGACACCGAGGGCACGGACGAACCGGCCGCGCCGGTCAGCGATCGCAACCGGTTTGAGCTGTTCGACGCCGTGAGCGACCTCATCGCGCACGCCTCGGCCGACGCGCCGCTGATGCTCGTCCTCGACGACCTGCAATGGGCCGACGTCGCTTCCTTGCAGCTGCTCAGCTTCGTCGCCCGTCAGCTCGTCGACCGTCCTGTGCTGCTGGCCTGCACCGTTCGCCAACTCGAAGTGGGTCGGAACGACGCCGTGGTCGAGGCCCTCGCCGTCCTGTCGCGGGCACCGGGGGCCCGTCGCATCTTCCTGCGCGGGCTGTCCGATGCGGCCACCGCCGAACTGGTGGAGGTCGCGTCGGGCCGGTCGGTCGACGCCGAGGTGGCCGCCGCCATCCAGAAACGCGCGGAGGGCAACCCGTTCTTCGCGACCGAGCTGGCCCGCCTGGTCGTGGAGGAGGGCAGTCGGGCCGAGGCCCTGGGCGCAGTCTCACCGGGCGGCGATGTGCCATCGGGCGTCCGCGACGTCGTCCGGCGTCGGATCGCGCTACTGCCGGAGGCCACGGTCGCTCTGCTCCAGGTGGCGGCGATGATCGGGCGCGACCTCGACCTCGACCTCCTCACCGCGTCCTCGGGCGACGGCATCGACACCGTGCTGGACGGACTCGAGCCAGCGGTCGTCCATCGGCTGCTGGCGCCCGTACCGGACCGCCCCGCCACCTTCCGGTTCTCGCACGCCCTGGTGCGCGAGGTCGTGGCCGACGACGTGTCGGCCCTGCGTCGCGCCCGGATCCACCTGAGCGTGGCCGACGCGCTCGCCACGACCGCGGGAGATCTCGACGACGCCGCCGAGATCCTGGCGGAGCACCTGTGGGCGGCAGCCGCCATCGGGGTCGGCCGGCGGGCGGCCGAGGCGCTCGAGCGCGCCGCGGACGTGGCCGTGCGCCGCTACGCGTTCGAGGCCGCCGAGGACATGCTGGAGCGAGCCGTGCAGCTGCGGCGCACCGTCGGTACGACGCCACTCGACATCGAGTCGGAGGTCGTTGCCGCCAGCCGGTTGCTGTCGATCCAGCGGTCGGTGCATGGCTACGCCAGCATCGCCGATTCGCCCCACCTGCGCCGCGCCAAGGACCTGGCGCAGCGGGCCGGCCGGGTGGACGTCAACGCCAGGCTGTTGTGGGCCGAGTGGGCCGCCTACGACACCCGCTGCGACTTCGATCGGTCCGATGCCATCGCCCAGCAGCTCCATGAGCTGGGCGAGAGGAGCGACGAGCCCCTCGCGAGGGTCACCGGGCTGGCTTCGCTGGGCATCAGCCGCTGGCACCGCGGCGGGGTGAGCGAGGCGATGGCGTTGTTGGACGACGCCGGCCGGGCGGCCGCCGGCGCGGCGATGCCGACGGCGTCGCTCGGGTTGGAGCTAGAGGTGATATTGCTGCCGTACCCGTTCGCCCGCTATTTGCACGTGCTGGCCGGTGACCTCGACGAGCCCACCGGGGAGGCCGAGTTCGAGGCACTGGCCGCCGCGGCCCCAGACCGCTACGCCGTGTCCCTCGTCGAGATGTTCGCGAGTGCCGGAGCGGTCGCCACGGGGCGGGCCGAATGGGCGGAGCGGGCCGCCCGCCGCGGCATCGACGCCGACCCCGAGGGGACATTCAGCTTCTGGGGACGGGGGCTACACGGCTACCTGGCGGCTGCGTTGATCCTGCAGGGCCGGATCGACGAGGGGCTGCCCATGATCGAGACGGCGATCGAGCGCTTCATCGAGGCCGGCGGGCGGACCGGCGTCGTCGTCTACAAGGCGGCCCGCGCCGCCGGCCTGGCGACGGCCGGGCGGATCGACGCCGCGGCGGAGGCGGTCGCCGCCACGTACGGCGAGCTGGAGGCCTACGGTGAGCGATTCGCAGAACCGATCGTGCTGGAGGCCGACGCGCACATGCGCCATGCGCGGGGCGACGACCCCGCCGGGGTGGCCGCGCTGCTGACCCGCGCGGTCGCCCTCGCCGACGAGCAGGGCTCGCACGCGATCGCTCGCCGCGTCGCCACCGCCGGGGAGAGCCTGGGGTATACCTCGGTGGCATGAAGGCCGACATCGGAGTCACCGGGTTGGGAGTCATGGGCAGCAACCTGGCGCGCAACTTCGCCCGTCACGGCTACACCGTGGCGCTCCACAACCGCACCCAGGGCCGCACCGACGCATTGATCGCAGCCCACGGCGACGAGGGCCGCCTCGTCCCCTCGTCGACGGCCGACGACTTCGTCGCCGCACTCGAACCGCCCCGCCGGGTCGTCGCGATGGTCCCGGCGGGGGCGGCGACCGACGCGGTCGTCGACGAGCTGGCGACACGCCTCGAACCCGGCGACATGATCCTCGACGGTGGCAACGCCCACTTCATCGACACCAGGCGCCGGGAGTCGGCCCTGCGGGAGCGCAACATCCACTTCGTGGGGACCGGCATCTCGGGCGGCGAGGTGGGCGCGCTGGAAGGGCCGAGCATCATGCCGGGGGGTTCCGACGAGGCCTACGCGGCAGTGGGCCCCATGCTCGAGACCATCGCCGCCCAGGTGGACGGCACGCCCTGTTGCACCCACGTCGGACCCGACGGTGCCGGACACTTCGTCAAGATGGTGCACAACGGCATCGAGTACTCCGACATGCAGCTCATCGCCGAGAGCTACGACCTGCTTCGTCAGGGGCTCGGCGCCAGCCCCGGTGAGCTGGCGGCGGCTTTTCGCGACTGGAACACCGGCGAGCTGGAGTCGTATCTCATCGAGATCACCGCGGACGTGCTGGAGCACGTCGACGCGGCCACGGGACGCCCGTTCGTCGACGTCGTGCTGGACGAGGCCGAGCAGAAGGGCACCGGTCGCTGGGGCGTCCAGTCGGCTCTCGAGCTGGGCGTTCCCGTGACCGGCATGGCGGAGGCGGTATTCGCCCGGTCGCTGTCGGCCCGCACCACACAGCGGCGCGCCGCCCGGGCGCTGCCGGGCCCGGGCCAGGCGGGCCGACTGCACGGCGCCGCCCAGGGCACCCTGGTCGAGGACGTGCGGCGCGCGCTCTACGCCTCGAAGATCGTGGCGTATGCGCAGGGATTCGATCAGATCGCGGCGGGCAGCGAAGAGTACGACTGGGGAATCGACCCCGGAGCCATGGCGACCATCTGGCGCGGCGGCTGCATCATCCGGGCCCGGTTCCTCGACCGCGTCAGGGTCGAGTACGACACCGATCCCGGCCTGCCGTCGCTGCTGCTCGCCCCGTCGTTCGTCGAAGCGCTCGCCGATGCCCAGGACGCGTGGCGACGCGTGGTGGCCACGGCGGCGTCGCTCGGCGTTCCGACCCCGGGCTTCTCATCGGCGCTCGCGTTCTACGACGCCCTGTGCCGCGAGCGGCTGCCGGCCGCCCTCATCCAGGGGCTGCGCGACCTGTTCGGCGCCCACACGTATCGCCGGGTCGACGCGGACGGGACGTTCCACACCCGTTGGTCGGAGGACCGGTCCGAGGTCCGGGCCTGACCTGACCGGCGGGCGCTTCAGTGGGCCGGCGGACGCGGCTCGGGTGTCTTCACCCGCCGATAGAAGATGGGTAGCACGAACCAGACGACGCCGAAGGTGCCGGCCAGCACGGCGGTGACGATCCGAGGGATGGTGCCCGGGTAGATCACCTCGGTGATGACGTACGTGACCGCCGCCATGGCGAACGCCAAGAGGACCAGGCCGACGATCGCGAACACGTTGGCCACCTGAAGCAGCTGTTCCTTGATGCCGGACCGGAACCGCAGCCGATGATGGGCGGTCGGAGCGACGAGGCAAATGGTCGTCGCCACGGTCGCAAGCACGGCGGCGAAATAGACGCGGCGATCGCCGGCGTCCAGCTGGTCGAAGCCCTGCGAGAACGGAACGGTGAGCAGGAACGCGAAGAGCACCTGGACGCCGGGTAGCGCGACGCGCAACTCGTTGAGCAGCTCGATCAGCTCGCGGTTGGCGCGTTCGGCGGCGGTTTCCTCTTCCTTGCCGGATTCGTCTTCCATCGACCCCCCACGGTCAGTTGCGCCACGCGATGGACCAGCTTCCCGCCGCGCCCTCCGCAGGTTCTCGGAGCCTGGTACCCAACTTGATCGTCGCACAACCGGCGCGGTGTGCTGGCCACGGCGGACGCCCGAGGGAGAGGACCACGATGGCCGAACTACCAACGCCGAGTGAAGGGATCCTGCTCACCCACTTCATCGTCTCCGACGATGTCGAGCGCTCCCGCGCTTTCTACGCGGACGTGCTCGGCGGAGAGACGGTCATGACGGGGGAACCGTCGATCGTTCAGCTCGCCAACTCGTGGGTCATCATCAACGCCGGCGGCGGGCCGACCATCGACAAGCCCGACGTGATCCTCGAGACCCCGCCCGAGCCGCACCGAGCCAGCAGCTTCCTGAACATACGCGTCGCCGACATCCACGCGGTGTACGAGCAGTGGCGTGAGCGCGGTGCCGAGTTCATCACGCCACCCCAGGACCTCGCCCGCGAGATCCGTTGCTACATCCGGGATCCCGATGGGCACCTGATCGAGGTCGGCCAGACGACCGCACCCCCGGCCGACTGATGCCGAGGTCACGCATACGGTCACAGGCTCACGGCGAAGCGCGTGTCGACGCCCTGGCCGAACTCCGGATCGCTGCCACGCACGAGGACGGAGTGTTCGGCGACTCTCGCCCGGTACAACCGCAGCAGCGAGGGTGCCCGCAGCTCCTGGGGCCGGAACGCCCGCAGCTCGGGGAACCGCGAGCCGTAGAGCTCGGCACATCGTTCGAGCTCGTCGTCCGGCACGATCTCGGCGCGGGCGACCATGTACACGGCCTCGGCGGCGCCGATCCTCGCCTGGGAATCGAATATCACGATGCTGAGCTCGGGGCGTTGCGCCAAATTTCGTGAATGCACGGAATCGGGCGACGACGCCCAATAGAAGACGTCGTGGCCCTCGGGCGTGTAGTACACGGGCGACGCCCACGGTCGACCGGACTCATCGGCGGTCGCCAGCGTCATGTATTTGTTGGCGTCGATCACCTCCCGGGCGATCCGCTCCAGGCTGGGATACGACGTCGACGGGGTGGTCATCGTGCCATCTCCCTGTAGCAGCGCGACGCGCCGAACGATACGGGGTGAGCCGGCTCGCAGGGTTTGTGGCGCCAGATTGGTTGCCCACCAACCACGCCTGCGCCAGAAAGCGCGTTCGCGGCTGCGGGCCAGCGCGGCTACGAGGTGGTGACCACCTCGCGCCCGTCGGATGTCGGCTGGCGGGGCCGCGAGGGCAGCAACGCCGCGGCCATCACGGATCCAGCGATCGCGATCCCGCCGGCGACGCACAGTGCCCCGGTGAGGCTGTGGAGGAAGGCATCGACTGCGGCTGTGTTCAGGGCCTCGCCGGCGCGGACGAACCCGGCACCGACCAGCTGTCGCGCCGCGACGAGGCCGCCGCCGACGGAACCCTCGGCGGCCTGTCCGGTGCTGTCGGGTATGGCGCCGGGCAACGTCGAGCCCAGTCGGCTCGTGTAAAGGGACGCGGCGATGCTGCCGATCACCGCGACGCCGAGGGTGGCGCCGAACAAGCGGGTGGCGTCGTTCACGGCGGAGCCGACGCCGGCCTTAGCCGCGGGGACGGCGCCCATGATGGCCTCGGTGGCCGGGGCGCTGATCAGCCCGAGACCGCTACCGCCGAGGACCATCTGCATGGCGATGATGCCGTAGGGGGTGGTCCCCGAGGCCACGGCGGCGATCCACAGCAACGTCGAGCCGAACAGCAGGAGACCGCTGGCGACCATGACCTTGTTGCCGACGCGCACGGCCAGCTTGGTGCCGATGATCGCAGCTACGGCGACCGACGTTGCCACCGGCAGCAGGCGCACCCCGGTGCCCAACGGCGAGTAGCTCTTCACGAACTGGAAGTACTGGGTGATCAGGAACGTGAACCCGGCCAGCGTGAAGAAGCCGATCGCAATGGAACCGCTGGCGGCGGTGAACCGCGGGTTCTTGAACAGCGCGATGTCGAGCATCGGGCGGGCCGTTCTGCGCTCCACACCGACGAAGACCGCGAGGACCAGGACCCCCGCCGCCATCGTGGCCAGGGTGCTTGCCGAGCCCCAACCCCAGCTGGGGGCCTGGATGATGCCGAGGATGAGCAGCCCCATGCCCGCGGTGGACAGGAGCAGGCCGGGGCGGTCGATCGGCGGGGCCTCGGGGTCCCTGGACGTCGGGACCGTGGAGGCGACGAAGCCGGCGATCACCAATGCGACCGGCACCATGAACAGGAACACGCTGCCCCACCAGAACTCTTCGAGCAGCCAGCCGCCGACGATCGGTCCCGCGGCGATGCCGACGCCGGTGGTGGCCCCCCACAGACCGATCGCCTTGGCCCGCTCGGAGCGCTCCGTGAAGACATTGGCGATCAACGACAGGGTGGAGGGGAAGATCCCGGCGGCGCCGACCCCCATCACCGCGCGCGCGGCGATGAGCTGGGTGGGGTTCGTTGCGAACGAACCGGCGAGCGTCCCAGCCGCGAAGACGCCCAGCCCGGCCAGCAGGATCCCCTTGCGGCCGACACGGTCGCTGAGGCTGCCCGCGGCGAGGATCAGGGCTGCGAAGACGAGGCTGTAGGCGTCGACGACCCACTGGAGGTCGGTCGTGGTCGCGTCCAACTCCCGCACCAGGGTGGGAAGCGTGACGTTCACGATGGTCACGTCGATGTTGATGATCAGCGCCGCCAGGCACAGCGAGAAGAGGATCCACCCCTTGTGCGGCCTCGTGCCGGAGTCGTCGGTCGCTGGGGCCGCGATCGCCGGCGGGTGAGACTGGCGGCTCGCGGACGCGACGTTGTCTTCGCGGAGACGCATCGTGGATTCCTCTCCGGTGGGGGGACCGTCGATGCACACGCTAAAGCGATGACTTGAAATAGTCAATCGTGTGCTTGTGATTTTTCAGTGTGAGGGGGTACATTCGTTCCATGCGTTCGTACGGTCAGTACTGCGCGGTGGCGAGGGCCCTGGACGTCGTGGGTGACCGCTGGGCCTTGCTGATCGTCCGCGAGCTGCTCCTGCTCGGTCCGTGCCGGTACACGGACCTTCGTAACGGGCTGCCCGGCATCGCCACCAACCTGCTGGCCGATCGCCTGCGCGACCTCGAAGAGGCCGGCGTCGTCCGCCGCGTCCATGCGCCTCCGCCGATCGCGACGACGCTGTACGAGCTGACGCCTCGGGGAGCGGAGCTGGGGTCGGTCCTCAAGGCCCTCGGAACCTGGGGAGCCGAGCTGATGGCCCGGCCACAAGGTGGTGACGCATTCCGCGGCTACTGGCTGGCGTTCCCGCTCGGCCGTCTCGGGGACAACGAGCCGGACGGCCCTCCGGTCACGATCCAGATCCGGACGGGCGACCAGCCCATGATCGTCGAGACCCGCGACGGGGCGGTTTGCGCCCGCCCCGGGGTCGCCGACCGGCCCGACGCGGTACTGACCGGGCCGCCCGGGGTCGTGATCGCGGTTCTTCGCGGCCTGGTCGACCTCGGCGAGGCCCAGCGGCGCGGGCTGCGCGTCGAGGGCGACGTCGCGGCGATCCGCCGGCTCGGGCCGGGCAACAAGCGGGCCCTCACCGGTCTTTGAAGATCTTCGGGGCTATAACCCCGCATTTTCTTCAACGACGGCGGGGGAGGCCGAGTCGCTTCGTCGATGACTTTGACCACGCCGTCCCGTCTTGTCATGTGGAGGCCCGAGATATGCCGGCCCACGCCACGCCCGCCAACGTCAGGAGAGCGCGATGAGTCTTCCCAAGATCGCCACGCGAGAGGAATGGCTGGCCGCCCGCACCGACCTGCTCGCCAACGAGAAGGACCTCACCCGGCGGCGGGACGCGCTGAGCGCCGAGCGGCGCAACCTGCCCATGGTCGAGATCGACAAGGACTACGTGTTCGAGGGCCCCGACGGCGAGGCGCGCCTGATCGACATGTTCGAGGGCCGGGCGCAGCTGATCATCTACCACTTCATGTTCGATCCGGAGTGGGAGGAGGGCTGCCCCAGCTGCACCGCCGGGACCGACGAGGTGTCCCCGGGCTTCCTCGAGCATCTCCACACCCGCGACACGAGCTACGCCATGGTGTCGCGGGCCCCGCTGGCAAAGCTCGAGCGGTGGAAGGAGAAGAGGGGCTGGGACATCCCCTGGTACTCGTCGTACGGGACCGACTTCAACTACGACTTCGGGGTCACCATCGACGAATCGGTTGGCCCCGCCCAGTACAACTTCCGCACCAAGGCGGAGTTCGAAGCCATGGGGTCGAACTTCTTCGCCGGCGACCAACCCTTCGAGATGCCCGGCCGCAGTTGCTTCCTCCAGGTCGACGGCCGCGTGTTCCACACGTACTCGCAGTACGCCCGCGGCCTCGAATCCACCGGGGGGTCCTACTACTTCCTGGACCTCACCGCCCTCGGCCGACAGGAGGATTGGGAGGAACCCAAGGGTCGCAGCGAATCGGCGAGGGCGGCCAGGCCCGACTTCGCCTCATGACCGCCCGCCGACGGCGCTAGCCCCGCTGCGCGCGTCGGCGTCGTTTGCCCTCGTGCATGGCCTGCACGCGGGCGACCGGGATGGCGTGGCCTTCCTCGATGAGGTCCGAGCCGAGCCGCTGCGCCCTGGGCATCTGGGCCACCCAGGGGTCGTCGTCGCCGAGGTGCCCGAGCGCCGTGTGCACGGTGAAGTCGGCCGGCGCGACGTCATCGAGATCGTCCCACGCCACCGGGAAGGACACCCTCACGCCAGGTCGCACCCGGGGGCTGTAGGCCGCGATCACGGTGGCCCCGCCGACCCGCGTCGAGTCGACGAACACCTTCCCGCCGCGGTCCTCCTTCATGAACGCCGTCGTCGCGATCTCGGGATCGAGGCGCTCCGCGCGCGCAGCGATGGCCCGGGTGGCGGCGGCGGCATCCTCCGGTGGCGCCTGGTCGTCGATCGGGACGAACACGTGCACACCCTTGGCCCCGCTGGTCTTGACGGCGCCCTCCAGCCCGGTATCGGCCAGCGCCTGGCGCACCAGGTGGGCCACCCGGACCGCCATCCCGAAGCCGTCGCCCTCGGGGGGATCGAGGTCGAGGACGAGATGGGTCATGCGGTCGACGCGGTCGGCGCGGGCCAGGGTCGGGTGGTACTCCACCGCCCGCTGGTTGGCGAACCACAACAGCGTGCGCCGGTCGTTGCACAGCGCGTAGGACACCTCCCGCTTCGAAGCCTCCGCCCACATCCGCACCGTGGGCACCCACGACGGCGTGTACTTCGGGACGTTCTTCTGCATGAACGCCTCCTGACCGCGATGGACCCGGATGACCGACAGTGGCCGGTCCCGCAGCACCGGGATGATCCGGTCGTGAACCCCGTCCAGGTAGTCGACCAGGTCCCGCTTGGTCGCCTCGGCGCCGTCGAACAGCGGTTGATCGAGGTTGGTCAACGACACACCGTCTCGTGATTCGTCGCCGCGCTTGCCGCTCATCACGCGAGACCGTAGCGACAGACGGCGGGGCGGGCAGGCGCCTTCGAGGGCAAACTGTGGTGATCGAGGCTGCGGCGAGACTTCTGGAGCGTGAACGCGAGCTCGGCGAGCTCTCGGACGCAGTGACGGCGGCGCGAGGCGGCCGGGGCCGGATCGTGCTCGTGGAGGCCCCCGCCGGTCTCGGCAAGACCAGCCTCCTCAGGGCGGCCGTTCAGACGGCCGGCGAGGCGGGCTTCACCTGCCTGCGAGCACGGGCCAGCGAGCTCGAGCGGGACTTCGCCTACGGCTGCGTGCGGCAGCTCCTCGAGCCCGCCCTCGCCAAAATGGTGGACGCCGAGCAAGCCCGTCTGTTCGAGGGCGCAGCGGCCCTGTCAAGGCCCCTCCTGGCCCCGACTAGAGCCCCGCATCCCGTCTCGTCCGCAGACGGGTCCTTCGCCATGCTGCATGGCCTCTACTGGCTGCTCGCCAACCTCGCCGACGAGCGGCCCGTGGCCCTCTCGGTGGACGACCTCCACTGGTCCGATCCGGAGTCCCTCCGCTTCCTGAACTACCTCGCCCCCCGCCTGGACGGCCTTGCCCTCGTCGTTCTCGCCTCCACGCGCAGCGGTGGTTCCGTCACGACGGACGTGGCTCGGCTGGCCGCGGGTCCCGAGACGACCGTGCTTCGGCCACAGCCGCTGAGCGTCGAGGCTGCGGCCACGCTGTGCGAGCACCGGCTGGGGCGGGAGGTCGGCCGTGACTTTGCCTCGGCATGCAGCGAGGCCACGGGCGGCAACCCCTTCTTCCTCGAGGCGTTGCTGCGCGAGATCAGTGAACAGGGCCTGTCCACCGCCGCACGCGATGCGGTGCGCGTGCTGCGCATCGGGCCTGCGGCCGTCGCCCAGGCGGTGTTGCTGCGCCTGTCGAGCGGCCCTGCGGCGGCGGGCGCCCTGGTACGGGCCGCCGCGGTGCTCGGTGACGGCGCCAGCCTGGCCGAGGCGACCGCCCTCGCCGAGCTCGGGGACGAGGTGGCGGCCGAGGCCGCCGACCGCCTGGTCGCGCTCGCCATCCTCGAGCCGGGCGAGCGCCTCGAGTTCGTGCACCCGGTCGTGCGGGAGGCCGTGTACGCGGACATCGCCCCCCGCGAACGCGCCCAGGCGCACGCACGAGCCGCCGGCATCCTCGCCGAGAAGGGCGCCTCGGAGGAACGGATGGCGGCCCAGATCGCCGAGGCGGATCCCATCGGCGACCCGGCGCGTGTGGAGCTGCTGCGCCGGGTTGCCGCGGACGCGGTCCGCCGCGGGGCGCCGGCGGCGGCGGCCGCTTTGCTCGGCCGGGCGCTGGCGGAGCCTCCGCCGCCGGCATCTCGGGCCGAGGTGCTCGCCGAGCTCGGTGCGGTGGAATACAGCCTGGCAAGGCCAGAGGCAATCGCCCACCTGACGTCGGCGGTCGAGCTGATCGGCGACCCGGTGCCGCTGGCGGCGACGGTTCGCTGGCTGGCCGTCGCCCTGACGATGGCAGGGGACTCGGACGGGGCGGTCGAAGCGATCGAGCCCGTGGTCGAGGTCGTCGAGCCAGTGGATCGCGAGCTTGCCCTGCTGCTCGAGGCCGAGCTAGCGGCCCACGCCCAGGAGGCCAGCCTCGAGAAGCGGGCGCCGGCGGCCAAGCGGCTCGAGCGGTACGCCGCCCTCGGGGGAGCGACGCCCGCCGAGCGCTTGGTGCTGGCGAGCCTGGCATTCGAACGCGCGAGGGCGAGCGAGTCGGCGCGCGAGGCCGCCGGGCATCTCGAACGGGCGCTCGCGGGGGGACGGTTGGTGAGCGAGCAGGAGGTCGATGTCGCAGGCCCCTTCTATCTGCTGGTGGTGGGCTTGCTCGCCACCGACGCCCTCGATGTCGCCGACGCGTGCCTGGAGCAGGCCCTGACCCACGCCCGGGCCCGGGGCTCGATCCCGGCACAGGCGTTCGCCACCGAGTTCCGGGGGTGGGTGTGCCTGCGGCGGGGCGATGTGGCGGGCGCCGAGACCGACGGGCGAACGGCGCTCGAGCTGCTTACCGCCCACGACATCCACATCGGGACGGCGTTTGCATTGGCCCTCGTCGTCGAGGCCTTCATCGAGGAAGGCGAGGTCGACGCTGCGGAGGACGCGTTGCGGGCCAGCGGGCTCGGCGACGAGATCCCGCCCGGACTGGCGATCGACGACCTGCTCGAGGCGCGGGGGCTGTTGCGCATCGCGCAGGGCAACACGCGCCAGGGTCTCGACGACGTGCTCGAGTTCGGTCGACGCGACGAGCTGTGGGGAGGCGCGAACCCGCTTGCCTCGCGCTGGCGCTCGCGGGCGTCGCTCGCAATCGCGGCGTTGGGGGACGCCGACGCCGCGCTCCGGATGGCGCTCGACGACCTCGAGCGGGCCAGGCTTTGGGGGGCGGCAAGTGGAATCGGGGTGGCACTCCGCGCCGTGGCGCTGCTGGAGGGCGGGCCGGCGTCCATCGGTCGGCTTCGCGAGGCCGCAGAGGTGCTCGAGCGGTCGCCCGCCCGGCTCGAGCAGGCGCGGGCGCTCACCGACCTGGGCGCGGCGCTGCGACGCACCAACCGCCGTGCCGAGGCCCGCGGTCCGTTGCACCAGGCGCTCGCGCTCGCTCAGCGGTGTGGCGCCCACGCGCTCGTGGACCGCGCCGGCACCGAGCTGCACGCCGCCGGTGGCCGGGCTCGTGGACAGGAGCGGGGCGGGGTGCAGCTGCTGACCGCGTCCGAGCGGCGGGTCGCCGAGCTCGCAGCCGATGGGCAGAGCAATCCGGAGATTGCACAGGCCCTCTTCGTGACCCGCAAGACCGTCGAGACCCATCTCGGCCACGTCTACCGAAAGCTCGACATCTCGGGTCGCGCCGAGCTCCCTCGGGCCTTGGGCTGACCCCGTCCGGCGGCGGCCGATCTCCCGGACGCGGGCCTGCCCGCCAGAGTTCAGGGACGACATCAGGGAGTTCCCCGATGTCGCCGGCGGGTCTCAGTGTTTACGGTCGACGCGATGAATCGCCCGGCAGGGATCGACATGGATCTCGGCCGCCGGTCGATGCGCCGTCTCGAAGAGCATCGACACGAGTTGGTCGCCCATTGCAGCGTTCTGCTCGGCTCCTGGTCCGAGGCCGACGATGCAGTGCAGGAGACGCTCGTGCGGGCCTGGCGTGCCCTCGACGACTTCGAGGGGCGTTCGTCGCTGCGTTCGTGGCTGCGTCGGATTGCCACCAACGTGTGCCTCGACATGCGCCGCGCCAAGCAACGACGCGCGCGCCCGACGGATCCCACGAGGTGGCCGGAGGCCGGCGGAACCCGGCGCCGCGGGGAGCCGGACGCCACCTGGCTCGAGCCCGTTCCCGTCGGCCATGCCCGGTCCGCACGCGACGACCCGGCCGAGCGAGCCGTCGAGAACGAGGCGGTGCGCCGCGCGCTCGCCGCGGCGCTGATCCGGCTCCCGCCCCGGCAGCGCTCCGTGCTGATCCTGCGCGACGTCCTGCGGTGGCAGGCGGCCGAGGTCGCAGAGCTCCATGGCACCACCGTTGCCGCCGTCAACAGCTCCCTCTTACGGGCCCGCTCCAACCTCGCGGCCCGGGTTGGCCGGATCGACGAGAGCGGCTCGATCGACGACAAACAACGGGCACTCCTCGACCGCCACGTCGACGCGTTCGAGCGCCGTGACCTCGACTCACTCGTGTCGCTGATGCGGTGAGGCCCGCCGCCGACTCCCCGAGGACCCTGCGACCGGAAATGTCAGGGTCCGAAATCGGGGAATCCCCGACGCCGCGGCGGGGAGCGGTGCGTACGTTCTGACGATGGACGATCGAGCCGGCGCCGGAGAGGAGGGCGTGATCCGGGTGCAGCTCGAGCTGCATCTGCGCCGCCAGCCGATAAGCGGGCTGCTCCGCAGCGAGCGGGGATCGGAGCAGAGGTTCGTCGGCTGGCTCGGTTTCATCGACGCCCTGACGCGGTTGCAGGAGCAGGGGGAAACAGGAGCGGACCCGGGGGGCCCGAGGCCCGACCCGGAATGGGGAGGCACCAGGCCGTCCACCAACGACAAGGAGTCGCGATGACGGAGCACACACTGACGACCCAACCGACGCTCGTGTTGGGTGGCACCGGCAAGACGGGCCGCCGCATCGCGGATCGGCTGGCGGCACGCGGCGTGCCGGTACGCATCGGTTCCCGCTCGGCTCCCACGCCCTTCGACTGGGAGGACCCCTCCACGTGGCCCCGCGCGCTCGACGGTGTGCGTGCGGCGTACATCTCGTACTACCCCGACCTTGCCATCCCCGGCGCCCCCGAGGCGGTCCGCTCGTTCGCGGACGTCGCGATGGAGCAGGGCGTCAGGCGGCTCGTGCTGCTGTCCGGCCGGGGCGAATAGGAGGCCCAGCGCGCCGAGCTTTCGGTGCAAGACACGGGGGCAGACGTCACCGTCGTGCGCTGCGCGTGGTTCATGCAGAACCTCAGCGAGGACTACCTGGTGGGCCCGATCCTCCGCGCGATCCACTACGTGCCGATCTCGGTGGAGGAGTACGCCGCCGCAGCGGCCGAGCATGGGGTCCCCGCGGAGTTCGTCGGGTTCCTCAGCTACCTGTTCAGCGAAGTTCTTGGCCGCAACGCCTACCTGACCGACGGCGTCCAGCGGGCACTGGGTCGCCGGCCTCGGGACTTCGCCGAGTATGCCCGTGACACGGCCGCCACCGGCGTCTGGGCTGCGCCCGCTCCCGACCGGGTGAGCTGACGATTGACAATGCCCCGATGGCCGCCGCCGGCGGCGCCGTCACCCACGTCCCCCGGCAGCAGTGCGGCTGCTCGTCGCCGCCTCGGCGAGCAGCCGCACACTCACATCCATGTCGGCAGGTGTCAGCGTGCCGTACCCGAGGACGAAGGCCGGGGGCCGGTCAGCTCGACGGTCCGTGCGATACCGCCCGAGGGGGTAGACGCGCACCCCGGCGGCAAGCGCCCGCTCGGTGACCAGCGCTTCGTCGAGGTCCGCGGGCAGGGTCACGAGGAGGTGGAGCCCGGCGGCGACGCCGCTCGGGATGGCCTCGGGGAACCAATGGGCGAGCGCCGCGATCAGCGCGTCGCGGCGCCGACGGTAGATGCGCCGAGTGCGCCGCAGGTGGCGGTCGAGGTCGCCGCCGGCGAGGAACCTGGCGAACGCCGCCTGCGCCAGCGTGGAGGTGGAGTGGTCGGTGGCCTCGCGATCGGAAACCACCGGCTCCAGCAGGGGCGGGGGCAGGACGAGCCACCCGAGCCGCAGCCCCGGGACGAGGCTCTTGGACAGCGTTCCGCTGTAGATGACCCGATCCGGTGCGACCCCTTGGAGGGCGCCGATGGGATGGCGGTCGTAGCGGTACTCGGCGTCGTAGTCGTCCTCGATGACGTAGCCGCCGACGTCGCGCGCCCAGGCTGCGAGGGCGGTACGGCGTTGCGCCGAGAGGACCGCGCCCGTGGGGTACTGGTGGGCGGGTGTGAGCACGACCGTGCGGGCCCCCGATCGCCGCAGGTCATCCACGACGATCCCGTCGGCGTCCACGGCAACGCCGCGGTAGCGCACGCCCAACCACTCGAGCTCCGCACGGGGTCCGTCGTGACCGGGATTCTCGACCGCGAAGAGGTCGCGTCCGGTGTCCTTGAGGGCACGCACCACGAGGGCGAGCCCATGGCCGAACCCGTTGCAGATCACCACCCGGTCGCCGGTCGTGCTCACGCCGCGCACGCGGCCGAGGTAGTCCGCCAACGCCTCGCGGAGCTCCGGCAGGCCCCGGGGGTCGGCGTATCCGAGCAGTTCGTCCGGGAGCGTCTGCAGGGCGGCGCGGCTGGCCCGCAGCCACGCCGCCCTCGGAAACAGCCCGAGGTCGGGCAGCCCGGGGCGGAAGTCGACGCGGATCCGTCCTTGGTCGGGTGCGGGTCGTCGGACCGGCGACTTCGCCTCGGACCTGGCGTTGACGACGGTGCCCGAACCGGGCCGAGATGCCAGGTAGCCCTCCGCCAGCAGCTGGTCGTAGGCGGCGACGATCACGCCCCGGGTGACGCCCAGGTCGGTGGCCAGCGCCCGGGTCGACGGCAGCAGCGTACCGGGCGTCAGGCGGCCCGATCGGATGGCGTCGCGGAGCTCGTCCTCGACCTGCGCGCGCAGCGCGCGCGGCCGCGAACGGTCCAGCTCGACGAGGACTTCAGCGGAACTGGTACGCATACAAGGGTTTGTACTGGACCTTACCAAGGATCCACTTTGCCCGTACGGTGAACGCCATGTTCGACATCCACTGCCCCCGACACCGCAGCCGAGTCCTGCTCACCTCACGAGCCGTCGAAGGCCTGGTCAACACCCACGATGGCGTCGTCGTCCACTGGCGTTGCTACTGCGGTGCCCGCGGCGAGCAGCGCTTCGCCCGCCGGTCGGCCCCCGGCCACCGCGCCGGTCCATCCATCGAGTCGGCGGCGTGACGCGGACGAGAACGGGGTCGACGTCGCACTAGCCGCCGACGTCGCCCGTCAGCACGACACGGCCCGACGACTCCTGGCCCGCACCTTCGTCCTGCAGGGTGACCGTGAGCGTCGGGTAGCGGTCGAGGGGCACACCGGACCACAGGTCGACGCTGTCGTCGCCGTCGTGCATGTGGAACGTGCCCACCGTGACGAGGCCATCGGGCCCCTTGACCCACGCCTGGTAGTAGGTGCCGGGTCCGGCGGGGGGAAGGCCGCGCACGTCGAGCTCGATGGAGACGCCAGATCGCGTTTCCTCCACCGTCGCCACGGCCGAAGCGTCGGGGGCGAGGTCGGTACCGGCCACGGAGAAGTCGCGACCATCGTCGTCGCCGGCCGCACGCACGACGATGCCGACGAGACCGGCCAGCACGACGATCCCCGCAGCCGCGGCGACGAGCACGAGGCGGCGGTTGCGAGCCGGGTGCGGCGTCGGGGCACGAGTCCGCCCGGTCGTGGTAACCGCCGGTCCACCGGGCTCCGCCGACCCGCCGGACTCCGCCTCGATGGCCGCCAGCAGGTCGTCGATGCCGGTGGGTGACGGCTCGGCCCACACGGCGTCGTCGCCGAGCAGATCACGGAAGCGAACGGCGGTCTCGTGATTCGACGCATCGCCCTGCCCGGCAGCGCGGCGTTCGTTCTCGAGGAAGTCGGCGAACTCGTCCTCGTTCACACCAATCGCACCTGTTGTCCGAATATCGACGTCGCTGTCCAATACGCCATCGAACACCACTTGGTTCGCGAAAGCATGACGCAGGTCACTCCGTCGCCCTGACCACGTGGGCCAGCAGTGCCGCCAATCGCCGGTGGGCGCGGCTCGATCGGGACTTCACGGTTCCGATGGGCACGCCCAGGTGCTCGGCGATCTCGCCATGGGTCATGCCGACGAAGTGCGCGAGCCGAACGACCTCGCGCTCATCGGGGGGGAGCCTGCCGAGCGCGGTGCGCACCTCCCACGCCTCCCATGTGCGCTCGAACGACAGTGGGACCACGGCGACCTGGTCGTCGCTGAGCTCGTCGGGTGTCGCGAACCGCTTCTCTCGGCGGTAGATGTCGATGGCGACGCGGCGGGCGATGGAATAGAGCCAGGGTGCGAGGTCACGGGAGGGGTCGAACGACGCCGCGGCCCGCCAGGCCTTGAGCATGGTGGTCTGGACCGCCTCGTCGGCGAGCTCTCGTTTCGCGAGCGTGCCCATCGCCACCGTGAGGATGGGTCCCGCGTACCGTTCGTAGATCGCTCGGACCGCGGCCTCGTCGCCGGCTGCGAGCCGGGCCGCGAGGTCACGTTCGTCGGGACCCGCCATGCGCCGTCCATGTTGCCGTAGCCGGGGCCCGGGTGGCGCGCGGTTTACGCGCGGCGACCGACGGATCGCGAACCACCCGGGCGGGCGAGGCGTACAGGGTGGCAAACCGCGTGATCTCGATCGAAGGAGAACGACATGCGAACAAGGGCGATCAGAGCAAGGGCGATCATCGGCATCGGTGCTGCGGCGCTGGCGTTGGCCGCCTGTGGCGGTGGCTATGGCTCCGACGGATCCTCGTCGCGTTCCGGCACCTCGGACGCGGGAGCCCCCGCCGCGCCGTCGGCCGATGCTGCGCCGGTCGGTAAGTCCGACACCGGGCTCGGAACGGTGCTCGTGGACGAAGATGGTCTCACGCTCTACGGCCTGACCGACGACACCAACGGCGTCCCGAGCTGCGATGGCGCCTGCGCCGACGCGTGGCCGCCGCTCACGGTCGAGGACGCCGACCTGCCGGCCGGACTCGATCCCAACCTGTACAGCGTCGTAGAACGCTCCGACGGCACCTTCCAGCTCGAGGCCGGCGACTGGCCGCTGTATCGATTCGCCGGCGACGCAGCCCCCGGCGACACCAACGGACAGGGTTCCGGCGGCGTGTGGTTTGCCGCGGCCCCGGACGGCAGCCTCGTCAAGGGCGGCGCAGGTCAGTAGCCAGGCCAGGATGTCCGTCGCCGTTCGGCCTCCAGCCGGGACGGAGCAACGACGGCCGCCCGCGAGCACATGCCACAGATGGCCGCCTAGAGTGCTGCGGATGCGTACGCTGGACGTGGCCAGGCCGATCCTGCGGGGACGGCTTCACCAGGTCGCATTCTTCGTGTCGATCCCAGCGGGGATCGCTCTTGTGGGGCTTGCGCGGGCCACCGCCGCCCGGGTGGGCGCCATGGTGTTCGCGGCGACGCTGACGGCTCTCTACGGCGTGAGCGCGGCCTATCACCGTGGCCGGTGGTCCGTCCGCGCACACCGGCTCATGAAGCACCTGGACCACTCGATGATCTTCGTGTTCATCGCCGGCACCTACACACCGGTCACCCTGCTGGCGCTGCGGCCGGCCTGGGGGATCACGCTCCTCGCGCTGGCCTGGACCGGCGCCGCAGTCGGTGTGGTCGTTACCGTCCTGCGGCTCGAGCGCTGGCACGGGGTGGGCTTCGTCATGTACCTGGTGCTGGGTTGGCTCGCGATCGTCGCGACACCTCAGCTCGTGTACTCACTCGCAAGGCCGGAGCTGGCACTCCTGGTCATGGGCGGCGTGCTCTACACCGTCGGCGCCATAGTCCTCGCATGCAAGCGGCCCGACCCTCACCCCGCCATCTTCGGCTACCACGAGGTCTGGCACACCCTCGTCGTCGGCGCCAACGCCTGCCACTTCGCGCTCGTCGCGCTGCTCGTGCGCGCCTGACGGGTTCCTCCGCCGGCACACCGGGCACGCCGACCTCCTCCGCGAACGGATCGGCGGCCGGGTGGGCCAGTAGTCACAACGATCGACCGTGGTCGTGGCTCGTCCGGGGCGTGCGTCGGTGTGCATGGCGGCCGGGGTTCATTCTCGGAGGGGCAGGGGTGGTGGGCGGTTGGGTGGGGTGGTGCGGACACGACCTTGGGGTCGGTGATCTCCAGGGTGGCGTCGGGGAGGAGCTTGGCGTACCACCGGGGGTGGTGGAGCAGGTGGTGGTGTCGGGTGCAGACGAGCACGAGATTCCAGGACCCTTGTTAGTGGCACGAGGTCAGAGGGGGTGCGGGGTCAGAGAGCCCGGTGCGGCGCCGCTGACGGCTAACAACCACGAAGACGAAGAGCAGATCCGCAGCCGTAGCTACGACTCGACCGTGGTCGTGGTGACGCCGGACTCGCGTTGTGGCGTCTCCCCGGCGGTGTCGAGGAGTGACTCGGGCATGACCTTCAGGCAGCCCCGGCAGATCGTGCGGAGCGTGGCACCGTTGTACGCATTCGCCGCGGCCGCGCTGAAGGTCATGCGCCAGTGCAGCTCTTCGAGCAGCTCCCGGATCGTAAACTGGCGGATCGTCTTCATTGTCCCTCCGGGATCGGGGCGTAAGGCGACCGGGTCGAAGTCAGTCATGTGTGTCTCCTTCCGCCACTGCGGTGGTTGACCGGTCCCCGGCAGGCCGCGGGGAGTCGCGAACCCGTGGTGTCGGGGGCCGGTCCGTCCCCACCCCGAGCGGTCCCCATGGGAGCGTTCAGCGACCGCCTCCGAGGCGGCGGTTGGAGCCTTGGCGATCCCGGCGAGGGCGACATGTTCAGTGACCGCCTCCGAGGCGGCGGTTGGAGCCTTGGCGACCGCCTCCGACGGACCCGGCTGGGGCAGGGGTTCGTTGACCGGCCAGGCGGTTCGTTCAACGCCGCGGGCGATTGGTGGCGTGACATTCGTCCGTGACTAACGACACCTGACGGCTGCGTCATGTGCGACGGACGGCGTGTCTTCAAGGGCGCATCGTCGCCGTGCCGGATGGCGGTCATCCGGCATGAGGAGGACAGACCATGTCGTACTTCAGCAAGCGGGCACTGCGTTGGGCGGCACCGGTCGCCCTCGTGGGAGCTCTTGGACTCGCCGCGTGCGGCGACAACGATGACACCGAGGCTGTCAGGGTGGCGGCGCCCAGCGTCGTCGGTCTGGGTAGCGATCAGCACCTGGCCAACAAGGCCGACGAGCTCGCTCGGGTGTCTGCCAGTGCCGGCAGCGATCAGCACCTGAACAACTCGGCTGCCGAGCTCGCTCGGCAACAGCGGGCGTACCAGGCGGCGAGCGCCAGGCTCACGGCGCAGGCCGAGCAGTACAAGAGCGCGGTCGAGGCTGGCAACCGGGCCGCCCAGATGGCCCAGGCCGAGTCCTACGTGCAGCAGCAGCAGGATCGGGCTGTGAGCAGCTCGGGCAACCGGGCCGCCCAGATGGCCCAGGCCGAGTCCTACGTGCAGCAGCTGCAGGATCGGGCCGAGAACAGCTCCTACGAGGGCGAGTTCGTTCCCGGCAGCCGTCACATGCCGACGCGGTGAGGGATCAGCGGGCGACCGTCGATCCGTAGTGGTTGACGATCACATCCCGGTGGGACAGGTGGAGCTCGAGGTCGAGTGCCCGTCGGCCTCGGGCACCACCGTCTGTAGGTTCCGACCCGCACGCGGGCATCGAAGATTTGTCACGGCAGCGAGGGCGATTCGACCTTCTCGGTGTTCGACCATCCGGCCGAGGCAGTGGCAGCAGAAGTGGCCGTACAGGTGGTGGTTGCCGCCGAGGAGTGGCCCAAGGCGACGCCGGTACGGGTTCGCGTCGGCGTGCACACAGGCGACGCCGAGCCTCGAGACGGCGACGGTACGGCCCCGCGGTGAACCGTGCAGCCCGGCTACGCGCCCTCGCGGATGGGGTCAGACGCTGCTGTCGGGCGTGACCGCTGGCTTGGTGGCCGTCCGGATGCCCGAGGGCCTGGGCTCGTTGTACCGGGGCCGGAGGGTAATGCGGGGCATCGAGAGGCCCGAAGAGGTATGGGAGTTGTCACCGCCGACGACGCCAGATTGACCCCGCCGCCGAGCCGGGGCTCAAGGGCGGCCGCAGGCCGGCGCAGCGCACCCTTGACGCCGGCGCACCCGAATCCGTCCGAGACCGCACAATCACACAGGCCCCGGCACCCGGCCGGGGCCTGGCAGCCCGCGGAAGCAATCGGAGTCAATACCCAGACTCTCGTGGGCTCTTGTTCGCCTCGACGGCGACGGTGAGCGGAAAGCGTGGGTCGTGGTAGTCGAGAGCAGCGCCAGGGAGTTCCTCCTGAGCCTCGCCCAGGAGGAACGCGACGCAGGTTCGGAGATTGCCGAATGCGTGCACGGTGAAGTCGCTCGGCCAGTGCCGGCTGAAGAGCTCGGCCATTCCGGCTGGTGTGAAACGCCAGAAGTCGCCATCGGGGTAGGTCGGGCTAACGCGACTGACCGAGGGAGCGGTGGCGAGCAGGACGCCTCGTGCCCGCAGGGCGCCGAAGCAGTTGTCGATGCATTGGGCCGGTCGGCGGAGGAGGTGCAGCGTCTGGGTCAGGATGATGCAGTCGTAGGACTCGGGGGACAGTGAGCCCACCTGCTGAAGGTCTGCGATGAGGGTCGCGCTGGGGTTGCCGGCATCGATGTCGACGACCGCGCTCTCGAGAACCCGATCGGCCCCGAACATCATCGTGTAGGTGTTGTCCTGAACTTCGAGCACCCGCCCATGAATCGCGGCGCGACGCGCACTCAGGAACGCTTCGATGTACCGCCGGTCCACGGGTGTGCCTCGATCGAAGCCGTAGTGGTCACTGAGGGGCTCGCTGGGCAGATCTGCGAACGCAGCCACGAACACAGTCTCCCCGGACCGCAGTCGGACAACCGGTCCAATCCGGCCGTCGAGACCCGACAATCACCGTAGGCCCCGGCCGGTGCCCGAGGCCCCTGGCGTTCCGGAGGTTTCAGGCATGAGGAGTTGGTGGCTGGACGAGCGTGCGCACGCAGGCCGGGAGCACCTCCATCCCGGGTATGTGGCCGGCTATGACCGCAAGGCCCGATTCGATCCGGCCGAGGACATCGACGCGCTTCGCCGCCACGGCCTGGGTCGCGACTCCGTCGTCGTCGATCTCGGAGCCGGCACCGGGACCTTCGCGGTGGCCATGCGCCGCTGTGTCGTCAGGTCGTCGCCGTGGGCATCTCGGAAGCGATGACGGCGGCGCTCCGCGCCCGCGTCGACGGCCTCGGGCTCGACAACGTGGCCGTGGTGGAGGGCGGGTTCCTCACGTACGTCCACGACGGCGATCCGGTGGACGTTGTGTTCACGCGCAATGCGCTGCACCAGCTCCCGGACTTCTGGAAGGCGATCGCGCTCGGACGGATCGCGTCGTTTCTCGGGCCAAGCGGCACGCTGCGACTGCGCGATCTGATCTTCGACTTCGCTCCCGGCGAGGGCCGAGGAGCGCATCGAGGCGTGGATGTCGGGTGCCATGGACGACCCGGCGGTCGGCTGGACCGCTGCGGAGTTGGCCGAGCACATGCGGGGGGAGTTCAGCACCTACAGCTGGCTGCTCGAATCGATGCTCGACCACGCCGGGTTCGACGTCGTCGAGCGAAGGTTCCGTCGCTCGGCGTACGGCGCCTACACCTGCACGCGCCGGGAAACATGACGGCGTGCGCACCGCTGGCAACGTGGTGGCAGGATGCGGGCATGACCAGCGAGGAGACCGCGAGCGACGAGACCGCGAGCGAGGGAACCCCGAAGGACGAGGCGCCGAGCGACGGGAAGACGAGCGACGAGGCGCCGATCGAGCGGATGGAGGTCCAGCGGAGCATCCCCGCCGACGCAGCCACGATCTTCCGCGTGCTGTGCGATCCGCATGGGCACGTCGCCATCGACAGCTCCGGCATGCTGATGGATGCCACGGGCGAGCCCGTGGCCGGCGTCGGTGACAGCTTCGTCGTGCACATGGATCGCGAGGCACTCAACGACTACCCCTTGGGGCGCTACGACGTGACCGTCACCATCACGACGTTCGTGCCCGACCGCGAGATCGCGTGGACGATCCGCGGCAGGATCCGCCCGCAGATCGGCCACATCTACGGATACAAGCTCGAACCGGTCGACGACGGGACGCTCGTGACGTCGTACTACGACTGGTCCTCGATCGACCCGGTGTGGAAGGAGGCCGGGGTGCTCCCCGTCCTGTCCGAGGGCGCCCTGCGGGCCACCCTCGGCATCCTCGATCGGACGATCGCCCGGGGCGGCATCGGCACGCCGGCGCGGGACTAGGTCCACCAGGCGCAGCTACCCCGATACGGTGGACCGGGTGGCCGAATACCACCTAGCCCAGTGCAACATCGCCCGGCTGCTGGCACCGCTCGACTCGCCGCAGCTGGCCGGCTTCGTAGCCGCCCTCGAGCCGATCAATCGGAGGGCCGACGAGGCGCACGGCTTCGTCTGGCGGCTGCAGACCGACGCCGGCGACGCTACCGCGATCCGTGCGTTCGAGGACGACATGCTGCTCCTCAACATGAGCGTGTGGGAGTCGATCGACGCGCTCGCCGAGTTCGTGTACCGCACGAGGCACCGGGACGTGATGCGCCGCCGGCAGGAATGGTTCGAGCGGCTCGGCAACGCGTACCTGGTGCTGTGGTGGGTCACCGCCGGCACGCTTCCCACGGTGTCCGACGCGCGGGATCGCCTCGAGCTGCTTCGACGCGACGGGCCGTCGCCCGAGGCGTTCACCTTTCGATCGCCGTTCCCGGCCCCCGACGCGCCTGGGAGCGGTGACCGTGTGGCCGACGGTGTGGCCGACCGTGTGGCCGACGACTGGTTCTGTTCGACCTGAGGCGCAGGTCCGGACGCGGCCCGCACTGGGGACCACTGGGAGCGAGGCGCCGTAGCCGATGGCTGCGATGGTGATGACGAACCCGGTCAACTGCAACGGCGACAGTGACTGGCCGAGGATGGCCCATCCCAGCACCGCGCCCGTGACGGGGGCGGCCAGGCCCAGGAGGGGTGGCGCGGCGGTCGGTAGGCGGCGGATCCCGTTGAACCAGAGCACGAACGCTAGGGCGGTGGCGGCCAGGCTCAGGTAGGCGAACCCGGCGATGTTGCGCCCGCTGAGCGACGGCGGGGCGCCCTCCGCGATGACGGTGAGCGGCACGAGGATCAGGCCGCTCATCAGCAGCTGCCAACCGGTGGCGGCGAGGCGGTTTGGCGGTGGAGGGAAGCGCTTGGTGAGCACGACCCCGACGGCGAACGAGATGTTGGCGGCGACGGCGGCGAGCACCCCGACGGGGTCGAGGCCCGCACCCGGGCGGATCACGACGAGCGCCACGCCCAGCGCCGCGACGCAGCCCACCGCCAGCTCCAGCGGTCGGGGCCGGCGGCCGGCGATCCGCCATGACAAGCCGGCGACCAGGAGCGGTTGCAGTCCGCCGGCGGCGGCCGCCACGCCGCCGGGCAGGCGGTACACGGCGGCGACCAGCAACGGGAAGAAGATGCCGAAGTTGAAGACCGCCAGCGTGCCCGTGCGCAACCACTCCCGGCCCCGTGGCCGCCAGCGCGACGCGAGGGCCCCGACCATCAGCAGCGCCAGGCCGGAGGGCACGACGCGCATGGCGGCCACGAGGAGGGGCCGGCCTTCTGGCAGCAGCTCGGTGATCGTGACGTAGCTGGTTCCCCACGAGATCGGCGCCAGCACGGTCGCGCCCGCCGCCCCCGTGGCAGCCCGGAGATTTGATTTCACGTTAATTAACTTAACATTGAGACTATGAGCGTCAACCCTTCGTGGGTACAGTCCGGAACGTGCCCCGGCAGGACGCCGATGCCGTCGATCGGATCACGGAGCAATGGAACGCCGTGCGCCCCGACGTCGACGTGTCTCCGATCAACGTGATCGGGCGGGTGTCGCGGCTGTCGCGGCTCGTGGACCGGCGCCTGGCGGAGAACTTCGCACGACACGGCATCGAGAGCTGGATGTACGACGTGCTCGCCACGCTGCGCCGCTCGGGTGAGCCGTACGAGCTCACCGCCGGCGACCTGGTGCGCCAGACGATGGTCACCACCGGCGCCGTCACCAACCGCATCGACCGCCTCGAACAGCGAGGGCTCGTCGAGCGCAGGAGAAGTGGCGATCGGCGCAAGGTCATCGTGCGTCTCACGAAGCGGGGGCGCGATCTCGTCGACGAGGTCGTCCACACCCACCTGGCGACCGAGCGAGAGATCCTGGCTGCGCTCTCAATGCGCCAGCAACACGACCTGGCCAGGCTGCTCCGCAGCGCACTCCTGGGCCTCGGCGACGTCCCCGCCGGCCACCATGGCCAACCCTGAGCGCCGACGGGGACCCGCCGCGTGACGAACGACACGATATAAGACGTTGTCGTATCGTTTCGAGACGCATACGTTTCAGAGAGAGACGAGAGTGTCTCGGTCGAAGCGAACATCCTCGGTCCCCCAAGGAGCTCACGATGGCCTCTGCTCCCGCGGTCGCGCCCGCGATACCCCTGCACGAGCGGCCGGAGATCCACGCCCGCCGCTGGTTCTTGCTGGCGATCATGTGCCTGTCCCTCGTCCTCGTGGTCATGTCGGTGTCGGGCCTCAACACGGCACTGCCGACCATGCAGCGCGACCTGCAGGCCTCGGCGTCCGAGCTGCAATGGATCGTCGACTCCTACGCGGTGGTGTTTGCCGGCCTGCTGCTGAGCGCAGGCGCGATCGGCGACCGCTTCGGACGCAGGGGCGCGTTGCTCAGCGGCCTCGTCGTGTTCGGCGTCGGCGCCCTCCTCGGCGGGCTCGCGAACGACGCGTCACAGGTGATCGCCAGCCGGGCGGTGATGGGCATCGGAGCCGCCTTCATCATGCCGGCGACCCTGTCGCTCATCACGTCGATCTTCCCGCCCGAGGAGCGGCCGCGAGCCATCGCGATCTGGGCCGGCTTCGCAGGGGCGGGGGCGTCGATCGGCCCGATCGTGACCGGCGGGCTGCTCGAGGGATTCTGGTGGGGCTCGACCCTGCTCGTGAACGTGCCCATCGTGGTGGGGATCCTGGCCGCCGTCCGCGCCTATGCACCCGACTCCCGGGACGACACGCACACGCCCCTCGACCCGGTCGGTGCGCTGCTGTCGTTGGTCGGCCTGAGCTCGCTGATCTTCGGGATCATCCAGGGTCCCGAGGACGGCTGGACGAGCGGCCCCGTGATCGCAGCGTTCCTCGCCGCCGGCGTCACCCTGTCGCTTTTCGTGAGGTGGGAGCGGCGCAGTGACCATCCCATGCTGCCGCTGACGCTGTTCCGGGATCGTCGCTTCAGCACGGGCAGCGGCGTGATCATGGTCGCCTTCTTCGCCATGTTCGGCTTCTTCTTCCTCATGACGCAGTATCTGCAGTTCGGCCGGGGGTACTCGCCGCTCGAGGCCGGCCTCGCCGGGCTACCCCTGGCGCTGTCCTTCCTGGTCTTCTCGCCCCGCAGCGCGGCACTGGCGCAGCGGTACGGCGCCGCCCGGGTGATGGCGCTGGGGCTCACGGTGGTGGCCATCGGCTTCGGCGTCCTCACGACACTGACACCCGATACGCCCTACCTGGTGATCGCGGCCGCGTTCACGCTCCTCGGTGCCGGCATGAGCATCACCGCCGCGCCGGCGACCAGCGAGATCATGACGTCGGTGCCGCTCTCGAAGGCCGGTGTCGGGTCGGCCGTGAACGACACCACCCGCGAGCTCGGGGGCGCATTGGGCATCGCCCTGCTCGGCAGCATCGCCAACACCGCGTATCGATCCGGCGTCGATCTCGACAGGCTCCAGCTGCCGGCCGGCGCTCGCGCCGCCGCCGGGGAATCCATCGGCGCCGCCAGCGCGATCGCAGACCGTGTGCCGGGTGGAGCGGACGTGATGGCCCAGGCGTCGTCGGCCTTTACCCACGCATTCACCCTGACGAACACCGTGGCGGTCGGCATCGCCCTGGCCGCCGCGGCCGCGGTGCTCGCCGTTTCACGGCGCGGCGACCGCGAGCCGGTCGCGGACGACGCCCTCGAGGACTACGACCTCGAGCTGGTTCCGGCCGGCGCCGTGGAAGTGCGAGAATGACCGCATGGTCGGCGTGGGAATCGCGTCGGGGGCGTTGGCGGAGCAGGATCCCCGCGTCGAGCGGTCCCGCCGGGTGATCCTCGAGGCGGTCCTCGAGGAGCTCGGCGAGGTCGGCTACGGAGCCCTGACCATCGAGGCAGTGGCGGCCCGGGCCGGTGTCGGGAAGAGCACCATCTACCGGCACTGGCCCGGAAAGCTCGAGCTCGTCGAGGACGCGTTCCGGACGCTGAAAGCGTCCGTCGACGTGCCCGCGGAGGGATCGCTGCACGATCGGGTGGTGGCCGTCATCGAGCAGGTCGCCTGCCTCGTCGAGCAGTCGACCTATTCGACGTGCATGCCAGCGCTCATCGACGCGGCGGAGCGCGACCCCAAGGTGCGCGAATTCCACAACCGCTTCAGCGCCGAGCGGCGTGCGGTCCTGGTCGGCCTGTTGCGTGATGCGATCGGGACTGGTGAGCTCCCCGCGACCGCCGATCCGGAGCTGCTGGCCGATGCCCTGGTGGGCCCGATCCTATTGCGACGCCTGATGCTCGGCGAGCCCGTCGATCCGGCGCTCGCCTCGGCCCTCGTCGATCAGGTACTGCCGGTCGGCAACAGCTAGCGGGGGGTCACCCGGGGCCCTCAGATCTCGTGGCCGGTGGCGCGGCTGCTGGCGAGCGCCGCCAGCTCCGTGCGATTGGACACGTCGAGCTTGGCGTAGACGTGTGACAGGTGGGTCTTGACGGTGGCTCGGCTGATGAACAGGCGCGACCCGATCTCAGGGTTGGTCAGGCCGTCGGCGACGAGGCGGACCACGTTGAGCTCGGTTGGCGTGAGGCTTGCCCACCCCGAGGACGGTCGATCGCGGGTCCCGCGGGCCCGGCGGGCGTAGGCGACGGCATCGTCGAGGGAGAGGCTTGCACCTTCGGCCCACACGTCGGAAAAGGCATCGTCGCCCAGCGCGGCACGCAGCCGAGCCACGGTGGCCTCGTGCTCGGGACGGTCGATCGGCGGTCGCGGGCAGCCCATCTCGGCGCGGGCGACCTCGGCGGCGGCGATGAGGCGGACCGCTTCCGCATGGCTCTCGGCCCGGCAGGCGAGCTTCGCCAGGGCGTCGATGTCGTCGACCATGAACGTGCGTATCCCGTGGTCGACACGAAGGGCGAGGGCTTGGTGATGGAGGTCCTCGGCCGTGTCGGGATCGTCGGGGGCGGTCAACCGTCCCGATTGCGCGAGCGCATCGGCAACGAGATGGGGAACGTCCAGCTTGCGGGCCAGCGCGATCGCCCGGTCCACCAGTCCCCGGGCCTCGTCCCGCCGACCGAGATTGCGTAGCGCGGCCACGAGCCCGGGCAGCGAGCGGGCGACGACGAGGTTGTCGGGGGACACCGGGTCCATCGTCCGCACGTCACGGTCGAACCACTCCAGCGCAGCGTCGGGGTCGCCGGCCCACAGGTGCAGCCTCCCCAGGACCGACCCCATCCTCGGGATGAACACGGTGTGATCCGCCCCCTCGACGGAACGAACGACCGGCTCCATGAGCGTCAGCCCGCCGTCGATGTCGCCCGCGAATCCCTTGACCAGGGCGAGGTGGCAGGTCGCCAGGCCGACGGCGTAGTAGTCGCCCAGCGGCCGGGCGACCTCCAGTGCCTGCATGGCGAGGCGGTCCGCCAGCCGGATGTCCCCGGTGAACAGGGCGATCTCGTCCTGGTAGTTGAGCGCCAGGGCCGCGAACGTGCGATCGCCCCGGCGCAGGCAACGCTCACCCCCCTCCTGCAGCAAGGGGAGGGCGGTCTGGTACCGGTCCCGGACGCAGGGGACAGATCCCTGGACGACCAGGGCGCTGTCGGCCGTGAACGCGTCGCCGGCGGCGTCGGCGCACGCCCGGGCCTGGACGCACAGCTCCCATGCGGCATCGAGGTCGACGTAGAACTGCACCACGGCCAACAGGAACAGGCATCGCCCCCGTGTTCGCTCGTCATTGTTGAGCGTTGCGACCTCCACGCCGCGCTGCGCGTAGTCGACGATGCGCCGAAACTGCCCGCACACCTGAGCGATTGCGGCCGCGGCGACCAGGAGCCGGGCCTGGAGGGGCGAGCGGTCGTCGGGGGCCAGGTCGATGGCCCGCTGGAGGAACTCGAGACCCTCGTCGCCGTGGCCGTGCTTGTACCAGAGCCACACCAGGGCCGCCGCCAGACGCCGCCCCCGCTCGGAGGCGGGCGGCGTGAGGCCCCAGTTGAGCGCGGCCCGGAAGTTGTCGTGCTCGGCCTCGACCCGGTCGAGGCAGGCGTCCTGGTCGGGGCCCTCCAGCTCCGGCGCGATCGCCTCAGCCAGGGCGAGGAAGTGGTCGAGGTGCCGCTCGCGGGTCGCGTCCCGCTCTCCGGCCGCGTCCAGCCTGTCGAGGGCGTACTGCCGAATCGTCTCGAGCAGCCGGTACCGGGCCTCGCCCTCGCGCTCGTCGACGGCGACCAGCGACTTGTCGACAAGGCGCCCGAGCGCAGGGAGGACGTTCGACTCGGCGACGGGCCTTCCGTCGCCGCCGGCGCATAGGGCACGGGCCGCGCCCAGGGTGAACCCGCCTGCGAACGCGCCGAGACGGCGGAACACCACGCGGTCGGTCTCGCCTAGCAGGTCGTGGCTCCAGTCCATCGAGGCCGCCAGGGTCTGCTGGCGGCGGGCGGCACCCCGGACCCCGCGGACGAGCAGCGCGAACCGGTCGTCGAGCCCGGCGGCAATCTGCGCCGGGGTGAGCGTGCGCAACCAGGCCGCCGCCAGCTCGACGGCCAGCGGGATCCCGTCCAGGCGCCGGCACAGCGTTCGCACCGCCGCCTCGTTGGTGGCGTCGAGCGTGAACCAGGGACGGACTCGGCTCGCCCGGTCGACGAAGAGCGCCACCGCCTCGTCCTCCTGGAGGGACGGCACCCGCCACACCATCTCGCCGGGGACGCCCAGCGGCTCGCGGCTGGTCGCCAGCACCGAGACTTCGGAACATGTGCGCAGCATCGTCTCCGCCAGCGCGGCGCTGGCCTCGAGCAGGTGCTCGCAATTGTCGAGGCAAACCAGCACGCGGCGGTCCCGCAGCTGTAGCGAGAGCGCCCGCCGGGGCCCACCGACCGGCTCGACCATGACGCCGATGGTGGAGGCGGTCAACTCTGCGACCAGGGCCGGGTCGGTGACGGGACCGAGGTCGACCCACCACACCCCGTCCGGCCAGTGGTCGGCCAGGTCGGCGGCGGCCTGCGCCGCCAGGCGGGTCTTGCCGGCCCCACCCATCCCCGTGAGGGTCACCAGGCGCTCGCCGCGGAGCAGGCGCTCCACGGCGGCGAGCTCCGCGGCCCGGCCCACGAAGCTTGTCAACTGGATCGGCAGGTTGTGGGCCAACGCGTCCAGCGAGCGCAGCGGCGGGAAGTCGCGCTCGACGCCGGCGGCGCGCAGCTCGAAGATCCGTTCTGGGTGGGACAGGTCACGCAGCCGATGCGTTCCCCGGTCTCGGAGGACGGATTCGGTCGGTAGTGCGTTGGCGACCAGCGACGCCGTCGCCGCCGAGAGCAGGGTTTGTCCCCCGTGGGCGATGTCACGCAGCTGGGCGCAGCGCGTCAACGCCGCGCCGGCGTAGTAGCGCTCGTCGCGTAGGAGGGCCTCGCCCGTGTGCAGGCCGGTTCGGGCGCGGGCTGCATCGTCGTCGGGCCCGGGTCGGGCCAACAGCTGGCGCTGGATGTCGGCGGCGGCGGCCACCGCATCGACCGCCGACCCGAACACGGCGACGACGGTGCCGTCCGCGCCTGCCGGACCGTGGGCCTCGGCTCGCAGGCCGTTGTGCCCGGCGGCGGCGTCGGCGACGAGGTCGGATAGGGCCGCGTCGCTGACCAGGAACGTCACCGTCCCAGCCGGGAGGATCGACGCACGCTCGTCAGCGCTCATGGGGTGCGTCCTGGCCTCGCACGACCCAGCAGTCTTGCGCGGCCGCGCCCCCGTGTGGCCGATTAGCCAGGTGGGCGATGTTCCGGGCCGACGGTGATGCGAGCGTTGGCGGTCTGGAGACCTTCTACGACGTGCTGTCGGGGTGGATCGACGCCGAGGCGCGGGGCGACGCCGCCGTGCTCGAGGTGCTGCTCGACGACGACTTCCGGGGCGACGGGCCCCGAGGCTTCGTCCTCACCAAGCAGCAGTGGCTCGATCGCTACCGCACCGGGGCCCTGGCCAACGACGCATTCGCCTGGGAGGAGACCCGGGTGCGGGTACACGACGACGCGGCCGTGGCCATGGGAATCCAGACGCAGACCGCCCGCTACCAGGGCATGGACTGCAGCGGACGCTTCCTGGGCACGCTGGTCGCGATACGCCGCCGCGGGCGCTGGTCGATCGTCAACGTGCAGCTCAGCCCGGCCGCCGACGTCCCCGGCCCGGGAGGGATGTCGGCCACCATGGGTCCCTGAATCAGCCAGGTGGGCGATGTCGTGAGTCCTGCGCAGTGCGAGGTTGCCTCGTGGAGGTGCCCGCCCCATGTCGACCCTCATAGCGACACGCGAACGCGCCGGCTGCGCGGTGTCCCGGGAGGCTGCGCCGTTTCAGCCCGGGCTGGAGCAGCACCGGCGGGAGCTCACCGGCTATTGCCGGCGTGTGCTCGGATCGGCGTTCGAGGCCGAGGACGCCGTCCAGGAGACGCTGGTGCGGGCGTGGCGGAACTTCGACCGCTTCGAGGGTCGGGCGACGTTGCGGTCATGGCTGTACCGGATCGCCACCAACGTGTGCGCCGACATGATGCGTAGGCCCCAGCGCCGCGCCCGGCCCATGGACCTCCGCCCGGTCACGCATGACGAGGCGCCGCATGGTGCGGCGCGGGCACCGTGCAGCGGTGCTGCGTTGGCGGCCGACCCGGCGGAGACGACGGCGTCACGAGAGAGGATCCTGCTCGCGCTCACGGTGCTTCAGCGGTTGCCATCCCGCCAACGCACCGTCCTGATCCTGCGCGAGGTTCTCCGCTGGAGGGCTGAGGAGGTGGCCGAACTGCTCGGCTCGACGGTCGCGTCGGTGAACAGTGCGCTCCAGCGAGCCCGTAGCGCGCTCGCGGCCGCCGACGTCGGCACGGCCGAACGCCGCGTGGCGGTCGAAGCCACCCGCTGCCAGCACCTGGCGGCGTGCGTCGACGCCTTTGGACAGGTCGACGTGGAATCCCTGCTGGGCTTGCTCCAAGGCGACGTCGCCGACTCGGGCGCAAAAGACCGACGAGTTCTGGGTGGCAAATCCGTCCAACAGAAGCCCACGACGAACTGACACCCCGGAGAACGAGATGCCGCGAGCTACCGCACCCCAGCCGAACCCCACGGAGCCGCGGTCCGACACGACCGGGGGGCCCGTCTCGCTGGTGGGCCGGGCACGAAGTCTCCGGGCCCAGGCCGGACGGCTCGACCCGGTCCTGGCCGTGGCCTACCGCCGCCGTGCGGCCGAGCTCAGCTTCGAGGCCTGGCTACACGCGATCCGCGAGGCCCCGGTCGACGTCGACCGCTTCACTTCGGTCGCGGCCTGACCGACCGGGCGCGCCGCCCCGGGGCGTCGTGGGGCCCGGCGGTAGCGGGAATTGGCTGCGGCGTGGGTCACGTCCCGGGAATACTGGCCGGTCGTGGCGGAACATGTCCTCGAGGCGACCGGCCTCGTCAAGTCGTTCGGATCGGTGCGCGCCGTCGACGGCATCGACCTCAGCGTGCGCGCGGGCGAACGGCTGGGCCTGCTTGGCCCGAACGGCGCGGGCAAGACGACCACGCTCCTGATGCTGCTGGGTGCCATCACTCCCGACGCCGGCACCATCGAGATCGGCGGACACAAGCTGCCGCGCCACCGACCGGCGGCGATGGGCCAGGTCGGATTCGCCGCCGGATACCTCCCGCTGCCCGACCGCCTCAAGGTGCGGGAGGCGCTCGCCATCTTCGCCGGGTTCTACGGGCTCCGCGGACGTGCGGCTCATGCCGCCATCGCTGATGCCCTCGAGCGCTTCCGGATCCCGCAACTGGCCGATCGTCCCTGCGAGCAGCTCTCCTCGGGGCAGCGGACGTTGGTCGGCATCGTCAAGGCCGTGCTCCATCGCCCCCGGCTGCTCGTGCTCGACGAACCCACCGCCTCGCTCGACCCCGACGTGGCCTACCGCGTCCGCCAGGGGCTGCTGGAGGAGTCGGGGACCGCCGGCACTGCGCTCCTCGTCACCAGCCACAACATGGTGGAGGCCGAGCGACTGTGCCAGAGGGTGGTGTTCATCTCCGGGGGCCGGATCGTCGCCGACGGCGCTCCGGCCGAGGTCGCCGACCGGTTCGGCCACGGCGACCTCGAGGGTGTCTTCCTCGAGCTGGCCGGCACCCTGACCGAGGGGGCCCGCGAGTGAGCTGGTTGCGGATCCGGACGGTTGTGCACCGCAACTTCGTGGTGCTGTGGCGCAGCCCGCACCGGTGGTTCGACCTGACGGTTTGGCCCCTGGTCGACGTCGTCGTGTGGGGTGCCCTGGGCTCGTTCGTGGCCCAGGAGAACGACGCCAGCCGCGCCGGCACGCCCTACCTGCTGGCCGGGATCATGCTGTTCCACGTCCTGTACCAGAGCCAGATCGCAGTGACGACCGGGTTCATGGAGGAGACCTGGACCCGCAACCTCCTCAACATCATGACCACACCCCTCCGGGAGGTCGAGTACGCCATAGGCCTGGCCCTGTACGGGCTCGCCAAGCTGACGCTCGGAATGACCGCGGTGGTCCTCACCGCCTTGGTGTTCTTCGGCTTCAACCTGGCCGAGGTCGGCTGGGGCCTCGCCCCCATCGCCCTCGTGTTGCTGGTGTCGGCGTGGGCGGGGTCGCAGTTCGTGATCGGGCTCATCCTCCGGTACGGCCAGAGCGCCGAGATCCTGGCGTGGGGCGTGCTGTTCGTCGTCATGGCGCTGTCCGGCGTGTTCAACCCCGTGGAGTCCATACCCGGGCCCCTGCAACCGATCGCCCGGGTGCTGCCCACGACCCACGCGTTCGCGGCCGCACGCGCGGTGTTGGACGGCCGGTCCCTCCCGTGGGGCGAGCTGGCCGCCGGCATGGCGGGCGCCGTCGTGGCGGCCGCCGTGGGCTTGGCGTTCGTCGTCCGGATGTTGGCCGTGTTCCGCCGCCGCGGTTATGTCACGCGGTTCAGCTGACGGCGGCCATGCCCGCAACCCGATCCGGCGCCGTCCACCTGCGGTCCTCGCACAAAACAGCGCCGAACCGCCCGCCCAGGGCCACACCCCCCGGCCCCACGGGGCACGATGGGGACCATGGCCTCGATCTTGGGAACGACGTCGTTCGGCGGCCGCGGTGGGGGACCGCTGCGGTGCTCGTTCTGCGGTCGCCGCGACACGTCCGTCGACCACCTGGTCCGGGCTCGGGGTGTCTACATCTGCGACGGCTGCGTGGCCCAGGCCCACGCAGCCGTGGCGTCGGCCGCACCTGGCCAGAAGCTGCTGCGCATCCGGCCCACGCCCGGCGCGGTCGCCGACCGCGATGCCTCCGAGGCCGCAGTCGAGTGGGCGTTCGAGACGGTGTTCGGCCCCGAGTCGTCCGTCGAGGAGCGCTGCCGAGCGATCGCGGGCGGCGAGAACCTGGCGCCCGCCATGCACGAGCTCCATGGCCGCTATCAGCCGGCAGACGTGTCGGTCGAATACGTCAGGTTCCTGACCGACGACGAGGCCGAGGTCCACTTCACGCTGTTCGTATCGCAGTTCGGCCCGTCTGGCCTGCGCCAGACGGGCCACGCAGTGCGTGTCGGCGACGCCTGGAAGGTCTCACGGGACACATGGTGCGGGCTCGTGCGCATGGCCGGGGTCGAGTGCCCGCCGCCCCCGGACTGACACGCCGCTCCGACCTATGGTGGCGCCCCCTGCTTCGGTACCCCCGGCTTCCGGGTGAGCTAGACCGGCTCGGGCGACAGGTCGACGCCGCGCAGCAGCTGGGCGTTGAGGGCGACCACGATGGTCGACGCGCTCATGAGGATGGCGCCGATCGCGGGGGAGAGCGTCAGACCCGCCCAGGCGAGCACGCCGGCCGCCAGCGGGATGGCCAGGACGTTGTACCCGGCGGCCCAGATCAGGTTCTCGACCATCTTGCCGTAGCTGGCTCGGGACAGCTTGATGACCGCGACGACGCCCCGCGGGTCGCTCCTGGCGAGGACGACACCGGCCGACTCGATGGCGACGTCGGTGCCCGCACCGATGGCGATCCCGACGTCCGCCTGGGCCAGCGCCGGGGCATCGTTGACGCCATCGCCCACCATCGCCACCGACAGGCCGCGGCTCTGCAGCTCCGCGACCGAGCGGGCCTTGTCCTCGGGCAGCACCTCGGCGAACGCCTCGTCGATCCCCAGGTCGGCGGCGACCGCCTCGGCGACCTGCCGGGCGTCGCCGGTGATCATCACCACCTTGATCCCCGTCGACCGCAGCTCGGCGACCGCCTCGCGCGCCTCGGGCCGGACCTCGTCCTCCAGGGCGAACGCCCCGATCACCTTGTCCCCCCGCACGAGGTACAGAACGGCCGCGCCCCGTGATCGCCAGCCTTCGATGCTGTCCCCGAGCTCGGTAGGGATCTTGACGCCGCGCTCCCGCAGCAGGGCCGGTCCACCCACCGCGTTCGCGGTCCCGTCGACGATCGCCGCCACCCCCCGCCCGGTGAGGGACCGAAAGCCAGTGGCCGCCGCCACATCGCCGCGTTCCTTGGCGGCGGCGACGATGGCCCGGGCCAGCGGGTGCTCGCTGTCGGACTCGACGCCGCCGGCGATGCGCAGCACCTCGTCCTCCGTGAAATCCTCGGCCGCCGCCACCCTCGTGACCACGTGGGCACCGCGGGTCAGCGTGCCGGTCTTGTCGAACAGGACGGCGTCGATGGTGCGCATCCGCTCGAGGGCCAGCCGGTCCTTGATCAGGATGCCGGCCCTGGCCGACACCGCGGTCGACAGGGAGATCACCAGCGGGATCGCCAGGCCGAGGGCGTGGGGGCAGGCGATCACGAGCACGGTCACGGTCCGGACCACGGCGTTGTCGGTGTCGCCCAGCGCCCACCACACGAGGAACGTCGCCAGGCCGGCAGCGGTCGCTACGTAGAACAGCAGCGCCGCGAACCGGTCGGCGAGCGCTTGTGCCCGGCTGCGGCTCGCTTGCGCCTCGGCGACCAGCCGCTGGATGCCGGCCAGGGCCGTGTCGTCGCCCACCGCCTCCACGCGCACCCGGATGGCCGAATCGATGGACACGGTGCCCGCCACGACCTTGTCGCCCGGCGACTTGAGCACCGGCCGCGACTCGCCGGTGATCATGGATTCGTCCAGCTCGGCCTCGCCCGCGACGATCTCGCCGTCGGCGGGGACGCGGGCGCCCGGGCGCACCAGCACGACGTCCCTGGGACGCAGGTCGGCCAGGGGGACGGTCGTCACCTGGCCGTCGGGCCCGGTGCGCTCGGCGTTGTCGGGCAGCAGCTCGGCCAGGGCCGCCAGGGCTCCCTGGGCCTGACCGATCGCCTTCATCTCCTGCCAATGGCCCAGCAGCATGATCGTGACCAGCGCCGCCAGCTCCCACCAGAAGTCGAGGTCGAACCAGCCGAGGCTGGTGGCCATCGAGGCGGCGTAGGCCACGGTGATGGCCATCGAGATCAGCAGCATCATCCCCGGCTGCCGGTCCCTCAGCTCGGCCACGCCCCCGGCCAGGAACGGCCAGCCCCCCCACCAGAACACGAGCGAGCCGAGGACCGATCCCAGCAGGTCCATCCCCCAGAAGTCGAGCGAGTAGCCGAACCAGTCCATGACCATCTCGCTCGTCACGACCAGCGGGATGGTCAGCGCCAGGCTCAGCCAGAAGCGCCGCCGGAACATCTCCGGGTCGTGCCCAGCATGCTGGTCGTGCCCGCCATGGCCGGCGTGGCCAGGGTGGGCATCGGGGCCGTGGTGGGCGTCGGTGTGGCGGTGCGACGCGCCGGGGTCGGTCCCGTGATCGCCGTGGATTTCCGAATGCGTAGGTGCGCCGGCCATGGCCACTACCTCCCACTTATACCCTAGGGGGGTACCAGTGAGGAGGCAAACTCGGCCGGCCTCAGGTCCGCGGTCAGGGCAGCCGGCCGACGTCCCGGTGGTTAGCCGCCACCGACGGTGCGAGATGGCTGAGCTGCCAGGTCACCTCGGCCTGGCACGTCGGGCAGCGCGGCGCCAGCGTTCGGGGGGCGAGCTCTCGGAGGGTGCCGTTGCCCGGGCAGTCGTCGTGGTCGACGATCTCCCACGTGCCGGCCCGCGGCGCCCGATCCCCGGTGGCGATCCGGGTTCCCACCGCCACCGGTTCGTGCTGGGCCTCGCCGGGGGTGTCCATCGGCGGGTTCATGCCGCCGTCATCCCTTCGACCACCTCGTCGCCCGTCCGGCCGTCCGGAATTGTCATCGTCGGCCGGCTACCCCCTGGTACCCCGTGCTAACCCGCGTTGCACCAGCTCAGCCCGCCAGGAGCGCGAGCGCCAGCCCGTCGGCCAGCGCCAGCGAGGCCGCCAGCAGCGCCACCGTCCATGGTGCGGCCGCCCCCGGCACGGGCCGCCGCCCGAGGCTCCGGATGCGCCCCAGCGCGGCCGCGACACCGGGGAGCGCGACGACCAGGCCGAACACTGCGGCCAGGACCAGCGACGGGCCCCTGGCCGTCAACCGGGTCGCGATCGCCGCCAGCGCGCCCGAGGCGAGGGCCGTGCGCACCCAGGCCAGCTGCGTGCGCTCCGCCTGTAGGCCGGTGCCGCCGACGCGGGACTCGGGTGCCTCGGTCATCTCACCAGGAGGACCACGGCGACCGTGCCGGCCACGGCGGCGATGACCGTGGCCAGGACCGGGATCGCCAGCGGGTGGGGGAGCGGCTCGCCTCGCCGCATCGCTCGCTCGATCTGGTTCCAGCGCACGTAGCTGGTGACCGCCAAGACGAGGCTGAGCACCACCGCTGCGACCGCGAGGGTGGTGCGCACGCCCCGCACCCCGAACGAGGGCACCACCTGGCGGAGCGCGATCCCGCCGGCCAGCAGCGCCAACGACGTGCGCATCCAGGCCAGGAACGTGCGCTCGTTGGCGAGTGTGAAGCGGTAGTCGGGGAAGTCGGTGTCGCGCTCGCCCTCGTCGCTGGGCACGGTCGTAGCCTGGCAGGCGGCCGGCGGTGGGGGACGGATACCGGCGACCGCCGGAGACCTGACTGCGCCTCCCCCCCGGGTCCCGGCCGCCTCGCTAGGACCCCGCCCCCCGGCCGGTGGAGCCCAGCGCCTCGGGGCTGTGTCCGGCGGACGGCACCGGCGTGGGCGGCGGCTGCTGGTCTGCCGGCTCGGAGGCTGGACGTTGCTCCCCCGTCGGCTTGGCCTCCGCCGCCGCGGCGGTCGCCGATTCGGCCTCCGCCGCGTCGGCGCTCCGGCGGGCGCCCAGCTCGTCGAGGACGGCGAGCCCGAACACCGCGAACGCCAGCGCGAACGCGGCCCCGCCGACGCCGTACACGGCGTAGCCGACCAGCACCACCACCCAGGGCACCAGCAGCCCGACGTGCACGCTGGACTCGGATATGCGGCGCCGCACCACGTAGGAGTCGATCAGCTGGCAGGCCACGACCACAACAGCCGCCAGGATCGTGGTCAGGTCGGACCGCAACGCCAGCAACAGCAGGATCAGCGGCAGGTTGCCGAGCACGATGCCGACGTGCGGCAGCAGCGCCAGGACCCCGGCCGCCAGCCCCAGGGCCGCCGGCGCCGGCACGTCGAGCAGGTACGCGATGCCGGTCATGGCCAATCCCACCAGCAGACCCTCGGCGAGCATCAGCAGCACCGCCCGGCGGGACCGATTGAGCGCCCGCGTCACGACGGCGGTCACCTCGGTTCGCTGGCGGGGTGACGGCAACTGGTTCACCGCGGATTGGGCGAACCGCGGCCCGTACGACATCAGGAACAGCGTCAGGATCCCGCCCACCAGGTACGTCGGCGCGGTCCCGGCGGTGGACACCAGCACCGCGTTGCCGCCGCCGACCCGCTCGTCGAGGGTGTCGACGAACAGCTCCACCCGACGGGCGGCATCGACGTCGCGGGCAAGGTCGCCGACCCCGTCGTCCCGCTCCTCGAGCTGCTGCGCGGCGTCCTCGGCGGCGCGACGCAGGCGGTCGAGCCCGTCGGCCAGGTCGTCGAACGCCAGGTAGATCACCGCGAAGGTCGCGCCCCCGACGACCACCAGGGCGGCGATTACTGCGGCCAGCCGGGGTATGTGACGGTCGAGCAGATCGACGATCGGGTCGATGAGCACGGCGACGACGACCGCCGCCGCCGCCCACGACAGGGGACGATGGGCCGCCACGATCACCCGTTGCGCCACCACCGCCGCCACCAGGACCAGCACGCCCACCACCGCCGACTTGGCGGTGATGCGCACCACGCGGTGCTCGGTGGGGGGTGGGCCGGGCTGCACCGAGGCGTACCGTACCGGTGTGGCCGACGAGGTGACCGCCGACCAGGGCTCGGGGCCGCCGGGTGATGCGCGCGATCAACCCGATCGAGCCGAGGCGCGCGTGCTCGTCGACATCGATCCCTGGTCGTTCGTCGCGCTGATCCTGGCGGCGGCCGTGGCGGTGGCGCTGTTCGCCATCGGCGATCGGGCCGGCGACGTGCTCACGGGCGTCGGCGTCGGCGTCTTGCTGGGCCTGGCCCTCACCCCGGTCGTCAACGCTGCCCAGCGCCGCTGGCACACGACGCGCGGCACTGCGGTGGTGATCGTCGGAACGGGCCTGACGGTCGCGGTGGCCGCCATCGTGTTGCTGGTCGCACCGGCGGCGATCCGCCAGTCGCGTGAGTTCAGCAAGGAGCTGCCCACGACCGTGCGCGAGTTCTACAGCTGGCCGATCATCGGTCCCCGCCTCGAGGAGGCCGACGCCGCCGGTTCCATCGAGGAGTGGATCGAGGACGCGCCGGCCAAGGTCGACGATGCCACGCTGGCCAGCCTGGGCGAGCGGCTGCTCGGTGGTGTGCTGAGTGCGGTCGTCGTGCTGGTCACCGCTCTCGGGGTGATGGTCGATGGCGAGGCCATCGTGCGTCGCTTCCGGGTGCTCGTGCCCGTCCGTGGCCAGGGGCAGGCGGATCGGCTGGGGCGGATCGTCTACTCCACGTTCGGCAGCTACTTCGCAGGCTCCATGTTCGTGGCCATTCTCGCCGGGTTGGTGACGCTGTCGGCCGGGCTGCTGCTGGGCGTGCCGTTGGCACCGGTGGCCGGGCTCTGGACGACGTTCACCAACCTGATCCCCCAGATCGGCGGCCTGCTCGGCGGCGGCTTCTTCGTGCTGCTGGCCGTCACGCAGGGCCCGGTCGTGGCCATCATCGCCCTGGCGATCGTCGTCGCGTACCAGAACCTCGAGAACCACGTCATCAGCCCCGCGATCGTCGGCCGAGCGGTCAACCTGTCGCCGCCGGCGACGATGCTGGCGGTCCTGATCGGTGGGGCAGCCGGGGGGGTCCCGGGGGCGTTGGTGGCCACGCCGCTGTTCGCCGCCAGCAAGGCCGTGTACCTGGACCGGCGCGGCGAGATGCCCGAACCGGAGACGCAGGTCATGCGCCACCGCCTGTCGGGCCTGCGCAGGCGGCTGCCCTGGCGGCGTCGCAAGGGACAGCACGACGGCCCCGACGGGACGGCGCAGGGGGGAGTGACCGGCGGGGGTGCGGCGGGCGCAGGGGGCGACGGGGGCGCCGGAGGCGACTGACACCCGAGGCAATAGCGTCCGCCCGGGCGACCCCGAGGCTCTCGGGTCCGGGGGCCGGACGGTATTGCCTCGAGAGCTCCGCGGCGGTCCCTATTGCCTCGGGCGCCGGGGGGCCTACAACGGCAGGTCGCCGGTCGCGGTCCGGGTCGACCCGTGGTCCTTGTAGGCGGCGATGGTGCGCTGCGCGATGCGCATCTGGTGGACCTCGTCGGCGCCGTCGGCGAACCGGGCCCAGCGGGCGTGCTGGTACATGTTGGCCAGCGGTGTGTCGGTCGAATAGCCGAGCGCCCCGTGCACCTGGATCGACCGGTCGATGATCCGGTTGAGCGCGTTGGCCACGAAGTGCTTGGCCATCGACACCTCGCTCTTGAAGTCGAGCTTGTGGTCGATCCGGTAGGCGGCGTGCAGCACCATGAGCTTCGCCTGGTAAAGCTCCATGGTGGAGTCGGCGATCATCCACTGGATGCCCTGCTTCTCCGCCAGCAGCGACCCGTGGGCGAAGCGGTTGAGGGCGCGGTCCACCATCATGTCGAGCGCCATCTCGGCCTGGGCGATCCAGCGCATGCAGTGCGCCAGCCGGGCCGGGCCGAGCCGGTACTGGCCCAGCATGTGGCCCTGGCCTCGGCCGCCCAGCATGTGGTCGTCGGGCACCCGCAGGCCCTCGATGCGGATCTCGGAGTGGCCGGTCGAGCCGTGCATGGTCTCGATCTGCCGGACCTCGGTCCATCCCTCGGACGGGATGTCGACGATGAACGCGGTGTTGGCGGCCTGGGGCAGCTCGGGGTCGTCCTCGGTGCGGGCGATGAGGATGGCGAAGCTCGCCCGGTGGGCGTTGGAGATGAACCACTTGTGGCCGCTGATCACCCACTCGTCGCCGTCCTGGTCGGCGTGGGTGCGGATCAGCGTGGGGTCCGACCCCGCCACCTCGGGTTCGGTCATGGCGAAGCAGCTCATCGCCCGGCCCTCACACAGCGGGCGCAGGTAGCCCTGCTTCTGCTCCTCGGTGCCCCAGTGCAGCAGCGTGTGCATATTGCCCTCGTCGGGCGCCTGGCAGTTGAGGACCCAGGGCCCGTACGTCGACTTGGCCGCCTCGGCCTGGACCATGGCCAGCTCGACGTGACCGAGGCCCATGCCTCCCCATTCCTCGGGCATGTGGGGGAGCCACAGGCCGGCCTCCTGAGCCGCAGCCCGCATCTCGAGGAGGACCTTGATGTAGTCGGCGCGCTCGATCTCGTCGCGGTTGCCGATGCGCGCCTCCCCCGGCTTGACCACGTCGTCGACGAATGCGTGGACCCGCAGCCGGATGTCCTCCAGTTCGGGGGTGAGGGTGAAGTCGATGGCCATGGCGCTCAGCCTCCTCGGGGGCGGACGTCTTGAACGGCGTCGGGGTCCGAACCGGCCGCCCGGGAGCGCTGGGCATCGAGGCGGCGGGTCTCGTCGGACAGGGGAGCGGCCAGCAACCCTGCGACCAGGTCGACCAGGTGGCTGACGAACAGCCGGTCATCGGTGTGGGGTGCCGAGCGCGCCCGTCGGGCCAGCTCGACCGCGGCGAACCGCATGGCCACGAACCGACGGTGCAGCCGGGTGGCGTCGTTGTCGAGCAGGCCGGCGACCAGCGTGCGCCAGCGGAAGATGCTGGACGCCGGGTCGTCGAGGGCCGCGGGGTCGATCACGGGCCGGGGCCGGTTCATGAGGTCGGCGATGATCTGCAGGTACGCGGGCCCGCCGTCGCGGTCGGCCAGCATGGCGGCGCTGGGCCTCACCAGGACGCCGGCCAACGCCCGGAGGTCGGCGTGGCCGTCGGCCTCGCAGGCATCGAGCATGGCGTGGCGTCGGGCCTCGACCGCGTGGTGGTGCTTGGCGAGCACCGCCCGGAGGAGCCCGTCGCGGCCGCCGAAGTGGTACTGGAGGGCCGACGCGTTGCGGGCGCCGGCGGCCCGGTTGATCTCCCGCAGGCTGACGGCGTCGATGCCGTGGGCGGCGAACAGCGCCTCGGCGGCGTCGATGAGCCGCTCGGCGGTGGTGGCGGTCGCCGTACCGGTGCCGGGCGGGGCGGTGGCCGTGTCGGACATGCGCATTAGAGCCTAGACCAAACGCATTGGTGCCGAACTCGAGGCCGGGGCGTGGGCGAGCGGGCGTAGCGTGAGGCGCGTGGCCGTCCGGTTGCAGTTCGTTCCCGGAAACGAGCCGGGCGGGCTGCTCGACCTGCCGTGGAGCACACCGCTGGAGTCCTGGGAAGATCCCCGACTGGTCGACATGGTGCACGGCACCAGCCGCCACGTTGTCCGCTTCGTGGCCGACGGCGGCCGCGTCTTCGCGCTCAAGGAGACCACCGAGCGCGACGCCCGCCGCGAGTACGGCATGCTGCGCCGCCTCACGGCCGAGGGCCTACCTGCGGTCCAACCCACCGGGCTGGTCACGGGGCGGCGGGCACCGACGGGGGAGTCCCTGGGGTCAGTGCTCATCACTCGATACCTCGACTTCTCCCTGCCCTACCGGTACCTGTTCGCCCAGGAGCGGCGGCCGGATCTGCCCGCACGGCTCATCGACGCCGGCGTCGTGCTGCTGGCGCGCCTCCACCTCGAGGGGTTCTTCTGGGGCGACAGCTCGTTGTCGAACCTGCTGTTCCGGCGGGATGCCGGCGCCCTCATGGCGTACCTCGTCGACGCCGAGACCGCCGAACGCCGCGACGAGTTGCCCGACGGCATGCGCGCGAGCGACATCGAGATCGCCCGCGAGAACGTCGCTGGCGGCCTCCTCGACCTCCAGGCCAGCGGTGACCTCGGGCCCGAGATCGACGTGGTGGAGATCGCCGATCAGCTCGAGGACCGGTACGGGGCGCTGTGGGACGAGCTCACCGCCACCGAGGAGCTCTCCCTCGACGATCGCCACCTGATCGACCGGCGCATCCGCCGCCTCAACGAGCTGGGGTTCGACGTCGATGAGCTGCTGGTCGAGCACGATCCCGAGGGCTCCCGCCTGCGGGTTCGCCCCGTGGTGGTGGAGGAGGGACATCACGCCCGGGAGCTGCGCCGATTGACCGGGCTGGAGGTGCAGGAGAACCAGGCCCGGCGGCTGCTGAACGACATTGCCGCCTTCGGCGCGTCGATCAGCGGCGCAGCGGATGGCGAGGTCCCCCAGGCGGTGATCGCGGCCCGCTGGCTGACCGATGTGTACGAACCGGTGATGGCTCGGGTGCCGCAAGCCCTGCGCGGGCGCCTGGAGCCGCCCGAGCTGTTCCACGAGCTGCTCGAGCACCGCTACTACCTCTCGGAGCGCGCCGGCAGCGAGGTCCCGATGGACGTGACGCTGCGGTCGTACCTCGACACGGTTCTGACCCACCGCCGCGACGAGCAGACCGTGCTGAGGGATGGGTAGCCAAACGGAACCTCAACCTCGACTAGAGGGTGAGGGTCTGGAGGTCCTGGGTCTACTCCGCGGCCGCCAGCTTGTAGCGGGCGTATTCCTCGACCCGGGCGAGGTGCCCCGGGCTGCGGAGGAACCGGTCACTCAGGTCCACCAGGTTCTCGCCCTGGTCACGCCAGCGGAGGACGCGGCGCTCGATGGGGCGCAGGCGGTCCTGGGGGACCGGCCGGTTGGCGCTCCGGTCGAGTCCGGCTAGGTAGCGCACCTGTGCCGCCCAGCGCTCGCTCCGGCGGAAGCGATGGCCGATCTCCGCATCACCCACACCGGCCTGGGCCCATCGCAGGACCCGTCGCTCGACCGGACGCAAGCGTTCGTTGTCGACCATGCGTACCTCCTCGGCCCGTGGGCGCCAGGTTACGCCGAACGACGGACGCATGTCCGGCGCCGTTGTCCGCCCTGGGGTCGGCGCTGTCTAGGGTCAGGCTCGCCCCACCGTGCAGGAGGCGCCGTGTTCCTCGTCCGCCGCCCTTCCGACGCCAGACTGTCGCACGTGTTGGCCGAGATGGGCGATGCGCCCTTCACCTACGACCGCGTGGGGGCGACGGCGCATCCCGACGACCTGCCGGCCGGCTACCACCATGTGCGTGTCGCTCGCGTGGTCGGGCGCGGGGACGAGGCGTTCGTCGCCGCCGTCGGCGGCATCCGCGGCTGGCAGCTCCACCGCCGGCAGGGTTTCCGCGTGGCGCCGGACGACCCGCCGGTGTCGGTGGGCACCGTGGTGGCGCTCGACGTGCCCGTGGCCGGCATCCACGTGATCGCCTCGTGCCGCATCGCCTGGGTGGTCGACGAACCCCACCGGTTCGGCTTCGGCTACGGGACGCTGCCGATCCACCCGGCGAGCGGTGAGGAGGCGTTCATGGTCGAACGCGACGCCCCCGACGCCGGCGCTGAGGTGCGGCTGTCCATCACCGCCTTCTCGCGGCCGCGCCACCCCTTGATGCGGCTGGGTGGGCCGGTGGCGCGCGGGCAGCAGGCGAGGGCGACGCAGGCGTACCTCGACGCACTGGCGACCCATGTGCGAGAGGCGCTGGCGTGATGATCGCGGGCCGACGGACGTTCCGCGACGACCTCAGCACCCTCCGCGGTGCCGGCACCCCGGCATCGACGCGACACCTAGCCTCGGTGTCAATGGGCCGGCAGGCGATACATCGCGTCTCCGCTGAGCAGGTCGTCGCCTTCCGCGTGGCCGCCCACAACCTGCACGAGCGACTGCCGGAGGATGGCGTCGTCGAGGCCGCCGCCGTGTGCGGTGTGCAGGACACGCCGCCGGGCAACGCCGGCGTCGCGCTCGCCGCTCGCGTCGACGGGTTCACCCCGGCCGCGCTCGAGGACGCGCTCCTCGATGACCGGTCGCTCCTGCGCTTCCTCGGCCCGCGGGGTGCCGCCTACATCGTGCCGCGGCAGGACGCCACGGTGTTCGGGCCCGGGGCGCTGGCGGCCGACGAGGAGTCGCTGCGCGAGCAGCTGTCGGGCTCGTGGCCGCCGATCGAGGCTGCGGGGTGGACGGCCCGGGAGGCGCTGAGCATGGTGCTCGGCGTGCTGGCGGCGGTGGTGGCCGACGGGGAGTCACGCACCAAGGGCCAGCTCAGCGAGGCCCTCCACGGTCGGTTGCCGAGCGAGCTCGAGCCGTGGTGCGAGGTGTGCGACGTCCACCACGTGCCCGACCAGCTGCTGCGGCTGGCCGGCACCGCCGGGGTGTTCTGCTACGGCTGGCCACAGGGGTCCCGCCAGACGCTGATGGGTACCGACATCTGGCTGGGCGGGCCGCTCGGAGGCGACGTCGCGGCGGCCCGCACCGAGCTCGTCCGCCGCTTCGTGCACGCCTACGGACCGGTCACGCCGGTCCACTTCGCCGCCTGGACCGGCATCGGTGTCACGGAGGCGCGGCAGCGCTTCCTCGAGCTCGGCGTCGACCTCGCCGAGGCCAAGCTCGACGGCGCGGCGGCATGGCTGCTGGCCGACGATGCCGAGATGTTGGACGATCCACCGACGGCGTCCGGAGCCCGGCTGCTGCCCGCCGGCGACCCATTCCTCGCGCAGCGCGACCGGGCGACCTTGCTGCCCGACAAGACCGCGCAGCGTGCCGTCTGGCGGCCGGTGGGAGCCCCGGGTCTGGTATTGGTCACAGGTCACCCCGTGGGCACCTGGCGTGCCCGGGGCGCGGGCGGGCGGCTGGATGTGACCATCGAGCCGTTCGCCAAGCTCAACGATCGCCAGCGCACCGCCATCGAGCAGGAGGCCGCCGTCCTCGCACCTTTCCGGGAACGCGAGGACGTCGCCGTCACCTTCACCGACTGACGGGCGGGGGCGTCGGCTGATCCGGCGGGGTGGTGCCCTAGGAGCTTCCGAACATGACCGTGGCCAACTCTTTGGCGTGAGCGCGTACATCCACCGAGCCGGTGGCGAGGTGCTCGGTGACCAGCGCCAGCAAGCTGCGCCGCACGAGCCGGGCAGCCACATCCGGCGTCAGCCCGCGCGTGCCGAGCTCCGGGAACCCCCGCGCCAGCCACGCCGTCAGGCCGGCATCGAGCTGGCCGAGCAGGTCGGCGGCGGTGTCGCGGGCCGTGGCGTCGGCCCGCAGCGCCTCGCCGAGGAGCAGCCGGAGCACCACCTCCTCCTCCAGGGTCCGCTCGGCCGCCCATCCCACGAACGCCGTCATCCGCTCGACCGGCGGGAGGGTGGCATCGATCGCCGGTTTCTCGGTGGCCAGCCGCTCGCCGTAGCGCCTCTCTTCGATGAGGGCGCGCAGCAGGTCGGCCTTGGAGGGGAAGTAGTGGTAGATCGTGGCGACGTTGAGCCCGCACGCGGAGGCGAGGCGCCGCATGGACGTGCCCGCCGAACCGAGCTGGCTCATGAGCGTCAGGGCGGTGTCGAGGATGCGGCTGCGCGGTCCGGCGTCCCCGCTCACGGGAGCCGACCGGGTCACGTCCGTGGTCCCGGGGTCTCGGGGGTGAACACCGCCGGCAGCCGGTTGAGGGCCAGCACCAACGTGGAGTCGCCCCGCTCGAGGGTCTCAGCGTCGACAGCCCGGATGTCGCGCAGCCGGCGGAACAGCTCTTCGAAGACGACCTTGATCTCGGCGCGGGCGAGGTTGGCGCCCAGGCAGTAGTGGGTGCCGATCCCGAAGGCGAGGTGGGGGTTGGGATCGCGATCGACGCGGAACTCGTCGGGTGCGTCGAACACATCCTCGTCGCGGTTGGCCGACTGGTAGAGCAGGAACACGCGGTCGCCGGCCTCGAAGTCGACGCCGCCGTAGGTGTGGGCCTTCGTCACCGTCCGCATGAACGACATCACGGGGCTGACGTACCGCACGATCTCGTCGAGGGCCAGGTCGATCAGCTCGGGCCGTTCGAGCAGCTTGCGCCGCTGCTCCGGGAACCGGGTGAACGCCACGAGCCCGCCGGCCAGGGCGTTGCGAGTGGTCTCGTTGCCGGCGACGACCAGCAGGATCAGGAACATGATCAGCTCGTCGCTGGTCAGCCGGTCGCCGGCGATGGCGCCGACGCCGTCGGCCCGGGGCGGGGTGGCATGGTCGTCGCCGGGCCGGGCCAGGGCACCCTCGTCGTAGGCCTGCGTGAGGACGCCGATGATGTCATCGGTCGAACCGTCGGCCCGTCGCTGCTCGATCAGGTCCAGGCACATCGTGGCGAACTCGCCCCCGGCCTCGGCGGCGCGCACCAAGACGGGGTCGTCGGCGTCGGTGTGGCCGTCGCCGGCCATCATGGCGTCGCTCCAGCGGTAGAGGTTGCGACGCTGGCGGGGATCGAGCCCAATCAGCTCCGCGATCACGATGAGCGGCACGTGGATGGCGAACTCCTCGACGAAATCGCGGGCGCCCCTGATAGAGATCTCGTCGATGATCTGGTTGGACAGGTCGCGAATGTGGTCGGTCAGCTCACGGACCACCCTCGGGGTCAGTCCCTTGCTGACGAGGCGGCGCTGCCGGGTGTGCTCTGGGTCGTCCATCGAGATGATGGACATCGGTGCGAGGACCTTGGCCCGGACACCCTGCGCGGCCGAGTACAGCTCCTGATGCCGGCTGATGTGGCTGACGCCCTCGTGGCGGGAGATCACATAGAGCTGGTTGCGCTCGTCCCACCAGATGGGAGCGTTGCGCCGGAGCCAGCGGTACGCCTCCCAGGGGTCGTCGTAGAGCCGGGGATCGAGGATGTCGATATCGAACGGCGGTGCCTTGATGCCCTCGGTGGCCGTCATGGAAAGCAGTCTGTCCAGCAAACGTTTGATGGGCAAGCGGTCGAGTCGTCCGCTGCTCGGGCCTCGCGGTGACCCGGGAAGGCCGAGCTCTTCACGGGTGGCCGCTATGGTTGTCGCCTTCCGGCGGCGTGGCCGAGTGGTTTAGGCAAGGGCCTGCAAAGCCCTGTACAGGGGTTCGATTCCCCTCGCCGCCTCAGCCGTGAGCCGCCCTTCGGTCGGGTGACTGATCCAAACAGCGCACTCGCGTCAACCTGAGGCGAGGGGCAGGGCGAGGCGGGCACGATCAACCGCCTCGGCGTCGAAGCCGAGACCGCCGAGGAGGTCGCGACCGCCGAGCGCGCCTCGCCGGCGCGGGTCTCACCACGACCGGCGTCGACGATCCCCAGAGCTGTTACGCCACAAGACGGAGACCTGGGTGACCGGGCCCGATGACACCCGCTGAGAGTGGTACGTGAAGACCGGCGACAGCGACCAGTTCGCCGCCACGGTCGTGAGCTCCACCGGTAGCAGGTGCAGCTGCTCTGCTTGATCCCGCAAGGCGGAAGGCTTCACGGGCGCCAGGCATTACGGCCGCGGACCCCGCCCTATGGCCACTCAGGTGGTGCGGCGGTACCTTTCCGGCCGGGCGGTCCGGGCCCGCGGGTTCCGTCCGTCCCAGACCTGGATCCGTGTCCTGCCGAGGTCCGGGGCCTCCCGTGTGTGTAGTCCCCACCCACCGGCGGACCCGGCCTCGCGCCGGACGTCGTCCCGAGGAGAACCGTCCGCATGCCGCCTGACTCATCTCCGCCCGAAGCAGATCCGCCGGACAACGAGAGGAGCCCCGAACCGCCCCCGGCGAGTTCCGAGCCACCTCCGGCCGAGGGAAGCGCCGAGCCGCCTCCGGCCGAGCCACCCGCGGCCGAGGTAAGCGCCGAGCCGCCTCCGGCCGAACCGAGCGCCGAGCCGCCTCCGGCCGAACCGAGCGCCGAGCCGCCTCCGGCCGAGCCGCCTCCGGCCGAGCCACCCGCGGCCGAGACGCGCGCCGAGCCGGCTGCGGCCGAGACGTGGGCCGAACCAACTCCGGCTGCGACTGAACCGGTTCCTGCCAGGGCAAGCGCCGAGGCACACCCGGCGGAGGCGGCCTACGAACCACCTCCGGCCGTGACGACCTCGGAGCCGGCCCCGGCCGCGGCAAAGCCGCCCCGAACCGGACACCTGCGCCTGCTGGGCGTCGTCGTCATGTTGGGGGGAGTCATCCTCCTGGCCGCCGGCGCATTCACGTGGTTCGTCGTGCGCGACCAGCTCTCCGACGAGAAGATCACCGTCTCCGAGGACGCCGATCACTTCGGCGGCGAGAAGGTCGATGGTCCTTTGACCGCCTATGCCCAGGCCGACATCATCAACGAGCACGCGCGCGACGAGACCGACGGCCTCACCTACGCCCAGCTCGAGCGTGACGACCCCCGGCGGGAAACCGCCGTTACCGCGTCGTTCCTGCGGGCCTCGCTGTACACCTCAGTCGTCGCGTTCGGCGTGGCCGCGTTCGCGTTCGGGATCGGGCTCCTCCTGATCATCATCGGGTGGGCGTTGCTCCGCATCGAGCGATCGCTGCGCTTCCAGCGATCGCTGGTCGCCGCAACGACCTGATCCCGCCGCATCAGCTCCATCGCCGGCGGCTCAGCGCGAGTCGCTTCCGACCAGATTTGCCCGGCCTGTCCTCCAATCCGCCGGGGTCGGCGTCTGTATGGGCGCGTCCCTGGCGGACGGGGACGGCAAGGAGGTCTGGTGATGCGGAGGTTCTCGGTCTTGGCGGTGGCGGCGCTGGCTCTGCTCACCGCGGTTGCGCTTCCCGCTGCGGCCCGCAGCACGGCCGCTCCCTACTGCGGCATCCGCTGGGGCTCATTGCCCAGGCAGGAGTCCCACTACACGTCGGCGAACATCACGAACCTACGGGCGGGGCGCCACGCGTGTTTCGACCGGCTCGTGATCGACCTCGGGCCGCGCAGTCTTGGCATGCCGGGTGTGGACGGCAACGGCTACCAGGTGCGCTACGTCAGCCAGTTCACGAGCGATCCCTCGGACCGGCCGATCCCGCTCGCCGGTGCGGCCGACCTTTCGGTCGTCGTGCATGCACGAGCCGTCGATGATGACGGCAGGCCGACCTACAGGCCGGCCAGTGCCGCCCACGCCGTCAACGTGGCCGGCTTCTCGACCTTCCGGCAGGTGGCGTTCGACGGCACCTTCGAGGGGCAGACACAGATCGGGCTCGGCGTACGTGCCCGGCTGCCGTTCCGGGTGTTCAGCGTGGCTGGTCCTGGCGCAGGCTCCCGCCTGCTGATCGACGTCGCCCACCGCTGGTAAGGCAAGGCTGGTCGCGCCACGGGTGCGTGGAGCCTGACCCGCGAGCCGACCAAGCGTTCCTGGCGCCGAAGTGGTTGCCCACCAACCACGCCGGCGCCAGGAACCGCGTTCGCGGTCGTGAGCGGCGCGGCTACGAGCCGGTGACCACCTGGCGCCGGTCTCCTTCTTCGTGGCCGGCGACCAGGGCCCGCCAGTCGTCGTCGGATATCGCCCGGAGGTCGCCGACGAAGTCATCCACGGACGAACGGCTCATACCGGAGAGCGATGCGACCACCGTTGCCTCGTCGGTCTGCCGCCAGACGATGGACCACCGTCCGCTGTTCGGGCCGTCGACCAGCACCGCCGGGTGATCCATCACCGAGACCCGCTCGACGTCGCCGCCGCTCGCCAGCAGCTGGCCCAGGTACGCCTCGAAGGCGGCTTCGCCCCGATCGTCGATCGCGACCTCGGCGGCCGCCGAGGCGCGCTCGACGACCAACCGGCGGACCGCCGTTCGGCCCGGGTCGGCCCGGCTCACCGGGTCCTCCTGGATGCCCTTGGGCAGCATGGTGGCGACGAACCCGAGCTGTACGTCCGGCGCCGGCGGATACTGGATGTTGTCGTCCTTCAGCTGGAGGCCGTTGGCGAACTGGATCACCTCGTCCCGGGCGAAGCCCCGCGCCTCGAGGTAGGCATGGCTGTCGCTCCGCGGTGGCGCCCAGCGGACGATGAAGCTCTCGGGTCCCGTCTGCTGGAGGTATCCCTCGGAGCCGGCGATCCCCACCGGCTGTGTGCCCGCGTCCGCCGCGATTGCGTCCGACGCCACCTCGTGATGGAGGAACAAGCTCGGGCCGGCGAGATCGTCGGGCCGGCGGAACACCTGCAGCGAACCCGAGGCCGGGTCGTAGGGCTCGCCCGCGGCCGGCGTCGTGGCCGCGTCCTCGGCCGTGACGATCGTCCAGCCGTCGGCGGTCAGCGCCGGGAGCGAGCCCGCGGCGGGACCCGCGGGCTCGATCTCGACGTCGGCGGGGTCGTCGAGCCGCAGCGCCACGGCACCGGCCACGACAAGCAGGAGCAGCACCCCGCTCCCGACCGCCCGGCCCACCTGCCGGCGGCGACGGAGCGTGCCGGCCCGCCGCCCGATGGCCCGCCTCGCGTCGGAGGTTGCGGGCGCGGCCAGTTGGTCGGCCAGCCGGTTCAGGCGATCTTCCAACGGCGGCGGGGTCATAGCTCGATCACCTCACGGAGCTGGGCCAGGGCCCGATGCAACATGGATTTCACGGTGCCGGGTCGGACCCGCAGGATCTCGGCGATCTCCCGTTCCCGCAGGCCGGCGTAGTAGCGGAGCACCACTGCGGCGCGGCGCCTGGGGGCCAGCGTGGCCAGGGCGTCTCCCAGTTCGTCGGCCTCCAGCTCGCTCGCGTTGTCCTGCCGGTGCAGCAGGCGGAAACGCTGCTCGACGCGGCGGCGCCGCAGCATGTCGCGGCTCCGGTTGACAACACACCGGCGCAGGTAGCCCTCGGGGTTGTCGAGCCGGGCCCACCGCAGCTCGATGCGGGCGAAGGCGTCCTGGACCACGTCCTCGGCCTCGGCACGCGATCCGACGAGCAGGAAGGCCACCCGGACCATCGGTTCGTACCGGCTGCGGAACAGGTCCTCGAACGTGGTCGCCGCCGCCTCGACCGGCATGGGTTCGTCTGCCCCCTCCCCTGCCCGGAGCTGCGCCCCCGCGAGCGCACCGCCTGTGATGCTCATGACTCATTGACGGACGCCTCGGCGGAATGGTTCCGGCCGATCTCGACCAATCGGTAGCCAGCGGGCGTTCCCGAGGGTTCGACCCGGAAGGCCCAGGCCACCCGCGGTGCTCCCGGGGCGTGGCCGCCATCACGATAGGCGTGCAGCAGGGAGTACAGCCGCTTGCCCGGCCCGACAACGAACGACAGCCCTCCGGCGCCCCCCAGGCGTGCACTGGTGGCGATGCCCGGGTCCGAGCTGGTGCGGAGCCAAGGGGCCGCGCCTCCGACCCGCCGGCAGGGCCCGAGCGGTCCCGCACACACGGCGAGGCCCGTCGCGTAGTTCTGCGTCTCCCAGCGGTTGGCAGACCACGCGAGCAGCCACTCGTCGGTGGCGGGATGGCGCACCATGGCCGGGTTCTCGATCGGGCCGATGCCCGGGGTGCCCTGGGGATAGCCCTCCTCCCATGGGAACGCACCGACGAGCAACGTCGTCGGCGGGTCGTCGAGGGTGAGGCCACCCGGACCCAGCGGGGCCACGACGATCCGGCCGGTGACGTTGGCGCCGTCGTCCTGGCGCCAGAGCAGGTACCAGCGGTGTCCGTCGGTGACCGGGTAGGGGTCGATGCTCCAGTAGCCGGGCGTGCAGCGAAGCGGGTCGGGGAGGGGGACGAATGGCCCCTCGGGTACTACCGAGACCGCGGCTCCGAGGCACTTGACGGCGGCGTCCCCCGACTCGCGGGACGTGGCCGCAAAGTAGAGGACGTAGCGGCCGCCGATCCGCGCCGCCGCCGGCGCCCAGATGGCGTCGTCGCTGGCCGCGACCCAATCGGGCCGGGTGGGCATGGCGTCGGCGTCGAGCTGCCCCGGCAACGCCAGGTCGGCGCTGGAGAAGCGAGGGACCCGATAGTCCCGGCACGTCCCGCGCACGCAGTGGATGGCCGAGGTGGTGTAGACGTGGACGCGACCGTCGGCGTACAGCGCGCCGGGATCGGCGGCCTCACGGTCGACTCCCTCTCGGGGATCCCGGCTCCAGCTCGACCCGGGCGGCACGGCGGCGGGTGGGCGCGCCGGGCGGCCGGGCGGCGGCCCGCCCTGTGGAGCCGAGGATGACGCCGGGCGTGGGGCCGCGGAGCCCCCATGCCCGTCGATGCGGGCGTGGAGGCTGCCGGCGACGATGCCCGCCGCCAGGGTGCCGGAGCCCAGCGCGCGGCGCACCCGCCGCCGCCGGCGGAGCACCGCAACCCGGCGGCGCACCGAGGTGCGAGCCGCGGGCGGAGAGACCAAGGGGACACCGCCGGCGGTCTCCAGGAGGTACCGAAGGCGGGCGTCGCGGGCCGGCGGGTTCGGGTGGACCGGTTGCCGCGGGGGTGACAGCAGCATGCCGCCATGACGGCGGAGGCGGCTTGGTGGTTCCCTGCCCGGCCGATCGGCGCCGGCGGCGAGGCGCCATTCAGGCGGCTTCCATCACCTTCTCGTAGACCGCGGCCAGGTCGTAGCGGGCGCTGTGCTTGGCATCGAGGTGTGAGATGCGTCAACCGCTGGCGTTGCGCCGCCGTAGCGGCATGAGCGTGGCGGGCGGTCCGTCGGTGGCCAGGAAGTCGAGGACGAGCCGGTTGACCAGCCCGGGCTTCTCCAGCGGTGCCAGGTGAGAGGCGCCCGGGATGACCGCCAGCTGGGCATCGGGGATCGCCTCGTAGAGGGCGATCGTGTGCTCGAGGCTCGTGATGTCGTCGTCGCCCACCATCACCAGCGTCGGCGCCGCGATCCGTGCGAGGTCGTGGGGCGATATTGCGTAGTCGTTCCAGCAGCGGACCATCTTCTCGAGGACGACGTCGAACCGCTCGGCGTCGACGGCGCTCGCCTTCCACATCTCCCGCATGGCGGGGATGACCGATGTAGCGGTGTCCGGGCTGAACGCCGCCGCGGCCTCCGGCGTCAGGCCCGCGGCGCTGAAGTTCGACCCCAGGGCGGCAAGCCTGCGTACGAGGTCCGGGCGCTTGATGGCGACCAGTAGCCCGACGTTGCCGCCGTCGCTCCAGCCCACGAGGTGCGCCGGGCCGATGTCGAGGGTGTCGATGAAAGCGATCATGTCGTCGGCCATCAGGTCGTACGTGATGGGCCCGTCGACGTCGGCCGTTCGTCCGTGGCCACGCCGTTCGGGAACGACCACCCGGTAGCGCCCGGCAAACTCCGGGGTCTGCTGCCGGAAGCTGTCGGCGTCGGCCATGCCGCCGTGCAGGAGGAGGAGGGGATCGCCCGACCCGTGCTCCTCGTAGTAGGTGTGGACGCCCTGAACGTCGACATAGGCCATGGCCGAAGGCTATTTCGTGCCTACGTCGCCGTCCCTGCGAGGCGCACATGCGCGACGGCGGGCGAACTGACCAGCCACGCCGGTGCGGCCCGCGCATCGCCGATACCTCGTCGGCGGTTACGGTTCCGAGCACGACTCGGGCGGGCGGCGCCCGGTTGTCGAGAAGGAGGGCGTCCTGGGCGGGAACCGGCCTCTGCCAGTCGGTGAGGTCACCTTCCTCATGACCGACGTCGCCGGGTCGACGCGGATGTGGGAGGAGCGGCCCGACATCGCCGGTGCCGCCATGGAGCGGCACGAGGGGGTGATCGGCGCTTGCGTGCGCGACGAGGGCGGCGTGCTGATCCGGAGCAAGGGCGAGGGCGATTCCACCTTCTCGGTGTTCGCGGACGCATGCGGGGCGGCGAGGGCGGGGGTCGAGATACAGCGGGCCCTGGACCGCGACGCATGGCCGGACGGTGCGGCCGTCCGCGTTCGGGCGGCCATCTACAGCGGAGAGGTCGAGTTGCGCGACGGCGACTACTACGGAGCGGCGCCGAACCGGTGCGCACGGCTCCGCGCCGCCGCCCATCCGGGGCAGATCGTGTGCTCGCAATCGACCGAGGCCCGCCTGGCGGACCTGACCGCCGAGATCGTCCGGACCGATCTCGGGCTCCACCGCCTCCGGGACGTCGCCCGTGCCGAACGGGTCTTCCAGCTCGGGCACCGCGAGCTACGCGCCGACTTTCCACCGCTTCGCACGCTCGCGGTGCGACAGAACCTGCCGACGGACCGAACACGCTTCGTCGGCCGGGACGTGGACGTCGCCGCCATCAGAAAGCAGCTCGAGGTTCGCCGCCTGGTCACGTTGACCGGGGTCGGCGGGTGCGGCAAGACGCGACTCGCAATCAAGGCGGCGTCGGGCCTGCTCGAGCGGTTCCCGGACGGCGTCTTCTTCGGCGATCTTGCACCGGTATCGGATCCGGAGGTCGTGGCCAGCGCGGTGGCGGCCGCCGTCGGGTTCCCCCGCATGTCACTGGGGACCGCCTCGGGGCAGCCGGCTAGTGAGCTCGTCGACTTCCTGTCGACGCGTGAGGTCCTGTTGGTGGTTGACAACTGCGAGCACGTGATCGACGCGTGCGCTGCGCTCGTCGACGAGATTCTCGAGCGCTGCCCGGCCGTGTCGGTGTTGGCGACGAGCCGCGAGGCGCTGGACCTGCAGGGCGAGCAGGTCCACCCGGTTGACCCCCTGCCCCTACCCGGCGACGACCTGTCCGAGATCTCCGATGCCGTGCAACTGTTCTGTGAGCGCGCCGGCGCGGTTCGCCCGGACTTCGTGATGTCCGCGCTGAACGTGTCCGACATCGCCGAGATCTGCCGGAGGCTCGACGGCATCCCGTTGGCCATAGAGCTCGCAGCGTCGCAGGTACCGCAGTTCTCGCCGCGCCAGCTCGTCGAGCATCTCGGTGACCGGATGCGCGTCTCCGCAGGCGGCCGCCGGCAACCCAGCCGCCAGCGATCACTCCAGGGAGCGCTCGACTGGAGCCACACGCTGCTGACCGACGACGAACGGACCGTCTTCCGGCGGCTCTCGGCGTTCCCGGGCAGCTTCACGCTGCACGCGGCGATCGCCGTGTGCGGGGAACCAGCCGGGCTCGAGCCGCTGCCGTCACTGCTTCGGAAGTCGCTGGTCGTCACCGAGGACGATGGCACCGACAGGCGCTATCGGATGCTCGAGACCGTGCGGGCCTATGCCCAGGAGAAGCTGGTCGCGGCCGGTGAGGAGACGCTGGCCCGGGACCGCCACCGCGAGCACTTCCTGGCGTGGGTGGAGGCGATCCCGCCCGAGCTCACCTACCTCGACGCGAACGGCGCGATCCGCCGCGAACAGCACAACCTGCGCGCAGCGCTCACATGGTCGGGGCGGCAGGCCCGGTGGGATCTCGTCGGCCGACTGGCAAGCACCATGAATCGCATCTGGATCGGTGACATCGACGAGGGGCGCCGCTGGTTGACGGCGGCGCTGGAAGGGCTCGGTGACCTCGATGCCGAGCACCAGGTTCGCGTGCTGACTGTCGCCGCTCACGTTGCGGTCCTCGCCATCGAGGCCGGCGACGGGGAGCTCGCCCGCCGGGCCGTCGCCGCCGACGAGCGACCCGGTGTCTGGTCGTCGCTCGCCCACGGTCTGCTGTGCCTCAACCACGGCCTGCGGGGCTTTTTCAGCAAGGACCAGCATGACGCCGCCGCGGCCGAGCGGCTGGGACGCAAGGCGGTCGAGTTGGCGCCGGAACCGTTGAGCCGCGGCCTGGCCTGGTTCTGGCTCGGCCAGGCGCGCGTGCTGCTCGAAGATCTCGATGGCGCGGTCGACGCACTGGAGCAGGGATCCGTCGACGTCGTACCCGGCGGGGACATGTCCGTCGTGTGCCTGGCGCTTCTCGCCGGGGTGCACCACCTCAGGGGTGAGCACGAGGAGGCCCTGGTTGTCGCCACCGATGTCCTCGAGCGGTCGCGTTCCTACGAGCGGAGTGGCCTGTGGGCATGGGCGCTGTACACGTCGTTGCCCTATGCCCTCGAGTTGGGCCAACACGGTCGCCACGCCGAAGCCCTCGACTTCCTGCGCGACCTGCTCGAAGACAACGCCGTGCCGGCCACGCCGGGCGTGATGACCTCGGTCGTCGTCGTGTTGGCGGCACTCGCGGTCCTGCGGGGCGACCGGGATGCCGCCGGCGTGCTCCTCGACTACGCGGGGACGGCGATCCTGACGTCAGGCGTCCGCACTCCCGTCGACATCGCGCTGTACTCCGACTACCTGCGTTGCTAT